>NZ_BACP01000122.1 GCF_000260415.1 Liquorilactobacillus mali KCTC 3596 = DSM 20444
AAAACTGGTTCAACTGGGAAACGGATAACGGCTATCCGAAGATACACCCAACGCAAAAACCTATTCCAGTATTAAAAAGGCTGATTGAAATATTTACAGATGT
>NZ_BACP01000121.1 GCF_000260415.1 Liquorilactobacillus mali KCTC 3596 = DSM 20444
CCAGCTCTCAAAATACTGATTCTGCCGCTACTTCTTCCGATGTAAGTTCTGCATCTAGTTCAGAGGATGCTTCTAGCTCTGATGCTAGTCAAACTTCCGATTCAAGTAGTACAG
>NZ_BACP01000120.1 GCF_000260415.1 Liquorilactobacillus mali KCTC 3596 = DSM 20444
TTATACATTTTGATTATCCTTTCTATAGGGGTATTGTTTTTGAAAGTGCTGGCTGCAACCGGTGCTTTTTTATTTTTAATTATACCAAAAGAGCTTCACCAGAAAAATCATTACTTTCTCTGG
>NZ_BACP01000119.1 GCF_000260415.1 Liquorilactobacillus mali KCTC 3596 = DSM 20444
CTCCTAAGTCAATATTTGGCACATGTTTTTCTAGACACTTGTTCTGATTCTTTCAGTGTTGAACCAATTAATATAATTTGAGATTCTGAGAATTAAATCCTCAAAGCTTGAGAAGTGCGTTTGAAAAACAAA
>NZ_BACP01000118.1 GCF_000260415.1 Liquorilactobacillus mali KCTC 3596 = DSM 20444
TAGCGCAATTGGATAGAGTGTCTGACTACGAATCAGAAGGTTGTAGGTTCGACTCCTACTGGGTGCATTAATCGGGAAGTAGCTCAGCTTGGTAGAGCACCTGGTTTGGGACCAGGGGGTCGCAGGTTCGAATCCTGTCTT
>NZ_BACP01000117.1 GCF_000260415.1 Liquorilactobacillus mali KCTC 3596 = DSM 20444
CAAATATGGAGGATTAGCTCAGTTGGGAGAGCGTCTGCCTTACAAGCAGAGGGTCACAGGTTCGAGCCCTGTATCCTCCATCTTGAGTCGTTAGCTCAGTTGGTAGAGCATCTGACTTTTAATCAGAGGGTCGACAGTTCGAGCCTGTCACGACTCAT
>NZ_BACP01000116.1 GCF_000260415.1 Liquorilactobacillus mali KCTC 3596 = DSM 20444
GGGATCAACGCTGTATGTTCGGGTAATTCATCTTCAAAGTATCGATAATTTGATTCTGAACCGTATCCCGCATCGGCTAAAATTTTAGTTCCATCAATAAAAGTAACCTCATCAATAAAGTTATTTTGCTTTAGATATTTGGTTAGTTTTTGAATACATTGATTGATCAAG
>NZ_BACP01000115.1 GCF_000260415.1 Liquorilactobacillus mali KCTC 3596 = DSM 20444
ATGCAACCTTAGTTCAGAAGATTGAATTTTGTTTACAAAGTGGTTCTAAGTGCACAAAACAGCTGGAAACAGTAGCTCTGCGTGCACAAAAGCGCTGGAAACGACGAGAGAAGCTTAAA
>NZ_BACP01000114.1 GCF_000260415.1 Liquorilactobacillus mali KCTC 3596 = DSM 20444
CCTACTTCTCTATTTGAGGATGTTATGGGCCTATAGCTCAGCTGGTTTAGAGCGCACGCCTGATAAGCGTGAGGTCGATGGTTCAAGTCCATTTAGGCCCATCCTTTTTTATATTTTTATGGGGCCTTAGCTCAGCTGGGAGAGCGCCTGCTTTGCACGCAGGAGGTCATCGGTTCGATCCCGTTAGGCTCCATTGACAGAATAATTG
>NZ_BACP01000113.1 GCF_000260415.1 Liquorilactobacillus mali KCTC 3596 = DSM 20444
GTTGGACAGTCTTTGAAGATTTCTAATTCTTCTTCACAAGCTAGCAGTAGCAGCTCTAGTTCTAGTTCTTCGAATTCGGGAACATCGTCATCTTCCTCGACTTCTGCTTATACTGTTAAATCAGGAGATTCGCTCTGGGCCATCGCTAATAAGTATGGTGTTTCAGTCGCTAATTTGAAGAGTTGGAACAGTCTTTCATCAGATACCATCTAT
>NZ_BACP01000112.1 GCF_000260415.1 Liquorilactobacillus mali KCTC 3596 = DSM 20444
CACCAGCAATGATTGTATTCTGCTCATTCCAACAAATGCAAATGGTTGTTGATTATGGGAAAAAATATGGTTTCAATAATTCTTACCCGCTTGTATTTGTTAAAAAGTCAAGCTCACAAGTTTTAAAAGCAAACATGAAAATAGTTGGTGCTTGCGAGTATGCAGTAGTTCTATATCGGGATAAGTTGCCAAAGTTTAATAATGACGGTCGAATGATAA
>NZ_BACP01000111.1 GCF_000260415.1 Liquorilactobacillus mali KCTC 3596 = DSM 20444
CTACTGGTTCGAGCTTGGGTCAGATCATTTGGTCTACAGGCAACAATTTCAAATTGTTCAAATAACTACGGACCATATCAGTACATTGAGAAGTTCATTCCGCGCCAGATTACAAATATCTTGAGTGGAATCAAACCAAAGTTATATGGATCAGGCAAGAATGTACGTGATTGGATTCATACGAATGATCATTCATCAGCTGTTTGGACAATTCTGACAAAGGGAAAAATT
>NZ_BACP01000110.1 GCF_000260415.1 Liquorilactobacillus mali KCTC 3596 = DSM 20444
TTACTGGTTCGAGCTTGGGTCAGATCATTTGGTCTACGGGCAACAATTTCAAATTGTTCAAATAACTACGGACCATATCAGTACATTGAGAAGTTCATTCCGCGCCAGATTACAAATATCTTGAGTGGAATCAAGCCAAAGTTATATGGATCGGGCAAGAATGTACGTGATTGGATTCATACGAATGATCATTCATCAGCTGTTTGGACAATTCTGACAAAAGGAAAAATC
>NZ_BACP01000109.1 GCF_000260415.1 Liquorilactobacillus mali KCTC 3596 = DSM 20444
TTCTTCACAAGCTAGCAGTGGCAGCTCTAGTTCTTCTAGTTCTAGTTCTTCGAATTCGGGAACATCGTCATCTTCCTCGACTTCTGCTTATACCGTTAAGTCAGGAGATTCACTTTGGGCCATCGCTAATAAGTATGGTGTTTCTGTTGCTAATTTGAAGAGTTGGAACAATCTTTCATCAGATACCATCTATGTTGGACAGTCTTTGAAGATTGCAAGCTCTTCTTCACAAGCTAGCAGTAG
>NZ_BACP01000108.1 GCF_000260415.1 Liquorilactobacillus mali KCTC 3596 = DSM 20444
TAATGCAACTTTAGTTCAGAGGATTAACTTTTGTTCACAAAGTGGCTCTGCGTGCACAAAAGCGCTGGAAACGGCGAGAGAAGCTTAAAAATGCAACCTTAGTTCAGAAGATTGAATTTTGTTTACAAAGTGGTTCTAAGTGCACAAACCAGCTGGAAACAGTAGCTCTGCGTGCACAAAAGCGCTGGAAACGGCGAGAGAAGCTTAAAAATGCAATCTTAGTGAAGTCGTGGGAGACAAGGCACACA
>NZ_BACP01000107.1 GCF_000260415.1 Liquorilactobacillus mali KCTC 3596 = DSM 20444
TATCGGCTTCAGATTCCATTTTACGTTTAGTAGTTCTATTAATAAGGTAATAATTTTGTATTCCATTGTGTAGCACAACATGTCCTAACTCGTGAGCACACACAAAATATTTCTCATGCTTATCTTGAATTTTATTAGACAGAAGGATAATGGGGGATTTATTAAGATAGATTGTATCCCCAAGTGGGTTATCTAAATTAGCGTATTCAATTTTTATTCCCATATTATTGCAGATACAGAAAGGATTAG
>NZ_BACP01000106.1 GCF_000260415.1 Liquorilactobacillus mali KCTC 3596 = DSM 20444
CTTTCCCTGTTTGCTTAGGCTCTTTAATCAACATGTGTGAGCAGAAATGCATAAACTCTGCAACTCTGAAATCAACATCAGTATTGAAAAATGTTGCATTAGCCTTATTACTCTCACCATTTTTGTTATCTCCGTCCTTGTACCATTCAGGACTTGAAGCATAAGCATTATTTCCAATGTTGTAAGGAATATCAGCAATTACTAACTGTGCTTTAGGAATCGCATAACGCTTGAAATTTTGAAAATGGTC
>NZ_BACP01000105.1 GCF_000260415.1 Liquorilactobacillus mali KCTC 3596 = DSM 20444
ACTTATTTTGCGAGGATTTCCGTTTTTAGTGAACGCTCGGTGGTCAACTTGAAAATCATTATCATATTTGTTTGCCTTATACTCTTTAAATTCACGTACAAACCCGTACTTGTCTTTGCGCTTACGGTAAGCATAAAAACTAAATCTAACTCCTTGCGGATCTATAAAATAATCATCTTTAGGGTGATATGTCCAATTCATGACCTTACGGTCATCACTTTGCCATTTGCGACTATTTTCTTTCAACATTGTCCCATAC
>NZ_BACP01000104.1 GCF_000260415.1 Liquorilactobacillus mali KCTC 3596 = DSM 20444
TTGATTTTCACTAATCTCTTCTTTTTGTTTATAAAACAGTTATAGTTGGTAACCCTCGCCACCAATTTTCTAATGTTCATCGCCATCAAGGCAATTCCAGCTTCCTTTTTTACCTTTTCAAGGCCTCTAACCGAAAATCTTTTAAAACCCAAACAAGCCTTCAACCCACCAAAAACTGATTCGACATCTATTTTACGTCGTCCATAAATTGAACCAGTTTGGTAATTTGAAAGCAACTTGCGTTCCTTAGCTTTGAAGTACTCCCAAGCGTCATTAAT
>NZ_BACP01000103.1 GCF_000260415.1 Liquorilactobacillus mali KCTC 3596 = DSM 20444
GCCAAATATAAGTGTGCATTCTTAACCCTTGGGCAATACCAGTAGAAACCTGTGTATTATATGTTGCTTGGGTAACTAAGCTAGAATTATAAATTCCACCTACTTGACTAATCCCAAACTTATCACTGCCTTGACCTTGAACAAAAGTATACCCTTGATATTTACTATTATCTGCTCCTTGGTCACTTGCATTAGCATTTAATGCAATAAAAAAAGGAGCAATCAATGAAATTGCTCCTAACAATATTTTATTTTTGAGTTTCATGTTCTACCTCCTATTTTG
>NZ_BACP01000102.1 GCF_000260415.1 Liquorilactobacillus mali KCTC 3596 = DSM 20444
TATCAATTAGGTTATTATACACAAAGGCTTCTGGATAACGATTTTATCCAGAGCATGTCTAAAAAGGGAAATTGTCATGATAATGCACCAATCGAGAGTTTCTTTCATATTTACAAAATGGAATGCTTGAGTGGCTTTCCCCCTTACAAAGATATTAAGTCACTCAGAGAAGCTTCGCTGAATTATGTCAGTTGGTATAATAATCACCGAATTTCACTCAAAACAAAAGGCATGTCCCCAATTGAGTATCGAGAACATACCTTAGCAGCATAAAAATATCTATTTT
>NZ_BACP01000101.1 GCF_000260415.1 Liquorilactobacillus mali KCTC 3596 = DSM 20444
GGTGAGACTTATCTGATTGGTGCAGATGGAGAGCAAGATAATAAGACAGTAATGGAAATGATTCTTGAATTGATGGGTCATTCAAGCGATGAATATGAGCACGTAGCTGATCGTCCTGGACATGATCTACGTTACGCGATCGATTCAACAAAGCTGCGCACAGAATTAGGATGGAAGCCACAATTCACAGATTTTCGTGAAGGATTAGCAGAGACAATCAA
This sequence comes from Liquorilactobacillus mali KCTC 3596 = DSM 20444, assembly GCF_000260415.1. Lineage (GTDB taxonomy): Bacteria > Bacillota > Bacilli > Lactobacillales > Lactobacillaceae > Liquorilactobacillus > Liquorilactobacillus mali. The sequence continues at coordinate 222 of NZ_BACP01000101.1, forward strand.
GTGGTACACGGAAAATGAAGATTGGTGGAAATCAGAGAAAGCAAAAGTTGAAGCAAACTACGCAAAGAATGGT
>NZ_BACP01000100.1 GCF_000260415.1 Liquorilactobacillus mali KCTC 3596 = DSM 20444
AGGCACATACATATTGGGTTATTGCTAATCCCTTAAAAACATTTACTCAACAAAGCTGCAAAGTAGGCAAACGTATCTGTTATTCATTAAGAACTGTCAACAAATAGTTGATGGTTCTTTTTTTAGTGGTTGTCATCTAATAGTTGACAGCCTTTTTACATAAAATTAAAGGTGGTGATACAGACGATAAAAATAAAATGGAATGATGAACATATTCAGTACATTAAAGAACTGCAGAAACAAGGTTATAGTTCAGAAAAAGCCGTAGAAGTGTTTAACAAGCATTTTAATTGTAAAACGAGTGGCAGATATTTAAGACAGAAAGCACGCAAAGC
>NZ_BACP01000099.1 GCF_000260415.1 Liquorilactobacillus mali KCTC 3596 = DSM 20444
AATGTCAATTTGTTATTGACATTATGATCAGAAAATGGTAACATAATATGGTCGTTGTAATGTGAGAGTGTTTATTTTGCCGACTTAGCTCAGTTGGTAGAGCATCTGATTTGTAATCAGAGGGTCGGGCGTTCGAATCGTCTAGTCGGCACCATTTTTATGCGGAAGTAGTTCAGTGGTAGAACATCACCTTGCCAAGGTGGGGGTCGCGGGTTCGAATCCCGTCTTCCGCTTGTCATAGTTCTTGCCGGGGTGGCGGAACTGGCAGACGCACAGGACTTAAAATCCTGCGGTAAGTGATTACCGTACCGGTTCGATTCCGGTCCTCGGCATTTATTATATTATTATGATGCACCCA
>NZ_BACP01000098.1 GCF_000260415.1 Liquorilactobacillus mali KCTC 3596 = DSM 20444
CGTGTTGACTAGGTTGATAGTTCAACCAATGGTAATAGGTGCTACGAGCTAATCTTAAAGTTGAGAGTATTAAGGATAGGCGGTGATAGGGTAACTGAATCTTAATGAAAGCAAGAGTTTTAACTCGCCCTAACGCTTTCCCAGTAACACCGCCGCAGCTTTTAAAATCTCCAATTCCTCCTCGAGACGTTGGTTCTCTTTTTGTAATTTTTTAAATTCTTTAGAAGTAACTTCAGTTCCATCATCAAGTTCAACTGATTTTGCATCTTTAATCCAGTTATGAATTGATGCAGGAGACACTGCATATTCTTCTGAGAGAGAACGAACTGATCTCTTTTCCTCGGTGTGTATTTTAATAATGC
>NZ_BACP01000097.1 GCF_000260415.1 Liquorilactobacillus mali KCTC 3596 = DSM 20444
TCCAGCCTTCTCCTTCAGGTACTCCATCATTACCGATTGTTGGTGTATCAACGGCTCCACTCTTATAATAGTAGGTTTTACTATTATCTACTGGATTTGTTACTGTAACAAAAGTTATTGGCGTTGCTTTGTAGGCATCCGCAACTGTCTTGCCACTTTGGTCAACGTAATTAATAGTTTCGTTAACTGTTTTTGACGTTGCTGTATAGGCTGGCGCATAAACTACTGTGTAGTTTAGGTCTGAGCTATCGTTCGTGACCTGTTGTGCTGCGACTTTGCTTAAATCACTAGCTGGTGCATCATTACTGATTACCTTGTAACCAGCAACGGTTGGATTTGCTACTTCTGAGAAGTCAGTGCTGTCTGCTTTAG
>NZ_BACP01000096.1 GCF_000260415.1 Liquorilactobacillus mali KCTC 3596 = DSM 20444
TGGGTGCATAATATAAAATTTAATGCCGAGGACCGGAATCGAACCGGTACGGTAATCACTTACCGCAGGATTTTAAGTCCTGTGCGTCTGCCAGTTCCGCCACCCCGGCAAAAAACAAACAAGCGGAAGACGGGATTCGAACCCGCGACCCCCACCTTGGCAAGGTGATGTTCTACCACTGAACTACTTCCGCGTAAATATATAAATGCCGACTAGACGATTCGAACGCCCGACCCTCTGATTACAAATCAGATGCTCTACCAACTGAGCTAAGTCGGCAAATATGGTGCGGGTGAAGGGATTTGAACCCCCACGTCTTTCGACGCTAGAACCTAAATCTAGTGCGTCTGCCAATTCCGCCACACCCGCAAATTATAATATAAAAAACAA
>NZ_BACP01000095.1 GCF_000260415.1 Liquorilactobacillus mali KCTC 3596 = DSM 20444
GAGAAAATAGCTAATATCGATAAATTGATTAGTCAACGTGAGATTGAATTAGAATGGCCGTACCGTGAGTTTCAAGACGAGAATGTTGGCGGTGGTAGAAGTACAATCACATCATTCAAAGCACAAGAGTTGATTGAGAAAAAAGAACAAGATCCATATTTGCAACGGTTGTACAGACTAAGAATGATAAAAGATGATTTACTAATTGACATGACTAAACAGCAGAGACAAATATATGAGTTACGTTGGTGTACTGATGATTATTATGACTGGTTGCTAGTTGGTGAATTGTTAGAACCAAGATTAAGTAAAGCACAAATATACCGCAAACGTGAAAAATTATTGGAGCTTTTAGCAAAAAAAGAGGGAATATTACGAAAATGAGACTATATAGCAAAAAGTCTCATTGAAAAAAATTTATTATT
>NZ_BACP01000094.1 GCF_000260415.1 Liquorilactobacillus mali KCTC 3596 = DSM 20444
GTATGGAGCATATTGCCGTATGCTCTTTTTCTATTTGAATAAGTCATTTGGGGTACAATTGAGAGCTTTACAAAGTTTTTTAATTGTACTTGAACGGAGTGCCTTTACTCGACCGTATCTGCAATATGTGATTGTGTTACGACTAATACCCGTTAATTCGTATAACTTTGTAGTTGTCAAATTTAGTTTTGCCATTTCAACACGCAGGTTAGTTCCAAATCTTTCTCCATCAACTTTCATTCATCTCACCCCTTTACAAACCAACTAATCACAACCTCAATACATAATGCATACGTGGTTATGATTGCCGTCCATGTTGCCAATTTGACTATGTGAAGCAACTTATTTTCTTTCATTCTTAGCCTCGTATCTTCCTGCCTCATAGGCTGCAATTGCAACAGCCGCAATTACTATTGCATTCATTCACTCACTTCCTCTTT
>NZ_BACP01000093.1 GCF_000260415.1 Liquorilactobacillus mali KCTC 3596 = DSM 20444
CAATGCCTCGGAAGTAGCTTCTAAATATGACTTACCTGGGCGTCAAGTCCGAAAATGGATTCAACTGTATAAATTAGGTGGTGTAGAAACTTTTAATCGAAAAAGACACAAGCGATATTTCTCATCAGAGTTTAAATTAGATGTGATAGACTACTACCAAACTCATGATGATTCTTTAGCCATTGTTGCTATGAAATATGATATTTTAGCCGCACAAATAAGTATTTGGCGAAAAGTGTTCATCCGTGATGGTATTATGGGCTTAAGATCTCATCCTAAAGGCAGGCCATCTAAAATGAAACGTAAGAAAAAACAAGTTCGTCAATTAGAAAAACAAAGTGAACTTGAACGTTTACGAGCGGAGCTCGTTAAGAAGAAGCAGGAACTCTACAATACGAAATTGGAGAACGATATTCTAAAAAAATCAATGACCCTGTTCGGACCTTCAAAGGACGTCAAAAAACACAAATAGTGGATCAGATCAGGG
>NZ_BACP01000092.1 GCF_000260415.1 Liquorilactobacillus mali KCTC 3596 = DSM 20444
TTCTCGTTTTAATAATGAATGAAAAGCTTCTATTTGGCTATTATCGTAAGGATATCCTTGCTTAGAATACGAATGGAAGATTTGATGTCGTCTAAGCAAGTTTTCAACATCACAGCTCGTATATTGTGAACCCATATCTGAATGAAAATATGCTGGCCTTTTATGATGTTCAAGTGCTTGGTTAACTGTATCTACTACTAGTTTGGCATTCATCTGTCGTCCTATCTTATATGCGAGTATCTTATGAACCTTTGGCTCATACACTGAACTAAGATATACCCAAGTTCCAGGTCGTAGCTCAAGATAAGTAATATCAGCGCGCCAAGTACTAGCTTTTGGCTTGTTTTTGATCAGATTGGGACGTTGTAAATAATCAACATGAGTACTAGGCTTTTTAAAACGCCGATGCATGAGAGAATGAATCTTCATTTCTTGCATTAGCCGAAAAATCCGTTTGACACCAACTATAATTCCCAGTCTATTTAATGCTAGTTTGATTCTTGGATAACCATAAGCGCGATAGTTTTCTTCCCAAATTTTTCGAATGCTTGCTTTTAAATGACGGTCAACACGAT
>NZ_BACP01000091.1 GCF_000260415.1 Liquorilactobacillus mali KCTC 3596 = DSM 20444
TGGACCAAGCACAGCTTCCAAAGGCACAGCGTTATAAAATTGGTGATATTCTTGACGCCATAGGTCTCAAGAAGGCCACCTATTATGATGAACGTAAGCGTATCAAAAATCATGTCGATAAGTATATTGATATCAAAGCTAAAATTCTAAAAATCACCAATGATGGAAAATGGCGGGGACGATTAACCTACGGTTATCGACGAGTTCAAGAGGAACTAGTCAAACTGAATATTCATATTGCCGACAAAGTAGTTCGTCATTTGATGGATGAGTTGAACGTTCAAGTGAGTATGTACAATCGTCGTAAAAATGGTAAATATTCTTCATATCGAGGAACTGTTGGTAAAATAGCAGAGAACGTTTTGAAACAAGATTTTAGTCACACAAAACCGTATGAAGCCTTACACACTGATGTGACTCAAGTTCGCTTAACAGATCGAAAATGGGCATATATTTCCGTAATTACTGATGAAGCTAGCAAAGAAGTTTTGGCCTTTCAAGTTAACGATAGTCCTAACCGTGAACTGATTACCAATACGCTTGATGAATTAATCGCTAAGCTTCCGAAAGGAAGCAACTCTATCATTCATTCTGATCAGGGATGGCAC
>NZ_BACP01000090.1 GCF_000260415.1 Liquorilactobacillus mali KCTC 3596 = DSM 20444
CCGCCTAATCCTGATCCACCTGGAACTCCCATGAGCCCTTTCGTCTGTGTGCTTTATCGGCACTGGCTAACTTACTATTGCAATTTGCGTAAGCCTAAAAAATAAGGAAGTTGGCCTGATTGGTCAACTTCCTTATTTTTTATCAGCTATTGATCGGCAACTTTTTTCAATAATCGTTTCATCTCCGTGATCTCTTCACGTTGCGTTTTAGCGATCTTCTGTGCGAGGGCTTTGACTTCCGGATCGCTGAGTTGCGCGCGTTCACTGGTTAGAATCGCGGTCGAGTGATGGGGGATCATTTCTTGCAACCAAGCTGCATCGTGCACGGTCGCTTGGCTACGAACTAGATAAAGCGAGCCAGCAAATATCACCGCACTACCAAGTAGGATCAGGCGGTTCAAACGTTTATTCTGGTACATTGACCACATGAATAACAGCATTACAATGGCCATGGTGGCGCCCATAATTAGCGCCATATACAGTCGCGTTTGGCTTAGAAAAATATGATCTAATTGGAACACATTAAGGTACATTAACCCATACATAATAACTGTAGAGACAAGAATCATCAGTAAAAATTTCGTGTATTGTTTCATGACGTCCTCCTCGCTTTCGCTGGCTTTATTTTGACTATA
>NZ_BACP01000089.1 GCF_000260415.1 Liquorilactobacillus mali KCTC 3596 = DSM 20444
GTATTGTAGCCCAAGGGGCTACGAAAAAAGCTAACAAGGTTGGTGCAAATATGAATAATTTAGGAACGTGTTGGTATTGTGGGAAAATGGTTGCTTTAGATGAATTTGGTGACCCAAGTGAACGTGCTTTTCACTTTTCGTGTTTTTTGAAATATGAGACAGAAAGAGACAAAACTTTAGAAGAATACTTAAGGCTTAAATCAAAAGTTTCTTTTGAACGTGCTCTTAGAAAAATTGAGAGGCAAAGTGGATTAAACATCAATGATTACTATGATGACGCAAGTGCTGTAGAAGAGTTCATAGATGAGAATCCACATAAGTTTGACTCATCTGATGAAATAATGGCAGCTATAGAGTTAGTTCACGAGCGCATTAAAAGCAAGACACAGTTTAAAATTGGCAGAAGACGAGTTGACTTTTTAATACCATCATTACATGTGGCTCTTGAAATAGACGGAAAGTTGCATGAGTTTAAAGTTGTTAAAGATTCAAACAGAGAAATTGAAATCATGAAAAACCTGAATAAACAAATGGGTGGAAGCTGGGAAGTAATTAGAATACCGACGAAATATATTGAAACTAATATTAAACAGCTTGGCAAGGCAATTGCTGCTCTTTATAATAGCAGACAAAGTGAAAGAAAAAAGAACAATGGATTCTTACCAACAAATTGGAGCAAGACAAACAAGATAGCACAAATTAACGCTCTTAGTAACATTGAAGATCAAACAAAAGAAACTATAAATTTGGATAATATTATAAATCCAGTTGAGCTTTAAATACTTCGGTTAGTCGCGTTATAGACTAGCCTATTCGGGAGAGT
>NZ_BACP01000088.1 GCF_000260415.1 Liquorilactobacillus mali KCTC 3596 = DSM 20444
GGAATCAAAGCTGTATGTTCGGGTAATTCATCTTCAAAGTATCGATAATTTGATTCTGAACCGTATCCCGCATCGGCCACAATATACTTACCTAAAGTTTCAGCTGCTTTTTGCTGCTGTAAAAAGGGAATTAATGTTTTGGTATCTCCTGGATTTTGAAAAATGCCAAAGGCAGTTACAAATTGTTTACTCGTGGCGATTTGTAGATTATAAGCCGGTTTTAGCTGTCCGTTGAGCATTGAATCTTCTTTAACACGCATAAAAGTCGCATCATGGTCTGTTTTCGAATAACTATTCCGTTTACCATAAATTCCAGTTTGTATTTTATATTCCAATAACTTAGTTTGGCGTAACTTAAGTTTTCGTTTTAACGATTTCAGTTTTCGACGTCTGGACTTGTCTGGGTTTGGAGAGTTGTGCTCTTTTTCAATCTTTTTATTCAGATCTTTCAAGTTATTCTCTAACCGCAAGATAATTTCATCAAGCATTTCCAAAGTAAGATCTGTCTCTGCTGGGAGCTGGCACTTAAACTTAGCTTCATTTAATTCTTCCAGAAGGGATATAATCGCAGAGCGATTAAGCTTGTCAAAACGAATAGTATTCTTGCGCCAAACAAAACTATATTTATTGGCATCGGCTAAAATTTTAGTTCCATCAATAAAAGTAACCTCATCAATAAAGTTATTTTGCTTTAGATATTTTGTTAGTTTTTGAATACATTGATTGATCAAGTTCTCAACTTCATCTGAAATTCTAAAACGACAAATTGTTCGGTAGGCTGGAACTTGTTCCTGTGTCAGCCAACGGGCTGCCAAATTCTCTTCTGCCAAGGTATTAATCCGACGGCTACTGAAGATCCCTTTTGTGTACGCAAACAAAATTAATTTTAAAAGTACACGCAGATCATACTTACGCGGACGTCCAAAGATGTAGGGATCTTTAATTTTAAGGTCTTCAACTATTTGATTAATCATCCGTGCAGGATGATTTTCTTTTGGTTCCCAGTCAGTTTTGATACTAAGTACAGTCTGATTTATGTTATAATTA
>NZ_BACP01000087.1 GCF_000260415.1 Liquorilactobacillus mali KCTC 3596 = DSM 20444
CTCCTATGTCAATAAATGGCACATCTTTTTCTAAACACTCGTTCTAATTCTGTCGGAATTAAACCAACTGATGTAATTTGAGGTTCGGATTACCAAGTCCTCAAAATTGGAAAAAGTTGTTTGAAAGGCAAACTCTCTCTTCAACAATGAGTGAAAAGCTTCAATTGGCCCATTATCATAAGGATAACCTTGTTTTGAGTATGAGTGGCTAATCTGATGCCGTTCAAGTAAAGTTTCAACTTCGTTGCTGGTGTACTGTGAACCCATGTCAGAGTGAAAATATTGTGGCTTTTGATGATATTCAAGCGCCTGATTAATCGTTTCTACAACTAACGTCGCCTCCATCTGACGACCAATCTTGAAAGCAAGAACTTGATGAACCTTTGGTTCGTAAATAGAACTGAGATAAACCCAGGTTCCTGGACGTAATTCCAAATAAGTAATGTCAGCACGCCATATCCTTGCATTGGGCTGGTGCTTGATTAAATTGGGGCGTTGTGAATGATCCACATGAGTGCCAGGTTTTTTAAATCGCCGATTCATTAAAGAGTGAATCTCCATTTCCCTCATTAATCGTAAAATTCGTTTTGACCCAACACAGATGCCTGACTTGCGAAGCACCATCGTTATTCGTGGATAACCATAGGCACGATAATTATTTTCCCAAATCAATTTAATTTTTTCTTTGAGCTGATTATCAACACGTTCGTGTTGACTAGGTTGATATCTTTTCCAATGGTAATAGGTGCTGCGCGGTAATTTCAGTGCCGAAAGAATAATTGATAAGCGGTGTCGCAATAACTGATCTTCTATGAAGACAAGGCAATTAATTCGTCCTAATGCTTTCCCAGTAACACCGCCGCAGCTTTTAAAATTTCAAGTTCCTCCTTTAATCGCTGATTTTCCTTTTGAAGTTGTTTGAATTCTTTGGACGTTACTTCAGTACCGTCTTCTAGCTCAACTGATTTAGCGCCTTTAACCCAGTTATGAATTGCGGCTGGAGAAACACCGTATTCCTCGGAAAGCGAGCGAATAGATCTTTTCTCTTCACGATGCATCTTCACAATGCTGGCTTTAAAATCATCTTGATATCGTTTCATTGGAATGCTCCTATCTTGTTTTATTAATTATGGCACAACTGTTCAGAAATTTATGTACCAAATACTAGGATAGGAGC
>NZ_BACP01000086.1 GCF_000260415.1 Liquorilactobacillus mali KCTC 3596 = DSM 20444
GAGAGTATAAAATAGTTTGTGTAAATGAATAAAAATCCTATTGAAAAGGGAATCCCTTCCCCGTATGATTAAATCGTCAAACCAAACCAAAACGGAGGGATTCCCCATGGACCAGTTTACCAAAGATTTAACCAAAACTCTATTATCAAATGGCGATGTTAAAGAACTTTTTCGTCAACAACTCGAAACAGCTATTAATCGAATCTTGCAAGCTGAACTAACAGCTTTGCTTGGTTATGATCCTTATGACCGCTGCGGCTTTAATTCGGGCAATTCTCGCAATGGCCAGTATTATCGCTTAATTGACTCTGAATATGGTAAGTTGAAGATTGCTGTGCCGCGTGACCGTAAGGGCCATTTTCATAACCACCTGCTTCCAGCCTATTCTCGTCGTCAGGACGCTTTAGAAACAACAATCATTCAGCTTTATTCCAAGGGCGTTACGACCCGTGAAATTGCAGATTTGATTGAAAAAATGTATGGCGCTTATTATTCACCTACTACTGTTTCTAATATCACTGCTCAGGTAACAAAACAGATTGAAGCTTTTCATCAACGAGCTATTAAGGCAAACTATGTTTGTCTTTTCTTAGATGCAACTTACCTACCTCTACGCCGTGATTCAGTTCAAAGAGAGGCAGTCTATATTGCTTTAGGTATTACACCTGTCGGCATCAAAGAAGTTCTTGATTATCGAATCGCTCCAAATGAAAACGCAGGAGTTTGGTCAGAAATGGCAGAAGATCTTAAACAACGAGGATTAAAGCAAGTCCAGTTGATCATCGCAGATGGAATGGTTGGTCTGCAGCCAGCATTATTGCACGCTTTCCCGAAAGCCAAATTCCAAAGATGCCTAGTACATGTTATGCGTAATATTGGTTCGCATGTGCGTTTAAAAGATCGTGAAGCAATCTTAAATGATTTTAAAGAATTGCATTCAGCGACCGATGTAACTGCAGCACACAAGATCTTAAATGATTTTTATGGTGCTTGGGAGAAACTGTATTCTAATCTGATCCAGCAACTTAAATCCATTGAAAATGAACTCTTAGCTTTCTTGAGTTTTCCTCCTGCTATTCGACCAACAATTTATTCAACCAATATCTTAGAATCACTGAACAAAAGAATTAAACGCAAGACCAAACCCAAAGAACAGTTTCCAAACGAAAAATCTTTAGACAATTTTATCGGAGTTCAAGTCATAAGCTACAACGAAAAATACTTTAATCGTAGCCATCGTGGTTTTGGTCAAGTCAAAGACACGTTAGAATCACTTTTCGATTAATGGTTTAATTTTACAGGGGAAAGGGATTCCCATTTACACAAACTTCTTGACACTCCC
>NZ_BACP01000085.1 GCF_000260415.1 Liquorilactobacillus mali KCTC 3596 = DSM 20444
TGGTGATGTGGTGATTGACCCATGTGCAGGAAGTGGCAGTACGTTAAGAGCTGCAATGGAACTTAATAGGTCAGCGTATGGCTTTGAGATTATGAAAGACATGTACAAGCAAGCAAAAGAACAAATGATTGACCATGCAGAAATATCATTGTTGAGCTTATGAGAGGGTGACATCATGAAAGGATTGCGAGAAATACGACAGAAGATGTGTATGACACAAGCAATGCTAGCTGACAAAGTTGGACTAACAAGACAAGCAATTACTGCTTATGAAGCTGGTCGCAACTTTCCCGGTGAACATGAGCTTAACAAGTTGGCTGATGTGCTGTGTGTGAGCGTAGACGAGCTTATGGGGAGGAAACATGAATAAGGTTGGAACACATTTCAACAAGAAGATTGAATATGACGGATATAAGTTTGATTCAAAGAAAGAGTTAGACTTCTATCTCACATTCGTACGAGAATGCCCCTATCGTTTCGATATACAGCGTTCATTTATAATTTTGGATAGTTGTGCCATAGGCGGGTTAAAATACCGTAGAACGGACTATAAAGCTGATTTCGTAATCTACAACGAGGATAACTCAATTCGACATGTGATTGATATTAAGAATGGATATACACCATATGCGATTGATCCAAAGTCAAGGCTGAAATTTAAAATGTTCGGTGCAAAAACAGGTATACCAATTGAAGTTGTTGTGCCAAGAAAACACGATTTCAGATTGCGAGTTTTGGGATTAACAACGAAATTTGAAGAACGAGTATTTAGCAATTTTGATTACACGGTTATGGATTTGATTGGAGGATAGCATGAATGCTGCTAAGAAAACGAGAATTGCCTATCTTTTGGCTGAAATGGGTAGTGACTTAACACTGCTAGATGATGACGATGAAAGACTGATTGAATACAGAAAACTTATTGGAATACATTACACGAAGCCTATCAAGCTAAAAAGAATTTCAATTAGCAAAGAGGCATTCGTTAATGAAATCAAGGAGTACCGCACAGCTAGAGAAATGATGGAAATATTTTCAATAAGTAATAATAGGCTATATTATTTGATTAATAAATTTGAGCTACGTGATTTGTGGAATGAATATATAATTCTAAAGGATAGATATATTGTTATCCAAAATGGAGTGGAACATGTGATCAATGGTGGTGGTCGAGGCATAGCGACATATTTTGGGGTTTCAGTGTACATGGCAAGATATATTATGCAGAGTAAAAAGTACAAGGGCATGACGTTGATTAGATATAGAGACTGGGTAGCAGCTCGGGAGGAAAGTCAATGATTGAAGAACGATTATCAAGTAAAGAAATGCAAGGCCTCGAAGCTGACTTT
>NZ_BACP01000084.1 GCF_000260415.1 Liquorilactobacillus mali KCTC 3596 = DSM 20444
TGAAGTGAACCCACAAGTTTGGACAACTAAATTAAGCTGCTAACTGATTGGCAAGTTCTCGGTATTGTACCGGTGACTTGCCTTTTAGTTTGGTCCTGATTCTACGGTTATTATAAAATTCAATCCATTCAGTCATCGCTTGCGCGAGACTCTCTGAATTTTCGAAGTGTTCATCCATCATCTCTGCTTTCATGAGATGAAAAAATGATTCCATGGCGGCGTTATCTAAGCAAGTAGCCTTACGGGACATACTCTGAAAGGTATGATGAGTTTTAAGCGTTTTTTGCCACTGTTTATGTTGATACTGAAATCCTTGATCTGTGTGTACCGTTGTTCTATAAGGAAGCTCAGGTAATCCATCTAATGCTTCTTTTAGTGGTTTCAACGCAAATTCAAGAGTTGGGTGTGCACTAATGTTAAATGCCAAAATTTCACCCGAAAATAAATCCATGATGGGTTCTAAATAGATTCGCTCACTTTGACTCATCTGACCGTATCGAAATTCACTAACGTCGGCGACGAGTTTTTGATATGGTCGATCTGTCTTGAATCGACGGTGTAACTTATTTTTGGCTATTCTACCAACAGTTCCTTTGTATGAGTTATATTTGCGAGTTTGCTTATTAAAGGCCTGACATGTCCAGCCTTGCTCCTTCATAATTCGGAGGACGCGTTTATGATTAACTTTAAATCCCTGTTCATGCATAACTAACGTTATGCGACGGTAACCGTATTTTTGAGTATACTTGGCATCTGTTTGCCGAATTTCATCAATGGCTTGGATAACCTGGTCATCCTCATATTTTCGTCCCTGACTGTGCTTAGTGTAATAGTACGTGCTACGTGGTACCTTAACGGCTTTAAGGATAAAACTAATCGACGTTTTGAAGACCCGCCTCAGATCATCAATTAAGGTCACGGTTTCTCGTGAGCTGATTTTTCGTGATCTAAGGCATCGAGTTTTTTTAAAAATTCGTTCTCGATTCTTAACATCTTATTTTCTTGCTTGAGTTGCTTTAACTCATTTTTATCGTGGCGTGCTTGGATTTGTGCCGTTGTGGGTTTGGTCACTTTTTTATGTTTAGACATAGTCTTTGGATTTCCTCTCACTCTATTTAGTCCACTGAGCCCCTCTAAATCAAACTTTCTTTGCCATTGCCAGATAGTACTTGGTGAAGAGAGGTTGAAATGTAGTGCTGTTTCTGGAAGCGAAGCTTTGTGCTGTTGTTTCCAGTTTAATACTTCTATCTTGAATTCACTAGAGTATTCCAAATTCATAGGTTTCGGTTTTAATCCTGCAATGCCAAAACGATTAAAGCGATGAATCCATAGGAGAATCGTTTCATTGTTGGCAATATGGTATTTTCTGGCCAATTGAATGGAACTAATACCCGTTAAATATTCTGTCACAATAGAAATCCGTAACTCTAAATTAAATTTAGTCATAGTAAAACCCCCCCGAGATTGTTGTCCAATCTCGGGGGTTCACTTC
>NZ_BACP01000083.1 GCF_000260415.1 Liquorilactobacillus mali KCTC 3596 = DSM 20444
CCTCTCAAAACTAAACAAAGTTTCAACAATCGTGTGTAGGTTTCCGTTATATCCTTAGAAAGGAGGTGATCCAGCCGCAGGTTCTCCTACGGCTACCTTGTTACGACTTCACCCCAATCATCTGTCCCACCTTAGACGGCTGGTCCCATAAAGGTTACCTCACCGGCTTTGGGTGTTACAAACTCTCATGGTGTGACGGGCGGTGTGTACAAGGCCCGGGAACGTATTCACCGCGGCATGCTGATCCGCGATTACTAGCGATTCCGACTTCATGTAGGCGAGTTGCAGCCTACAATCCGAACTGAGAACGGCTTTAAGAGATTAGCTAAACCTCGCGGTTTCGCGACTCGTTGTACCGTCCATTGTAGCACGTGTGTAGCCCAGGTCATAAGGGGCATGATGATTTGACGTCATCCCCACCTTCCTCCGGTTTGTCACCGGCAGTCTCACTAGAGTGCCCAACTTAATGCTGGCAACTAATAATAAGGGTTGCGCTCGTTGCGGGACTTAACCCAACATCTCACGACACGAGCTGACGACAACCATGCACCACCTGTCATTCTGTCCCCGAAGGGAACACCTAATCTCTTAGGTTGTCAGAAGATGTCAAGACCTGGTAAGGTTCTTCGCGTTGCTTCGAATTAAACCACATGCTCCACCGCTTGTGCGGGCCCCCGTCAATTCCTTTGAGTTTCAACCTTGCGGTCGTACTCCCCAGGCGGAATGCTTAATGCGTTAGCTGCAGCACCGAAGGGCGGAAACCCTCCAACACTTAGCATTCATCGTTTACGGTGTGGACTACCAGGGTATCTAATCCTGTTTGCTACCCACACTTTCGAACCTCAGCGTCAGTTACAGACCAGAGAGCCGCTTTCGCCACTGGTGTTCTTCCATATATCTACGCATTTCACCGCTACACATGGAGTTCCACTCTCCTCTTCTGCACTCAAGTCTTTCAGTTTCCAATGCATGACTTCGGTTAAGCCGAAGGCTTTCACATCAGACTTAAAAAACCGCCTGCGTTCCCTTTACGCCCAATAAATCCGGACAACGCTTGCCACCTACGTATTACCGCGGCTGCTGGCACGTAGTTAGCCGTGGCTTTCTGGTTAGATACCGTCACTGCATGAGCAGTTACTCTCACACACGTTCTTCTCTAACAACAGAGTTTTACGATCCGAAAACCTTCTTCACTCACGCGGCGTTGCTCCATCAGACTTTCGTCCATTGTGGAAGATTCCCTACTGCTGCCTCCCGTAGGAGTTTGGGCCGTGTCTCAGTCCCAATGTGGCCGATCAACCTCTCAGTTCGGCTACGTATCATTGCCTTGGTAAGCCTTTACCTTACCAACTAGCTAATACGCCGCGGGTCCATCCAGAAGTGATAGCAAAACCATCTTTTAAATAAAAACCATGCGGTTTTTATTGTTATGCGGTATTAGCACCTGTTTCCAAGTGTTATCCCCCTCTTCTGGGCAGGTTACCCACGTGTTACTCACCCGTTCGCCACTCAAAACTTCCGGTGAATGCAAGCATTCGATGAAAGTTTTGCGTTCGACTTGCATGTATTAGGCACGCCGCCAGCGTTCGTCCTGAGCCAGGATCAAACTCTCGATTTAAAAGTTTGTGACTCATTTGTTACTTAATTTACTAGCGAATTGACTTCG
>NZ_BACP01000082.1 GCF_000260415.1 Liquorilactobacillus mali KCTC 3596 = DSM 20444
AGTTGTTGGAAGTTTGGCAGCTAGTTCTCACAAATTAAAGTGGCTATCATTCGTGAGCGGGATTAGTTTAATATTGCTAATAATGTTGCTGTTAAGGTTTAAGATAGGGGCGTTATTTCAATTTTTAGGCTTATATCAAAAAATATTACCAAGTAAATTAATGCACTTCTTTGAAAACGTTTTTAACAATGGCAATACATTTTCTATTGACTGGTACAACTGGATATTAATGATATTTTTAGGTTTGGTTATGGCGTTGTTAGTGGGAATAATAATAAAAAAACTAGTTACTAATTATTTTGTGAATGTTAAAGAAGAGCAAAGTTCTCGATTTTTAAATTCAGGCAGATATCGAAATATTTTTAAAAAGCGATTAAGTATAACTAATAAGCAGCAGGAAAAATGGAGAAAAGACACCAAAAATATAAACCTTTATTTGGGGATTGATATAAAAGGGAACGCAATAGAATTGCCAATAAAACAGTTATTTACGCATGAATTAATTCAAGGTACGACAGGATCAGGGAAAACAGTCGTTATGTTGGCACAAGCAGAAGCATGTATGAAAGCAGGGCTGCCTGTAATTTATGTGGAGGCTAAAGGTGATCCACAAATTGAACATGATTTAGGAAAGTTGGCCACAAAATATGGACGCAAATTTAAAATATTTTCAGACAATACAGAAACAACATACAATCCGATAAAAAATGGTTCGCCATCAGGAGTTGAAGAAAGGTTAATGAGCGTTTTTGATTGGAGTGAACCATTTTATAAAAACGTTAGTGATAATATGTTGCTAAAAGTAATTAAATTCATGGACACTTACGGCATAAAACGCGATTTACCAACTTTATTGGAGTATTTAGACTTTGATAATATTTGGGAAACCTTAAAATCAGATAGTATAAGACGGGAAGTAAACGTCAAAAGAAAAGTTAAAACGAAAGACGGAAAAACAGGGGACACGGGGCTTGTAGGAATCGGGAAAATGGCAGAAAAAGCAAAATATATTGAAAAAAAGATAGTAGTTTATGATTTGAGTGAAAAGGCTAAGAAATATACCAAGTTATTTTTTGGAAAAGAAAATTTTGATGATGAGGATTTTAAGGAGTTTAAAGAAAATGAAGCAAATGTCATGAAAAATATTTATGGGTTAAAGATCCAAATTGAATTGCTAGTTATATCTGATTTGGGATATAAGTTAAGTGAAACAGAAAATAGTATAGATATGACACGTTTTTTGGAAACAGATGATATTGTTTTATTCAGCTTTAACAGTAATAATTATGGTTCATTGATACCAAAATTAGGACGATTTGTGGTTAGTGACGTTGCAACTGCAGTTACACAGAAATTTAATAAGAGTGAGTTTAAAGGTGCAGTAGGTTTTTTTGATGAATGGGGAAGTTATGCCAATGAGAAGATTATCGATGTGCTTGCAAAAGCGCGAAGTGCAAAGTTTGGAGCGGTTTTAGGAGTTCAATCTATGGAGGACTTGAATACTAATGGAGAGGGCTTAGACAAGCGAATAAGAGATAATGTAAACACGTTTATGCTAGGACGCTCAAACGATCCAGAAAGTGCTGATTATGTAGCAAATCTAGTCGGAACTTATGAAGATTTGGATAAAACAATCATGACAGAGGATAAAGGCAGTGTTTTTGCTCGAATAGATACAAAATCGGCACGTGGAACAATTAGAAGTGTAAATAAATTTGTAGTGAAACCTGATAATATAAAACGATTAGAAGACCATTCATTTTATTTAATTACTAAAGGTGCAAAAAACGAGGAAGAGTATGCGCGTAAGGTGTATACGCGCAACACAATGCAAGGG
>NZ_BACP01000081.1 GCF_000260415.1 Liquorilactobacillus mali KCTC 3596 = DSM 20444
CCAATGATCTACTATCCAATGTCTACATTGATGTTGGCAGGAATCAAGGATATTTTGATCATTTCAACGCCACAAGATGAGTCGAGATTTGAAGAATTATTTGGGGACGGACATGAACTTGGTCTACATATTGAATATAAGGTCCAACCTAAGCCGGAAGGATTAGCACAGGCCTTTATTTTAGGGGCCGACTTTATTGGCAATGACAGTGTTTGTCTTGTCTTAGGAGATAATATCTACTATGGTGGCGGCCTTTCTAAGATGTTGCAGCATGTCGCTGAAAAAGAACATGGAGCAACTGTTTTTGGATATCACGTAAACGATCCAGAGCGTTTTGGCGTAGTTGATTTTGATAAAGACATGAATGCTTTGTCAATTGAAGAAAAACCAGAGCATCCAAAGTCACATTATGCGGTCACAGGTCTTTATTTCTACGATAATGATGTTGTGGAAATCGCGAAAAATATCAAGCCTTCACCACGTGGCGAATTGGAAATTACGGATGTTAATAAGGAATACCTTTCACGCGGGACTTTGTCAGTTGAGCTGATGGGTCGTGGTTTTGCATGGTTGGATACGGGTACCCATGAGTCATTGCTAGAAGCTTCATCGTTTATTGCAACGATTGAAAAAAGGCAAAATCAAAAAGTTGCTTGCTTAGAAGAGATTGCATATCGGATGGGTTACATCAGTAGGGAACAGTTAGCGGTGTTAGCACAACCTTTGAAGAAGAATCAGTATGGTCAATATTTACTAAGATTAGCGAGTGAGGGTTAAAGATGGGAAAGCTTAAGATTACAGAAACGAAGTTACAAGATGTCAAAATAATTGAACCGGCGGTTTTTGGTGACAAGCGGGGATTCTTTACTGAAAGTTATTCAGATAAGGATTTTAAAGCTGCAGGGATCGATTTCGACTTTATTCAAGATAATCATTCGTTGTCAAGTCAAGCCGGTGTTTTGCGTGGCTTGCATTTTCAACGAGGAAAAGCGGCACAGACAAAATTAATTCGCGTAGTTACAGGTGCTGTGCTTGATGTGATTGTTGATGTCCGCAAGGGAAGCCCAACTTATGGTGAATGGGAGGGTTACATTCTTTCAGAAAGTAACCATCGTCAGTTACTTGTTCCACGTGGTTTTGCGCATGGTTTTGTGACTTTAACGGATAACGTCAACTTCTTATATAAGTGCGATAATTACTACAACGCGCAAGCAGATGGTGGAATTGCCTTTGATGACCCAACACTGGCAATTAACTGGCCAATTGATATTGAGAATGCAATTCTTTCAGAAAAGGATAAGAAGCATCCAACATTCAAGGAATTTGAAGCAGATAATCCATTTGTCTATGGCGAGATATAGGGGGATTGGTCATGAAAAATATTATTGTGACAGGTGGAGCAGGTTTTATTGGCTCTAACTTTGTACATTATGTAGTCAATAACCATCCAGAGATCCATGTGACTGTTTTGGATAAGCTGACATATGCTGGCAATAAAGAAAATCTTGCAGGCTTACCAGCTGACCGTGTTGAGTTAGTTGTTGGGGACATCGTAGATGCACCATTGGTTGATTCATTGGTCCAAAAAGCGGATGCAGTCGTGCATTATGCGGCCGAATCGCATAACGATAATTCGTTGAAGGATCCAACGCCTTTTATTCAGACGAACTTGATTGGTACGTATACATTGATTGAAGCTTGTCGTAAATATAATGTACGTTATCATCATGTTTCAACAGATGAGGTGTATGGTGATCTTCCTTTACGTGAAGACTTGCCAGGTCATGGTGAGGGCGTGGGTGAGAAATTCACACCGGAAATGCCGTATCGACCATCAAGTCCATACTCATCAACAAAGGCTGGTTCCGAT
>NZ_BACP01000080.1 GCF_000260415.1 Liquorilactobacillus mali KCTC 3596 = DSM 20444
CAATCGTTGAAGTCTGGGCAATTAACCCTAGAGCAGTATTATCAGCAGCTTGAAGAAAACTATCAAAGCCAATCAGTGACAATTACCAATTTGAACCAAAGAGTTAATGAATTGGCATCAAGCGGAATCTTTATTGATATTTCAAGTAACAATGAAGATACATCAGTTGAATGGTTTACTAAAGTCGCAAGTTATGGTGCTAAATACTTAATGGTCAAATTAACACAGTCAACTGATTACGTGAATCAAGTTGCAACTGCACAAATAGAGAATGGTAGCACGGCAGGGCTAAGCTTAATAGGCTGCTACCATTATTTCATGGGAAATGGAGTAGCAGAAGGGCAAGCTTTTTTAGCACAATTGCAAGCTAAAGGCATACAGAAAACAGCTATAGTAGCGCTTGATATTGAGGATAGTTCAATTAATCCAATACTAGAAAATGCAACTTTAACTAAATCAGAATTAAATGCGCAAATAGCGGCATTCTACAAGGTCTTAACCGATGCAGGATATATAAACACTTGTGATTATGCAAGTATCAGTAGCTTTGGATTATGGTTTGATTCATCAGCAAAATTGAAATGGATTTCTGATTGGGATATATCTAGTAAGCCCGCTGGTGCAGATGCATGGCAATTCACAAATGATTGGAACAATTTAGGTGTTGACGCTAGTTATGCATATAATCAAATATTTATCTAGGAGGATAATTTATGGGAATATTTAACAATCCCCCATCGGGATTTCAAAATGGAGAATTTTGGGTTTGGCTACTGAATACCATATCAGCCGCAAACGGAGAAACTGAAGCAATTAATCAACGGATTAATAATGGTGGAGTGTCTGCTCAAAGCGATGAGGTATCAAATGCTAGAACAGATGCTCACGGATATAATTACGGTTCACTCGCTCCAAGAATTGATGCAACACAAATTGAAGCTGAAAATGCTTTGGCACAAGTTTCGTCAAAAGCAAATGCAAAAGATGTTCAAGAAATGATAGCAATGATTATGTCAGCATCACCACGTGACGTTCTGTCAAGTGTAGATGAAATGACTACTAAATATCCAAAAGGAACTGATTCTAGTGGATCATACCTGATTATTGTAAATTCTACAGATGGATATTGGTATTACTGGAACGGGGCTTCATGGACAAAAGGAACTCAATTCTTAACACCAGAAGATTCAACCACTGTGACAGCTTTGAAAGCTTTGCTGTTTGATATGACACCCTATGCATATGGATGGATTGAACATTTTGGAACAAACACTCGTAATGTTATAGATCAGTCGGCATTAGTTTCTGGCTATTTTAATTCAGATGGCCAACAGACAAGCACTAGTTGGAAACACAGCCCATTGCTATATTTAGAAGCATCTAAGATTACTGTCTACACTGTTTCTTCAACATACGTCACCTTTTTCGATAAAGCAAAAACGTTTATTGCAAATCAAACTTTAACAGGATTAAGTGATTCCACACCAGGGTACCAAACGTTAACAGCTCCCACTAATGCAGCTTTCTTTGCAATTAATGTTCTAGCCGCACAAGCAGGCACCTTAACTTGTACTTTTGGAAATGTCGGAACCACAATTACAACCGCAGCAACCACAATTGGGATTAAAAGAAATCTTTTCATGCCGAGCACGGTAGTAGTTGTTGATCCCAATCCTGCTAGAGGAGATTTCCAAACTATTTCTGATGCAGTTTCAATAGTCCCTGATGGGTACACGCTTCTAATAATGCCAGGAACATATTCTGAAAATCTACATTTAGCTGCTAGAAATCTTAACTTAATCGGAACAAACAAAGAAAACACTATTATATTAAGCACAAGTAACAGTCGGAGCAATCCACCACTTGAAGCGTGTGCCGGATACTTCAAGAATCTAACTTTCTATGCTCAACGGCCAGCAAATGCTGCGGATACGAGTGCAATGCCATATGGAGCCCACATTGATTTTGACAATGAAGCTAATCAATCACTTGTATTTGAAAACTGTGCTTTCAAATCTGATTGGAACGCTGGCGTAGGCGTAGGCATGCGCGCTGGTTTTAAATTGGCATTTAAGAGATGCGACATTGTTTCAACATACGCTGATCAAGGTGCTTTATTCTTTCACGACTCAACTAATTCAGACCTTGCAGGTTACTATCAGCTAAAAATAGATGACTGCGACATAACAGCAGCAGGAAAATACGCAATTATTGCAATGGGTATCGGCTTGAGTGGAAATAATCTTGATTTAGTGGCTACAAGGAACAGCCTTTGGTCTGATACAAATGGTAAAGGAAATGACGCAATAGGTACTCAGCAACCAGATTCTACTAAATATCCAATTTCAACAGGCACAGGATTTGGTGGCACAGCAACAATAAAGCTT
>NZ_BACP01000079.1 GCF_000260415.1 Liquorilactobacillus mali KCTC 3596 = DSM 20444
GATGGTAGAAGCTTTGGCAATTCAGCTGATTCGCTAAACAGTTAGGTTTATTTTTTTACAAAAAATGGGGTGGGCGGTTGGCAAATTAGGGGTGTGAGATGAATGTAAATTTGGACACAGTTGAACAGGTTGTTAGAATATTAAGCCAGATTGGTGTGATTGGTCTTTTATTTGGTGCAATTAAAAAGTGGGGATCTTACTTGAAACATAAGAAGGCAATGCAGAAAGAGGCTGCAGCAAAGATTGAACAGGTTCAGAATGATGAAATAAAAGGGCTACATCAGTCAGATACATTATTAAAAGCTGGTGTTGTTGCTATGCTACACCACGAAATTTATGCAAATTGCACTGAGTATCTTAAACATGATTATGTCACTGCTGGGCAGCTAAATGACTTAGAGTACATATTCTCAAGTTATAAAGCATTGGGAGGCAATGGCACAGGAGAAATTTTATATGACAGGGTAAAGGAACTAGCAATCAAGGAGGAAGAATAGTTATGAATGTACAAAATATTGCAGAATTGGTAACGTCATTAGCAGTTGTTTGTGTTCCAGTCGTTGGAGCATATGTTGCAAAGTTTCTTAAAAGCAATAAGGTAGCAGTCACATTAGTTAGTGTGTTATCTCCATTGGCAAAAGATGCAGTTATCGCAGCTCAAAAGTTGGGTGTTACTCAATACCTCGAGGGAGAGCTAAAAAAGAGCAAGGCTGTTCAATTTCTAGAAGATGCTTTGAGCAAATTAAATCTTAAAGCAGATGTTGATACAATTGCAAATGCTATTGAGACACAATATGCTGCTTTAAAGAAAGATGGCACATTAGATCAATACACACAGTTGACTGAGGAACAAGCAACTGCAGTAGATAAAGCAGCAGAGCTTAAAACAGCACAGGACAATTTAGCTGCTGCACAAAAAGCTGTAACAGACGCTCAAACGAAAGTTACAGAGTTAAGCAAATAGGAGGTTACTATGAAACTCAAAAATAAAATATTGTTAGGAGTAATTTCACTGATTGCTCCTTTTTTTATTGCATTAAATGCTAATGCAAGCACGTCTACTAAAGGAGATTATGGGGTTGATAATTCATATTATCAAGGAACTTTAGGAAACCTGGGCAGTGCTAGTACCAAGTTTAATATCATTCAAATCGGTGGTATTTATAATACTAGTGTTAAGTATCAGTCAACATATGCTACACAGGTTCAATATACCATTGCACAAGGTCGGAGAGCACATTCATATATATATCTAGCTGATGGATCTAATCAAGATAGAACTAAGCAATATGTTGGCGATATGCTAAGCAAAATGCAAACTCCTAAGAATTCTATTGTAGCCGTTGATTATGAAAGTGGCGCAACTAGTGACAAAGAGGCTAATACAGCTAATATCGAACTAGCCATGAGCATGATTAAAGCTGCTGGCTATACTCCAATGTTCTACTCATATAAGCCATATGCAAACTTATATGTTAATACTAATGAATTAGCTAGCACCTATGGTGACCAATATGTATGGATTGCCAGTTACAAGACAACATCACGTCAATTAACTGCTGATTTCAACTATTTTCCATCATTCCCAAATGTAGGTATGTGGCAATTTGCTGATAACTATGGTACTAATTCTAGTGGTGTAGATGGCGATATTGATATAACTGGTGTTACAGGAAATGGCTATAATGGAACTACAACAGCTTCCAACACAGGAGCTACTACAGTAAAGACTGATTCAACTACTACTGCCATTAAAGCTGGACAAGTTGCCAATAACACTCCAAAATCAGACATTAAAGTAGGATATGTAGTTAAAGTTAATTATTCTGCAACTAAATGGAGCAATGGAGCCACAATTCCTAGTTGGGTAAAAGGCAATTCTTATACTGTTCAACAAATTAGTGGTAGTAAAATACTTCTTTCAGGTATTCTAAGCTGGATTGATAAGTCTAATGCTGAAATTTTAAGTACTGGAAAAGTGGTTGTATCGACAACTTCAGGAACAACTACTACTGTTGGAACTTCTAAAAGCAGTGGCTTGACGGTTGACGGAGTATGGATAACTAATAATCCATATGTATCAACTGAAACAACTTTAGGATTACAGAGTGCTAACTCGTGGTGGTTTTACAGTCAAGTATATTCAAACATGCATCAACAAAGGTATTAAACCATTCTAACTACAAACATTCAGGATCCTTAAAATCGAATATTGTTCGTATTCTAAAATGCTAATCTGTTTCAGATACGCAAGTTGGACCATATATTAAAGCCCTGCTTCCTCAATTGGAAGTGGGGCTATTTTTTTGTTTACAAATAAAAAGTCTTCCTATTAAATATAACAATCATATTTTTTAATTGACAACGATATCTATATAACTATATCGAAATGT
>NZ_BACP01000078.1 GCF_000260415.1 Liquorilactobacillus mali KCTC 3596 = DSM 20444
TAAATCATAATTCAGATGAGAGCGGGAAACATCAATATCTTCGTTGCTGTGATTAGTCGTTTTCCGTTGGTCATGATTGCCAATGCCGACTAAATTATCAGCTTTTAATTTCGTCATTCTAGCCACTGCAAAACTCATTGTATGCACCTCATTTCGGAGTTATCTTCCAAGTAAAGTATAACCCACTATACTTTACAAGGTAAAGTGTGGGCTCTACGAGGTAGTAGCATTCTCCCTTCCTACTGGGAGAACTGCTATTTTTCTACGCCTATTATCCGGCTAGAAAAAACTCCGGCGGGCTATTGCATAGCGAGCGCATTTCATGCAGAACTCTACCCGAGCGGGGCAAGCTGATGTCAGCTTAAACACAAAAAAACTGACTAAAATACAGTCAGTTTTAAAACCTAGATTACAAATTAAACTTACAAGGTTTTATTTTTATGATAATTGGAATCAAAAAATGTAGTAGCAATATTAAAAATTATTATGCTATAACCTGCAAATTTAACGGTGTTATCAGAATTATATTTTGTTAAAAGATAAACACCAAAAACAGCAAATAATATGCGTACAACAACATCAACAAAAGTAATAATTTTATTTTTCATCTCTAGTCTCCCTATCGTTCAATATTTCACCCGTTTCTTTATCAATATCGCCCCTGCCATATCTTCGTTCTTGATAGACTGCGTCAAAATACAGCCTTACCAAGGCGGTATGCGCACGCAAAACAGAGTTAATTATTTTCATACTAGGAAGCCCATGTTCATTACCATGAACTCTAACAAAACGCTTCAATTCACGTATATTAGCTATCCCATATTCATCAATCAAATCACACACAGTATTCAACATATCGTCTTTATCTTCCACATCAAGCGATATATATCTATCAATATCAAAATTATTAATCAGCGTAATATCTTGTTTATTATATTTATGCTTTTTCTTCTCGATAGCGTCTTTCGACTCATGAGTAAGATATAGATACATACTTGTCATACTTCTGATGACTATTTGTACTTTGGCAATACTCTGATCGCCTAGAAGCTGTTTAATTTTGTATCGAACACTATCAGCAGTAACTGGGTTTTTAGCCACATAGACAACATGATAATGTGGCTTTTTAAAATCTTGTCCTGGCACAGTACTTTTATCTTTATCATGCAATGGACTAACAGCAATTGGAACACCAATTAATTCTAATTTCGACTTCCAATCATCTGGAATAGATTCGGGATATAACAAAAAGGTGAAGTATCTTGATTTGTCTTTTGCCATAATGGTAAAATAACCTTGTTAGAACAACAATGTCTAGCGGAAACTTTCGTCTTGCCCAAGCCGAGTTTTCGCTTATTTTTTTTGTTCTAATTCCTTTCTTGAATAATCTTCTAAAGCTAAAGCTAGAATCGCAGACTTAGAAAAACCTTTGTCTTTTGCAAGCTTCTCCAAAGTAGAATATTGGTCTTCAGTGAGACTGACCGTAATTCTTTTTTTATTTGTAGCCATATTTTTTACTCCAAACTAAATTAAATTTAGGTACACCACTATTATGCATTTTTGCAACATTATTGTCAACAATACGTGCTAAAAACCTCAATTTCGCTAAAAATTCGCTAAAAACTCGCCAAAAACTCGCCGAGATATAAAACTCTGTAACCGTTGATATAAAAGGCTTAAAGACAGTTTTTAATTAAAATTGGCACTCGGCACTTAAAAGGGGGGTCGTAGTGCCCCCATGTTTTTCGCTCAAATTTTATCCCACTCAAACCAAAATATGGGCTCCGCCCACACCCGCAAGCTGTGTCAGCTTGACCCCATAAATGAGCGGGAGCTCCCGCTCAAACTCACCCCGCACTCGCCGTGGGGCAGGCAAAAAAAGCAGGTGTGCTTTTCTTTGCATGCGCAAAAGTGTTTTATCCGCTAGTCTATCAACTCCTTAAAGCCTCCTAGGGCGTCTAATAGCCCAGCGGGCTATAAAACGCCCTACGTCGATTTACCGTTGACGGACACAAAGTTAACTACGTTCAATCTAGCGAGATGGTAAATTAAGCTCTTAAACGCCATTTTAAGCTCGTATAAGCGATTTAAAGATGTGGACCGCCTAATTCATCAGATTTATGTCTGTCGAGTTCCTGTGAGTTTTCAGGGGCTTTTTTAGACGGTTCTTTTAGTCCTGCACGCTCTAGCCACTTTTCAGGTAAATTAATACCTAGTTTTTTGTGTAGAAACTCATCAACATTTCGTATAATGCCTTGAAGCGTTCCTACTAGTTTTTGCAATCGCTCATTTTCTTTTCTCAGTTCATAGTTGCGGCCCTTGGCTTCACTCAAATCATTACGTAAACTATGATTTTCTACTTCCAGATGAATTTTTTCAAAGTTATAAGCGTCGCTAGTCACCGCCCTTTGTTCCAAATCAGCGAGATCATATTTATCAACCGTGACTTTATTTTTATTCATCAAGGTGGGTTTACTAGCAATTTTCTTGGTATCCCGTGGTCTGATTTCATCAAGCTGTTTTTTAGTATCTGCAAGCTTTGCTTGTGTCTCTTGTTTTTCGGTCTCTATTTTTTTCAATTCTTCCCGCATAGCTTTGTATTCGGGTACTGATAAATTCTTACGCTCTTTATTTTTGTTACCACGTTGAACATCAAAGCCATTTTCTTTGAGGTACTGTGGTAATTCCTCTTGAATGTGCTGTAAGGCTTCACGATTAAATATACGCTTAGCTGAGAGCTTTTTATCATCATCAAAGGGCACAATGCCCATATGCATGTGAGGGGTCTTCTCGTCCATATGAACAACTGCATAGCGAATATTTTCGTCACCATAGTTATCTGCAAAATATTGTTTGGCTGTTTCAAAATATTTACGGGTTTCGGCTTCGTCTAATTGCTCAAAAAAATCTTTGTCACTGGTTATAATCCATTCATTGACTAAAACAGCGTCTTTGCGAACTACCCGCTTACTCGCTTTGTTTTCGTTGATATAGGCTTCAATATCCGTTTTAAAGTTATCAGTGCGCCCAGCCAC
>NZ_BACP01000077.1 GCF_000260415.1 Liquorilactobacillus mali KCTC 3596 = DSM 20444
CGCTAAGAAGCTTAACTTCTGTGTTCGACATGGGAACAGGTGTATCCTTCTTGCCATCATCACCGCACTCTTTTGCTTGAGAAAACTTTGTTCTCTCAAAACTAGCTAATATTTCTCTTCTCTAATCAACTTACCGTCCGCATTTCTCTTCTTTGGTTAAGTCCTCGACCGATTAGTTTTGGTCCGCTTCATACATCACTGTACTTCCACTTCCAACCTATCTACCTGATCATCTCTCAGGGGTCTTACTTCCCGAAGGAATGGGAAATCTTATCTCGAGGTGAGTTTCGCACTTAGATGCTTTCAGCGTTTATCTCATCCACACGTAGCTACCCAGCGATGCTCCTGGCGGAACAACTGGTACACCAGCGGTGTGTCCATCCCGGTCCTCTCGTACTAAGGACAGATCCTCTCAAATTTCCTACGCCCGCGACGGATAGGGACCGAACTGTCTCACGACGTTCTGAACCCAGCTCGCGTACCGCTTTAATGGGCGAACAGCCCAACCCTTGGGACCGACTACAGCCCCAGGATGCGATGAGCCGACATCGAGGTGCCAAACCTCCCCGTCGATGTGGACTCTTGGGGGAGATAAGCCTGTTATCCCCAGGGTAGCTTTTATCCGTTGAGCGATGGCCCTTCCATGCGGAACCACCGGATCACTAAGCCCGACTTTCGTCCCTGCTCGACTTGTAAGTCTCGCAGTCAAGCTCCCTTGTGCCTTTACACTCTGCGAATGATTTCCAACCATTCTGAGGGAACCTTTGGGCGCCTCCGTTACCTTTTAGGAGGCGACCGCCCCAGTCAAACTGCCCACCTGACACTGTCTCCCACCACGTTTATTGGTGAGGGTTAGAGTGTTCATACAACGAGGGTAGTATCCCACCAATGCCTCCACCGAGACTAGCGTCCCGATTTCTATGGCTCCTACCTATCCTGTACAAGTTGTACAAACACCCAATATCAAGCTACAGTAAAGCTCCATGGGGTCTTTCCGTCCTGTCGCGGGTAACCCGCATCTTCACGGGTAATATAATTTCACCGAGTCTCTCGTTGAGACAGTGCCCAAATCGTTACGCCTTTCGTGCGGGTCGGAACTTACCCGACAAGGAATTTCGCTACCTTAGGACCGTTATAGTTACGGCCGCCGTTTACTGGGGCTTCAATTCTGAGCTTCGCCGAAGCTAACCCATCCTCTTAACCTTCCAGCACCGGGCAGGCGTCAGCCCCTATACGTCATCTTACGATTTTGCAGAAACCTGTGTTTTTGATAAACAGTCGTTTGGGCCTATTCACTGCGGCTGAACTTACGTTCAGCACCCCTTCTCCCGAAGTTACGGGGTCATTTTGCCGAGTTCCTTAACGAGAGTTCTCTCGCTCACCTTAGGATTCTCTCCTCGACTACCTGTGTCGGTTTGCGGTACGGGTAGTTATTATCTAACTAGAAGCTTTTCTCGGCAGTGTGACATCAGTATCTTCGCTACTATTATTTCGCTCCCCATCACAACTCGTCCTTATAAGCAAGCATTTGACTCGCTTACAAACTCGTTGCTTGGACACACATATCCATCAGTGTGCATACTTAGCCTCCTGCGTCCCTCCATTGTTCAAACAATAATAACTAGTACAGGAATCTCTACCTGTTATCCATCGCCTACGCCTCTCGGCCTCGGCTTAGGTCCCGACTAACCCTGGGAGGACGAGCCTTCCCCAGGAAACCTTAGTCATTCGGTGGACAGGATTCTCACCTGTCTTTCGCTACTCATACCGGCATTCTCACTTCTAAGCGCTCCACCAGTCCTTACGGTCTAGCTTCTTTGCCCTTAGAACGCTCTCCTACCACGCAACCTTACGGTTGCATCCACAATTTCGGTAATATGTTTAGCCCCGGTACATTTTCGGCGCAGGGTCACTCGACTAGTGAGCTATTACGCACTCTTTAAATGGTGGCTGCTTCTGAGCCAACATCCTAGTTGTCTGTGCAACTCCACATCCTTTTCCACTTAACATATATTTAGGGACCTTAATTGGTGGTCTGGGCTGTTTCCCTTTCGACTACGGATCTTATCACTCGCAGTCTGACTCCCGGATATAGATCGATGGCATTCGGAGTTTATCTGAATTCAGTAACCCTAGATGGGCCCCTAGTCCAAACAGTGCTCTACCTCCACGATCCTTTACTTCCGAGGCTAGCCCTAAAGCTATTTCGGAGAGAACCAGCTATTTCCAAGTTCGTTTGGAATTTCTCCGCTACCCACACCTCATCTCAGCATTTTTCAACATACATGAGTTCGGTCCTCCAGTGCGTTTTACCGCACCTTCAACCTGGACATGGGTAGGTCACTTGGTTTCGGGTCTACGTCTACATACTTAAACGCCCTATTCAGACTCGCTTTCGCTACGGCTCCGTCATTTCCGACTTAACCTTGCATGCAAACGTAACTCGCCGGTTCATTCTACAAAAGGCACGCTATCACCCATTAACGGGCTCTAACTACTTGTAGGCACATGGTTTCAGGAACTATTTCACTCCCCTTCCGGGGTGCTTTTCACCTTTCCCTCACGGTACTGGTTCACTATCGGTCACTAGGGAGTATTTAGCCTTGGGAGATGGTCCTCCCGGATTCCGACGGAATTTCACGTGTTCCGCCGTACTCAGGATCCTGAATTGAGAGAATGTCATTTCATCTACAGGGCTTTCACCTTTTTTCGCTGATCTTCCCAAATCATTCGATTATGACATTCTTTGGTAACTCAAATATTCAGTCCTACAACCCCAAGAAGCAAGCTTCTTGGTTTGGGCTATTCCCCGTTCGCTCGCCGCTACTTAGGGAATCGATTTTTCTTTCTCTTCCTGCAGGTACTTAGATGTTTCAGTTCCCTGCGTCTTCCTCTAACTGGTCTATGTATTCAACCAGCAGTAATAGTCGATTAAAACTATTGGGTTTCCCCATTCGGAAATCTCCGGATCATAGCTTACTTACAGCTCCCCGGAGCATATCGGAGTTAGTCCCGTCCTTCATCGGCTCCTAGTGCCAAGGCATTCACCATGCGCCCTTAATAACTTAACCTATCTTTACCTACGGTAAAGCGGTTATGAGTTTAGCGTTCAAGATTTTTCTTGTTTTAAACTCTTTAAAACGCGGTGTTCTCGGTTTGTTAATTATTTTAGAAAAATATTATCTAGTTTTCAAAGAACAAATTTGA
>NZ_BACP01000076.1 GCF_000260415.1 Liquorilactobacillus mali KCTC 3596 = DSM 20444
CATATACTCAAGGATTAATTTATTCCTGTTAAACTTATCCTGTAATTGTGGTAAATAAAAAAAGAACCCAATTCAGAATTGAGTTCCAAGATAATAATATATATTTAAAGATTCGGAACTTACTATTTAAACGCTAAAGTAATTATCAGTTCCATGCATTTGCTAGCAATTATACAGAACCCTTAAAAACTTACTTTTACGGGCAAAGCATTTAATCACTTTACTTTGTGTCACATTAAAAAATGTTACAAAAATATATTATTTTTGATATACTTAACAAACACAGCATTGGAGGTATTTTAATTGGATACAAATCAACTTACTATTTTATTATTAGCCATTTCGGGCATGTGTGCCATTTTTTTCTTTATCCTTTTATTTAAAATGACCCATCTACAAAAAGAATTAAAAGAAATGATGTTGAAGTTTAATCAGCTAACTGTCAAGTTCAAAAAAGATAACTCTAATAATGATGAAGATATCAGCCAATTACTTTCAATCGTCACTTATAACCCAGCCAAATTGTTACCTTTAATAGTTATACTAAATATGATTCCAACGTTGGTTTTACTCGCCTATTTCAATTTTAAAACTTCCCAGTATTTTGTATATACCTTACTTCTTTGTTTTATAGCTGCTGCTCTTCTACTCCCAATATACTATCTTTATTTGAAAAAAAGCATAGCCAATTTCTCTCTTAAAAGCAAAAGTTTAAAAAATAATACATCACTTTCCAAATTGATTTCAGAATTTGATTCTAAATTATTACCAGTTATAGAAAAAAAGACTTTTAACACATTATATGCCTTTCAATTTCTAAACATAGCTATGATTTGTTGTACACTTTTGAAAATAATTTTAAGATTCTAAACACCAGTATCATTATTCTTTAGTAATGCTATCAATGCTAAAATACTTGTAGTAACCACAGCAGCTGTTGCTCCAACAGCCGTAACAACATAATAAATTCCTCCAGTTGCTAAACCAGCTACTATTGAGAATCCTACAAATTCTTTAATCCCATTTGGAAATAAACTATTATAATCATTTGCTGTAGTGTTTGGAACACCTGTCGGAACAACTTCAATCTTATGGAATATCTCATCAATAATTATTTCATATTCTAGTTCAATAGTTTCGCCACTGTCGAGTGTATGGTCAAAAGTTGATTTAATATGCAAAGCTATTCCTGCATCGCTGCCCTTAGTAACCGGCTCTACCCAAATTTGACCGTTATTGATTAAAGAGGACAATTCAGTCAGTGCTGAATTGATATCCTCTTTATTTATCTCATCACTTAATGCCACAACTCCGGCTATGGTATCCGTAAAGTCTGACTCAAACTTACCATTTGACACATTATAAACTACACCAACATTATCACCTGGCTCTGAAACTGATGCTTCAAATTTAACCTGTACGTAAAAGTCAACAGCAAAACCCGGAATTTCGTATTCTTTACTTGTTTTCTCAATCTTTAAACCACTTAAATATGAAAAATCTTTCTGCTGACTTAAAGCGTCAATAATTGTATTAATCTTTGCTAAATCTTCTGCATTTCCATAACCGCTTTCTCCTCCGACACCAAAACTACCTGTTGCAGTTTCTCTCGCACTTGTTGTCGCGTCCTTATCAATCGCAAAGTCTCCGATGGAGATCTCTGAGAATTGATCAAATGCCCATTCATCTGGTATTGAATATCCAAGATTTCCGGAATATCCTGTCGACATATCCGAAATAAAGGCCTTGGTTGCCAATCCTGCTGAAATAATAGTTGCGGAAACATTTCTAGTTCCATAAATCCCAACCTCATAGCCATACGAAGTTACAATATCATACAGAGCTTCAAAATAAACCTTTGCTGATCCTGCAATATCTCCAGCTTGAATATCCGCATCAACTGCAAAGTAGATGACTACTCCTTCTTTAAATCCTAAATCTTGTGCAGCATATACTGCTTTTGTCCCATCAGTTTTACCTTGGGCTGCCGTAAAGTACGCTTCTTTGTCTGAAGCCCCATCTTGATAGATTGGAAAAATCTTTAATCCCCCGGTTGTAATGGCAGTAATTTCATCTGTTGTTAAATTTTTTGCTCGCTCACTCGTACCGGAACCTACAGTTCCTGTTAAATAACGACCAACAATGCTGTAACCTGCATTTTTTAAAGTCGCAACTCTCGTTGCATTTAATTGATATGAGGTATCACAAGCGATTGCGGAACGATCTGGATTACCCGCTGAAGTCAATAAACTCATAAAGATATCTACACCTGCACTGGTTCCATCTGTAGAATCTAATGCCATTGTTTCTTCAAATTCCTTGACCGCTACAACAACTGCAGAATCATAGACACCATCAAATGCACCCGTATATGCTTTATTATTTACATACAATCCCCATTGCAAGATTCTAACGAAATTATTTGTTGTTCCTTCTTTGACAGTTGGTGTATCTTTTTTAGTGGTTGCACCATAAGCACCTGTCGCAACACTTGTACTTATCTTTTCTTCTGCCTGCAACGCATAAATCAAAGCTGAATTAGTATCTCGCTGGTAAATTCCATCACATGGCAAGATTCCTGTATACGCTAAATAATCATGATTCAATTGTTGTTGCATTTCGCGAACTTTGGCATCACCAGCCGCTAGTAAATCAAAAGAACTCATATTTAACAAAGCTGCCATAAAATTACCATCTACTGAGCTACTTGTATCCGCAAGTCCTGCCTTTGTTTTCATTGTAGTCACTGCAGAAGCCGTATCAGCTGAGAACTTACCATCAAATTCTCCTGGTGTGATTCCCTTACACCAAAATCCACCTTGAATAATATACGCAATATTTCCTGTATAACCAACTACAATCGTACTTGCGATATTATTGAATAGTTGTTTACTTGTTGGTCCAAAATTATTGACCAAGCCTGTAATACCAAGTTCATGTTGTAACGCCCTTGTTAACCCATAAACTGTCCCCCAGCCAGTAAGTCCATCTTCTGTTACACTACCAAAGCCACTGACTCCTCCATACGTTTTATTTAACCATTGTTGTGTTTCTAATACCATTTGATCCATCTTTAAAACTTCCTTTCTTAATTAAGAGTGTCATTATCGTAAACCCTAAAATCGCTTCAATCAAACATATGTTCGTATAAATTACAAAAAAATTCTCTTACTCTTTTTTTGACAATCGTATTCTGAAACTATTATTTTAAACAAAAACATAAAATTCAATTCACAAGTTGCTTCAATAAACGGAATAGTCAGTTATTCAACTAAATACTGGCAATACCTAAAATTAGAGTATAAAGTACGGTCATTTTAATAATTCAAAAAAAATTAATTATTGCTCCAAAATATACTGCCGATTATTACCGTAAACTAAAATAGCGACCTCCTCCAAAAACGGAATAAGGTCACTATCATTGCTCTAAGATAAAGTTTGATTATCTTATTATTTTATTTATATTGTGAAAAACTAAGTCGTTAACTTATAA
>NZ_BACP01000075.1 GCF_000260415.1 Liquorilactobacillus mali KCTC 3596 = DSM 20444
GCTTGTTAATATTTCCCAAATTTCGTAGCTTAGCTCGGGAGACAGTGTTACATCTTTAGGATTAAACCTCTTTCCATTTGCATCGATATTAATTACTTCCATTGCTATTCCTCCTTTACCAATTCGACAACTGGTTTGATACCAGATCTTTTTAATTTGTCATATAGAAACTTCTGACCTTTCTGTGTCCATTTAGACGTATTTCTTACTTGCTTTAGTCCATTGCTATCAACATATTCAAACGGTTCAACGTGTGTATACCCTTTGTTTTGATATTTCGCATACAGTAACCACGTTTTTCCTTGCCGATATTGAATGCCTTGTTCGTGTAGCAATTTGTTAAAGGCTACAGAACTCATACCGTAGTTCTTTGCAATCATGCTTGTTGTTTCTAGCCCAGGGTTAGCAAGGATCTTATCTGTGTATTCTGCTTTAGGTTTAAGCTGTGAGTTTTCCAATTTTAATTGGACGTTTTCGCTTTGTAGATATTCGTAGCCACGTTTTACAACTTCCTTTGGATCATTCCATTTGCGTTCAAGTTCAATGAAATATTTACGATAAATTTTTCCAAGTTCTGTATGGCTCATCATTGAGAGCTCTTTT
This sequence comes from Liquorilactobacillus mali KCTC 3596 = DSM 20444, assembly GCF_000260415.1. Taxonomy (GTDB): domain Bacteria; phylum Bacillota; class Bacilli; order Lactobacillales; family Lactobacillaceae; genus Liquorilactobacillus; species Liquorilactobacillus mali. The sequence continues at coordinate 604 of NZ_BACP01000075.1, forward strand.
GCCATTCCTAAAGTCAGTGCATAGTCTTGAACTTCCTTAGTTCCGCCATATTGGTTTTGGTGTGTAACTGTAGTTACGGAGCTAAAATCTATGCCTTCTTCAAAATCTGAAAAGTTTTGTTCAACCCATTTGCTAAAACGAGTTGTAAGTTGTAATCCCTTATGAAGTTCACGCGCTGAAACAAGTTGCTGATTGTCTTGTACTTTGATAGTTATTAATTGATTCATTTAGATTGCTCCTTTCTATTCTTTTACTAATCGTTGACGTTCGGTAACGTTGAATTTAAAAAAAATTCCTATGTGGTCTTTATCAATTCCAAGAGTATCTGAAATCTTAGCTAATTCTTCTACTCCAATTGGAGTTATACCGTTTTCTCTCTTCCAATATGCTCCTCTTGAAATTTCCAAAATATTAGCCATATCTTGTTGCGATATTCCAGCAGCAATCCTTTCGGCTTTAATTCGTTTCAAATTAAATTCCATTTTCTCACTTCCTTTCGACATTTTTAATATAAACCCTTCGTTACCGTATGTCAACAAAATAGAACAATTTATTTTATTTTGTTTACTCATGGTAACAATTGTTATATAATAAGGTTTGTTAAAGGAGGTGCTAATTTGAGAACTAGTAAGGAAATATTAGAAATAATTACTAATAGTAGAAAAGAACGAAACTTGTCATTATCTGAGCTGGCTAGATTAACTGGTCTTTCTAAAGCAGCATTATCTAGATATGAAAATGGTTCAAGAGAATTTCCTGTTAATAAGACAGAAGAATTTGCAAAAGCATTAAGCTTGGATCCTCGTTACTTATTAGGAATTGAATCAAATGATGATATTTCATCAATATATGATGAGTTGGAGCCCTTAAGAAAAAAACGAGTTTATAATTTTGCAGCATCTCAGTTAAAAGAACAGAACAGTAAAGCTATCCGATCAGGCCGTTCAACTGCTGCTGGTGCTCCTATCGATGGAGATTACCAAGATGCACAAGAAGAAATAGTAGTAAGAAGTGAAGTTCCTCGTGGTGCTGATGAAGTAGTAACAATTGCTGGAGATTCTATGGAACCATTGCTTAAACAAGGTTCGCAGGCGTTCGTACATTATCAACCTGTTCCTGATGATGATGGACAAATAGTCATTGTTTCTATTAACGATGTAGGTGTTACTTGCAAGAAAATATATCGCGAAGATGGAAAAATAAGATTAAAATCTATCAATGAAAAATATGAAGATATGGTTTTTCCAGCTAGTGATGTAAGAATCATTGGAAAAGTAATAATGAAGTAAAAAAATAAGCCTTAGCTCATCACTTGGGGGCGACAAGCTAAGACTTATAAAAATGTATCTGAGTAAAATATAACACTACTCAGGTATCTCTACATAATGATATATGTTTCTAACACATAAATTTAAAAATTAATTTGGGGGAATCACAATGAAAATTGAAAATAAACTTATTCCAAGAAGATTAATCGCTGGAATTATTCTTCTACTTTTATCCATTTTTGAAATGGTAGAAAGCTATCATGTATCAGCATATGGACAAATGATTAATAACGATAGTTATAACGGTGAAGGCGGATTAGGCATGATTATTGGTGCAATTGCCTTTATTGTTGCATTAGTATTTATATTCACTTCAAAGTCTCGCCCTAAAAAATGGGTTGAGATTACTCTAGCTGTCTTCATTGTTCTTGGGGTAGTGTTTAATCAAATGATAACCGATAACACTTTTATTGATCTGCCGTTTTTTGGTTGGATAAATGTAGTAATTTCCTGTTTTGCGTTTCCTTGGTCAAAAAAAGGATACAAAGGCATGCCATACATTAGCAAAGATGAAAAAAATGAACAGAAATCTGTTGAGCCAGCTGCTCAAACAAGTTCAACTGTTGCTGATGAAATTGTAAAATATAAGCAGCTTGCAGACAATGGTATTATTACGCAAGAAGAGTTTGAAGCTAAAAAAAAGCAACTACTTAATATATAAAAAAACACACTCGCCCCGACCAGAGATTGAGTGTGCAATTGGTTATCATGCATAGGGAGAAGTACACCCTATTTGTATATTTTAATAAATTTGGGAGGTAAAATCAATGCTAGTTGGTTGCTATTTGAGAGTTTCAACGATAGATCAAGCCGAAGAAGGTTATTCTATTGAGCAGCAAAAGGATAAATTAAAACAATATTGCGAAGTTAAAGATTGGGACGTTTATAAATTCTATATAGACGCAGGCTTTAGCGGATCAAACATTAATCGCCCTGCTATGCAAGAGCTAATTGAAGACGTTAATAATAACAAGATAGATACCGTTCTAGTGTACAAATTAGACCGTTTAAGTCGCTCACAGAAAGATACCCTATATCTTATCGAAGATGTGTTCAACGTGCATAAAACGGCATTCGTAAGCTTGAATGAGAACTTCGATACATCTACTGCATTTGGCAAGGCAAGCATTGGAATTCTTTCAGTGTTTGCTCAGTTGGAGCGTGAACAGATCAAAGAACGAATGCAAATGGGTAAAATGGGACGTGCTAAAACTGGCAAAGCAATGAATTGGTGGAATCCGGCATTTGGATATATCTACAATGGTGAAACATATGATATTGACGAGTTCAAAGCAGACATCATAAAGAAGATATACAAAGATTATCTTAGTGGAACATCAATAAATAAGATTGCCGAAAATTTAAATAAAGAAGGACATTTAGGCAAAGATAAACAATGGTCTTTTAGAACTGTAAGAATGGTTCTAGTAAATTCTGACTATACTGGAAATGTAAAGTACCATGGCAAAATATATGCAGGCCAGCACTCCCAAATAATTGATGAAAAAACATTTAAGACAACACAGAAGGAATTGAAAATAAGGCAGCAAGAAGCTTACAGCAAGAACAATAATCCTCGCCCATTCCAATCTAAATATATGCTATCCGGTTTACTTGAATGCAAATATTGTTCATGCAACTTAACTTTGGTTCAGTACCGCCCTCGCAAAGATGGAACACATCTAAGTGTATATAAGTGTCCTAGTACAATGCGAAAGAAGATGTTTACACAACGACAATTGTCTAACTGCATTTCTAAAACACAAGAAAGACAAATGCTTGAAGAACATGTTATTAATGCAATTAGTGAGCTTCAATCAAATACAAGCAAAATAGATTCAATGAATAAAACAAAGTTAATCAACATAGATTCGTATAAAACTGAACTTGGAAAAATAGAAAAAAGTCTTAAAAAATTGGTTAACATATATGTGGATACAGATTCATTAACAATTGATATTTTCAATGAAAAAAAGGAAGCATTATTGTTGCAAAAAGATGCGATTGACAAAAAAATAAAATCCGTTAAAAAGAATCAGCCTGATCTATCAGTCAGCGACGCAAAAAACATATTAGACAAAATAGAAGGAAATATTGCAGAAGCTAAATATGACATGAAATACAAAATAGTGAGGAAATTAATTAAAAAAATAATTGTGGGTAACTCTAGAATTGTTATTAAATGGGCATTCGAGTTGTAACGATATTGATTAAACT
>NZ_BACP01000074.1 GCF_000260415.1 Liquorilactobacillus mali KCTC 3596 = DSM 20444
AACGCTATTACTAGTGCTGGTAAAAAAATACCTATGGCCGCTAACAAAAATAGACCATAAAACATCCAAGCAATAAAGGATCCAATTTCTTCATCTGAGGTGGTACGCTCTTTTTTAGAATTATCTTGCTTTTGAAAATCAAACATACACATTCCCCCTCAACATTTCATCTAGATTGCCAAAAGTAACTTCAATTCCAACATCTGCTGCACACTTTGCAACTAAACGCCGAATTGCCAACGACTGGTATAAATAAATTAAATGCGTATACTGGCCTTCAATAATAAATTTCTTATAATTAACCAATTTTTTAGTTATTTTTGCTGCCCTTTTACGCGTAAGTTCAACCTCTACAGCTTGTCTTGTATCCTCAGTTTCAATCACAAAATCAGGCAAATTTACTATCTGCTCTCTTCTTTGTGATCCTTGACTAATAATCTGAGCAATTAATTCTCGTTCCATTTCAAATTTCGCACGTTCTGCAAATTGATCTTTATAAAAAATAACGCTTTCATTAATTAACATACTATGCCGAAAAATTGCAAAGTTAGGGTTCCTCTCATCCTTTGAGAAACCAAAATTTAAATCACCGATAACTTCACTTCCAAGCTTGGTTATCAAATAAACAGCTTGCTGCATACTCTTGAATTTCTTTATTAAATCTTTTTTCTCAAATTCTTTTAATGCATAATAGATTGTCGATTTATTAAAAGACGTTAACCTCATGATCTGATCAACAGTCGCAATCCCCAACTTATCTAAAACATTTAAAACCAGATATCTCTTTTCAGTTAATCCTACTCTCAAGCTAAACACCCCTTTATCTCTAATCTCTTAACATTCTTCAAACTAACTCCCTAACTCAACTTTATATCCACAACCCTTTTTCTCTAGTACATGCTTATTTTATTTATTTTTTCAATACTATAAAAATACAGCCGAAACTGCCCTCTCTCCACGTAATTACGATAGGACAGTTTCGGCTGTATTTTGTATGAAAGCCTCTACAACAATCTAAATTAAGCATGTACTTCCAAAACAAGGTCAACTATTTATCAAAACTAATATAATTAAAAATCAAAGAAAAATCAAAAATTACGCATTTCAATTTAAAAAAAACTCCCAGAAAGTTAAACTGGAAGTTAATTGATATCCTACATCTTTTATCTTTTAATTAATCTAAATCATTACTAATTTCTTAAACAACATATAATCTAATCTGCTGTCCTGTTCTTCTATACATTTCTAATTATAGATTACATAACTTCATTTACTAAGTCCTTATATTTCTTAACTAAATTATCCAAAAGGGAACACAAATATATTTGACAACTAGACTAGCTTGGCTTAGTTTTTAGGAAGGCTGAAGCGGTATGAACAAAGTTTTTCCCTGGTTTTCGCAGCGAAAAACAAATCATAAGTTGACTCAGTTTTTGAGGTTTTGCCTCGCTCAACTCACAAGTAATCTAGTTTCAGCTTTTTACAGCTATCCTAACAATTAAGTTTTTTACTCACCAGCAAAAACATGCCCTTACTGTATGTTAAGACTCCATTCATGTTACCACTCTAGCCATTAGGCAGCAGCTTCTATGTCTGCAGGTCGGCTCTGAACCCAGCCTACAGATCAGATTACAGAATCCATAGACTACTCAATTATTTTTGTGAAGTTCTGGCTGAGTTCACCAGATGTCTACTTTTTAGCGTTCATCCATAAGCAGCTGTCGCATATCGAAATATGAAACCTATGTACTACTAACCTATCTCTCAGCTTGTCTCCTGAGTTTTGAAAATCACCACATTGAATATGTTGATAAAACATGCTACAATAATGACATAAATTAAGACTTGTTCGGGTCATTCAGATACTACCAATATCTGGTGGCTTTTTCTTTATATAAGAGGTTACCTTCGGGTAATCTCTTTTTTGTTTACAATAAGAACTGTAACACAAAATCGCAAGATCGTCAAATGTTTAAGTATACCGTATACAGTGTACTGTAGTAAATATATAGTATGATGTATGTGGTATATAGCATGATGTATGTGGTATACAGTCTATAAATATAATTTTTCCTTTATTATCAAGGTATTAAGAAAACTAGTTTTCTTTGTATACTTTACACAGTGTTCAGTATATAGTATGATGTATGTTGTATTAAATATGAAGTCTACGAAAATGAAAAGAGGAAAAAATATGATAATTAGTTGTGCTAATGAAAAAGGTGGTACAGGTAAAACAAGTACTACAGCGCTTCTAGGTTGGGAATTAGCTAGTTTGGGCCACAGTACTTTATTGGTAGATTGCGATCCTCAAAGTAATCTTACAGATCTTATGATTAAAACTAAAAGCCAAGAAAACACTGAAATAACTATCGATCCTTCATTATTTGCTTTACTAATTAATCATAGAGACTTAAAAGAGGGAATTATACGTATAAAAGATAATTTATCTCTCTTACCAGTTGCTTCTGATATGAATTTATTCAGTAGATGGGTTGATAAACAAGAATTAACAGAAAAGGAAAAGGTTACATATTTAAAGGAAGCACTAGGGTCAATTAAGAAAGACTATGATTTTATATTCCTTGATGTAAGCCCTACAATGAGTCTTACTAACGATAATGTATTCATGGCTTGTGATTGGCTAATAATCATGCTGCAGACTCAACAACGTTCACTATTGGGTGCTAAAAGCTTCCTAGAATATTTACAAACCAATTTAATTAATATGTTTGATTCTAAGGTTGATGTTCTAGGTATTTTACCAGTATTAACCAAAGGGCAATCTAAAATAGATAACTCAGTCTTAAAAAGCGCAATTTCAGAGTTTGGTGAAAACAATTTATTCACTAATGTAATAACAGCTATGGAACGTGTTAAGAGGTTTGATTTAACGGGTATCACTGAGGACCACAAAAATGTGTGGGATAAAGCTACTCATAGTGTGTACACAGCAGTAGCAAAAGAGTTAGTAAACAGGTTAGGAGTGAAGTAGTATGAGTAATCTCTTACAACACAAAAATGATGACAATGAAAAAAAGATAGATAAGAATGTAGACGTTAAAACTAAATCTATCTCAAGACAAGATGTAGGTTTTACTGATATTGAAAAAGATGTTATACCTACTTTTGATGTAAGTGTACGTCTAGATAATCATTCTAGAAATGCTTTAATGGCACTTGCTAAAACTACAGCAGAAAAAAGAACTATTTCAGAAATGCTTTCTATTATGATTGAAGATTACACTAAGCAATTAAGTAGTAACACAATAACAGCTTACACAGAATATCTGAGTGCTCTAGAAGCTAAAGACAAGCTCTCTTACAAGTTGAAAAATCATAAGTAATAAAAAAGACCGCGCGTTTTATAATTAAGTTAGCCACCCAGCCAAAATGGTAAAAAAAAGACACCAAGACGAAAAATTCAGGTATCATTGAAGTTCCTACAACAAACAATTAAAAAAGTTTTCGTCTTGATGCAAGAACAGTCTATCACACCACGCCCAAAAGGTCACCATTTATCGGAAATCGAACGCGGTCAAATCGCCGCTTGGCACATTGAAGGATGCTCAGCACGGCAAATAGCGATTCGATTAGGCGTCTGCCACCAGACCGTCAATAATGAGCTCAAGCGTGGTCGAGTCACGCAAGTTAAACGCGTTAATAATCAGAAACACTACTTTGAAATTTACAGCCCTGAAGCCGCTCAGAATCGCTATGAAATAAAGCGGCAAAACTGTGGACGTCCATTAAAATTTAGCCAAGTGACGGCCTTCTTAGCCTACTTTGATGATAAGTTCTGCCATGAGGGCTGGTCTCCGGACGCTGCTTGTTGGTTATGCCCGTAAGCACCGGTTATTTAAGCCGGCCAAAATGGTCTGTACGAAGACTTTGTACAACTATATCGATGCGCAACTATTGGAGATCCGTAACCTTGATCAGCTGGAAAAAACAAAACGCCGGACGACCCAGCACCACTCGCACCAACATCAGCGCCTACTCGGTCGTAGTATTGAAGAACGGCCAAAGCGAGTAGAAACGCGCCACGAGTTTGGTCATTTTGAGATCGATACTGTCATTGGCAAACGTGCTGGTAGCGAGAGTGTCCTATTAACGTTTACCGAACGTAAAACGCGCTATGAGATTGTCCGCTTGATCGAGGGTAAAGACGCTGAATCTGTGGCTTATGCCATGCAAAATATTACGGCTGAATTCGGTGACGTTATGCGGACAGTTACGGCGGATAACGGAACAGAGTTCACCACGCTAACGGCTGCGCTTGAGGGTATTGCCGAGACTTATTATGCCCACCCTTATAGCTCGGCCGAACGCGCCACTAATGAGGTCCACAATCGTATACTCAGACGTTACTTTCCTAAGGGGCAATCACTCGATCTAGCTACACCCAGTCTGGTCCGTCAAGCTGAATCTCGGCTCAACCATCTCCCGCGCCGCTTACTTAAGTTCTGTACACCAGCTGAAGTATTTCGAAAGGAATTAGCACGTGCGCGTAAAGGCCGAG
>NZ_BACP01000073.1 GCF_000260415.1 Liquorilactobacillus mali KCTC 3596 = DSM 20444
GAAATAAATTTCAAGTTAATTATAGCACACAAAGGAGTGTAAATATGAATAACGAGCAAGCACAACTAGCACTAGAAAATATTGGTAGCAAGATAAAGCTTGAATTGGACGAAGAAATGCCAACATTCAGTTTTGAAAATGAAGCAATAGGTTTTGTTTCAGATATAAGCATTGTTATTTTTGCCACAGGTGGATATTTAAAACACAAACTTTCAGATGAAGAGTATTCAATTCTTGTGGAATTGTCTAAAACATACACAGGAAATCGTATTCAAGATAAGACGTTTAATGGATTTGTCGATAGTCTTAGCAAAACTGATGAACCAACACGCACGAAAATAATTAATTACGTTAAGGAGCTGATTTCAAAAGATAACAGGAGGGAAAGCTGATGGAAACTAAAATTGGTGCATTGTTGCCGAATGGCACTCGTGTATATGAAGACTGGGAGTCAAATGATTTAACCGACGAGAGCTATTTTCTGATTGAGTTTGGTTCACAGTCGGCAGACCTAGTTAAAGCTGAGGGCTTGTATAAATGGATAGAATATGTATTCGAGATAAAACTACCTAATATAGATGAAGAGTTCTGTGAGGGCTGGCTGTTTGCCAATGAAATTAACTACATGAGAATTAATGAATTGGAGGAAATAGAATGAATCTATTTGAGCTAACAGATAAATATAAAGAGCTGGCTAACCGAGATGATTTAGATCCTGAAATGATTAAGGACACGTTGGACAGCATTGAAGATACATTCAATAGCAAGGCTGATAACATTGCAACTTGGATAGAGCGAAATCAGATGAATGTTGATTGGCTTACTAAAAAGATTCAAGAACTGCGAGAATTGCAAACCAGCTTGAAAAATAAGAATAAGCAACTTAATCAGTATCTAACAGACGCTATTGACAGTGCTGGATATAAAGAGGTTAAGACTGATAATCACTTCTTGAAACCTAGAAATTACCGACCAAGCGTGATTGTTAGCGATGAAAGCGTAATTCCTGAAAGCTATAAGAATGTTGAGCAAGTCACCAAGATTGACAAGAAGTTGCTGTATGAAGATTTGAAAAATGGCAAGGATATTAATGGAGTTGAATTAAAGCCTAGTCGAAAGGTGGTAATTAAATGACTGAGGAAAAGCAGAGTGCACTAGTTACTATTCAAAGCACATTGAAAGCTCCTAAGGGTCAATACAACAGCTTTGGTAATTATAAATATCGAAGTACAGAAGACATTCTGACAGCCTTGAAACCTATTCTAAGAGCTTTGAATTCAACACTTACCATTACTGATGAACCTACATTAATTGGGGAGTGGCACTATATCAAAGCAACAGCAACACTTGCAACTCCTGATGGTGAGTTTAAGACAACAGGATATGCACGTGAGGCTGATAAGAAAAAGGGTATGGACGAATCACAGATAACAGGTACAGCAAGCTCATACGCACGTAAATACGCTTTGAACGGATTGTTCTTAATTGATGATACAAAGGACGCTGATACTGATGAACATTACAATCAAACGAATCGTGAAACAAAGAAAACTACTAATCAGAGTGCTAAAAAGTCATACCAAAAAAATGATCCGTTAATTCAGAAAAAAGCATTAATTACTGGGTATGCAAAAGCAATTGCCCTCGCTACTCAGTCTGACGTAAAAACAGTTCAGCAAGAGGCACTAAAGCAAGCAGCTACTAAACCTGAATGGAAAACAGCGGATGCAAATGAAAAAGCAAATATCACTTGTCATATTTTGGAAGAAATGAAGAACAGCCTTGGTAAAGACAAAGTATTTGAGGAAGTCTAATCATGTTTGGCAAGCTAATCAAGATTTCAAACAGCAAAGTGGAAATCAAATTAGATGAAGAACTAGATATGTACAAGCTGCAAAAGCTGGCAAATGATAAACAGCCGACAGTTGAATTGAGTGTTCAAGATGGAAGACAAATTAGCCCTGATCAACGTAAGAAGATATGGGCGCTGATAAATGACCTATGCGATTACACTGGCGATATTCCTGACGAGTGGGAAAAGAGATTTAAGTACAAAACTAAGTGTGATTTCAATGTAGACCAATTTAGTCTTAGCAACTGTTCAATGACGATTGCCAACTACGTGATATTGGAAATATTAGATTATCTGTTCACAGAGGATATACCTTTCAAGTTAAAAACTTGGGAAAGTATACCGCAAGAGTTTCCAAAACAGATGTTATGTATTCGCCAAAAAAGGTGTGTTATATGCGGTAAGCATGCGGATATAGCACATTATCAAGCAGTCGGCAGTGGACGTAATAGAAACAAGATTAACCATGTTGGAATGCACATTATGACGCTTTGCAGAGATCATCACGTAGAACAGCATAAACTAGGAATCATGACGTTTTGTCAGAAATATCATATTAGACCAATCAAGGTTACAGAAGAAATAGCAAGACAGTTGAAATTAGGAAGGATAGATAAAGATGATGAACTCAGTTAATTTAACAGGGCGTTTAACGAGCGATCCTGAACTTAGATATAGTGCAAGTGGAACAGCTTTTGCAAATTCAACTATTGCTGTTCAAAGAAACTTTAAGAATCAGCAGGGAGAATATGAATCAGACTTTATTAGATTAACAGCAAGTGGCAAACGTGCAGAAACCTTTGCAAATTATTTCCACAAAGGAAGTTTGCTAGGAATAAGCGGAGAAATTAGAACAGGTAGCTATGAGAAAAACGGGCAAAAGGTTTATACAACAGATGTAAATGTTAATCAGCTTACCTTTTTAGAATCGAAAAGTAGTAATCAAAATTCTCAGTCTGGTCAACAAAATAGCCAATATTCGAAAAATGACCCGATTGATATTGGGTCAGACGATCTTCCCTTCTAATTATTAAAGGAGTGATAACGGTGGTTATATATAAATCAATTCCACATTATGAAAATTTGTATGAGGCTGGAGACGATGGAACTATTTGGAGTTGTGATGGCAAACAAACTTATAGAATTCTGATGGGTGGAAAACAATTTAGGACTTGGAAAAAAAGACAAATTAAGCCAAAAAAAGAAAAAAGAAATAGAAGTAAGAACAGCGACTTAAGAGTCGAGCTTTGGAAAGAAGGTTCACATAAAACCTGCCTTGTCTCTAGGCTAATAGCTCTTGCATTTATTCCTAACGATGGTAATAAACCATGCATCAATCACATTGATGGTAATTCCATGAACAATACCCCAGAAAATCTTGAATGGTGTACTTATAAGGAAAATCAAATTCATGCATTTAAAAAAAGGTTGAATAAAAATAGTACAAAAGTTGTTTTGAAAAGCAAAAGAAATAATTTTGAAAAAAGTTTTTATAGCATGGCTGAAGCAAGTAAATGGCTAGGCTATAGTCATGGATTCATTAGTTCTCTTGTCAGTAAAGGAATAACTCATATTGGCGAATATGAAATACTGATAGGGAGGTATACCAATTATGGCTCAAAGAAAGAATTTATCAAAAAAGTTAAGATTTGAGGTTTTCAAAAGAGATGATTTTACATGCCAATATTGTGGCAAAAAAGCACCTGATGTCGTCCTAGAAGTTGACCATATTGAACCAGTTGCTAAAGGCGGAACAAATGAGATTACCAATTTAATAACTGCTTGTTTTGAGTGTAACAGAGGAAAATCTGATAAGAGAATTTCAGATGATGCCACTGTAAGAAAACAGATGAATGAACTTGAACAACTTAATGCAAGAAGAGAACAGATTGAGATGGTGTTCAAATGGAAAGAAGAACTGTTAAAAATAGATGATAATGCAGTAACGAAATTGATTCAAATAATAGAGACAGAATATCTTCATAATGGTAAACGAGCAACAGAAGTTGGCAGAAATAGTATAAAACAAGCTTATAAAAAATATGGTTTAAATATAGTTCTCGAAGCAATTAAAACATCTTTCGAGAGATACGAAGATGATGAAAAGGCATTTGACATGATTATAAAGATCGCATACTACATCAAAAATCCAGCACCTGAGTATGTTAGACAATCTTATTATCTCAGGGGGATTTTAAGACATAGATTGGTATATGTTAATGATCAAAAAGCTATTGCGCTGCTACAAACAAATTTAAACTTTTGGGAATACGAGGATATTAAAGACTTATGCTTAACAGCTAAAAACTGGAGTGAATTTCAAGAAGAATCAGAAAAATGGATTGAGGAGGCTGCTGATAATGTCAAAAACGGTAAAAAGGATAGTTGATACTTCGTTTTGGGAGGATGACAAAGTCGTTGATATGTTCAGCCCAGAAGATAAATATTTCATGCTTTATCTGATGACTAATCCACATACGAGTCAAGTTGGAATTTATCGTTTTGTCAAAAAAACATCAGCTTTTGAACTTGGACATTCTAGAGAAACTGTTGATGTCCTAATTGATAGATTTCAAGAAAAATACAAGATAATTAAATTTGACTCAGGAACAAACGAGATAGCTATTTTAAACTATTTGAAATACAGCATAGTTAAAGGCGGTAAGCCAGTCGAAGACGTTATAAAAAGAGATCTTGGACAAATCAAAAGCACCGATTTAATAATTTCAGTTTACCAAAACATGAAGAAGCATTGGCTAGAATCAGACAGATACTTTGATAACAATGTCAAAAATATTTTTGAAGAAATATTTAAAAAAAGAAAAGTAGCAAAAGAAAATATTAATGACAATGACAATGACAATGACAATGACAATGACAATGAAGAATCGTACCACGATTCGTATAACGATTCGTCAAAACGCCCGTCTAAACCCATTTATAGCCTCCCATACTCTGAAATAGTTAATTTTTTAAATACCAAAGCTGGTACTAAATACCATTCGAGTTCAAAAAAAACTCAAGCTTTAATCAAAGCTAGGCTTAATGAGAAATTCAGTTTAGATGATTTTAAAAAGGTAATTGAGACTAAAACGGCAGAGTGGAAAAACACAGACATGGCTAAGTTCTTGCGACCTGAAACACTGTTTGGGACTAAGTTTGAAGGTTATCTTAATCAAGAAAAAAGCAGTAAAAGCAATGTGCCAACTGGAAAGGAGTGGTTCTAATGGCAGAAGGATTAATCAGTCAACAGCAGATTGATCGAGTTAAAGAAATTGCCAAAGAAAAAGGTGTTGATGTTGAGCATCTAACACCTAGTGAACAGTTTGAAAAAGAAAACATTGAGCGATTTAACCGAGCTTTGAGAATTAAAAAAGGTCGTAAATATTTCTCAATGTCGGTATGGCCTGGAAATATTCCTTTGAAGTTTGACTTTTCAAAATGGAAACCTGACTTGCAACCTAATGTCGAAAAAGCTAAGCAACTAGGAAATCAAGCGTATAAGGCTGCTAAGTCAATAGCAAACCAGCCTAATAACTATGTACTTGCAGGAATTAGGGGAACAGGTAAAACATCTTTAGCTCTAGCAATCATGTATCAAGCTAAACAGGAAGGCCTAGGAGTGATGTTTGTTTCAACTGACGAGCTTAGTTCTTTGATAGGCAAGCAATACGACCTGAGCGACATTAAAAACCGTCTGAGCGACATTGAGAGGGCAATGAAAGAAACTGACGTACTCATACTTGACGATTTTGGAACTGAGGGCGGAATGAAGGGTGCTATTAAACCAGTTAGAACTGATATGCAGGAATTCATGTATCGAGTTGCTAATGCAAGAGTTGACTTTGAAAATAATAAAGCCAAGCGATCAACGATTATCACGACAAACAATTCAAGGCAGCAGCTTGAATCAATGTACAACGAAAAACTAATCAGCAGATTAATGACTAGCAATCCCGAAAGACAGCTGGCATTTGATTTGAAAGATGTAAGAGGTATCTAACATGGAATATATCGTAACAGGAACAGTGATTGAAATAGTGCCAACTGAGGTACACAGGCACGAGCGTGGGTACTGGCGAAAGATGATTGACAGGAAGATTGAGGAGGCAAGGGAAAATGAGAGAAATTAAGTTCAGAGTGTGGAGTAACGATTTAATGGAATATCGGCGACTTAATGATATAAATACAAACCGTGGTTTAGGAATGGGATTCGAGGTTGTCAATGGTATTGGAAGTAAAACAACGACCGTTTATCATTCTGTCAATGATGTTGTTGAGCAGTATACAGGTTTAAAAGATAAGAATGGCAAAAGTATTTATGAAGGCGACATTCTCAAAAGAAAAGATTTTCTATTTCATAACGGAAACTATGTATTTTTACCTGTTGAATATAAATATGCAGAATATGGATTAGGAATGCGAAGACTGAATGATGTTTATAAAAGCTGTGAGGTTGTTGGCAATATTCACGAAGACGCAGGTTTACTGGGGGTGCCTGAATGATTAAAAAAGGAACGGTAGTGAGATATAAGCGACACCTGTATTCAGTTAACTGTCTGAAACGTAAAGGTGCCTATGTAGCTGCACTGATTAGGCTAGGAAACAACAGACACGAAGAGGTGCCACTTGAACAGCTAGAGGAGTTGGGAGTATGAGTAAGACAAAAATTGAATTGTTCAAT
>NZ_BACP01000072.1 GCF_000260415.1 Liquorilactobacillus mali KCTC 3596 = DSM 20444
CCAGTACCGAAAGTATGTTAGATCAAATTGATTTTGGTTAGTTTTATTTGGATTTTTAGTTGTCGCCAACGGCGACTTCTGATACAGGTTTTTAATGGGTCTAGCACAACATAGAATAAATTCTATGTGTAAGTGCGCATTGACCTCGTTTCACTCGGTCTGCTGATAACCATAAAATCAATTTCTGCTATTGTTGAATTGACTGTATTTTTAATTCAATTTATGTTTGCACCTAACTAAGATTGTTATGTTTTAAATATTTAAAAAGTGTTGCAGATCCCACTGTTTTAAGCCAAATTTTTTTAATCGTTCTGTGCAAAGAATCTTTATGAGTTTGGTAACAAAATTGGAATAACGGTACTGTAAAATCTGTAAATCTAAACTGAAATCATTATTTTGATGTTAGGAGTAATTAAGCTGGACGAAAAGAAAGTATTAAAACCCATTGACGAAATTCTCTCTGATCCTTGGCAGGTTGATATTCAATAATTATTTAAAGCTTCTGTCAATGAACCTGACGAGATTAAAAAGAATTTGTATGATTCCCTGTATACTTACATTTTGCAAAAAAGACAAGAAGATATTATTAATCGACCAGGCTTCATTATTTAGTCCTCTAAAAGCTCCCTGAGGGCTTTTTATTTTGGCTTTGGTATAAATATACATAAATAGCCTTAAAATCGCTGAGAACAAAAAATAAGGCCCTTAAAAAGGGGCATAGCAGTTAAATCTTTATCAAGTTTTAGAAAAGCTAACTATTTGCTGTCAATGGTAGCGGACGAGCAAAGCGTAGGAGCATAAGGAATTGACAGCTTTAAACAAGTCTTAACACTGAAATGGCGAAAGCCAAAGTTTTTGTAGAAACTTTACTTTCCTGCCTAACGGCGAGTGTAAAACAGTCAAGCTGAATCAGCTTGGACGGGGTGCGGGGCGTCAGCGCCCGTATTATATGTGGCTTACCACACCTTTTAACCAACGAACAGAGTGAGGTGCAAGGAGCTGTGCGACTGGAGTTTAATGTGAGCCGGTTTTTGGCTCACTCCGTTGTGTTTTTTGTTTCTAGATTTTAATCTCGTACAGCGGTGCCTCTTTTATACCTCTTTTATAAACCTCTTTTAAACCTCTTTTAGACCCCTATTGCGCCTTACTCTCCCAGGGAATACAGAAGTTTATCGACTACATTTTGTCTGTTTATCGACTACATTTTGTCTGTTTATCGACTACATTTTGTCTGTTTATCGACTACATTTTGTCTGTTTATCGACTACATTTATTTACTCCTGTATTCAAATAAGGTAGTATTATTCAAGGAGGTTATTTTATGAGCAATGAATTAGTCAAATATGACCCTGAATTAAATACAATCCCCTTGCGAAGGTTTACTCCT
This sequence comes from Liquorilactobacillus mali KCTC 3596 = DSM 20444, assembly GCF_000260415.1. GTDB lineage: Bacteria > Bacillota > Bacilli > Lactobacillales > Lactobacillaceae > Liquorilactobacillus > Liquorilactobacillus mali. The sequence goes on from NZ_BACP01000072.1 coordinate 1,388, forward strand.
GTAGAAATGAACTTGTTCTTTTCTGTAGTTTCTAGAATGCGTGATAAAGGTGATGATACTGTTAGATTTACCTTTGATCAGTTAAAAGAGTTAAGTGCCTATAAGCCAACCGCAAATAATCGGTTTATTGATGACATACAAAGTACATATCAAAAAATACTAGGTCTTAGATTTGGCTCTCGAAGTAAAGATGGTCTTGATAGAGAGATGTTTGTCATGTTCACTCGATTTGAAATTAAGGGATCTGCAGACGTTCCTTATGTTGATATTCAAATTTATCCCAAAGCGTTGAAACTTCTAAATAATCTCGAAAGTTGGGTTCGTTATGCTTTGACAGAGTTCCGAGATTTAAAGAGTAGTTACGCAAAAACAACTTTTCGTATTCTTAAACAATTCCGAACCACTGGTTATGCTTATTTTTCTAAAAATGATTTCTTTGAACTACTAGATATTCCACAAAGCTATTGGAGTAAGCCTGCGAACGTTGAATCTAGGGTTATTCGCCCAATTAAGGAAGAACTAACCCCTTTGTTTAGAGGCCTAACTATACGAAAAAAATATGGTAAAGGTCGTGGGAAACCAGTGATTGGTTATACTTTTACTTGGAAGCCTGAAAGAAAAGATGCAAACGACTTTTCTCAAGGTAAGTTCCAAGATGAGCGTCAAAAACTTTTTAATATCCAGAATAATGGTGAATTAACAGAACAAGAAAAATGGCGTGCTACCGATAAAGTTAAAGGCCTACCACTAGGCTCAACTGAAAAACAGATTTTAGCCGAACGACAGATTGAGCATGATAAAACAATAAGAGATCAGACAAGACAAGAAATGCTTGCTGAACTCCGAAAGGGGTTTGGAAAACATGCCTAAAACTATTAGAGAACTTGCTGATGAGTTTGGTGTATCAAAACAAGCCATTAGGGAAAAAACTAGATGCAAACTTTAGTTGTTGTTAATTCGGGATATTTACTGTTAAAGCAACATTCATTGGTGGCAACAACCAGAACCAAATCAATTATAGTTTAGCTTGAAGATTGATACCTAAAGAAAACCAATCGACAACCTAGTTTAAGTTTTGCTTGTCGATTGGTTTTCTTGTCGTTTTTAACTTATAATTCAAGGCGGATTAATTAGGCGGTGAAACTATTGGGCAAGACTATTCGGCAACTTTCAGAAAAATTTAAATTGTCAAAACAAGCTATTAATCAACGTATTAATAGCATTAATGGCTTTCGAAGCAAACACACTTACAAAGTTAAAAACCATCTAGAAATAGACAACCAAGGCGTTAAAATGCTTGCTAATTTTGACAAGCAAAAACGACAAGAACGACAACCAAATCGGCAAGTCGAAAACGACAAGGACAAAAATATTGATCAGATCTTGCTAAAACAACTTGATGTTAAAGATAAACAAATTGCAAATTTACAACAGGCCTTAGATCAGCAACAAAAATTACAGATAGCAACGGTTTCAGAAAACCATCGATTAAAAGAGCACGTTCGGAAATTGAGCGGCTTGCTTGAACCTTCTAGTGCAACTCAACAGCAACAATCAAACGACAAGGACGATGCCTTGTCGAATAATGCTAATACCCGTCACAGCAAGGATAAAAACGACAAGCAAAATGAAAATAAAGTTGCTGAATCCAATAAGGAACAAGAAAGATTATACAAAAGTAAAGCTAATAAAAGTTGGTGGCATTTTTGGTAAAAACTAATATGTTACGGAGGAATTTGAAAAGATGTTAAAACAATCTTTCGATAATTTAATGGCCCAGATTGACGCAAGTGCAAATGGCGTGCAACGTGATCGTGGGACCATGTTTGAGGAAGTCGTTAAGTCTTATTTGCTAAACGAACCCGCATACAAAAACTTATATACTGACGTATGGCTATTACAAGAGGTTCCTGCCGAGTACCATATTCCTAAAAAAGACTTGGGTGTGGACCTTGTAGCCCGATATCGGGATTCGGGTGCATTAACAGCTGTTCAGGCAAAATACTATCGAGGCAAAGTTGGTAAGGATACCATCAATAGCTATGTTGCCGAATTAAACAAGAATTACTATGCAGACGGTTTGTTAGTTACCACTACGGATGATTGGAACAAGAATGCAGAGGCGGCTTTAGATGACGGCTCTAAGCATATTACCCGAATTGGCTTGTCTGATCTCAAACATTCAAGTTTTGACTGGTCCCAGTTTCATTTTGGCAACGCCACCAAGTCGATTCAAGTCAGCCACAAGCAACCACGTGGCTACCAAAAGGATGCCATTGCGAAAGCGGTGGCCTATTTTGATGCGCACGAACGTGGGAAACTAATTATGGCACCAGGTACAGGGAAAACCTTTACCAGCTTGAAGATTACAGAAGCAATGGCTCAGCATGAATATAAGCAAGATTATTTTGTACTATATTTGATACCAAGCATTCAATTGCTCTCACAAACCCTTTTTAGCTGGAACAGTGATGTGAACCCAGCAAATGAATTGATTTCTTTTGCAGTAACGTCAGATCGCAATGCTTCTAAAAAGCGGACCTACAGCAATAATGATGATAATAGCGATATGAATATTCAGGATATTGGTTTTCCCGCCTCAACGAACGCTGATAAGTTAATGGCTAATTTTGCAGCCCTAAAACCGACTGACGGGCAACGGATTACAGTTATCTTTAGCACCTACCAGTCGATTGATGTCATTCACCAAGCACAAGAACAAGGGTATCCGGAATTTGACCTGATTATTGCAGATGAAGCACACAGAACTACCGGGGCACATGCTGCCAATACTGAAGCTGGCATGTTTACCAAAGTTCACAGTAACAATACAGTTAAAGCCAAGCACCGGCTTTACCAAACTGCAACGCCTAAGATTTATTCCCAAGATACCAAGAAGAAGGGTGAAGAGGATAATATTGTAATTTCCTCCATGGATGATAAAAACATCTACGGAGAAGAGATCTTCCGGTTAGGCTTTGGTGATGCTGTGGCCCAAGGAATTCTGACTGATTACAAGGTGGAAGTCTTGGCAGTTGATGAGTCGGTTATTCAACGGGATATGCAGAACAGTTTGTCTACGGAAAACGGGTTGAACATTGATGATATTGGCAAGATTATCGGTGTTTGGAATGCCATGATGAAGCGGGAGAGTTTTTCTAACAAAGTCAGTGGCAAACCGATGCAACGTGCCATTGCCTTTGCGTCTGTGATTGATAATCAACGTGGACACGGTGCGGGTAAGGTTGGTTCAAAACAGATCGCGCGAGAATTTAATCATGTTGTAAATGAGTATTTAGGGAAGGACAACCCAAACAGTTTCCACGTGCATGTTAAACACGTGGACGGTAGCATGAATGCTTTACAAAAAAAAGACGCGATTGACTGGTTAGCATCTGATTTACCAGATGATGAGGCACGCTTGCTTTCTAATGTTAAATTCCTGACAGAAGGTATTGATGTGCCAAACCTTGATGCCATTATCTTTTTTGCACCTAAACAGTCTCAGATTGATATTGTACAAGCTGTTGGTCGGATTATGCGTAAGTATAAGGACAAGGAATATGGCTACATTATTTTGCCAGTGGTCGTGCCAACTGGACAAGATCCAGATATGGTACTGGATGACAATAAGACCTACCAAGCTGTTTGGCAGGTATTGAACGCTTTACGATCTATTGATGAACGTTTTGAAGCATCAGTTAATAAATTAGATCTGAATAAGAAAAAGCCCGGTAATTTGAATGTGATTGGCATTGGTGGTGCTCCGGACAATGATTTTGACCGTTCAAATCAACGCACTGGTGACGAACATGGCACGGAACAGACTGAGCTTGAATTGAACTGGCATGAAATTCAAGATGCTATTTATGGGCGGATTGTTAAAAAGGTTGGTGATCGCCGTTATCTGGAAGACTGGACGGCGGATGTCCAAAAATTAGCGGAACGCCATATTCGCTGGATTGAGAACCTGATTGCGGATAAAAAGTCCCCATTTGCCAAGTCGTTTAGGCGCTACGTTAAGAGTTTGCAGCACAATATCAATAGTGATATTGATGACGAGCAGGCCATTGAAATGTTGGCACAACACGTTATCACTAAACCAATCTTTGAAGCACTATTCGACCAATATAGTTTCGTTAACGATAATCCCGTTTCCCGCGCCATGGAAGATATGATTGAGCATATGATGCAGGCGGGCTTTGACCAAGAACAAGCGGTTTTGAAACCTTTCTATGAATCAGTGCGGACGCGGGCAACAGGAATTGACAATGCGGCTGCTAAACAACAGTTTATCGTGACGCTGTATGATAAGTTCTTCAGTACAGGCTTTAGCGCCACGGCGGAAAAATTAGGTATTGTCTTCACACCGGTGGAAATCGTCGATTTTATCGTGAAATCTGTCGATGAAGTACTGAAGGAACACTTTGGTCGCGGCCTAGATGCTGAGAATGTACACATCTTAGATCCATTCACCGGAACAGGCACATTTATTACACGTACCCTTGCTTATCTGAATCAGGAGATGCAGGCGGGTAAAATCACATTAGCCGATATCACCCGCAAGTACACGCAAGAATTGCACGCCAATGAGATTGTGTTATTGAGTTACTACATCGCGGCCATCAACATTGAATCCGTCTTTGACGAGATCAATGGGGCAGAAGACTATATTCCGTTTGATGGTATTGTTCTAACTGATACGTTTGAATCAACGGAAAATAACGCCGTGCTGGATGAAGATATGTTTGGTGGTAATAACAAGCGACTCAAGAAGCAACAAGAAGCCCCAATTACCGCGATTATTAGCAATCCACCCTATTCGGTGGGACAAAGAAACCAAAATGATGACAACCAGAACGTTCACTATGAGCGCTTAGAGCAAAGGATTGCCGATACGTATGTAAAGAATAGCAATGCAGGTCTAAACAAGGGGAGCTATGACAGTTACGTTAAAGCCTTCCGCTGGGCCAGCGACCGACTAGAAACCCAAGGGGTGATTGGTTTCGTAACGAACGGCGGCTTTCTTGATTCACAATCCGCTAATGGCTTGCGTAAGTCGTTCTATGAGGAGTTCAACTACTTGTATATTTACAATCTACGTGGAAATCAACGAACACAAGGCGAAAAATCTCGTAAAGAAGGCGGAAAAATCTTTGGTTCCGGTAGTCGTGCACCGATTGCCATTTCTATCTTAATCAAGGACGGATCTAATGAACATCACCTGTATTACAAAGACATTGGTGATTATCTAACTCGTCAGCAGAAATTTGACGCAATTTCTAATGCCGCATCGGTGAATGGGATAGAGTGGACAGAGTTGACGCCAGATAAAAATGATGACTGGTTAAATCAGCGTGATCAGAATTATCAGGCATATACACCACTAGCTGAGAAGAAAAATTATCATACAGTATTCAAATTGTCAGCTGTCGGCGTAGTTACGAGTCGAGATTATTGGGTCATTGGGTATAATCAGCATACTGTAGCAAAGAATAGTGAGCTACTTATTGATCACTACAACAAAGAAGTAAAAAAGGCGAATGGGAGAAGCTGGAGTAACTATAGTGCCTCCTCTGACCCTAAATACATTAATTGGTCTCGAGGAATGAAGTCGAATTTGAGCAAAGCAAAGCTATTTTCCTTTAAAAAAAGCAAAATGGTTAAAACGTTATATCGCCCATTTACAAAAAAATGGATGTATTACGATAAACAAGTAGTAGAGATGCCCGGATTATTTCATCGCAAGTTTGGAGCAAAAAACACTGCCTTGATAACATCCGGAAGAGGAACAACTAAAGAATTTACAATATTGGCAACGGATTTAATTCCTAATCTTGATTGTCTAACAAAAACGCAGGCGTTCATACGCCACGATAACGAAAAAAATAGTTCTGTCGAGAATATTCTTGCCACAGATTGCGATAACGTTTCTACCACGTTTGCAACTAAGTTAGGGCTAACCACTGATGAAACGTATGCCTACGTCTATGGTCTTTTGAATTCGCCGGAGTACCAGCAAAAGTACGCGAACGATCTCAAAAAAGATTTAGCCCGGATTCCAATAGTGAAGGACATACGTCAATATGTTGAAGTAGGTCAACAATTGCTTGATTTGCATATCAACTATGAAGATGCTGAACCATATGCCGGTTGCAAAGTTACTATGCACGCGGACAAACCAAGTTATCGGGTTCAGAAGATGCGCTTCAAATCACGGAAAGACCATAGCGTAATTAAGTTTAATTCGGACATCACAATTTCAGATATTCCAGCTCGGGCCTACGACTACGTTGTGAATGGCCGATCAGCAATTGAGTGGATTATGGACCAATATCGAGTAAAAACTGATAAAGCTTCCCAAATTACAGATGACCCCAATGACTATAGTGATGATCCACAGTATATTTTTAAGTTGCTGTTGCGCATCATTACGGTATCACTTAAAACCCTCGATCTAGTTGATAAGCTACCGCAGTTCGAAATAATTGAAAGGGACGACAGATGATGGATGAAAACCTATTAGCATTAAATACAGCATTTACTAAGTCAGTTACTGAGGTTACTGTAGAAAAGGTTACCAATAAAATTACACAAATAAAGCTAAATCATGACTTAAAAAACAAGTAAGAGATTATAATCAATTGGTGAATGTAAATAAATGAACTTATTAACTGTTTTTAGGGTCTATAATTCACAAATGACCCCTCAAAAAGACTATTAAAACAGCCCCCATTATTTACTAGTTAGATAATGGGGGTTGTTTTTTTATTTAACGTTTTAATAGACCTTGAAAAGCGAGGCTAAATTGAATAGTTAAGCGTTGATTGTGGTTTACCAATCAGACTAGCAAATTCAAATTTAAATACTTATACGCATTTTTACACAAGAAACAATAAAATTCGCATTTTTGATCATTAAGTGTATAATTTAATTTAGGGTTATCCTTTGAAAACTTAAATTAGGAGAATTTAGAATGATTGAAGAAAATTCTGTACGTATTAGTTCGACCGTTTCAAATGATGTTGCTAAAAACTTGGAACAATACGCAATTGAAAGTGGCTTGAAGAAAAGTTCAATTGTAAATGCTGCTTTGAAACAATTTTTGGCTGTTAATCCTATAAAGTTAATTAATGGCTTTAAAATCGAAAAAATAATGCTTTTAGGTGTGTCGGCGTTTGATCCAACTAAGATACCTTACTTTAAGGTTGGCGAAGTAGTTCCTAACAAAGATTTTTTAGGAACTGTTACTGGTATTTCTGTTTCTGAGGATGGAAGCTTCTTCTTCATTTCTCTAGAAGGTGGTAAGGAAAACGGTCAATTTGGACCAATAACTACGTTTACAGTTTCAACATCCCAATATGGTGTAGCACGTACTGACTAAAATGCGATTAACATAGGCCCAGTTATCATAAGCTATATCATCTTGACTGGTAGGGTATTTTTAGGTGGTTAAAGTGTTTTAATTAAGATAAGTCAATTATAGGAGTGTTTATAAGATGAGTATGGATGATATTTATAAATTTGATAATCTAGAGGATGCATTTGTTGCCATTGACAATAATGAGTTGACTGAAGATGCCCCTTTTAATGTCAACAACACCAGTTGTTATTATATTGGTAAGCGTGAAAAGTTATTAGATGGGATATCTATGCTGGTCTATAAATTCACTCTTATTTATGCTTTTCAAGCAGAAGTTGAAATAGCAACCACTGGTAAAAGAGGTGGTGATGCTGGGCATGGTGGACGTACTTATATATCTATTAAATCAAGTGAGGAAACAGACGCATTTTCACCTGTAAAGATTTCGGTAGAAGGAGATATGGAGCTAAGTGCAATTGTGGATAGCATGAGTTTATTTCTTGCGCTACTAGGTCATGTGGAATCTAATAAAAAGACCTTACCTTGATGTGTAGGGTCTTTTTTGTTGTAGACATAACCCTGTCAATTCTAGAAATTTTAGCTTATATCCAAGGGGAAAATGTTGGATCAGATTGATTTTGGTTAAAATAGAATTAAAGTTGTAATTACAATTATAACGAAAGTTTTTTACCTCAAAATCATACCATCATTAGACTCAAGCCTAGTTTTTTTAATTCACGTTCAAAAGATTTGGTCTGTTTAATTTGCATCTAACTTATCGATCCAATCTTCAAAGTCAGTCAATGAACCAATGTTTTTGACCTGCCCTGTTTCTGCTTCTTTTTTAGCGGCTAAGGCTTCCGGAGAATCTAAAAAGCTGACTAATCGAACTTCATTATTGGCCGCTTTAACTAACGATAAGCGTATATACTCAGAAACGGTTAGCCCTTGTTTTGCTAGATTAGCTTTAGCCCGTTCACTAATGTCAGGTGTTACACGAGTTGAAATTGTCTTGTTTTTAATAATAGTATTACTCATTCTAATCCGCCTCCTTTAAGTTTACCATCGTACTACATTATAATATTCGATTTTTAGGTTTTCTGCAACTAAATTAATTTTAAAGTAAAGGAACTAACAGCTTATGCAACAAGTTGTCTTACCCATCAAAGATTCAAACGTTCTCAAAGAGGTTCAAGATACCTTACTCAACAACTTTAAAGCTGGCCGGCGTAACTATACAGTTTTTCAAGTTGGCAAAGCTACGCTACTGCGAGTGAGTGATGTCATGCGCTTAAAGCAAACCGATATTTTTAATCCGGACGGTTCTATTAAACAAAATGCGTTCATTCACGATCGAAAAACGGGTAAGCCTAATACCTTGTACCTTAAACCGGTTCAAACAGAGCTCTTATTGTACCGCCAATGGCTACTTGATCATAAACTAGAATCTGAATGGCTCTTTCCTTCCATTCAACACCCAGAGCGACATATCACGGAAAAACAGTTCTACAAAATTATGAGTAAGGTTGGCGATCTATTAGGAATTAATTATCTAGGTACTCATACGATGCGCAAAACTGGGGCTTATCGTGTTTACACGCAATCAAATTACAATATTGGCCTAGTCATGCACTTATTAAATCATTCAAGTGAAGCCATGACTTTAGTTTATTTAGGCTTAGACCAAG
>NZ_BACP01000071.1 GCF_000260415.1 Liquorilactobacillus mali KCTC 3596 = DSM 20444
TCCAAGTTTATAATTTTCTTGGTATCCATTTTTTAGCTGATTAAAAAAATAATTAGGGTCAAATATCTTATTACCAAATGTAATTGAACCTGCCTGCCCACTATCTTGTTGTTGTGGATACAAAGTTCGAGATTGAACTCTAACTGATACATCAATTTCAAATCGATTACGCAACCAACCATAATTACCAGGCGTTGTATCATTCTTAAATCCTTGTACATTATTGATGAAATCCGTATAGCTCATTGTGTACTGAACATCAGGATAATCATGTATCTGTGATTTTAAATAAGCTAATAGTGTTGCTTGTGCTGTAATTGAATCGCTTGAATACGGTGACGCCCAAATTTTTCCCCAATTTGAGGCAAGTGGGCTTGTGTAATCAGCTGTTGTAGCATAAGAGCCATCATCATTCTGCTTACCATATCCCTTTATATAGGTAGTAATAACAGAATAGTCTTCTTGCCTGACAAACTTTGTAGCATTGGCATTTTCAACAAATAAAAAAGCCCCTGATTTTCCTATCGTGGACTGAATATAAATATCATAGTTATTAAAGTAATACTCAAATCCAAAATCACTAGCTAAGTTGCTTAATAATGTATCAGAAAAATCACCGCCAAATCCTTCACTAAAACTATAATTAGCAAAACTTCCAGTTGTGTGATATTTAAAACTAGTACCATTCGTGATTAAATCCAAACAAGCTGTTAGCGATTGTGTATTCTCTAACTTAGTTTCAATGTACATGTCGTGTAAATCATAAGCAATTGATGTGCAAGTAATCGTATAGAGCAACTTGTCGCCTAAGCTTTCGGGCTGTGGTTGAAGTATACGAAATTTCTTCCCAGTAATTGGTTCTACAACAATTGTTCGAGGTAATATCATTGTAGCAGCTACATAATTCGGATCTTCTGCATCGGTTGGGTCAACAACAAATTTGAAACTTAATTGATCAAAACTACCTTGTGTTTCAGTTATTGCAATTTCAAAAGCTCCACTAATTGCCGTTTGGTCTCCATTTGTGTCTTGTAGCCAAAGCACTTAATCACCTCCTAGTAATAGAAATGTGTGTCAAAACTGATTGTAAAATTTGTAGCTCCTGTTATTTGAAACTCATTCCACCCTTTTGCTAAATCAAGATAGGCGTGATTACTGTCGCCATAATCTTGACTACCATTCACAATCGGCACAAGTCCAACAATAATCAAACTATCAGACGAACTGAGAGAACGATTTAAGATGAACTCCTGCCCTGTTGTTAAGTTTCTGATGTGTAGTGCACTTGTTACTGTGCCTGAAAATGCTATCGTAACTGGATGCTCCTCTGTTCGAAGTGGAATATTTGACGCGTTGTACACTTTAAAGCTTGGAGTAGTAAATGTATACGGAATGTCAACGCCATTAGGTAAATTCTCACCTAATCCCCAAGACTCGCTATCATACGTGAATTGTGTCTGAGTAGTTGCTGTCGATTCAGCAAATCCATCAATTGCATCAAGTGTAATCGAAACACTTTTTAATTTGTGATAATTGTCAAGCTGTGTCATATCAAAAGGCTCAGTAACACACTTCCAGCGCAAATATGGTGTCCGCATAGAAATTACATAGAAGTATTCATCACTATTGAATATTTTTCGTAATGCTAAGCGCTGTAGCTCTATGTCATAGTTGTCATTTCCTATTGCATCAAGTACTAATGGAATAGTTGCTTGTTGAGCTTGACTAGCTGTTAGAAGTGCTTTATACTTTCCAATCTGTTGCCATGTATGAGCATAATTCATGCCTGGGGGATTGAAACTAATAACTCTAAATCCCATTTCGCCTAAATCATAAATGGTTCCATCTTGTCGCTGTATTAGAATAGTTGACGGATATTTGTGTTCATGCCAACTCATTAATGCCCACCCCCTACTGGAATAGCTGTTCCTGTACCAATAACATTAATTTCACTTGCTTGCATAGCTTTCTGAATAGAATAAGTTAAAGTAGCAATTGTTTTACCATCAAGAACATTGTTTAGTGTGATACTTCCTAAATTTGAAAGTGCAGATTTAACAGCACTACTTAATTGTTGAGATGTAACTGCATTTCCTGAACCAGTTTGTAAATTATCCCTAGCAGCTATATAGGCTGCTGTTTTTCCAAGCGCTGCATAACTTTGATCAATCTTATTTGCACTTAGTGGAACGGCAGATTCAAGTCCATCTTCGCCGAAAATAGATGGTTCATTTGCGAAACCGCCGTTTGCATAGCCTACATATTTGCCACCTTTTGCCAACGATTTGATACCAGGAACATTACCTATTCCACCATATCGAGACTCAATATATCCAATAGCAGAAATAGCTTGATCTAATGGATTTGTCCAAGTAGTATACCCTGATTTTGCATGAGCTTTAAAAGTCGACTCAATCATTTGAAACCAACCACTAGATGGGTGCCCAGCTTTAGCATTGCTATCCCAATTATTAGTAACATTTCTGAATCCCGATTCATACTTGGCAATCGTCTCTAGACCATTTAACCAGTTAGAGCCTGAAACACCAGCAATGCCCATAGCATGTTGAATAACCTCTTTAGCTTGTTCAGGAGTTGCTGTTCCCTTAATGTTTCCAACTTCATCATCATACTTTTTAAAGAACCCTTTTAAGTAGGAAGTAAAATCTTTAATTCCTAAATCACTAGTTCCTTTTAGCATACTATATTGAGCTGTATCAAATTTGTTTAGAAAGCCATTTAATCCGACTTTATCAGCAATCCAGTTAACTGCGCCTGACGCACCTTTTTCAACTAAACTGCTAACATCACCTATTTTGTCTTTAACCCAGTCATAAACGTTTGAGATAGTTCCCATAACACCACTAGCATGGTGTGGAATTAAACTAGTCATTTGTAAGAACTTTTTTGATTGTTCATGTGGCAAAATCGACGTACCAGCTTTTAGAGAACGAACCTCAGGGCCATTTGAACCCAATGTATAAATGCCATGTTGTGTATCATGTGCTAGTTCAAATCCTTCTTCACCAACGAGTGCTAATTCATCTTGAAGCAATCCAGCAGAACCAGTTGCATGTTTCTTTAAATCAGGTATTTTACCCCAACCTTTGTGTAGTGCATTCAGTACGTCGTTGAAACCATCAATAAAAGCATTTATAACAGTGCGGACTCCACCAAACCCGTCAGAGTATTTGCCATTTACTGTTGTCATTTCTCCTGATACTGCTTCACCATGTGCTCCAGATTGTTGCCAAGCTGTATCTACTACATCTTTCTTTTGCTTTTGATTCTTTTCAGTTACTTCTTTACGCTGCTTTTCAGTTTCATCAGATACTTTTTCATGTTCTTCTCTAGCAGTTTTAGTTGTGTTAGTATATTGATCCCATGCAGCATCTTTTGTCTGGTCTCTTTGCTGTTTAGCACTGCTAACAGTATCTTTACGCTTGCTTTCAGCAGTTGACTTAGCTTTACTGTAATCATCATCAGCTTGTTTCTTTAAGTCTTCATACTGCGATTTGCTAATTGTGTGTAAATCTTTATACTGACGTTCAGCACTATCTTTGCGAGCATCACGATTCTTTTCAGCCATTTTAACTGTCAAATTATAACTATCATCTGCAGCTTTTTTTTGGCTCTTATACTCATCTTCAGCAGATTTGTAAAGTGCTTTTTCTTCTTTCTTTGCCCCAGCAGTTGCAGCTTTATACTTTTTGTCAGCCTCTTTTTGAGTAGCATTTAGATCTTTCTCATTGAGTTTGCCTTTTTCTTTAATTAGTTGTTCATAGATTGACTTCTGCTCTTTAGCACCTTTTTGAACTTGTGCTTTTACCTTTGTGTTAAGGTTTGCCTCGTCTTTAACCATTTGGTTTACATAATCGCCATGAAGCTTTAGCAATTCAGCCTGCTTTTGTTTCTGAGAAAGATTACTATTATTTTCAATTTTAGCAACTTGATTATGATAATTAGTGCTGTCTTTAATCATTTGATTAATAGACTTTTTCTTTGAAGTTGCTTCTTTGTTGTAATAATCAGTAATTTCTTTGTATTGCTTGTTATATTCAGACTTGCTAATAGAACCATTTTTTAGCTCTGTATTTAAGTCATTAATTGCACTTTGTTTCTTTTTAGAATAATAAGTGTCAACTGCTTTTTGCATATCCTGATAATTCTTAAGGGTTGCTGTGCGTTCCTTTGCCAAATCAGCAGAGTTGAATGATGGTTTAGCAATCACTTTATTCAATGATGTGACAGAATTTGAAACACTTTTTTGCAAGTCCTTAGTATCTGCACTTACTTTAACCTTAACTTTAGGTGTGATTACATGAACTTTAAGTTTCTTTTTATCTAAACTATCTTGAATAGACTTACCAAAGCCTGAGCCAAACTTTTCGCCAACCCATGCTCCAGCACCTGCTCCAATAGCGGTACCAATACCAGGAAGTATCAATGAACCCAAAGCAGCACCCGCAGCTGTACCAGCTATTGCACCAGTTCCACCACCAACTTTGCCACCAGTAGAACTATTTTCAGTTACCCCTTTGTAGGTTTCATATGCTCCAGCAAGATAAGGAGTCGACTTAACTAAACTGCTTGCACCAATCTTTGAAACTAGACCAGAAGCACCAGCTAATAAACCAGTTTTGCTTGCTGTACTAGCAACTGTTTCAGTAGCTGCAGTTGCCTCGGCTTCTTTAGCGACCGTTCCTGCAGCAGCTGAGCCACCACCACTAAACAAATCAATTCCTGCAAATTCAGTAGCTTTGGTGATGAGTCCTGCAAACATACCCTTCATGTTGCTCAAAACACTAAGAAAGTCAGTAGCTTTTTTAATCATGAAAAAGGCAATCAAAGCCTTGGTAACATCTACAACTCCTTGTTTATGTTCAATTAGTGCTTTCAAAATATCATCAATTTGTTTAAGCGGATCAGCCGTGCCTTTGCCTTTATCAGAAACAAGGCCAAACGCTTTTGCCATTTCATAAACAAAATCAATAAATGTTTTCCAAACAGTTTGTCCAATGATACCTAATAATATTTTTAAATTGCCTATTATATCTATAATAGTTTTTTTATGTCCATTAATATAATCAAGCAAATTAGTAACCCAGCCTGTAATGCTTGCAATTGCTCCTGAAACGGCGTTCGCATACGTTTTAAGCATATCATCAGACAATAGGTCTCTAATGTCTCCACGTGCTTTTTTACTCATGTTAAATGACGTCTTAGTAATATCTCCCCAAAGTGTTTCCCACCTTGATTTAATATACATTGACATACCCATAAATGAGGTCATAGCCTCAGCTGTACCAGATTGATATTTCTTGCCTAAGTAGTCCAAAGCTTCGGTAAATTGTGTTGCGGTCAGTTTTCCTGCTGCAGACATGGCATACAATTGTTTCATTGATTTGCCAGTCGCTTGTTGTAAAGCTTCACCGAACATTGGAAATCTGTTAATCATGACACTCATATCCTCAGCACTAGCTTTTCCACCAGCAACAATCTTTGCAAATTGTTCTCCTGATTCAGCAAGTGCATCATTTGTCATATGCAAAGTAGAACCCAAGGCTACAAATGAATTTGTCCAATCTTTAGTTTCAGAAACACTTGAATGAACATGGTAAAAAGATTGTGCCATTTTATTAATCGTATCTGCAGCGTAAATTGAATGTGATGAAAGGCTATTGATATAACTAACTAATTCTTTCCCGTCTTTTGGTGCCTCAGTTGTCAATGAAGTCCAAACTGTCTTCATGGTATCTTGTTCTTTGTTATACTCAATACCTGCTGCAGTTGCTTCTTTCAATCCGCTTACTATTGCTTGAATGCCATTCGAAATCGCTTGACCAACGAATGAGCCAACAATGATTTCCTTTAGGTGTGTGAAATGCTTACCTGTATTATCGGCTTCCTCTTTCAATCTAGAAAGACCAACAGTTGCTTGATCTCCGTCAAGTTTCATCTTAGTAACGATTTCTTTAGGCATTTTTGACATTTCTTCACGCCAATTAATTTCTTCACCTTTTTCAACTTTTGCTTCTAGTTTAGTAACCTCTTCTTTAGGCATTTTGCTAAGTAAAGATTTGAAATTTTTAATACCAGCCTCTTCGGCTGATGCAACTAACTTAGTGCGAACTTCTTTCTTAATATCATCAAGATTGCGATTAACTTTATTCTTAGCTTCATTTGAATCACTGTTCATTTTGTCGGTGTTTTTCTTGAAGTTAGAACCCATGTCGTTTCCTGCATTGTTACCCATTTTCTCAGATTCTGAGTCAACAGTTGATTTTGTTTCTTTTGCAGAGCTTTTAATGTTCTCAGTGTTATTTTTGAAAGAACTGTCCATTTTATCGCCAGTATTAACACCCAACTTATTAAGCAAATCATTTACCCATTCAATATCCGAATGAAAGTCTGCTTTATTACCTGGAAAAAGCAAATCAATAACAACTTGTCCATCTGATGCCATATTTCAACCTCCTTTCGCTAAATATTTTCAAGTGCCTTACCTATTTGTGCCTGCTTTTCAGCTTCAATTTCTTCTGGCGTTTTTCTTACAGCAAATGTTTGTTTCTGTATACTAAGTTGCCGAACATATTCTTGGTTTTCAGTATGTTTAGATGGATCTTCACTTCTAATATGCACGATTTGTTGAAAGGGCGTATTAGAACTCAAATTGGTAAAGAGCGCTCTGAACTTGAAATAATCAAGTTTCCCTTTTTCTTCAATCAAATCAATGCCATATTGCTGAATGAATGAAGCATAAATGGCCTCTGAGTCTTGTTCATAATCAAACATCTTTACCGGATTACTATTCAATGACTGATAAGGGCTCTCGCTCAATAAATCAATAGCGTACTTAATAGTTTCAACCATTTTATCGATTGGAACATCAAGGCCTGAGCCAACCAAGAATTCAAATTCCATTACGACTTTTCGATATTTTTCTATCGTTTTATCATCAAGAACTTGAAAAAAACGTAGAATATTGTCATAAGCAAAGTTGAGTTCATATTCTTCATTGTTCCAAACGAAAATACGTTCTTTTTTATCAAGCGGTATTGATCTAACAATATTAAGCAAGCATAATCACTACTTTCTTGTATTCCCTCTAGGCTTCAAATTTCTGACTGGGTACTTTTCCTTTAGCATTTGCTGACGCTTTTTCTCATACTCTGATTTCTCATGCTTTAAAGCGTTTTGAATAGTTGTAAGGTCTGTCATTAGCAGTTCTGTGCTTCCGTGTTTTGACTCCCAAAGCTTTTGGCCAATACCCTTTTCATCAAGTAACTTATCAAATAAAGTCGTTAGCTTTTCTCGAAGCGATTTAATAATGTCGTCTGAAAAATCAGTTATATCCTTTTCGGTAATCTTTGCTTTTCCATTTTCAGCATCTTCAAGTTTCGACCTCAGTTTTTCTAGCTTGTCAGCTTGCTCAAAATAATGGCCGACAACTTGGTCGATAAGGCTTTCAGTCTTATCGTTTGCGTATATTTGATATACTTTTTTGTCAATTCTTACACCAACATGTGGTGTTTCTTCGCTTAGGTTGATTAACATTTAAAGTCCTCCATTTTTCGTCTCATTTTTATCGTCTCTGTCTTAACTAATTATTAGCCTGCTGGTGTTGTTGTAGGATTTAGATTAGCAGTCCCATTAGCTGCAAGTGTAAATGTCATTGTTGACTTAGCATTACCATTCCCACCAATCGTTACGATATTCTCAATGGTGCATTGATAGACTTTTACAGTTCCGTTCGCTTTGGTGAAACGTACAAGCGTTTTAGCATCATCACCTGTTGCATCTTTATCTTCGAGCCCTTGAATATAGTCACAGGCTGCATCACCCTGCAAAACATTGCCAGTAACAGCCCAAGTACGAGCATGACCAGTGACTTCGGAATTACTATTATCTTCATCAGCAAAATAAATAGCATTATCGACTACGTCACCAGGTGTTTGTGTGATTCCCGTGATGAATTTGGCTAAAGATTGAAATGTAGCAGCTGCTAAATCTGCTACTGGGTCAAGCCCTCCTGCAGTATCAATTTCAATGCTATTTTTCCAGTTATGTGTAAATCCTTTTACTACTGTATCTACCATTTAAAATTTCCTCCTAATTGTTTTTAGTTACATAAGCTATAAAGTTTGTTATCCAATAAACATTTCCAATGTTATCAATTAACTGGTTAAACGGCATTCCAGCGATTTCTATGTGGTCGAAATCAAATGAACCATCTGCACTATTTAGCTCTTCAAGATTTGTAAGAGCATCTGCAATTGGATTAAGCGTATCTCTTGCTGTCTTATATGAGTCACTATTGAGTGATAGTTCAAAGTTCATTGCCATATCTTGATTACCATTGAAATACGTTTGAGTTGCTTTGCTCCCAGGGTCCATTTGCAAACTAAGTTGTCCATTTGCAGGTACAAAGCCTAAACCGCAGTTAGCAGCATCTCCACCAAGTCCTCGAATGAAATTACATAATTGAACATCAAGATCCACCGTGTTTTGCCTCCTTCATTAATGAATTAGCAATTACTTGTTTCCAGTCATCACCAAAAGTGGCTTTACCACGTAAATCCCAACGTTTCCCAGCTTGTGGGTGTGTTGTAGTCGTATAGTTCTCAATAGGATATTTCCCACCTACAACTCCATAGAACTGTGCTTTGGCGTACGGCATCTTATAAACAATCTGTTTATTCTGAGTGTTGACGTAACTATCCCTTGTTAAATTTCCTTGTCTATAAGGAACAAACCTTTGCATATCCATTTCCATTTGGCTAAGTGCTGGTGAAACAACTCTCACAGATTCTGCGGCGTTCTTAATATTATTAAGAGCGCTTAAATTTGTACTAACTTTAATACCCATCACAGCACCTCCAACTTGTATCCAAATAAATCATCACTGAATGGCTGTTTGAGCTCGTTAATCGTTTGGACAGTATATTCATTACCTTCAAATTCGATTTTTGAACCAAGATTGTCTTTGTTCAGTGTTGGCATTGGGTTAGTGCAATCTGCATAAAAAAAGACAGTCCCATTTGCAATGAGCTGTCTATTATCGTTTGAACCTGTATATTGTGTTGCTAATTGAACAACACATTTTGAAATTGTGACTGGTGTATCTTGTTTAGCTTGACCGTACATATCAGTTTCACTCTGATAAGACTTTGTCAAAATTACTGATTGATTACATAACGTAATTGGTACTGGTAATCTCATACATGGTCAACTCCTACATAAAGCAAGCCATATTGTCCTAAAAGAGTTCTAACTGCTTTTAACACGCCAGTTGAGCCAACTGTCATAGTATCAGCAACACCACTCTTAAACGTCATTGAAGTACCACCAACTGAGTATGAAGACACGTTATTTTGCTGTAATTCATAAGCTGACTTAGCATTTGAATCAATAACAAATTGTGTCTGCATTGCAACAGCCTTTTTGAAAGCGGTAGCACGTTTTACACGATATGGAAAACTGCTTGATACATCAACTACTAAATCTTGACTGCCTAAATTAGGGTCATAGAAACTAGTGACTGAATTAATTGCAATCTCGGCTGATTGTTCAGCACTATCAAAGTCGTCCTCATTAAAGGGCGGTGAATATCCAAATTGTTGAAATTCACTTGATGTTAGATATGCCATAGACTAGCCTCCTAACTTTCTGTTACTGGAGATGCTCCAACATAAATTCCTGGTTTAGCATTATCAAGCACGATTGCGTCATAATAAGATAATCCTTTAATAGTGTAACGATTACCATTGCGGTCTGTGCTTGGATCAATAACAGAAACAGAATCATACTTAACAACTGGTGCAATTGCTGTTAATGGTGTCAAAATAAAGTTAACTGCCGTTGTTGCTGGAATTGATAAACCGGACAAACGGTCTTTGGCAACTTTCATAATTGGAACACCACCATCTAATTGACCGACTGTGCGATTAATTCCTTGAATTGCTTGCTGATTAGTTGTGAAATATCTGCTTAATCCCGAAGCATTTTTAAGTGCTGTGTAGAAAGCAGATGAAACAAGCATAATATATCCACCTGGTACTTGTGTATCAGTCATGTAAGCTTCTGCGGCATCATAAGCATCTAAAACATTGTCCTTTGTGATAGTATCTGGATCTGTTTTGCCTGCATTGTCAAATAACGTTTGAACTGCAACTTTATCACGATGTGGAATTGTAACTAAACGATTATGTTCTTCTGTAACATTAGCTACTTGCAATGCTCCACTTTCAGACATATCTAGTTCATCAAGGTCGTAAGCAAACCAATCTTCATGTGAAAGCTTGACAGTTTCTTTTTCAATACTTACTTGGCTTCGTGTATTATCTCCATTACGAACATATGCTGATGGTTGCACAAAACCGCTCATCTTATTAATGCGTACTTCATTAGCACCTACGAAATCAGCAGCAGTTACACCTTTTGCTCCTGCTGTTAATGGTTGCCATACTTGTGAATCCGCCTGATAAATTTTATCAAGCTCTGCCATATCTCTAGAATCTAAAACTACTGCCATTTAATTTTCCTTCTTTCTTTTATTGTCCGCCCGTCATTCTTTGGGCAATTCTCTGTACTATAGTTGGCTCATTTGCATTATCACCACTAGCGTTTCCCGTAAACGTTGCGTGTGTAGCAGTATTTTGGTTCTGATTGTTGCTGTTCTGTTCTCCTTGCTCAAACAAGAAATCATTATCCTTTTGTACGGCCTCTAATTGGTCTTTAAAGCCAACTAAGTTGTCGCCGTCAACTGATACCTTGTCTAAGTCAAGTAAAGCCTTAACCGCTTTAGGATTGCGTGCTTTTGCATCACGTAAAGCTGAATCAATCTTGAAGTTCTTGCTTTGTTCTGCCAATTTGCTTTGATAATCAGTAGCAGCTTGCTTATTTTCATCTTGTAGCGACTTTATTTGAGCTTTTAATTCCTCATTATCGCCAGCTGACTTCTTAAGTGTGCTTAACTGACCATCTCGTTCTTTGATTTGCGAATTCAAATCATCATTTTGACTTGTAAGACTATCAATCTTGCTCTGCAATTCTACTTTCTCAGCAGAAATACCTTTGTCCTTGCCAACCTCACTCATTATTTTTTCTAAACTATCACCCTCAATACCTAAAGTTTTAAGAAATTCTCTTGTTACTGACATATGCAAATCTCCTTTCGTGTTTTTATCGAAGCAACGACTCCGATTTGATTGCATAAAAAATAAGCAGTTTAACGACAATACTCAGGTCGATTATTATTTACTTTGAATCTGTTCACGGCTGTAATCTCTATTCAAGAAATCATTTGACTTAATTAATTCTCTAACTCGTGCTTGTTGGTTAGATAATGTACTTTTGAAATGGTTAACGCCTGATTTATCACCTAACATTTCAGCAGCATTCATTTTCTTTTTAGTTTGTCTGATTGCACGTTCCATTGACCGCTGTTTCTGTTGTATGTCGCCTTGTTTCTGTGCAGTTGCAGGACTAGGCATATCCGAATCTTTGTGGTCAATGTTTATTTTAGGATCAAACGGTGTAAATATATGCCCGCAGTTAATCCCTTGAACACCAGCAGGCTTACCATAACCGTGATTGTAGATTGAATCATACTTAGAATCGTAATCAGGGCTTTCAGGCGGTACCATGTTAACTACATGTCCTTGAATTGGAGCACACGCAGGCCTTGCACATGGATGCCAACTCATTTTGGCAAGCGTAACTTTATTAACGTTCATAGTCTGATTGCGTAATTCATTAACTACTCGATGATTTGTCGTATTGATAACAGTACGAGCATATCCTTCAAGTGACCAACCTTTTCCAGCTCTATCAGTTAATCTAGTTGGTATTCCTTTATCAACCCAACGGTACATGTTGTCTCTAATAGCTTGTTCATGTGTCTTAAAGCCACTTGAAACTTCAATTGTACTTTTAGTTATGATATCTCGGTAAATCTGTGTAGCGCTATTTGTGGCTATATTACGTGTTAAAAGAGATTCATTAATATTGTTGTACAGTGACTGCCAAGTTTGGTTAATGTAAGAATTGATAATGCCTTTACTGTCAGGTGAAAGGTTGCCAGCTTTAGTTGTGTTCCTTTTTATTTCATCTTGCGTAGTTTTAACTGCACTATATCCTAACTGCTGACACATTTCTTTAATTGCAGCAGGAGTTTTGTTATTGACTTTGGCAACTTCATTAATGACTTGATCTGTGAGCTTACCAGCTTTGGCAAATTGCTCTAGTTGCCACTGCATAATGTTGTCTTTGTTAATGTCTTTGTAACTACTGCTTTTTAAAGCATTGATAATAATATTGAAAATATTCTGTTGCAATGATGAGTACATGTTGATGATTAAATCAGCATAATTATTGGAACTCATTATTCATCACCACCATTAAGTACATCACTTTCAAAAGGATTTTCGTTTTGATTATTGTTTGTTGGCGTTTCAGCTTGTATCTCGCTGAGCCACTCTTCGGCCTCTTGCTCAGACTTGCCATAATTGCGCATAATGTATTGTTTCTTTGGCATTGTGCCGGCTTGAACTGCAAGCATATCCTGTTTAGCTTGTGCGTCCTTGTCAACAAATACACCGTCGTCATAGTGAACACTAATTTGTAGATCATCTAAATCAATATCTGATAGTAAAGGCTCGTTGTTGTCAAATAATTCAGGCACTTGTGCTAATTGAATCATTGATTGAATCAGTTCAGAAATAAACTTGCTAATACGATTCAAATAGCTAGAACGTGTCTGATAAGTCATGCTGTTCTCTGAAACAACTTGTGTGGCCGTTGTAACACCGCCTGTTGTATCTGTAGTGAATGTTCCACTTGATAAGCCAACTGCATTTTCTAATTCATGTAAGAAATACTGCATTGTTTGCTGATACTCTTCTACACGGATATCTGGGTTAATTTGTACAACTGGATTTGTGCCATCTCCTAATCCTTCAACAGATTGATACGTGTCTTGATCGGGATCGAATTGACCAGTTTGATGATATTCGTCTCCTGGTCTAACTGTTTCAGGTGGTACTAATACCTTGCGTCTGCCCATTCGCATTTCCCACACGAACGAATCATGAGCGTAGTTAATTGCATCTAAAATGTTTTGGCAGTTGTTAACAAAGCCAACGCCTAATGGGCTTTCAGGAGCAACATTGTTTTGCCCTGGACACTTGAAATAAACAAATAACGGTCGCTTGAAATTAGTAAATTTAACTTGTGGTGCTACATCAGTATACATATCATCTGTGCCAAGGCTAACTTGTTCGCCGACTTGGTCAGCATCCGTACTTTTATACAGCTCATTAGTAATCTGGTATGTGCCATCTTGTGCCCATTGATGAAACTCTAGCAATGTGTAGTAATATCTTTCTTTATCAACAACTTTTACAGACCTTGAAGCAATAGCAGCTTGACTAATTTCTTCTGTGTTTGCGTCAAGACTAAAAAATTGACTTGCTCTTACCCAAGCAACTTTTATTTTGCCATTATCAACGTATGGGCGTGCAGCAAAGCCACCACTTGGAATTCCTTGTTCTAGTTTGCCTTCAAGATTACTATTCACTCCTGAATCTTCGAGCCATTTATCAATGAAGTCAGATAAATCACTCATTGGATCGTTATCATCTGTCTGAGATGAACTATTTGAACCCATAGAACTCATGCTAGGCATTGAAGAATCAATCTTACCAGGTGAGACTGATGGAAACATTTGGTCAGTTGGTGTCATCTCACTGTCAACAACCCACTTATGATTAGTTACTTCTGCTGTACCATCTGTTGGCCAGTAATCAACTTCATAAGCACCATTATCAACAGAATCTATCTTCGCAATTGCTCCCTGCATGTTTGGCATATGGTTAGCTGACAGAATAACTGTATCGCCAACATTAAAGCTTGCTTGTGTATCATCTTGGCTCTTGCTATCAATTGAAACATCAAAGCCACTGTTCAAGCAGATTGAAGCTTGACGCTTGGCAACCATTTGAGTGATGTTGACTGCGTTGAATCTGCGGTTTCTCTTTTCCCCTTGTGAGTTAAAATAGCTAACCGTATTTATATCTGCACCTTTTTTAGCTAGATAATTACCAGCGTAGTATCTTTGCGCCAGTTTGATACGATCTATCTCATCTTGATTAGTTGCAATTCGCGAATCATCTGAAATCTTGCTTAATGAATTTGTCATGCCAATTGCTGCACCTCCTTTCCTGAAAAAGTCTTTAATTTTGCTAATCACACTCACATAGGTTCACCACCTTTAATATTGAAGTCCAAGGGCACGTTTTTCTGTAATCACGTAATATTGAAGTGGGTCACATTCATGATCAAACACTTTAATTACATGTGGGTCGTCACTCTCAACTGTTTTCTCGTCCCATTGATACTGCTCATGCTGTGGAATAAACATTCCCACATTATTTTGTGTGTTGAGATAATAAAAGCGTCCCTCTGCTAATAGTGACTGAACGTACTCAATCATGTTTGCTTTCTTTAATTTTTTAACTGGTGTCCATTTAACACCAAAATCATTATCCATTTGATTTCTTAAAGCAGCCTCAGCAGAATCCATAATGAACTTCCGCGCACGAATATGATATTTATTCTCAATATCATCAATAAACTGTTTAATCTCTTTTGACAGCTCACTAGGTGACTTCTTATGTGCTTTACCGTCAGGCGAGTAGTAATAGTTGTCTAACAATACAACACGAGGCTTGCCATTCGGACTACGTTTGCTTAGCAATCCCAGTGCTTGGACACACGTAGCAGAAACAGCATGGCCTGTATCAGCGCTAAAACACAATGAAGCCACATAATCATTTTCAGGTAATACATCTAACTTATGAAACAATTCCATGTTGTATACGTTTGTGCCAAGTCCAACAGCCTCGCCTAAATACAGATATCTGTAATAGTCTTTGTCATTTTCTTTAATACGATTAATTTCATCAAGTATCTGATCATCGATGAAGCCTAGTTCATCATCAAGGTAGCTAGACGAATCAATTAAATAATTCGGATTATCTCTCAATGTTTCAACCCATTCATTTATCCATGAATATGGATTACGAGGTGGATTGTAGCTCCAAAAAAAATAAACCTTGTCGGCTAACGGATGTTTCTGTCGCATAAAAGTTATGTTTGTTTGGTCAAATTCTTCTGCACTATCAAACTCGGCAGCTTCTTCATACCACACTGCGATAATGTCATTAATATCATTTGACTTTAACTTTTGGAAATCGTCTTGCCCATAGAAATAGAATGTTGAGCCAGTTGCAATATGTGTAATCCTAAACGGAGTAACTTTAATATCGAACATTTTCAGCATTCCAAACTTGCGAATTGCCCATTGAATCTTTAAGAAGACTGAATCCCGTATCGTATTAGCAACTTTGCGAATCACTACAACATTTGCTTTCTCTCCTTGAACAATGTACCAAATCATCATGAACACGAGTTTTAAAGCTATCACAGAAGACTTGAACGAGTTACGACCGCCTTTCAAAACATTATATGGTTTAGTAGTTGTCCAAACAGTTTTGAAGTGAGGCTGTACCTCTTTCTGTATGTCAATCGTTGGTGTCATCACTATCACTCTCCCAACGGTCAATAATATTAATAGGCTGTACTAACTCAGTTCCATTCTCTTTAGCCTGTTTTGCCTTAGCTTCTGCCAAGTCATTATCGGCACTAAACTTGCGCACCTTGGACAACAATTCGGCAGCCTTGAGAGCATCTGACACTTTCGCTTTAATGTCGACAACTTCTGAAACATCTTCATATGTTACTTTTTCATAATCTTCTTTAGCACCCTCAACCTTAATTGTTGTTGGCTTTTTTAGTGTCACGACTATTTGGTCTTGCTCTTCACGCCTAAGCACACTAGTCATAAATTCAAGTATTTCTTTTTGATCTGCGATCTTAGCACTATCAATTTCTTTCAATCGAATAGCTATATATTCACGTATAGCAGGTTTTGTAAGGTTTTCTTGACCAATTGACCTTGCTGTCTTCTTACTATACCCTGCTTTAATAGCTGCATCAGTGGCGTTTCCTGATATGATGTATTCGTCTGCAAATCTCTTTTGCTTTAATGTTAATTTCATGACATTCTGCACCACCTCCGCCTATCTTTACTTTAACAATCTCGCCAATCGTCACTTTAAATTCGTCACGCTTCAATTCTCTATCTAGTTCACGTAACAGTTGCAGTTCTTCTTTGCTACTCACTAGTCCATAATCACTGTCTTTTTTCATCTCATATAATCACTCCTACACGTAATAAACTGTCTCAGTCTCTTCTTTGCTGTACTGCACTAACTCAAAATTCTTAGTAGCAACCACGCCTAATTCATCTGTCCAAGTATCAGTTGGCTTTCTAGTTGATACTTGTCGTTGTACAAAGCCACCTAAATCTTTGCTCATTTCAGTGTGCAGATGTCCTGTAAACAGTTCTCTGTTTTTAGCTCGTCCCCACATTTCAGCAAAACGGCTAGCAAAGTTAGCAACGTAATTCTTCTGTCCTTTGTTTCCATGTGTTGCACCAATGAAGTTTCTGCCTAACATGTACGCCTTAAATTGTGACGGCTCTATATCAAAGCTCATATTTGGTTGATTTCTGTATGCTCGTTCTAATAACCTAGCAAACAAATATCCAACTGTCTTATCATGATTGCCAAATGTACTTATTAATTGCAAATGGTTACTATGTTTAAGAATTGCTGATATCAGTGTTTCAAAGTAAATTTCCATTTCATCTACCGTTCTGGCTACATCAGTCGTCTCTAACTGTGTGCCTTTGGTAGTAGTTGAATTAAAACTATCAACATGAGCAACATCTCCGCCTAAGATTAAACATGTATCTTGCCAACGTTCTGAATTAATCAGATTAAGTTCTTTATTAAGCGACTTAGTATAAGTTTTAAGTGTCTCACCATTGAAATGAGTATCAAATGCTGGAACAACTAAATAACTATCTGACTGTAATAAAATAGGAGGCTCACGCTTGTAAGGCTCCTTATGTGACACTATTAAATTAATCAACTCGTCAGTATCTATTTCATTGCCAATCGGCTCAACAACTATCTTGCTTTGAAAATTAAATTGTTTGCCTTTCTTGGTACTGATAACTGACCATTGATTGCTAACTGACTGTTTGACTTTCCATTTAGCTGGATCGTAGTTATGTGCTTCAAGCAAGAACTCAGGACTCATATTAGGCTCACTATTAATCACAGTTTCAATTGTTGATGTAATTGAGCCGTCTTTGTTTTGCACGTGTTTAATTGCCTTTTTAGAAGCATCAGTGTGTGATGATACAGACTTGCGATCAAGATTACTAAATGGATAACCA
>NZ_BACP01000070.1 GCF_000260415.1 Liquorilactobacillus mali KCTC 3596 = DSM 20444
GGTAGATTACAAATTTAATCCGAATTATTTGCAATTTAAAACGTAGTCTCCAATATTGTATTTAGTATGCCTCATGGGAATTCACTCTGATTTATGTGGCCCCCTTCAAATTGGAATTTGTAATCTAACATAAACGGCTTATTAATCACGCCTAACCGGCTCTTCAGGTTGTTTTTCAGGGTATATTTTTTCTGGATTTATTTGGGGATTTTCAGGCGGAGTCTTTACTGGAAATCTTTGTGGTAATTGCTTTTTAGGCTTTTCTATTGGTATATGAGGAGTAATTTTGTTTGGGTGTTTTTCCAAAAGTGATATCATTAGCTATGCCTCCTTAAATTCTTCTTGAATGGAGTGTCGTCTTTTAAATCAGAGCGATGTTGATACCATTTTTCCGCTTGTTCCATAGCAATTGAAATGGCCCGCTTATCGTCATAATTTTTTTCTTTAAGCGCATTTGCGATCTCAATAGCTTTTTTTCGAACCACTTTTTTCAAATTTTTCATTGATGGTGGGTAATTTTGTTCATTCCAAGGCATTTCAATAACCTCCATTATTTACAATTAAGTAAATTTTTTAGTCAATTAATCGTAAAGTTAAAGTCCAAGTTAATCTCTTAAGTAGCAATATCAATATTCCGACACCACTTCTTAGCATAAGTTAATGCAATTTTCTTACGACTAAACATATATGTTCTTTAATAATAACAATTGGAAAACCTTTTTTGTCAGTTATAGGTACTTTTTCTTCTTAAGCCAGTTATAAACAAGGATTGAGCAGATGAGTGAAACAGTAATTATAACAACTGTACCGTGGGATTCATTACTAAGTGGTACCTTCGTGTTCATCCCCCAAAAGCCAAAAATAATGGTGGGGATACTTAAAACGATTGATAACTCGCTCAATGTCTTCATGATGATATTAAGCTGAAAAGAAACCACATTCGTGATTAAACCACCAATATGATTTAAAAATTTTTTGTAAGAAATTAAGGTACTGTTAATAAGGCTTCTTTGATTGGAAATATTAGAAAACAAACTCTTATTAATTGTTAAATTTAATTGAAAAAAGCTTCCCTGGTGTTTAATCAATTTTAAAACTGATTCATCCTCTTTATAGGTAGATTCAATAACAATCATAAGTTTTTGAAGATTGAACAATTCTAAAAAGACAGTTTTATTAGGCCCCAAAGAATTCATTTGGCTTTCTAAGTGGTCAATACGATCTTTTATCGTGCGCAAGTCAGATAGCATCTTTTTATAAGCTAATAATATAAGTTTTAAAGCTATATACATAGATGATTCGTTATTTTGATGGGCCGTCTCTTTCTGAACATTTTCTAAAATATTAGAAAAACTATAGTTAAATAAAGTAATAATCTCATCAGACAAGATAAAAATAAAAACATTAGATATCAAGTTATCCAATTTCAAATTAACATGTGAAATATCTGGAAATAAAAGAACTAATAAAAGAACAAAAGGCGTCTCGGTACTGCTAATTTCTTCACAGCGAGTATCATCGTTAGTTATCAGGCCTGTCAAGACATCTTCATTGATTCCCATTTTTTTTAGAAATAAATGATAATTCAGCTTTGCTTGGATCAACTAATTTCCTCCAGATAGCAGAGTTATTATCCAAATCAACTTTAGTTAAACGACTATTTTTTAAAGCATAATTTGTTAATGTCATGGAGTCCTCCTTGTATAATAGTGATTTACAAAGATTTTCTAAATCAAACCCCCTCCCTGCCAAGTAAATAGATGTCATTGCATTATCTATTTACTTGGCAGGGGGTAAATTACCCCAATCTGAGGTGTATTTTAATCTTACTACAACTAATTTTGGACACATTTTTTTGCCGTTTTCACGATAGAAATCCTTATCGTGTGTCTTGGCGGTCTTTTCGCCACCCTTTTCTCCTAATTTCTCATAAAAATTTTTATCATGTGACTTAGCGGTTGCTTTTCCGCCCTTCCGGCCAGCTTTTTCGCGTGCATTTTCTATCATTCATACTTGTATCTTCCTAATCATATGATTTTAGATATGGAAAAGAGTATATAGATTATTTGTTATATATTAAATAAGATTACAGCATGTTGGTAAGCGTTGTCAAAAAAGTTGCTTTAGTTTCAACCGATAGTCACTAGACTCATATTTTAACTAAGAAATAGTATCCATGTAATTTGCCCCAAAAAGGTTTCTAATTATAAATTTCGAACTAGACATTGAATTATGATGATATTTTTCGTAAAAATAGTGTAGAATCAAATACATCATCAGTAGTTAATCTCATTTTTTAACTCAAAACATGTCCACTTATAATTTTGATTTCAAATACTTATCATTGACTTGCACATTATCAACTGGCTTTTCTTAATTTAAATACAAAGAGGTAGATTGCAAATTTAATCCGAATTTTTTGACAAATTAGTCAGCATGACTTGGTAAGGGGTAGATTGCAAATTTAATCCGAATTTTTGGACAAATTTGTCAGCATAACCTGATACGGTGTTTGCCAGTCGAGTATTTTAAGCGGTCGCTGGTTAATTTGGAGTAACGTCGTCGTTAAATCTTGAGCACTAATGTGCTCAAAACGAGTCCCTTTAGGATAAAAATAACGTAAATTCCGATTAAAGCGTTCATTACTACCACGTTCAGCTGGCGTATAAGCATGGCAGTAATAGGTCTTAATACCATATTGTGATTCAAGTGATACTAGCCCACTAAACTCAGTGCCACGGTCCACCGTAAAGCTGTGCACCGGACCATTAAAAGTGGTTAGGAACTTAGTTAGGGCTTCATTAACAGTCGCTGTCGTCCGATCTTTTAACCGGTATGCCCAAAGGAACCGTGATTTGCGATCGATTAAAGTTAATAAAACTGCCTTACTATGCCCACGAGGACCAACGACTGTAGCTAGTTCAAAATCGCCGATGCGATTACGTTGATTAATCATCATGGGACGCTGTTCAATTGATCGCCCCAAAGATTGATTATATTTGGATCGTTGGTCAACGTTACGCCGTTTGCGTACGCCATGTTCAGGTAGATCATTCAAGGAGAAACCAATTCTCCCCTGATTTAGCCAATTATAAATAGATTTAGTAGCTAGTTTAAATTCGTGAGCAATCATTTTTGGTGACCAGCTTAGACGTAAATGGTTGAGAATTTTTTGCTTTAACTCATCGCTCAGCTTAGTTTTCCGACCACATCGTGATTGCTTGTATTCGGCATCTGTTTGTGCTAATTCAGCCTGATAAGGTTGACATCGAGATAATTCATAAGAAATTGTTGACGGTGATCGGTTCAGCCGAACGCCCATTTGGATATTGGACAGCCCTAGTTCACAAAAGGTTTCGATTTTAATTCGTTCGGAATAGGTTATACTAGACAAAAGATCAGCTTCTAAAAGATGGGTTTGTGGTAAACACCATTTTAAAGGAAGCTGATCTTTTTTGTCCGAACAGCGTTCGGATTAATTTTACAATCTACCGAAATCACTAAAGTTATTCTTCTGGCAAGTCCATCAAGTTAATTGTTTTCTGATCTAATGGATTAGGTGAGAAAGTTATTGTGTCCACACATCTTCCTACCTTTCTATGCTTGATTAAGAAATCAATTTAAACCTCCGCTGTTGCGTGCGTTTACTAATCCCCGTCTTTCGTGCAATCATCTTATAAGTCTTTAAAACAAAATTGATAACAAATATTATCAAAAAATCCAGCTTGTTGCAAGTCTTAATTATGAGTTGTCGGAATCCGCCAAAATAGGCGTCGGTTCTTCAGCGACCACGGTCGTCATGCGTTCTTGAAGCCGCAAATCACGAACGGACTTAATGTACGCTGGCAAAAGTACGGCACACGATCCCAGCCAGGCTAGTGGCTCTGAGCTACATGCCCCGGCGTAACCAAGCAGTCGAACCAAAATCAAAGCAGCGAACACCCGCATAAATAGTTCCGCAGCCCCGGCCAGTGTCGGAATCGCACTGCGACCCAGACCTTGAAGCGTGTTACGCATAATGAAGAGCATCGACAGTAACAAATAAGTACTCCCAATGACGTTGAAATACGTCTGCGACAAGTTCAGGACGGCCACATCTTGATGACCAACGAAGAAGCCGACCAGTTGCTTGCCCCAGATAATTTCAATCAGACCAGCAACGACACTAAAGCTCCCCGACAGCCACATCGTTTGTTTGACACCCGTAATAATCCGCTCATACTTGTAGGCGCCGTAATTTTGAGCCGCAAAGGTCGCCATCGTGACCCCAAACGACATCAGCGGTTGCGTCGCCAATTGGTCAATTTTTTGAGCGGCAGTCGTTGCGGCCACAGAGTTCGTTCCGAGACTATTCAGCGCAGCTTGTAAGACAATCGTTCCAATCGCAATGATCGACATTTGAAACGCCATTGGTAAGCCGACGTTCAAATGTGCCCGTACTTCTGCCCAGACTAGCTTGAAATGGCGCCAGCCAATGTGCAGAATCGGCACCTTGACCATGATATACACGACGCACATCAGGGTCGCAATCGCTTGTGCCAGAATAGTGGCCCAGCTAGCACCGGCGATGCCCCACTTAAAGACCAGAATGAACAGTAATTCGAGGCCAATATTAATTAAGGCACTGATAATCAGAAACCACAACGGTGTCCGACTATCGCCGAGTGCGCGAATGATGTTCGACAACAAGTTAAACCCAATCGGGGCTAACATCCCGCCAAGCATGATTTGTAAGAAGGTCCGGGCATCCGCGATAATATCCGTCGGCGTCTGCATCAGCAACAAAATATGGTCCACAAATATCAGTGACAGTACCGTCAAAATAATACCGACGATCAGACTGACCACGATACTGATGGCAAAACTCCGCCGAACTGCTTTAAAATCACGGGCACCAAAATGTTGCGCCGTTAAAATCGACAGCCCGGCCGTCAAGCCTTGCGCGAACCCGATAATCAGGAACTGGACACTCCCCGTTGACCCGACAGCTGCTAGGGCTTTGACCCCAAGTGTCTGACCAACGATCAACGTGTCTGACAAACTATAAAATTGCTGAAAAATGTTACCGATTAGTAATGGAACTGTAAACCAGAAAATTAATTTTAATGGTTTCCCCTTTGTTAAATCGTTCATTTTCGCACTCCTTTCGTTAATTAAGATGGCCTGCTTGTAATCATTTTCCCGTTAACCAAACAATCAAGCAAACTTTGGTAGTATATCAACTTTGGTTTTAGAATACTAGTGGTTTGTTCCCTAAAAATTAAATAATTTATTTTCGCAATTATTTGGGGCTTCCGACTTGGGATTATCAAGTCAGTGACTGGCAGTCAGAACCGCCCCAGCTACCATCATCGCATGGTACCCAGGGCCACGCGTTTTGGTATTTCTACTGCGACATCCCCCGTCTTTCCACCGTGACACCTCATTCAACGCAAAAAAGCGTCCAGAAGTTCTGCACGCTTGCGTTTAGTTTTGTTTCTCTGATCAACACGTCATCCGCATCCAGCGAGCAACGCAATCAGATTTTATTCAATTAGTCACTTGTATTCGCGGTCGGCCAAACTTCATGCCGCAGATTAACGTCAAAATTACAGTATCACCATATAGTGGTACTGACCCGCGCATAGCCATATTTCATCTTTTTCACTCCTTATTTATGTCATTAAGTAATGACACGTTTCTAACCCTTTAATTATACAGCATCAAAAAATAGGCCACAACTGTTGAGTTTTGTCGCTTAAAGCATAGCACTAGGGAGGCTTAGATGCCTTTTTTTGTTATCAAAAAGGGCCTAGTACTTTTGGAATGGAAATACTTTCCAACACCAAAAATTCTAGACCCTACAATATCACCCTCACGAATATAGGCCAACATTTTTTGCAGTTCTGGCCGATTAGTGTTAGCCCCACTTAATTTATCCGTAAATAATTTATCAACGCCCTTTAAAGCCGCTAACTGTCGATCTAAATGTTGCTCTCTGGAACTTACCCGGGCATACCCGATTTTAGCCATTTTTAGCGCTTCCTTTTGGACAGTTCTAATGAACATTTGTAATTCCTAGTATAGCACAGAAGCAAAAAAGACCAATAGGGTATACCCTAGTGGCCTTTTTTGATCCATTATCAATGGCTTTTTAAATTAGGGCCTAGTACTTTTGGAATGGAAATACTTTCCAACACCAAAAATTCTAGACCCAAATAAATTTACCTACGGGTTATTTATCAATTAACTTTGATAGATAATAACCAACTACAAATCCTAAAGTATTAGCAAGCACGTCATTTATAGGTAGCGTCAAGAATCTTGTGTAAATGAAATGCCTTCGTACATATAATATGTATCTAACTTAAATAAATGATGCTTCCAAGGTGTCCTGGAGTCCTTTGAATCCTCGGTGGATCCGCTTCAGAGACTTCTCGTTATAAACATTAAACTGAGAAACCAGGAAGCGATCCAGTGAATCTTCCGTTGGAAATTGTTCTTTGTGGTGGGTGGTGCGCTTGAGATGCTTATTAAAGTTCTCAATCAGGTTAGTGGAGTATAGTGACTGCCGGATAGCTGGTGGAAAGTCCATGAAAGTGAGTAAATTCGGCATTTTAAGCAGATCTTTGATTAATTTGGGATAGGTCTGATGCCAGTTGTTGGCGAACTCATTCAGTTTCAGTTCGGCTGCTTCACGGTTGGCGGCCCGATGAACTTGTTTAAAGTCACTGATCACGGCCTTGCGGTCTTTTACGCTCTCAAAAAAATAGCTAATTCTTAAATGCTGAGCAACAAATACCCAATTAAATCAGCAACGTTTTATAATCAAAATATCAGTGGGAGGTAAAATTATGACAGAAAATTTAACATGTGAATTTCAGCCCAAGCAACCAACGACCGTTACGCAATCAACCGTAACAATTGATAAACGTTTTTCAACCAATGAGCTACCAGTTGAAGCTGGTCGCTATCGCTTGATCCTTGGCAGGTTTTGTCCCTGGGCAACTCAAGTAGCGATTGAAATTGATTACTTAGGATTAGATCAAGTAATTTCCAAGGGTGTCATTTATCCTTTGCGCCGCAATGGAATCCAAACTGATTGGTGGTTTGGTGAACGTGATGATTTCGCAGATCCAGTCCTAAAAACAACGCGTCTATCGCAAAATTATCAGAAAGCTCTGCCGAGTTTTGAGGGCCGTTCTAGCGTTCCAGCGTTAGTTGATATTAAAACTGGGAAAGTCGTCAATAATGTTACCAATACGCTTTTAGATGAATTGGCTTTGAAATGGGGACGTTATGCCAATGAGAAGCAGATCGAATTTTTCCCGCAAACTCGGATTGGTGAATTCAAAACTGCAGCAGCTGATATTTTAGAAAACATCAATCGTTTGCCTGGGAAAATTACAACCGTTAAATCACAAGCTGAGTATGAAAAATTAGTGCAGATTTTTTTTGATCATTTAGCTAAATTTGACCAGGTTTTGCGGCAGCAAAAATACTTGTGGGGTGATAAGCTAACGCAATTAGATGTTCGGCTGTACGTCACTTTGCTAAGGTTTGATTTAGTTTATTATTATCAAAATAAATTAAGCTTGCACCGATTAACAGATTACCCGGCACTTTGGGCTTATGCAAAGCGCTTGGCCCAGATTCCAGCGTTTAAGAACTATACAGATTTTGAAGACATTAAAAAGCACTTCTATCAGCAAGATGATCGGCCGATTACAACCTTTGAGCGAGTGATTCCATTACTAGATGAACAGAAGTGGTTAAGTTAATTTGAAAAAAGGCTTGACAGATTTTTTTGAAAGAGGCAGATTGCAAGAAATAACTTGAACGAATTTAGTGACGTAGATTAAGCAAGAAGATCTCGATTGGTGTGTGCCAGTTAAGACATTTAAGTGGTCGGGAATTCAGATACCAATTGATTTGAACCAGCTGGCGATCGCTCAGCTCTTCAATGGCTTGTCCCTTGGGAATAAACCGTCGCAAAACTCGGTTACGGTTTTCATTACTACCGCGTTCATGTGGTGAATAAGCATGGGCAAAATAAACCTGAGTACCTGTTAGCTGTTCAATTGTTTGATAGTTAGCGAACTCTTTACCATGATCCACGGTAAGCGTCTTGAGCTTGTCTTGAAGTTGACTAGCTAGTTCAAGTACGGATTGAGTCATGGACTGACTGTCGCGACCATGGAGCCGTTTAACAATTATCAGGCGACTCTTACGTTCCACAAAAGTGGCCACAGCTTGACTGGTCCCCTGTCAATAAAATAGACAATTTAAATAGAGACTTTTTTGTCCTATGCCACGACTAAATTTTGAATTTGAGTTTGATACTCATCTTCAAGTTGCTTTGGTGATTTGAATCCACAGTGACTGTGAATTCTAACTGTGTTGTAAAACGTTTCAATGTACTGAAAAACTAGTCGTTTAGCTTCGGAGTATGAATGGATTTTAAACCGATTTATCCATTCACGCTTAATCAAGGCATGAAACGACTCAATGCAGGCATTATCCCAAGGATAAGCTTTCTTTGAATAGCTTAATGTCATGTTAGCTGTAACTTGATTGTAAGCTTCAGACGTAAACTGACTACCACGATCACTGTGCATGATTAATGGCTTGCTAATATGGCGACTGTGCTTAGTCTTTTCAATAAGTGGGATGACATTCGATACCTCCAAGGTTTCAGATAAGTCCCAACCAATGATCCGTCGGGAGTACAAGTCCATAATACTGGTTAAATAAACGAATCCGTCATGAACTGGAATATAAGTAGTGTCAATGCACCAAACGGCGTTTGGTCGCAATGGATTGAACTGCTCGTCTAAAATATTTATTAGCTGTTTATCAAACTTAGAATTGCGAGTGGTAGTCGTCCAAGGGGTTAGGTAAACGGCGTGAATGCCAAGTTCACGCATATACTTACCAACAGTTCGTTCAGCGATCTTATATCCTTTTGAGCGAAGTTCTTGGGTGATTTTGCCGGCACCGTAAATACAAAGGCTTTTGTGCCAAATTGCTTTAATTTCACCTTGAATAAACTTCTTCCGAAGCTTTCGCGGTGATTGGTGATTATGACGCTTTTCTCGTTGATAGTAACCACTTCTTGAGATTCCAACATAATCACACATACCATTGATGGAAGGGTGGGATTCCAAAGCGTGCTGAACGTCCATTTCTTGGTATACCTTTTCGGTAGTTACTTGCTCAGAATCCCGATTGATTTTTTTAATACTTCGATCGCTCCTTCAGCGTCACGAAGTTGACGCTTTAGTCGTGCAATCTCCTTGTCCTTATCGCTGGCAAAATTACCGGAGCCACGGCCAAACTCCCCAGTCTCAGTAAATAGCTTAATCCATTTATGTAATGTACTAGCCCCAATACCTAGATTCTTACTTATTTCATTCATGGTCATGTGATCCTTGTTATCTAAGTAATACTGAACGGCCTGTTCCTTAAATTCCTTGTCATAACTGTGCTTCGTCATTATTTGATCCTCCAATTTACTTCCTTAATTATACTAAATCAGAGTCTCTATTTAACTTGTACACTTTTTATTCTAGGCCCAGCCAAATCGAATACCGGTGTTAGATTATCGGACGACTGTCCATACTGACCAAGGATTTCAGTATCAGCATCGCCACTGGCAAAACACGCTTAAAGAGCACCATGTATTTCAGAGTATGTCACGTAAAGCCACTTGTCTCGACAACGCCGCCATGGAGTCGTTTTTTCACATTATGAAAGTCGAGGTTATGGATGAACATTTTGAGACCAAAACAGCGCTTATCGAAGCTATGAACGAATGGATAGACTTCTACAATCATCGGCGCATCAAAACAAAACTGGACGGCAAGTCCCCGGTAAAATACCGGGAACTTACCGTCCAGAAAGCAGCTTAATAAAGTTGTCCAATTTTAAGGGTTCACTTTATCAAGCCGTGCCTTGAAAGTCTTTTTTGATTATCCCAATGAGAACTTTAATCGTGATGGCGTGAACGTGTCCCTAAAAAGTAAGCACCAACGGCTAACAGAATCAGTAAGCTGATAATGCCCAAGCCGCCACCCATCCACATAAAGGGCATACCGCCAGTAAAAGCCCAACCGCACATCATGGTCACCACTTTCCTAATTATTTTAGTTTCAGTATACGCGCTTTTGCCAGGTACTACCAACCGTTCTGCATTATTTTAAGCTGTTGAGTAGTTGACTTTGTTCATTGGTGGTTAACGGTAAAATTGGTAGGCGCGTGCTTCCGACTAACCAGTGTTGGGCGTTCAGCGCCGCTTTGACGGGTGCCGGTGAGGGTTGTGTGAATAGTGCTGCCATCTTCGGCATTAAACGTCGTTGAATTTGCCCTGCTTGGGTGATATCGCCGTGGTTCAAGGCGCGGCGCATCGTCGCCATTTCATTTCCAAATAAATGACTCGCCACTGAAATCGTTCCCTGACCACCCAAGACGAGGGTGGTCAAGCTCTGAGCATCTTCGCCCGTGTAAACGAGAAAATCTTTAGGCGCCTTTTCAACAATTGCGGCCAATTCTTCATCGGAACCACATTGTTTGATTCCAATTCTGTTCATGACCACGGCTTGGATTAAAGTTAACATAAAATATATCACCTTGGCTTACCATTGAAGTTCATTACCTTCTGACTTTCCCCAATCAAGCTCGTGATCCCTTTTCCCGTCATCTTGCCAATGACTGGCTAACCTCATTCTACAATTCGCCATATAAAAAAGAGTGCCATGTGACACTCTTTTTGAGCTATTTAATATCAACAACACCGACAAATTCAACATCATCAATTGCAGTTAAGTAAAAACTATCAGTTGGTCCAAGTATTGCAAGTTGACCATTTTTGATTGTACATTCTTGATCTGGTGTGGTCAGTTTCACCGTCCCTTTTAAGGGAATGAGAACTATATTTCCAGGTACAGGGTGAAATTCTCCGTTGTTTGTCACTGTATTTTTCTTTAGTATACGATGACCAACCCGTCTTTGACCATTTTCGTAAAGGTGTTCATGGACCTCATCACCGCGACTACCAGTTAATATTTTCATATAATATATACCCCCAAGTTAATTGACTTTTTTACGTGGCTTTTCAGTATTATTGGAATTTTGTTGAGTGTTGTTTCCACAGCCGCCCATACTACCAGAGCCACCGTGCATACCCTTGTGCATAAATAGCATCATGAGTGGGTGTGCTAGAAGAAAAAGGGCTATCAGAATCCATTGTGACATAGTTTCACTTCCTTTTGCTTTGTTTCTATAATAAGTATACATCACTTAATTACACGTTTTTAATCTTTTCACCAGTCAATCCCATCGCATTAATTGCCACGATAATTGTCGACATCGCCATGACCGCAGCACCAACGGCTGGGTCTAGAATGATTCCAATAAATGACAACACACCGGCAGCGAGTGGAATTGCGACAATATTGTAGCCTGCTCCCCACCAGAGATTTTGAACCATTTTCCGATTTGTGATTTTAGCCAAATCAAGAAAATGTAAAATATCGCTGGGTTCTGATTTAACCAACACAACATCAGCGGAATCAATGGCAACATCGGTTCCGGCGCCAATTGCAATTCCAATATCGGCCGCGGCAAGACTTGGTGCGTCATTTACGCCGTCACCAACCATGATGACGTGATTGCCCTTTGCTTGATAATCAGCAATAATCTTTTGCTTATCATCTGGTAATAGGCCTGCATGGAATTCAGTCAATCCTAGTAAGTTAGCAACGTGTTCCGCGGCTTTTGGATTATCGCCAGTGAGCATTACGGGGGTAATTCCTCGCCTCTGAAGACCACTAATTAATTCCCTAGCACCCGCTTTGATGGTGTCGCCTTCAGCAACCATTCCTTGAACTTGGGTGCCCTGCAATAGGAAGCTGACGGAATTACCCTTAGCAGCCCATTTATCAGCAGCGGCCTCGTCAAACCTGATCCCTTGCTTCGTTAAATAGTTACCATTAGCAATCGTATAGTCAGTGCCATCAACATTACCGGAAATACCAACGCCCGGAATATTTTGAGACTTTTCAGCCGCAACGACTTCAATGTCCTTCGCTTGGGCTTCAGTAATGATTGCTTGGGCCAGCGGATGAGTCGAATTATTTTCAAGGGCGGCCAGTCGGCTTAATAACGTTGTTTCGTCAATCCCATCATTTGGAATCAATGCATTCACCGTAAATTTACCTTCTGTTAACGTGCCAGTTTTATCCAAGAGAACGTGGCTAACATGTTGACTTGCTTCAATGGCTTGGCGATTTCGAACTAATAGCCCATTTTGAGCGCCAATCGTAGTAGAACGAGAAACCACTAATGGAATCGCTAATCCTAATGCATGCGGGCAAGCAATCACGAAGACGGTCACCATGATCGTCATTGCAGTCGCCAATCCCTGGGGTAACCAGGCAAAGAAAGCAATAATCCCAACACCAAGTGCCGCGTAAAATAGATACTTGGCAACTAAATCAGCTTTATCTTCTGCTTTAGATTTAGCTTGCTGGGCATTTTGAACCATTTTCATTACTTGAGAAAGATAGCCGGAGTCACCAGTACCACTAATTTTAACCGTTAGCGTCCCGTTATTATTGGTTGCACCACCAATGACCTTATCGCCAACGTTCTTGGTAACGGCAGCAGATTCACCGGTTACCAGTGCTTCATTCACGGTCGACTCCCCAGCCGTAATAACACCATCGGCTGGAATACTCTCACCTGAACGCACTTGGAAAGCTTGACCAACTTTTAAATCAGATACTGGCACTTCTTTTGTTTCACCATTATCTGTAACTAGATGGGCCGTCTTAGGCAACAGGGCCGCCATCTTTTGTAAGGCATCCCCAGCCCCCATCAATGCATTCATTTCAATCCAGTGTCCTAGAAGCATAATTAAAATCAGGGTTGCAAGTTCGAACGAAAAATTCATTACATGATTTGCCGGGTTCAAGAAGTTGTTGGCAATAAATGCGTACAAACTGTAGAAATACGAAACGGAAATTCCAAGGGTTACTAGCGTCATCATTTCAGGAGATTTATCCTGAATTTCCGCTTTAGCCCCCTTTAAAAATGGCATTCCGCCATAAAAGTAAAGTGCTGTATCAAACAAAACGATGATAATGCCAACAATTAGCGGTGAACTGAAACTAAGGATGGAAACGTTTAAACCCATGATTGGTGCTAACAGTAAAACTGGAATCGCTAAGACAACGGAGACCCAAAATTTAACTTTCAAATTCCCCATATGCATCATTGAGCCACCGTGCATCATCATGTCGGTCCCAGCCATATCCATATCACCGTGATTCATCCCACTCATATTCATAGTTTCGTGATTCATGTTCATTTGACCATGATCCATTTCGGCCATATCGTGGTCCATGTTCATTTGATTATGATCCGTTTCGGTCATATCGTGATCCATTTTCATGTCATCATGATCCATATGACTCATATTTGATTCATTATTTTCCATATTCTTAGCACTCATGTTTTTCATGTTCATATGGTCCTCTTTATTTGCCATGATTATCGACCCCCTAAAAATAAGTGTGCGTAGCAAAGCGGTTAGAAGCCGGAACATAAGTTCCTTGTGTGGAAATCCCCGGGCTCGGGATTTTTCCACCAGGTTCTTATATTTAGGCTTCTGCTTTGCGGAGCACCATGCCACTATATGAATGAGAATTACGACAAAAATTCATAAATTTCCGCCATCTGAAATCCCAGATTCTGGATTTTTGTGCAGCAATCCTAAAAGTAGACAGAACACCACAGTCTTAACACGTTTGATCACCTGGCAAGCAGTTACACTGAACTTCCTCGGGCGCTGTTTTGGCCTTTTCAGCTAGAATCGCCTGTAAGTTCGCAATATCCGCCCGTGAGAGTTCCCTTGACTGAATAACGCCGGCAATTGTTGAACCAGCCCGCATCGCACACATATGGTCAAACAAATCATCTGCCGCTGCCGCCATTGATTCCTTCTCGCCAACAACCGGCTTATACGTGAATGGTCGACTGCCGCCATGCTGCGCAACCGCCTGTTTTTGAATCAACCTGTGAAGTAGCGTTTTGGTTGTTGAAGCTGACCAGCCTTCTAATTCGTTCATAGCATCGATTAGTTCACGACTAGTCGCATGTCCCATTGTCCAAATTGCTCTCATAACCATCCATTCAGAATCGGTGATGGTTACATTCTTTGCATCCTGCAATTGGCTTCCTCCATTAATTGAATTCTAAGTTTACGTTTGTAGCCTCTTAACACTTATTAGTTTACAACTGTAGTCACAATAATGCAACCTTTCTGCCAGAAAATACCATGACATTAAAAAAACGCCTAGATAATATTCCAGGCGTGGTTTGATACGATATGTTAAATTAATGATCTGGGAATTTTTGGTTTTCTTGTTAGTATGGTGAAATGCCTCTTAGAACCTGTCTAGTATCTGCTGAATCTGGTAGAATTGTGGAAAACCGACTGAGGAGTTTGTCATGCCAGATTATCCAAGCAATATTTCTCGAGCGCAATTTGCGTTCCTAGATTGCATAATTAAAGTTACCACCCAGAAAATGTGAAAAAAGACCTGTCCGTTCTTGCTAAAATGGTGTTTGCATAACATACCATCTAGAGAGAAGGACAGGTCCCATGGCCATTATAACCTTAATTGAACGATCTCAGATAGAACTGATGCAACACCACACGATTCAATACATCGCCGCGACCTTAGGCCGCTCTCGTATTTCTATTAGGCATGAGCTTCACCGTTGCCCTGAAGGTGATTACTGCGCCATTATAGCTCAGGATCATGCCGATACTTGTCGGCATCGTTGTGGTCGGCACTCGATTTTAACGCCTAAGTTGAAGCGGATGGTAACTGAGAAGCTAAACCTAGGTTGGTCCCCTGAAATGGTCGGTTATGCCGTTCACTGTGCGCCACACACGATTTACCACTGGATTTATCAAAGACAAGTCGATTTTCAGCCAAGCCAACTCTTTGATCACGGTAAACGTCATAAAAGAAGACAAGACCTTCGGTCGCGCTATAACCAAGCAGTAGGCACCTCAATTGAGATTCGCAGTGAGTCAGCTAATCGGCCAACCGAAAAAGGACATTTAGAGATGGATACAGTTCGCGGTGGTCGCGGGTCAAAGGCTGCTGTTTTGACCATTGTCGATCGGGTGACACGTTTAATGGCGACAACTAAGCTTGAAAACTTATCACAAAATGCTGTTCTCAAGGGATTTGCAAGACTGATGGTGGACTTTCCGGGTCCGGTTCGATCAGTGACGGTTGATCACGGTAAAGAGTTTTCCTGCGATCAGGCGCTTACAAAGCGCTATCGGATACCGGTTTACTTTTGCCACGCCTATCACCCGAATGAACGGGGCACAAATGAACGGTTCAATCGAGAACTTCGCTACTATTTCCCGAAGGGAACACAGTTTGATCAGGTTTCAGAGACCGATATTCAACAAGCCACAGCGCTTATCAATAACAAACCTAGAAAATGTCTCCGTTGGCAAACCCCAGTTCAAGCAGTGAGCAAGCCTCTTTCTAGGTGGTAACTTTATTATTGCAATCTAGGACATACCAATTAAGGTCATATCATCCCATATCAAAAGAGATACTGCAAATCACTCTGCGCACTTGGATAAGCATAGATCTTGTTTAAATCACTCGGCTTTTCACCAGCATCAATGGCCGCTGCGAAGGTATTGATCAAGTCCTCAGCCAAGCTGGCTAAGACGACAGCACCGGCAAGTCGGCCGGTCTTTTTGTCGACAATGGTCCAAACTTGTGCGTCAGGATCCTGAATTCGATTATAGGTGTACCAGTGGGTTGTCCCGTTGTGCTTGACGGTGTATTGATCAGGTGCTGCTTCCGCCGTCTCCAGTGACACACCGACTTTGGCTAACTCAGTCGGACCAAAAACAATGTTTGGAATAGCTGGATAGGTGATCGGGGTCGGATCGCCTAAAATCTGCTCGGCAACATAGCTGCCTTCGAAGCCGGCCACCGGTGTTAATTTAGGCTGTGGCTTCAAATTGACATCGCCGATTGCATAAATCGTCTCAACTGCGGTGCGAAGATGGTCGTCAACCGGAATACCACGCGTATCAGCCTTAATACCAGCATTGGCTAGCCCGAGGTCGGCAACATTGGCGATACGACCCATGGCAGTGATTGCCATGTCAACATTCAAATCGAAGTTATCAGCATGTAGATGGGTCATGGTACCTAAGGGCGTGATTTTAGTCAGTTTGACGTTAGGATGAAAATGAATCCCGGTCTTGGCAAGCAATGGTTTTAAAGCTTCGGTAGCGACTTTTGGGAATGCCCGTAACAACCGATCAGAATGACCGATGATATGCACCTCTGCGCCAGCCGCTGCAGCAATGTTGACCAGTTCGACACTGACATAACCGGCTCCGATGAAGGCAATGCTGGTTGGTAACTGATCAAGGTCCAGAAAATCCCGACTCGTTTTAAGCAGATTGGCCCCTGGAATGTCCGGATAACGAGGCGTGTGCCCAGTCGCGATCACAATATGTTCACCGGTCACGTTTTGGGAGCCAACTTTGACAGCATGTTCACCTAAAAGCTGAGCATGACCATACAACGTCGTGATCCCAGCATGAGTCAGGCCATTCAATGTGCCAGCAGGTACGCCCGTTGTGTAACTGCGCTTGAATGCCATTAAGGATGGCCAGTCAATCTTCGCCGTCCCGCTGATCCCAAAGCCATTCATGCGCAAGGCAGCATTTTTAACTTCGACACCGCGATACAGCATTTTTTTCGGATCGCAGCCATAGTTGGGACAGGTGCCGCCCCACAAATCGTTTTCAACGACTAATACTTTTTGCTTTGCTGCTAAACCGTAAGCTGCTGCTAAGCCGCCTGGGCCGCCACCAATCACAATCGTTCCATAATCATAAGCCATCACGATCACTCCTTCGTCTCTGTGTTCTGATCGACAAATGCACTTGCGAGATAGGCGACAACACTATGGGTA
The DNA here is from genome assembly GCF_000260415.1 of Liquorilactobacillus mali KCTC 3596 = DSM 20444. Classification (GTDB taxonomy): domain Bacteria; phylum Bacillota; class Bacilli; order Lactobacillales; family Lactobacillaceae; genus Liquorilactobacillus; species Liquorilactobacillus mali. The sequence goes on from NZ_BACP01000070.1 coordinate 17,014, forward strand.
TTGACCACAAACGCACCATGTTCACTATTCACGTGCAACGCCTCATGCGCATCTAAAAGCGGCAACGCCTCGGCCAGCGTCAAGTTGCCGCCAACCGCATGCCGGGCCGACACATCCGCTGCAAATGGTGCTAACTGACTGAGCGTGACCTGCAGACCCTGATTGGCTTGCGCTCCCTTGAACAAATCCGCCACGAAATCATTAGCTGGATTAGTCGCAATTTTTTCCGGCGTATCAACCTGCAAGAGTTTGCCACCGCGCATCACGCCGATCCGATCACCAAGTTTCATCGCTTCAGCCATATCGTGGGTCACAAAAATGACAGTGTTCTTCAAGGCACGATGTAAATGCAGCAGCATATCCTGAAGCTGAGTGCGGGAAATCGGATCTAATGCTGAGAACGGTTCGTCCATCAAGACCACCTTAGGCCGTGATGCTAAGGCCCGCAAAATACCGATGCGTTGCTGCTGCCCGCCGGATAATTCGCTTGGCATGCGATTGCGGTACTCGGCTGGCGGCAAATCAACTGTTGTGAGTAACTCGTCTGTTGCCGTCCGAATTTTTTGGCGCGACCAGCCCTTCATTTCGGGGATCACGGCAATGTTTTGCGCCACTGTCATGGTTGGAAACAAGGCGATCTGCTGCAGGACATACCCCAGATCCCACCGCAAGTCGCGCATTTTGTAACTGGTGAGCGGTTTGTCGGCAAATTCGATGACGCCGCTCGTTGGATCAACCAAACGATTGATCATTTTCAGCGTCGTGGTTTTGCCGCTGCCGGAGGTGCCGACTAGCACAAACAACTCCCCTTGATCGACCTTCAGGCTAAGATCGTTGACCACGGGCTTGCCGTCATATTCCTTTGTGACGTGTTCAAGACTGATCAATGCCATCAGCGCACCTCCTTCAGCAAGCCATGCTGAACCAAATAGCGGTGAGCCACAGTTGCGGCCTTTTCGTTCTTAACACTCACGGCATAATTCATGGTCTGCATCTGTTTTTCCGTAATTTGACCAGCCAACTTGTTCAATGCAGCTACAAGTTGCGGGTGTTTTTCGGCAAAGGCCGTTCGCATCAATGGTGCACCGCGATAAATCGGAAACAACCCCTTATCATCTTGCAACGCCACCAGATGATATTGCCGCAATTGCGCATCAGTCGTATACCCATCGGTCAAATTGATCTGCCCGCGATCTAAAGCTTGGTAACGCAAGGAAGCATCCATTGAATCCACCTTAAACTGCAAGCCGTATTTTGATTGGATGCCCTTATACCCATCTTGCCGGTCAATGAACTCTAAATCAAATCCGGCGCGAATGGATGGTGCAATTTTGCCAAGATCGCTAATGGTATGCAGATCATAACGCTTGGCAAAACTTTCCTTAACGACTAAAGCATAGGTATTGTTATACGCCATCGGTTTGAGATAGCTCAGGCCTTGTTTAGCAAGCAGTTTCTTTGCAAGTGGATAATTATCTTTACCAGCCGTCACCTGTTGTTGCTGAGCGGCAGATGGTTTCGTCAAACTTGCCAGAACCGTCCCGGAAAACTCAGGGTATATGTCGATCTTATCGGTTCTCAACGCATTGTACAAGAAGCTCGTCTGTCCAAAGTTCGATTTCAACGTGACCCCGACATCAGGATCAGCTTTTTGAATGAGTTCTTTGTACATATTGATCAAAATATCCGGTTCACTGCCTAGTTTTCCCGCAATCGTGATAGTTTCCTTTGGTGCGGTCACATAAGTGTATACTTGGCTGCCAACCATACCAAAGATGGCAACCGCCACAACCCCGACGCTGACCTTCCAACTCACTTTTTGCATGACATTTAAGAGCCACGAAAAGACAATCGCCAATAGCGCTGCTGCCAAAGCACCCATTAACGTTAACGCCGCATCATTTCGATCAATACCTAGCAAAATGAACGTACCTAAGCCACCGGCGCCGATCAAAGCTGCCAGCGTCGCGGTTCCAATAATCATGACCATTGCCGTCCGGACACCCGACAAGATAACCGGTAAGGCGATGGGCAATTCAACTTTGAACAACTTCCGCAATCGACTCATGCCAAACGCATCGGCTGCTTCTTCATAGGAAGGATCAATATCGCGTAAACCGATATATGTATTTTGAAAAATCGGCAATAAAGCATACACCACTAAAGCAATAATCGCTGGCAGTGTCCCGATACCCACAAACGGAATCAACAACCCTAACAAGGCCAACGAAGGAATGGTTTGCAAAACACCAGTCACTTGCAGCAGCACTGCCGCGGTTTTGTGATGCGTCTGGACCCAAACGGCCAATGGAATCGCAATCACAACGGCGATCATCAAGGCAATTAAGGATATTTCGATATGTTGCCCCAAGGCACTAAGCAACTCGCCGTGCCGTTCAGAAATTGTCCGCCACAAATCAGCCATGTTATGCCTCCAATTGAATGTGATATGAGTAAGTGTAACACCAAGTTTTCACGTGCAACAAGATAAGGTGTGTTATATTCTGGCAAGTTCATCTTTCTTCTGGGAGCTGGTGAAATAACGGTAGTTCGCGTTAACTTCGCAGGCGCCTGCCACTGTCTTAAACGCTTCAAGAGGCAGTGCCATGGGCAATCTAGCTCGAATACTAGGATAGAAAGCAGAGAGTTGGCGGAGCGGCGATGGGCTCAGTGGTGAGATTGGCCTCAACATAGCGATAACTGTGCGGTGTTTTGTTTTTCAGCGTAATCGTGTTGTTCAACTCGGATGTGAGCGTCTTGGCGTAGCTTCGAACAGTGCCGGTCGCGCCATCGACTGAATACTGGCGAACGGCAGTCGGCTTATTGTTCTTGTACGTCGTCGCACTGGCATATTCATAAACATTAGCGTGTTCGGATGTCAATGTTAGTTTGCCATTTTTACGCTTAAAACTGCCGGTGTCGTTGACGACAAATGGATGCCCATGAGGATCGAGAATGAGCAGGCGAGTGTAGGCTTGGTCATCTGTCAGCTTAACATAGACGGTTAAGTCATGTTGATCGCGGTCTAGATCGATGACCGTGCCCGAAGCCTTATGAGTACCGCTGTTAAATGGGTGCGTGACGGCGACCGAAGATGAAACACTGCTGCTGGAAGATGTCACCGGGCCTTGAACTTTAGCACCGCGAAGAACGAGCCACATAAAAACAGCTACAAAAATAACCGCGGTACCAATACCGGTGAGCGTGAGATAAAGCGTTCGACGATTCTTGCGAATACGTTCACGTCGCATATTGTGCCCCCTGAAATAAGATGAAAAAGGTTTATTTTAATATAAGGAATGTCCAGTAGAAAGGCAATCTTTTACCAAATGCTTAGCCTAACCGTTACACAATGACATCCCCATTAGCAAGAATCAAGGTTTGAATTGGAACATCAAACGGCTCCACAGGCCAAGCCACTTGCGGAAACGCCATCACGGGTGGTACCAGTGTGATCGTGGTGCCGCGATAAGTTGTCAGGAAGCGATCATAATAGCCGCCACCAAAACCGATGCGGTACTTGTCAGCCAGCGAAAAGCCAATGCCAGGCACCAAAATGAGATCAGGGGCGGCATGAATCTGATCGGCTTGATAAGGCGGCTCCGGGATACCAAAAGCACTGGTGATCAGCTTGTCTTTGCCAGGATCAGGTAGGAAAACCATTTGCCGCTTGGGCATGACCCGTGGTAAGTAGACAGCTTTATTGGCGTCGTGGGCCGCCTGAATAATTGGCTCGGTTGGGACTTCAAACGGTCCGCTTACGGTAACACCGATGCTGTGAGCACGTTGCCACATAGGTGTTTGAACTAGTGCGGCCAAAAGCGCTGCACTGGCAGCCTGAGTCGCTTTCTGGGCGGCTTTCAGACGTTTTAACTGAAGCGGGCGAAATTCGGCTTTGCTTGGCATAGTGACCTCACTTTGTTTTGAGTAGTTCGCTTAGAGCAACGGCTTGGTTATGCGTTTCGTCCTTGGCACCATAGAGCATAATGACTGGCTCTTGTTCATGTTGCTTCAATGTTTTGATGAAGTCTGGCAGGTCAGAATTAGCTGCTAACTCAGCTAAGTACCGCTTCTTGAATTCAGGGTACTTTTCAGGGTCGTGACCAAACCACTTCCGCAACTCAGTGGACGGCGCAATGGTTTTGGCCCATAAATCCAAAGCAGCGTTAACTTTGCTGATGCCACGTGGCCAAACTCGGTCAACAAGGACACGGAATCCGGATGCTTGCGGTTTTTGGTAGATGCGTTCAAGTGTTACTTTCAAAATCATCACCTCACTGACTATTCTACCAGCCTTGGCAACTAGTGGCCGAAGGGGAGGATAGATACGTTATAATAAAAGAGAACGTGAACTGGCGCGTGTAGCAATCTGCGTATGAGCATTTTGGACGGGATTGGCATCGCGGACAAGGGTGCATACAGAACGGCCTCTGCGCCAGTAAACGCGCTTTAATACGGCCAAGAGGTGTTGAAATGATTACGCGTTATCAGATCCAGCCACGAGGAAATATGCAGGTAGCCACAGACGATCAGGCCAACTGGATTCGAGTTTCGGCGCCGTTGCCTCAAGAACTACAGACGCTGGCGACGACATACGGGCTGCCAGCAACCTATCTGGCGGCAGCAACCGATCAACATGAAAATGCACGAGTGGAAGGCTTAAATCCGGCAGATCAGGTACCAGGGTTGATTGTTTTGCGTTACCCGGTTGAAACGACTAGTGAAACGGGGTTTGATCAATACAATACGGTACCTATGACCATGATTCTACTGAATGATCGTGTGATCACGATTACCCACGATCCCTTACAAGCTTTCGATGATTTGGCTCAACAACTAGCTTTCCCCTAGCCCGCCCGGTAAAATGGATTGTTAGGAGGGTGACACCCAGAATCGTAACTTCTAGGTGCTGATCCTCGTTAGCACTACTATTGCTGACGAGGACGCCCTCTTTTTTTGATTGTTTCTTTATCCATTCAATGCCTTCCAATGAAATTAATTTAACTGTGCCGGTTTCCATTAAATATTCTTCGGGCATGCTATTTGGGTGCCGCCTTAACCATAAGCTTACATATGATCGGTCATGCCCTAGCTTGATAGCGGCTTGGGATAAACTAATCCATTCGTGTTGTCTTGCCACATGCAGGTAACTCCTTGCTTAAATAATTAACTAAATTATAGCACCATTTGAACACACTTGTGTACATTTGTTTTTACATTTACATTACAAGTGCATGCCCCCATCTTCATGCCGGTTTCGAGTTTGGTGTTGCCGTTGCTTTTTCGTCATTTCCCACTCAGTCTCCTTTAAACCTTGCGCCTGTTTTTGCCGTTGGTAATCTTCATCACGGGCATATAGGGCGGTCATGATTGCGTTACTAAAGGCCGTCTTTAAGTAATAGTCTGGACTAACTGGCTTGTAGTTCAGTGGTTGATAATGTCCGATATTTGCTTTTCGGCACTGGTCGTCCTTAGCTTGTTGCTCTTTTAACTGCTTTCGGATTTTTTCAATCTGGCTGGTTTTAATAGTTGGATCATCTTTACACTCACCAAGAAAAATTTGTTTCGTTCCGTCATGCTTTAAAACTCGTTGTAAATGATGATTTTCTAACTGATCTAAGCTCAGCTGCCCCGACAAATAAGCTAACCCTAATTGATGTTCTTGGGTACTGAAAACCCTCGGTGGGTTTTCTTGCCATTGTGCCATTGTTTCGACTTTTAATGGCTTTAAAGTTGGATCATAGTACATCACGGCTGTATAAGCCTGTTCTTGTCTAACTAGTGAAAGATCATCTAAATCACCATTAGGAAAGGCTCTTTTCAATACCTCATGGTATTGCGTTTGAATGACTTGCTTAACTGCTATGATTGTCCGTAGGTCTTTGACTGCTCTCGTAATCTTTTGCTGTTCTGCTGGTGAATACTTTTCTAGTAGTCCTTTATCGACGTGTTCTAGGCTTTCTAAGCTATCAGAGTGGATCATTAGCGTATATTTAAGCTCGATTTTGACTTCCTTTTCTTGTTGCATTAATAACTTAAAACCAACGTATGGCCGCTTAGTAAAGGTCAATAATTGTTGCGTCAACAAATCATCACGAATATTCATTAAACGTTCGTTTAATTCACTACCCTTGAAAACTGTTTGTTCGCTATCGGTTTCCTTAATTAATTCTCGTCTTTCAGCTTGCGTGGTCTGTTCAAAGTTAAGCTCTGGATAAAGTTTTTTCGTAGTGCGATCAACTACTTTATTTAAGAGTTCATCTGCTTTTTTGAGTGAGCTTTCTTGTTGGTTAATTGTCAATAATTGTTTAGTCACATCTTCACCAACCGCATGTTTAATTAAGGTGCTGTTTTTCCAATTAAATAGCATGCGCCGCTTATCATCTAAGTTCTCCAAACTGATATAAGTTTTCAGTTCATGGCTTAACTCTTTGACTACCCGTTTTTCATTAAACGAGAAGTGTTTACTTAGGCTATCTAAATGACCTCTATTGATTACTTTTTCTTGGTTATTTTTATAACTGGCTTTGGCCTTGCGATAGTTCTTAACTTGTTGGTTAAATGCTTTTCTTTCATGCCGTTTGCTATTGATTCCCTCATGTTGCATTGGTGTGTCAGCTATTCCCTGTTCCACAAATGATTTTTCGCTGATCCGATCGGGAATATTTTTTTGCTCCAAAGCCTGATTGACACTTGCCGCCCAATTGTGCCGCCATTGATTGATTTTTTCTTTTTTATCCCAATCAACTAACCACACCTTTCTTGATCTTGGGAAACGACTATTTCCTGTATAAGTCTTGTTCCCATTTTCGTCTAATATGTTTTCTCGTTTACTTTTCAATCCCCACGTTCCGTCTGGGTTAAATGGACGGTTAGTTAACATCACATGAGCGTGCGGATTATCTGGGTGATCTCTATGAATTGCCACATCGGCAACCATACCTTCATCAACAAAATTTTCTTGTACATATTTTGTCAATAATTCTTTCTGTTCATCTTCACTTAATTCAACTGGTAGAGCCACGTTAAACTCTTTAGCGTACCGTGAGTTTGCTCGACGGTCCTTTCTTTCAACTTCGTTCCATAATTTCTCTCTATCACTCGCCCATTCTGGCGCATTCTTTGGTGTTAAAATAAAGCTTTCTGGCATAACCGACCGAGCATAAAAATAACTTCGACCTTCTTTTTGATCGAATAATTTTTCGCCACTTCGATAACTTGCTCCAGCAATTGCACTTCTTCCTTTTCCAGCACTAATATTACTAAAGCTCATGTGAAAAATTGCCATGTCGGTCACCACCTTTCTTTGGGTTTATGGGTTTGATTTTGTTGTCGCCAACGGCGACTTCTAATACAAGTGTTTAGCACAATAACACAACCAACTTTAGTTGTTGTGTATAAGTGCGCATTGACCTCGTTTCACTCGGTCTGCTGATTCTCCTGAATTTACTTTTAGTGTATGCCTTCCGCTTCGCTATTTCAACTTTTATACTTTGACTTAACGTTTCCCTTATGATATAGTGTCGGTGATTATTTCTAATATGATTGGAGGGATCGTTATGTCTCAAAGTAACTTAGAAAAACAAGAAGCTAAATTAAAAGCCCTTAATCAAAAAATTAAGGACGAAAAAAATAAGATTGAACAACGGCTAGGTAAACAAATCATCAGTCAAGCCAATTTAGATTATGCTAATTTGTCTAACGATAAGATTAAGCTTTTAGCCAAGCAATTTTCTGAATTTTTAAAGGTAAAGTCCGTAGATCATTAGCCATACGAGATGGGGAAATTCTATGTCTAATCAATATGAAAAACTAGTCGAGCAGCAAGCGCGTTTAAAACAAAAAATTGAGCGGGAAGATTTTAAATTACGGCAATCTAAATACTATGAAAGCCGCCAAGCACGCAAAGTCCGTTCTCGCCGATTAATTCAAAAAGGGGCTTTGCTCGAAAAATACTTTCAAGCTGATAACCTTTCGGTCGAACAAACCGAAGAACTTTTAAAAACATTTGCTGACTATGTTAACGCCCATAAACCGGATAAATTAAAAAACGATCAACCTAATAACTAGGCCGATCGTTTTTATTTTCAGGATTGTTTTTTGGCTTAATTTCTGGATTGTGTTTAGCAAAGTCTTTTAGTTGTTTCTGTATAGCTGCTTCAAAGGTAATTTTGGGATTTATCCAAGGAAAATCACGCAAATTATTTTTGATCACCTGGTCATGCTCTCGTCTATAAACTGATACAAATTTTTGGCTATTATCGTAGATCACAACGTTATCAGCTTTGAATGCAACCGCTGCTAAATTATGGTTTGATTGATTATAGCGTTTTTTAACAACTTCGTCTGGTACTCCGTGCCCACCTTTTTTGACTCGTTCATGAACCCGATTAATTGCGACTTTTTCGTTTTTTAACGCCACGTATAAAAGCGTTACTTCAAAGCCATTCTTGTGGGCCCGATCGATTAAATTAAATTGCGCCCTACCTTGGCCAGCCAAGGTTGTTTCAATATGAATACTCTGCCCGGTATCTAAAGCCGCGTGGAGTTGTTTTATTTCTTCAAGCATTGCCCTAAAATTATCACGCTCTTTATGCCAATCACCACCCATTTTTTGTAGGATTTCATCGGCATTTAATCGTTTGGAGTGAGTAAATAATTCGGGCCTCGCGCGATATAAAGTGCTTTTACCAGCGCCGTTTGTTTATCCCAGCCACAATGATGTATCTCTTTAGCTCACTCATGTTAAATCACAAAATGCTTTTCGTTGATAATTTGCTCCTGGCTTTTATCTAAGAGGTAAGTGTGTAACGCGTCAAACAGCTTGCGTTTATCAGGATCTGGATTATATGCCGTTTGCTCCCAAATGTCTTGAATATTGACTGCCCAGGGGTCAGCCAACAATTGATCAATTGTTTCGATTTCTTTGCTGGGTTTGGTCATTTAAAAAGCTCCTATCCCGTTTTCTAGCTCAGCTATCGTCAATTCGGCCACTTAAGGCAGCTATTTTTACTTCTAAGCGATTTTAAAGCAGTTTTAATATAATTATGCATGTAACACTTAAAACGGCTTAAACGAGCCTATATGACGTTTAATTTCAAGAACGCTCATTGTCAGTGTTCTGTTCTTCGGGGTGTTTGGCCGCATATTCTCTAGCCGCTTGTTTATTCCACCAAACGCCAAATAGGTTTTGCATGGTGCCGTACAAGTAGTTTTCCACGTTCTTGATATGCTTTTCATTGCTTCTTAGGACGTTAAAGTAGCGTCTCAAGGCTTTAGTCATCAAAGGTTTAAGTTCTTCATCGTCCAGTGGGATTAGAACCCCAATATCTTGATGATCCTTTTCAACTCGATATTTAGCATTCAGGATGATACCAATAAACCGGCGTATTTGTTGCGGGGTACGGCACCAAAAACTAAGTAGTTGCACAGCTTCGGGGTCTAAGAAAACCGGTAAGCCACTGTCTTCATCAGTTAAGAAGTCATTAGCATGATTTATGAGATCCTGGTTTTGTTTTTGAATTTCTGCTGGTGAGAAATGGGCTGTGGAAAAGTCCAACTTTTGAGTATCTATATTGTATCTATTAGTATCTATGTTTTTAGAGTCTTTATATAGATTGCTTTCGATTTTCGAAATTTCGCTCGTAGCAAGGGATTTCGGCGTTTCTTGTCCATATTCACCCCTTAAATAGACATCAGTAGCTTTCACATCGAGCTTGGAAAGGTATAAACGATTCGGTTCATTCTTTT
>NZ_BACP01000069.1 GCF_000260415.1 Liquorilactobacillus mali KCTC 3596 = DSM 20444
CAAAAAAAATAGGGTAGCGTCAAGAATCTTGTGTAAATGAAATGCCTTCGTACATATAATATGTATCTAACTTAAATAAATGATGCTTCCAAGGTGTCCTGGAGTCCTTTGAACCCTCGGTGGATCCGCTTCAGAGACTTCTCGTTATAAGCATTAAACTGAGAAACCAGGAAGCGATCCAGTGAATCTTCCGTTGGAAATTGTTCTTTGTGGTGGGTGGTGCGCTTGAGATGCTTGTTAAAGTTCTCAATCAAGTTAGTGGAGTAGAGTGATTGCCGAACGGCTGGTGGAAAGTCCATGAAAGTGAGCAGATTCGGCATTTTAAGCAGATCTTTGATTAACTTGGGATAGGTACGATGCCAGTTGTTGGCGAACTCATTCAGTTTCAGTTCGGCTGCTTCACGATTGGCAGCTCGATGAACTTGTTTAAGTCATTGATCACGGCCTTACGGTCTTTCACACGAACTTTGTTCATCAAATTACGCCCAACATGAACCAGGCAACGTTGTCGTTTGGCTTTAGGGAAATGCCGATTCAAGCCTTCATCCAAACCAACTAACCCATCGGCCACAAACAACAGCACATCTTTAACGCCCTGCTTGATCAAGGTTCCCAGCAGTTCAGTCCAGATTCCAGTCGATTCCGTTGGCGCCACTTGGTAGTTCAGCACTTCTTTCGTACCATCTGGACGAATGCCAATCGCAATATGAACGGCTTCTTTTTGAACGGTATCCCGCTTTAACGGCAAGTAAGTGGCATCTAAGAAGATGGCCGCATATTGTGAAGCCAGTCGACGTTGCTGGAAAGCTTGAACCTGTTCATTGACGGCTTTAGTCATGTTGGAAACCGTGGCTTTGGAGTAGTGAGCACCGTACATTTTCTCAATGAGTTCGGCAATTTCAGCAGTGGTAATTCCCTTGGTATACAACTGAATGACCGTTGTTTCTAAATTATCACTGTGCCGACCGTAGGCTGGCAAGGTATGATTTTCAAACCGGCCATTGCGATCTCGAGGAATGGTTAAGTTAAGTTGGCCGTACTTCGTATCAAACGAGCGCTCATAACTGCCGTTGCGGTTATTACCAGTGTTAATCCCAGCGTATGAGTAGCGTTCGTAACCCAAAAACTCTGCCAATTCGGTTTGAAGCAGCTGGTTAATCGCAATTTCGAGGTGGTGACGAAAAACTTCGTCCAAATCTTGCTTTTGGGCTAGTGCAGCGATAATTTCTGTGGTAAGTTCATTCATGGGGAATGCCTCCTGTGATGTTTTCTGTGGTTACTAAATATCATAAGGGAAGGCATTCCCTATTTCTATACAATTCAGAAATCTTTTATGCATTTACACAAGATATTTTACGCTCTCTTTTGTTTACAAAATTCAACTATTTGAGTTTTTCTGTTGATTAGATCTATAATAAAGTTTAGATGGGGGTAAGTATAATATAGATTCTTTAGTTTCTGTATTGTCATATCAGTTCAACAACCATTTGGATAAGGTTATTGTACCTTTATTTTTTTTATTATTTAAATAATGCCATTCTTATGTATCCAACTAGCCATAAGTAAACTATTTTCTTTGTTGATAAAATGAAAGCCGGGTGAATTTTAAAATCGAGTTCTGCATTTGTTTGAAACAAAATCACATACCTTAGCTGTCTGTACTTTTGTTACAACTGCATTATTGTGTTTTAAATTTTTTATAATTAACAAATGCGGTGTAACTATTTTTAGAATTTTTAAGTTAATTAACAATTACTGACTCACTAATACAACTTATTTAAGATTACATCAGATTAATGTTGGCTTCATAAAATGAAAGGATGAATTATCGTGAAAATAACATTAATAACACAGTATTTAGAGGGACATGGCGGTACCGAAAGAGTCATTTCGAACTTGGTCAACGAAGATTTAAAAAATGAATATCAGGTTTTGATCCCTAAAAGCGGAAAACCTGAATGGCTCCAATGGATTACACGTACTACCGGCTACCAACTTAAAATTTGCCATGCACAAGATACACAAGCACAAAAAGAGTTTATTGAAAAAAATGTTTTAGCAGCAGAACCAGATATCGTTTTGGGACTCGAAGGCAGAGCTTGTGTAACTGCCTATCAGATCAGGAAAAAATATGACCTTCATTATAAAATTGTTTCTTGGGGACATACCTCCATTGCTGAATCAAACATTTTTGCTCGTCAAGAACTTGCTTTCTCAGAATATCATCTTGCAATTAGTACAGGGATAAAAAAACAGTTGATCAAACTCGGGGTCCCAGCCCAAAAAATCTTTCTGATCTATAATCCTATCCGCACTGTAAATAAGAAAACAATCAGCACACCTAAAGCTAACGCTCCTTTCCATGCAATTTTTATTGGAAGAATATTGTTGGATGATCAAAAAAATGTACGTATGCTTCTTGAATCAATGGCACAGCTTAATATTCCTTGGAAACTGGACATCTTTGGCAAGGGAGCTGATCTTCCAAAAGCAAAAACATTAGCAAATGATTTGCATATTTCACAAAACATTAACTGGCAAGGTTGGATGCCTAATCCTTGGGAAGCAATTAATGAAGCTGATTGCCTGCTGCTCTGTTCAAAATATGAGGGATTCCCAATGGTTGTTATTGAAGCTGCTTCTTATGGCTTGCCAATTGTTTCAACAAACTGTCCTACTGGACCGGCAGACATCATTAATTCCCACAATGGAATTTTAACTCCAATGAACGACCAAAAAGCTTTTATAGCTGCATGCCGGCAAATCTATCGTTTGCGTGGTAAATATAATCATACAGATATCAAAAAAACAGTTTTGAAATTTGATATTTCTCGCTATATTAAGCACATAGAAAACATCTATAACTTAATTGCTGCTGATAATAAAAACACAGATAAATCAGCCATTAAACTTTCTTCTTTATAATAGGTTCTTTATCAAGTGGTACTGATGAAATGAATTATTAAAAATAATAAGCAATTGGTCTACTTGGTCAAGCTGCTTGTTCCTGAATGGAATGAGCAGCTTTTTTAATGTGACTATGAAAATTCAAACTGACATAACTATTCTTTAATTCGATGAGAAGACGTAAACGGAAGTTTTCAAAGTTCCGGAAACCGTAAGCAGTCTTTTTAATGGCTTTGATCTTGTTGTTTGTTCCTTCCACGGGTCCATTAGAAAAGGTCGTCTGAAAGCTGTTCTTGATTTCTTGTAGATGTTTACGCAAGGTACGATTAGTTTTTTTGATGGGCTCAGGCATGCCTGCAGCTGAACGTGTTAGACTTTCTAAGAGCCTTGGATCTCGCTGCTGGACAGCTTGTAAAAGTGTTTGATAATAAACGTAAGCTTGTCGCAAAGCGGAGGACATGTTTAATAAACGCTCCACAATATCCTGTTCACATAACTGCATATTACGAAAGTTTCTGCTTTTACGATAGGTTTTAAAATCAAGTTTGGTCGAGTCTTTAGTTAACAATTTCCAATAATGTTTCAAAGCACGTGCGTTGTGCGAACCCTGTCCCGCCTGTTTCATGGTTTGTGTCCGAACTAAGTTTAAGGCCCGATAAGCTTGGGTTACGACATGGAAGCGGTCGGCAATGATCAGCGCTTGCGGAAAGATCTCATGGATCAAGGATCGATAAGGCGAGTACAGATCAACTGTGACCGTTTGGACTGCCCAGCGAGCTTGACGGTCATATTGTAAAAAGTAACTTCGTAAGTATGTATTATGCCGAGAACGCACGATATCTAACGTGCGGCGTGTCGCAATGTCCATGACAATGATACTCATGCCGCTACTAGAAAAGTTGCCCGCTTTAAAGTCGTCAAAAGCGATATTTTGCGGTAAGAAATGATGATTGGGCCTTAAGTAAGTTGAGAGCTCTTGCGCAAAGCGCATCACTGTCATTCCAGAGATCCCAAAATCAGCGGCAATATCTTTTTGTGAGATATTCTGGTCTAATTTAGAAATAGCCTGATATTTAACGGCTTGTGAGATTTGGTCGTTAGCCTTGACGTCCTTGATCTCCGCAAGTTTTGTAATAGTTTTAGGGCAGGCAGCTGAAGCCGGGCAGAGATATTTTTGTTTGCGGATCGAAAAAACATTTGTGATCCCACCCGAAGGCAAACCGAGCATCTCAACGGTTTTAAAACCGTTGTAGCGCATTTTTTGACCACAAACTGGGCAAGCACAAGGATAAGATTGCCGCAAATGGATCTTGCGGACTTTTTTATGTTGGTAAAATCCTGCAGCTATCACTTTATTCTTATATTTTGGATCAAATTCCAGGTGTGAGTCTTTAATTCCCAATAGATCCAGTGTACAATTCTTCATGTAGGACATTCCTTTCAGTGTAGGGATTGTTTCTTTGAGATGAAGTGTGTCTTCATCTCTATTTTTTTATCATAAAACAAAATTGGTACTGAGAGAAGATTTTTCTATCAGTACCAAATATTATAGAACCCAGTTTTAAGACAATCCGTTGGTGTTAAGAAGGGATCGGGTACTACATGGTTTTGTAAATGTGATTGTGGTAATTATACCGACGTGGCAAGCACAAAACTTATTCAAGGAACTACCAAGAGTTGTGGTTGTCAATTAAAGAAGGCACGAGAAAAATGGAAAAATATTTACAAAGATGAAAAGATACAAGAGAAGATAAAAAAACTTTTAGAAAAAATGACGGTCGTGAAAAAAATACTAAACTATCTATATTGGAACTAGCAACAAGCGACAAATTAAAGGCAAATAATTCTAGTGGTGTAACAGGGGTTTCTTATAGTAAACGTGATAAGAGGTGGCGTAGCTATATCACAGTAAAACATATACGCTACGAGCTAGGATATTTTAAAGATAAGGAAAGTGCAATCCAAGCTCGAAAAAAAGCTGAAAAAGAATTAGTTGAACCCATTTTAAAAAAATACAAAAATAAATAAAAAATTCATAGCCTTTATAAGACACGAAATAGATTTGTTATAAAAAATAAGCTGAAAAATACCTTACTACCCAATTTTTTACAGACATGATATAATAGAAGCAGAAAAAGAAGCCTTGCTTGAACAAGACTTCCCATGTAGAACCGTTTAAGACGGTGGCATAACTTAATACGATTAAATAACCGCTAGCTTGCCAGAGCTAAGGCGGTTTTTTTTTGCTGATTTTTAATCAACTCAACAACTAATGCGATTAAGGCCACGATAAAAGTACCGAAAGCCAGCATTAATTGTAAAGCGTCCGAAACGGACACTTGGGCTACTCCTTTCCTAGAATGTGAGTTTATAGTTTTTACACCATAAGCACCACCCCCTTTAAGGAAATAGCCACCGCCTTAACTTCTCTACTTGAACTATTATACAGGATAACTAGTAATTTACCTATTGATGATTAATGTTATATTACCTTAATAGGCATTGAAACATTGCATTTAAGTTTTATTGTGTATAACGATGTTACACAAATTAAATCGGTGGTGGTTTAAAATGAAAAAAATTTATTTTTTATGTACAGGAAATTCTTGTCGCAGTCAAATGGCTGAAGGATATGCCAAAAGTATACTATCGCCCGATATTTTTGAGATAGAAAGCGCGGGTATTGAAACGCATGGACTAAATCCAAATGCTGTTAAAGTTATGGCTGAAGACGGAGTAGATATTAGTAGCCACTACTCTAAATTAATTGATCTAAGGTATTTTAATACTTCAGATTTAGTTATTACTTTATGTGGTGATGCAAAGGATAAATGTCCTATGCTTCCCCCGCAAACAAAAAGTTTACACTGGCCTTTATCTGACCCAGCGCAAGCAACAGGAACATTAGAAGAGCAACTAGAAGTATTCCGTAAGGTTCGTGACGAGATTAAAAAATTAATTATAGATTTAAATGACCACTTTCATTGATTACAGAAAAGCGACATAACTCAACGATTGTGTCGCTTTTTTAATACCATGTAATTAATGGTCTTAGCATATGTTATAATTTATCGCCCTAATTATGATAGGAAAACTTATGCAAAATCTAATAAACTTGATGTCAAAATACAGTATAGTAACAAAAAAGATACTCTGAAAATTAAGCAGAGTACCTTTCTGTTGATATTAGTGGATGTTTTTCGGATGATGAGGATTAATCATATTTTGAATGTAGTTAGTTACCTAATATTTTTTTCTTCACGATTCAAAACTTTAACCTGATTTGCTTGATTTGGGTGTTTCTTGAGATAACTTATTATTTATAACTGAATGCTTATTCTCATTGATTTTGTTTGTTGAATTTTATTTTTCATTTTGTTTTAACATAAGCAGGATCGTTTCTTTTTGCCGTTGAGAAACATTATTATCCAAGTAGGTTTTACACATCTGATTAACTAAATCGTACATCTTAGTATCGGTAACGACAGACATACTTTTAATTAAGTCATATACAGGTGGATCAACCTTAATGGTCTTTCGTTCGTTAGCCTTATATTCTTTTTTGATTGAAAGATTTCTGCTAACATCGGCAGTATTTTTGATGTTTGGTTGAACATTGTTATCCCTCTTCAGTAAAGCCACTAAGCGTCAGCCCCTTTCCTTTTTCAGTGAGCCTATTATTATTAATAAATTCATGTTCATATTTAAAATCTACGACATCACCAGTTTTTTCAAAAGATTTGATTCTTAATAATAATTCTTTGAATATATCTGCATATAGTGCAAAAATTCTTTTATCATGAAAGTCTTCAAATTGAATTCCTTGTGCTGTGTACCATTCCAATCTAGCATGATTGTTAATAATGTTATTAAATACGTTATCACGGCCAAAATATTTTATGGTTTCATCAACTATTTTTTGCTGTAAAGGTCTACGCGCCTGTAAAAGAACTGGCAAGACACCAGCAACTTGAACATTAATCATATTCCCAAAATCATTTACCAAAGTTTGTAAATATGTAAGAATAAGACGCTTTGATCCATCGAAAGCAAATTGTTGTGTCTCTTGAATAACAATAACATAGTCGGCACAAACCATAGCATTATCGACTTTAATATCTGTGGAAGGTGGAACATCAATGAAAATAAATTCATAGTTATCTTTGATCTGATCTAAAAGTTTTTTTAAATAGAAGGTCTTATCTGTTAATGATTTAAACTTTTTATCCAGGAATTCGGTATAGTTACGCATGTCATAGTCGCACCCAATTAAATCTATCTTCGGAGCTAAGTGTACAATTCCTTGCGACAGGTCTTCTTTTTCCAAGCAGGCCATTAAAGTGTTTGGAATTTCAGGATTTCCGAAAGTCTTTGATAAAAACTGAGTTGCATTCCCCTGTAGATCTGTATCTATGACTAACACTTTTTTATTAAATACGGTGGCGGCCACTACTGCTTCCATTACTGTGTCTGTTGTTTTACCTACGCCACCCTTTTGTTGAGCGTTAATTATTGTATACGTCATTTAGACACCTCCATTAAATACATAGTAAGTCAATTTTATTTAAAAGTAAAGTAAAATGTAGTAAATCTCCTTTATACTTGTTTATCAAAAAGAGAAAAAGAGATTATGCTCCTAAGAGAAAAGGAGAAAAAGAGATTAATCTCCTATTCTCTTAGTACCTTAAGAGAAAAGGAGATTAAGAGAATAAACACTATAAAAAGGCCTTCTAATCAATAATAATAATTTAAAAAGGAGAAAAAGAGATTAAGAGAAAAAGAGATTAGTGTAAAAAGAGATTAAGAGAAAAGGAGAATAGTGTACTAAGAGAAAAGGAGAATAGTGTACTAAATTATCAAAAGGAGATTTTTTGCATAATAGCTTTACACTAGAGATGAAAAGGAGTAATCTATAAATAACAAAAAGAAGCTTATCTAAATTGATAGATAAGCTTCTACATAAAAGAAAAAGCCACCCAATATTGGCGTATTGGAATGACCCGAACTAAGTTTTTATTTATGGTCTCATTGTAGCACATTTTACTAGTGTGTTCAATGTGGTGATTTTCAAAACTCAGGAGACAAGCTGAGTAGTAGGTTAGTAGTACATAGGTTTCATATTTCGATATGCGACAGCTGCTTATGGATGAACGCTAAAAAGTAGACATCTGGTGAACTCAGCCAGAACTTCACAAAAATAATTGAGTAGTCTATGGATTCTGTAATCTGATCTGTAGGCTGGGTTCAGAGCCGACCTGCAGACATAGAAGCTGCTGACTAATGGCTAGAGTGGTAACATGAATGGAGTCTTAACATACAGTAAGGGCATGTTTTTGCTGGTGAGTAAAAAACTTAATTGTTAAGATAGCTGTAAGAAGCTGAAACTAGATTACTTGTGAGTGAAGCGAGGGGAAACCTCAAAAACTGAGCTGCACGTTATTTTTTTGTTTTTCTCTGCAAAATTAAGGGAAAAACTTTGCTCATATCGCTTCAGGCTTCCTAAAAACTAAGCCAGCCAAGAACAGAAGTCAACTAAAGGTATTCATATTTATTGAATAACTTGTTAAGAATGTAAGTGAGGTTTCAAAGTAGGGGATTTGAAATTCACAAGTTCAGAAAGTTAGGTTAATAAGAATCTTGCGAAGTAAAATAACTATACCAATTTTAGTTAAGAAATTGGTAAAATTAGTAAGTTGATTTTAAGTTGCTGAGTAGGGTAGTTGCGAGTATACAGCGGTATACTTAGATTAAGATGCATTATGTAAATTAAAAAGTTTTTTAACTAGTAAACATGCATGTTAATATATAAAAACACCAGGATAACTAAATCCCAGTATTTTTGTATCTACTTCTTGTTATTTCTAAATATCAAGTATATGATAAATAGTTGAATAACTAGAGAAACAGATAAAGTAAATGTTACTTGCAAAGCGTAGCATACAGTTTAATTAAAGGCAACCAGCCTTGTGTTGTAGCCATTTACCAGTATAGCATACTGGACTTGATAGCTATGAAATGATAATACGTAGGTAAGGTAAATGGAAAACAAGGGGTTTTATCCTTTTAAGTGGACTTAATCAACCCACGTCACTCACGGGCTCTCAGACTTAACTCTCTGAGGGCCTATTTTTTGTATTAATTTTCTTTTATTTACCTCATGGTTTCAAAGGTATTTTATATGCTTTAGTACAATGTAACATGTTAGGGTAGCAATAACGGTAATTATGGATACAATAAAGAAACCAGGCATTGAAGATTGGAAGGGAACCTTAGTATTAACACCCCAAAGGCCAACTATGATAGTGGGAATAGTGATAATAATTGATAGTTCTGTTAAAATTTTCATAATGATATTTAACTGATATGAAATGATATTGCTGAACATGTCACTTAATTGGGAAATTAAGGTAGTTAGGGTTTTTGCTAATTTTAGCGTTTGCAATCTTTGGATACGTAGTTGGTATTGCTTGTCCTTATACTTAGCGTTGTTTAAAAAGAGTTTTTCACAGTGTTCTAAAATATATTGGAAGGTTTTTTCATTACTTTCTAAAGCGCTTTCTAAAAACACGATGCTTTTTTGACAAGCAGCAAGCCTGTCTAACCCAGCGCTGTTAGTTTGGAGCTTATGAATATTTCTTTCTATTCCTATTATTTCACTTTCTATTTTTAGAAGCTGTTTTTTAAATTCTTCGTAAACTGAACTTATAAGGTGTATGGCTAACTCTTCTTTATTATTATTAACTTCGCCTAATTTTTTTGGGGGGGCTATGAAAGGTAAAATAATGTCAGTAACGGTTATTATGGTACTATCAACTAGCAGTATTAGTAATGGATAGCCCGTAGTAACATTATTTTTCCCAAATGTACCTTCTCCAGCACATAACAATAATATTTCAGTAATTTGCTGCTGTTTTAGATTAGTAATGTAATTAATGTGAGAGGCTGTATTTAAATTAGAACTTTCGCGAATAATATCTCTAGGTAAAAAATATTTTGACGTAATGTATTTTATTTCCTCCTCAGTCGGTTTTATTAAACTAACCCAGTCGATCCGTTCTTTTTCTTGTGCCACAAGTATTTTCTTATTTTTAAAAATATAGTTTTTTAAAATCATGTTCACCTCCATAAAGAATAAAAACTCTTCATATTATACCTACTTGGTCCCAAACAAATCCATATTTGGCCATATGAATAGGGAAAATTTAAATTTAATTTTGCTCATTTAATTGACTAAAAAGTAAATTCCATTTTTCATTAATATAAGGTAGTCGGAAGTCGTGTGACCGTTGTGTTGCAAGGTTTCCAAATTTTTGTCGCAAGTCAATATTTTTCAATAATGGTAATAGTTTTCTGTAGAGATGCTCTGTATTATGGTCTGCGATTATTATTCCATATTTTCCACTTTGTAAATATTCTTGTGAACCTGTATTCCACATACTCACAATTGGCAGCCCAAAGTTCATAGCTTCACCGATAACTAATGGAAATCCCTCCCACCTAGAAGTTATTACAAAGATTGAGCCATTTCTATAATGTTCTTGTAATTCCTCGTCGGGTAAGGAATCTAAAATAATAAATTGTTTCTCTATTTTTTTGCTATGAACCTCATTTTTTAACCATTCTTTGTCAGGCCCATCACCAGCCAACTTTATTTGCCAATTATCGGGCAAGCGTTGCGCCAATTCTAACAAATAGTCAAGTCCTTTATGTTTTACATCTGTTCTGCAAACAGCTACAATAACATTTTTATTCAAGTTACTTTTATGATTAGACACCAGCGTAACTGGGTTATGGATCTTTATTGTATTAACATTATGTTTTGAAAATTTTAAAAGGTCGCTTTCTGTTAAAGTTACGACTGTATCCACCGCTTCAAGTCCAGCAATAAATTCAACCCGCATATCCTGATAGTATTCTTTCATATAAGTCTTATAATTATTGTGCATCCAAGCGATTAATTTAGTGGTAGGATTTGCTTCCTTTATTAACGGACTAAAGCTAGTAAAGAGTCCTGCATTCAGAAGAACAATATCGATCTTCTCTTTTTTTATGGTCGTGTTTAAATCTGCAATCTGTAACTTGAATTTTTTTAGTGGGAGATCTTCACGGAAACTTTTTCCTGAATTTATTGGATGTTTGGCTTTAATCAAAGGAGCTTCTAAATGGAAAAAAGAACCTGCTGAGGACAATGAATAATAAAAGATATTGTGTTGTTTAGCTAAGCTATTACCAACAACGGTGGCAACTCTTTTAACCCCATCCATTTTTAAGTTTTCTATACAAATTAAAATGTTCATACTATTAACCTTCCTTAGTGACAAGTTAAGAACTTGCTTTAAATTTTAGAGCTTGGGAAAATTAAATTTAAAAAAGAAGCAGTGCAGCTAAGCTTTCACCGTCTTTACTGCTTTATATAGTAGGTTATTGAATATAAGTAGAGCTTAACAATAAATGTTTACCAAAACAAATAATTTGTATTTAAAAAGCTAAACCATTACGCTTGGATTAAGTTTTAAATACACGTTCCGTTTTTGAAACCAATATTTTTTAACCCTATTAAGGAGGCTGATTGTGGTGGTAAAAGACCAAGAACCTAAAAAAGATTATTTGATAAACGATACGGAAAAGGAGTTGAAGCATGCACCCTTACTGGAAGATCCAAATTATATTCCAGCTCACAAACTTGAAGGGAAAGTTGCAATAATTACAGGAGGAGATAGTGGTATCGGAGCTGCAACTGCGATTTTGTTTGCTAAAGAAGGCGCAGATATTGTAATAGTGTATTATGAATCTGATAAAGATGCTAATAATATAGCTAAAAGAATACGGGAAATAGGCCGCCAAGTTTTAGTTTTATCAGGGGACATTGCTGATGAAGGCTTTATTAAAAAAATAACAGCAGAAACTTCACAGAAGTTTGGTCATGTTGACATACTTGTCAATAATGCTGGTGAACAACATGTTCACGAACATTTTTTAGATATTCCAATGAGTGAAGTCACAAGAATTTTCAAAACAAATGTTATAGGTATGTTTATGTTGACTAAAGCAATATTTCCTCTATTCCGAGAGGGTGGCTCAATAATAAACACTACTTCTATTACGGCATATGCAGGCTCACCTGTCCTTGTTGATTATTCTGCAAGCAAAGGAGCAATCTTATCTTTTACTCGGTCATTAGCGCAGAATGAAGACATATTAGAAAAAAAGATTAGGGTAAACGCAGTAGCACCGGGGCCAATCTGGACACCACTGATTCCTGCAACTTTTACTTCTGAACAACTAAAAACATGGGGCAAAAGTAATGCACTTAAAAGGCCAGGTCAGGCTTTCGAAGTAGCTCCAAGTTATTTATTTTTAGCAGCTGAAGAAAATAAATATATTACTGGACAAACTATCCATGTTAATGGTGGTTCTGTTGTTAACGGATAACGCTTAATTAGTTGAATTATAAGCGCTCCTTTTATTCTCACAATTTTGCTTAGTGTTTTAGCTTCACTAGCATAAAAATGCTCACTATACTTGTCCAATCTATGTGCACTGTGTACTAGCTATAATAACAACTTGAAATTAAAGTAACCCCTTAGTGATCGGTGATCACTAAGGGGTTACTTAGTTGGCAATTTATTTTAACTAGGTGACCGATATTAATTAATAATTATTTTTTAGGTTTATTTTATATTTGTCTAAAGGTTATTTATTTCGTTGTTCTCCGCCTTTTTTTCCAATCTTTTCATAAAAATCTTTATCATGTGACTTAGCAGTTGTTTTTCCGCCTTTTTTCCCAATTTTTTCGTAATGGTCTTTATCATGTGACTTAGCGGTTGCTTCTCCGCCTTTTTCCCCAATTTTTTCGTAATGGTCTTTATCATGTGACTTAGCGGTTGCTTCTCCGCCCTTTTCACCATTTTTTTCGTAAAAGTCATCACCATGAGAATCGGCAGTTGCTTTTCCGCCTTTTTTCCCAATTTTTTCATAATAATCTTTATCATGTGACTTAGCGGCTGCTTCCCCGCCCTTTTTTCCGGCTTCTGAACGAGTTAATTTATCATCTTTATTACTCATAACTTGTTCCTCCTTATCATGATATTTTTTATTAAGCATAAGGTATTACTAATGCATATCACTACCTTTAGGCTTATAGTCATAGTACAGCCTATAGAATTTAAAGTCAAAACATCTGTTTTATTTATTTTGATTGAAATTATTGCCAAAATAACATACTTTAAATTCTCTTTACTTAGAAGGCTAATTATTTTATTTTAAAACACTGGCCATAATTTGAGGTTTTTCCCGAATGTATAAATAATTTTAGAAGAGACTACAATTTGCCGTAAAATTTAAAAAAGAATGTTAACAAGGTGAAAGCGCCATTATTATGTAGTATAATTAAAAACACTTTTATATAGATAATAAAAAATCTGGATAACCAAAATTTTACAAACTATAATTATCGAAAAAAACAATTTCTTTGGTTTTTAGAATGTTGTTTAGCTTTTAAAGTGTTTCTTTTAAGTGTACCCTAGTGGTACATTTTTTTAGTTGTGTTATACTAAGAAAAACGTCTGTACCATTTAGATGTACCAAGGAGGATTCAGAAGTGAAAGTCGGATATGCACGGGTTAGTACCGCTGAACAGAACTTAGATCGTCAATTAGAGGCACTCAAAAAAGCTGGTGTGCAAAAAATCTTTGCCGAAAAAATTTCGGGGAAGAATGCAGACCGGCCTCAATTAAAAGTTATGTTGGAATATATTCATGATCAAGATGAGATTGTCGTCTTGAGTTTGGATCGTTTAGGTCGAAGTTCACGTGACTTGACGGAAATTATTGAAGAAGTCCGCCATAAGGGAGCTGTGCTAAATATTTTGGACTTACCAAGTTTCGCAGGGGTCGAAGACCAAAATTTGAAGGCTTTATTATCTAACCTAGTATTGGAGATCTATAAATACACGGCTGAAGAAGAACGGCGCAAAATCCGTGAACGGCAGCGCCAAGGAATTGAATTGGCCAAACAACGTGGCGCTTATAAAGGTGCTGTCCGTTTGTATGCGCCAGACTCACCTGATCGTCGGAAACGCTATTTATATCATCAGGTAGTGCAAATGCTGCAACAGGATCCCCCAGTACCAATTGCACAGATTGCTAGAACAATTGGGACTTCAAGGTCACAGATTTATCGGATTAAGAAGTTTTCCAACCTTTGATTGAGTAAAAGTGATTCTACATGTATTATGGTGGTTGAAAAGAGTTGTTGATGTACTAAATTGGAGTTAGCATAAGAAAGAGTAAAGAAGAACTAGCTGCAGCTTATTTTTTAATATTAGAAAGAAAAGATACAAACGACTTCTCACAAGGACAATTTCAAGATGAACGTCAAAAACTTTTCAATATTCAGCATAATAGTGAACTAACAGATAAGGAAAAATGGCGTGCTATTGATAAAGTTAAGGGTTTAACTTTAGGTTCCACTGAGAAACAGGTATTGGCTGAAAAACAGGCCAAACATGATAAAAAAATAAGAGATCAAGCAAGACAAGAAGCACTTGCTGAACTCCGAAAGGGGTTTGGGAATCATGCCTAAAACTATTAGAGAGCTTGCTGGTGAATTGAATGTCTCCAAACAGACTATTCAATATCACTACCAAAGACTACCAGCAAAGAACCAGCAAAAAGATAGTCAGGGTGCAAACATGATTAGCCTCACAGCTGAAAGGATTATTAGAGACAAGGTAGCAAAGCCTTTGGTAGCAAAGAACCAACAAACAGGTAGCAAAAAAGTAACAAAGACTAGCAAAGAAAATAATGATCTGGTTGCTACTCTGAGAAGAGAAGTAGAAGATTTAAAGTTTCAACGTGACAAACAGCTTGCTACCAAAGATCAGCAAATAAGTAGTAAAGACCGACAAATAGATCATCTAACAAAATTGGTGGATCAGCAACAAAAATTACAGATAGCAACGGTAACAGAAAACCATCGATTAAAAGAGCACATTCGGAAATTGAGTGGATTGCTTGAACCTTCTAGTGCAACTCAACAGCAACAATCAAACGACAAGGACGATACCTTGTCGAATAGTATTAATGCCATTCATGACAATGCTGAAAACGACAAGCAAGATCAAAGTCATATTGTCGATGAAAAGAAAAAAAGAATACATAAAAATAAAGTCAATAAGAGTTGGTGGCATTTTTGGTAAAAATTAAAGGGCGGATTAGAATGGAAATAGAACCTAAGATAATGTCTCAAGTCAAAAGTATTTTAGGAGAGTTTGGAAACAAGTATTTAACTAGTAAGGGTTCTCTGAAACGAAATAATGTAATTAATGACTTGGATAAATTTGACCGTGAATTGATGACAAAGCTATTTAAAGATCCTTTAATACATAAAAATTATGTAGAAAAAATTGCTGACACTGAAGTATTTAGACTCAATCAATTTATTGAAATGTTTGAATATAAAGAATTTTGGGAAAACAGTTACACCAAATATACAAATAAAATTGGTTTAACAGCTAATGGAAAATTTATTGATGAATCTGCTGATGTTGTTTTGGATTTTCCCTTTAAAGATACTGTTTTAAAAGCTGGTATGACTAAAGAAGATCTGGATAAAGATGAATCTGCTGATGAACCATTTTTAAACGAAATCATTGCTAAACCTGAAATTGATGAGCTATTAGAGCCTAAAATATTTGTTAATGCTAAAAAGTATGATCAAAACGGTGAACATAACGCATCTAGTTATTCTGATCAAGATAATTTAATTATTAAGGGGAATAATTTGATTGCCTTGTATAGTTTAAAGAAAAAGTACTCCAATAAAATAAACATGATATATATAGACCCACCATATAACACTGGGTCCGATTCGTTTGCATACAATGACAAATTCAATGAATCTACTTGGTTGACGTTTATGAAAAATAGACTTGAAGTGTCCAAGGAACTACTGACGGACGATGGTGTAATATTTGTTAGCATTGATCGTAATGAGTTTGCTGAGTTGAAAGTACTAATGGATGAGGTGTTCGAAAACTCGTATCTAGGAACCATGATAAATGTTTCTACACCTAATGGTCGAGATTACGGATCCTTTGCACAAACACATGACTATATTCACGTGTACGCGAAAAATATTGATATGGTAAAAACTAATACTTTGGATGTTTCTGAAGATAAGTTTAAGCTGCAGGATGAAATTAGTAAGTTCTACTTGCACCCATTATTTAACAGTAATTCAGCATTTAGTAAAGATAATCGCCCAAATCTTTACTATCCATTTTATATTTCAGAACGCGAAGATGAAAAGGGTTATAGGTCTGTTTCAGTTAAGAAAGATACTTTACATACAATTGAAGTATTTCCACCGAAATCTAAAACGGATGATACTCAGTTTGTTTGGCGTTGGGGAAGAAATAAAGGACAAGAACTTGGTGAAACCGAGCTAGTTGGTCAACAGAAATCAGATGGATCGTTTAGAATTGCCCAAAAAATGCGACCTAAAAAACAAATTCCGCGGACTATTCTCCAAGATGCTAAGTATTCCAATCGTCGTGGTACGGAGGAACTTCAAAAATTATTTGATGGTAAGGTATTCAGCTTTCCAAAACCAGAAAACTTACTCAAGACAATTATTGAGATAGGCTCAAATACTGGTGATACTGTATTAGATTTTCATATGGGCTCTGCAACTACCCAAGCGGTAGCAATGAAAATGCATCGACATTTTATTGGTATTGAACAAATGGATTATATTAATACTGTTTCAGTCCCACGTCTCCAAAAAGTTATCGCGGGAGAACAAGGTGGTATTTCTAAAGATGTTGACTGGCATGGTGGTGGCTCTTTTGTTTATGCAGAGTTGATGGAAAAGAATCAAGGCTACTTAAAAGATCTGCTAGCGGCTAAAGATATAAATGAATTAGATGCTGTATATAAACGCATGAAAGTGGGAGCAGATTTCGACTTTCGAGTGGATCTTGATAAATATGAAAATGATGCAGAACGTAAAGCTTTGTCTTTTGAAGAACAAAAGCAGTTATTAGTTAAATTATTGGATAAGAATCAACTTTACTACAACTTCAATAATATCGATGATGCCGATGTTCGTGACCTGATTTCCGATAAGGATTATCAATTTAATCAAAGCTTCTATGGAAAGAGGGACTAAACTAATGGCTAAAAAAAAAGTTATGCGCAAAATTGAACTCCCACTGGTCGATTTATTGGAAAACAAACGTAAGATTGATCTTCTTAGTAATGAAAAGCCCTTTATTATCCCAGAATATATTAAAGGTAATTTAAAGCACCAATTACGACCTTACCAAAATCAAGCTTTAGTTAATCTAGACTGGACACAGCGACAGCCATTAGCTGATTACCAATATAATCAATTACTTTTTAATATGGCCACTGGTAGTGGTAAAACAGACGTTTTAGCTGCCCTGATCTTGTATTTGTATACTGAATTTACTTATCATAACTTTCTTTTTGTGGTAAATACAAATGCTGTGGTGGCTAAGACTTGTGACAATTTATTAAATACTGCTTCACCTAAATATCTTTTTTCCCAACCTTTGACTATCCATGGTCAAAGAATCGAGCTTCGCTCAGTAACTCGGTTTCCTAGTACACCAGAAGATGGTGTGATCTATTTAAGATTAGCAACTATTCAAGCCTTGACCAATGAGTTAAGTGAAACCAAAGAAAACAGCCTCACTTATGATGATTTTAAGGCTCATAAACTAGTTGTTTTAGCCGACGAGGCTCATCATTTTAGCGCTGGTACTAAAAGTAAAGAGGATAAAAAGGAACGTTCGTGGGAATATGTCCTTGACCGCATTCGTCAAGCTAATCAACATAATCGTCAATTTGAGTTTACTGCAACTCTAGATTTGCAAAATGAAGCGATTTATCAAAAATATCGTCAAAAGATTGTTTATAGATACGATTTAAGCCGTTTTATTCACCAAGGATATTCTAAACGGGTATATCGATTACAAGCAAATAACGACGATGAGAACAAAATGCTGAATGCTGTTTTGCTTAGCCAGTATCGTAAGCGAATTGCCAATGAATTAAAAATACCTGACTTTAAACCGGTAATCTTGTTTAAGTCTAATAAAATTGCGGTTTCTAAAGATGCTCGAACAACTTTTTTAAGCATGATCTCACAGTTGAATATAACGGACCTAACCGATTTTCTTAAACATCAACAAAACACTAGCCATAGTCAAGCATTGAAACAAGCTTATGATTACTGGTTATCGCAAGATTTGGGTACTGCAATTGTTGAATTAAAACGTGACTTTCAGGCTATGAATACTATTAATGTTAACGATAGTGCCAAAGAAGGAATTTTAGGCGATTTAAATGACTTGCATAATCTAAATACCTTGGAAAGTTCTGATAATCCCTTTCGGGTTATTTTTGCTGTCGCTAAGTTAAGTGAGGGCTGGGACGTTTTAAACCTTTATGATATTGTGCGGATTGGTGAACAATCCACTACCTTGAACCAAACAAACAGTGAAGCTCAGTTGATTGGTCGAGGAGCACGCTACAATCCTTTTGTTTATCAAGGCGAAAACTCTTATACACGTCGTTTTGACAACCAGAATCCTAAATATCAGTTATTAGAGAGTCTTTATTACCACACTATCAATGATCCTAAGTACCTAGATAACCTTAAGAAGTCACTTGATAAGATGGACCTACCCGTTGAAGATGATAGTGATTTTGATGTTTTTGAAACTAATGTTAAACGGGCCTTTAAAAACTCTAAAGTTTATCAACAAGGTAATCTTTACTACAACGAAGTTGAACCTGTACCAGATAAAGAATTTAATTGTCTTGACCGTTATGGGGTTAATACCACCACAATGGCTGAAGTCAATTTGGTAGAGAGCACTTGGGAAACAAATTATAATGCTGTTGCTATTGAGAAAGATCCTTTAACAGAAACTAGATTTTTGTTTAAGTTTCGAGATGCCGTAATCTTAGTTAAAAAAGCCTTCTCACGTAATAAGTTCTATCGGTTTAACTCTCTGAAGCAATATATTCCTACTTTGAATTCTTTAAATGAATTTATGACAGCTGATAATTGGTTGGGACATATTCGTTTGTATGCTCGTGTCAGCAATGGTTCACCAGCCTTAAATCGTAAGCAGCAACTTAAAGCAGTTGAACAATATTTAACTTTTGTTCAAAAACAGATTATTAATAACTATCAAAGACAACGCGGTACTAAGCGCTTTATTCCAGTTCCTATAAAATCCTTGATTAGGGACTACCAAAAGAAAGTTGCCAAACATTTTAATAAATCAGTCAGTGAAATGATCTTACCCTACTCAATGAAAAATAAACCTTGGTTTGTTTTTGAAGAAGCCATTGTTGATAAGCTGGAGAAGTCTTTAGTTGACTTAATCGGCGCTTTTGTTGACCGATTAAGTCAAAAATATAGTCAAATTTATTTATTTAGAAATGATGAACGCAATACTAATTTCAAGCTACATCAATTTAAAGGTCAGACAACTCATTATGCCGGTTTCATGCCTGATTTTATCCTCTATTTACAGAATAGAGATTTTTGTTATCAAATTTATATTGAGCCTAAGGGACCCCAATTGCTTGATCAGGATCAGTGGAAACAAGAACTCTTAGAAAGTATTCGTCCTGAAAATATTGAACTTGTTGGTGAGAATGATCAAGTTAAGCTTTATGGTGTTAAATTCTTTACTTACAACGATGGCAGAAATGTTGAGCAAGAAATAGAAAATTTACCGTAGAATTGTGAGGTGATTGTATATTGGAAGATGAAAGTTATTCAATTTTAAATCAAAGAGCTATTATAGATTTACTTATACAAGGAGACATATTCCCCTATATGACTGGATCTGAAATTCAAGATATAGGAATAAAATTTGGAGTAAGTTACGAGGGAGGTAGTCGCTGGCAAATTTTACAATCAATACTTTTTTCGTTACATGAAAATGGGAAAACTAGTGATTTCTTTTACTACTATCTGTTTAAAATGAACATTACTTCTGCTGTTAGAGAAGTGATTGATGGAAATATCAATGCTAAACCGAAATACACAAAAGTAGAAGAAATAGTAGAAGAATCAGAACAAAACAATAAAGCGATTGCTAGTGTATTGAGAACAGATTTAATTAATAAGATAAACTTAGAACTATCAGTATCCGATAAAAAATTAATTGTTCTCAATGATAAAATAGTCATTATTGATTCTAAAGCAACCCCCAAAGTACTTGTTGATCCTGCCGAAATTATGAATATTGGTTATGTCAAAAAAAGTTCTCAGCAACGCTAAAGAAGATTTATTAAATAATGATTTAGACAGCGTAGTAACTAAATCTAGAACAATAATTGAAACAGTATTCATAGTAATATTACGTAAGCATAAGATCGATTTTAAAGAAAATGGAGATATTGGTCATTATAGATCTCTAGTTAATAAAACATTGGGCATGAAGCCTGACAATAGGTGGGATAAGAATGTTTCTTCTTTAGTTGGTGGTCTTAATAAAATCGTTGATTCTATAACTACCATGAGAAATATTAATAGTGATTCTCATGGTAGCTCTAATAGGGTGAAAATCAATGAGGCTGAAGCTGAACTAATTTTAAACTCTGCCGTTAATATTTCTGTATACTATCTAAGAGTGGATGGAAGAAAAGGAAAAAATAGTGTTAATATTACAAAAACATCCTAATAATGAAATTTAAATTTTTTTGATTCGATTTTTTGGGTCTATTTTTAACAAATAGCCCCTCGAAAACATTGAAAGAATAACCCCTAATATCTATAATATAGATGTTGGGGGTTATTTGTTTTAATATTAAATAAATAACTTCTTCTATTTGTCATCAATACTAAACAATAATTTGTACAAAGTGATTATTTCTTCTAGTTCTTCACGCGATACATGATCGACAATAGTTTCATCAGTGACATGTCTTGCCCGTAAATCTAAGGCTATGGTTTGATCTAATAATACTTTTCCATATACTGTTTGACTACTAGTTAGTCGATGATACATTGGAAAATTACGCTTGGTACTGCTAATTGGAGCCACAATCGTCATGTTACTTGTCTGACAGACTAGATCATTGCTTAGCGCAATGGCTGGTCGCTTATTCATCTGTTCATGACCACGGCTTGGATTAAAGTTAACATAAAATATATCACCTTGGCTTACCATTGAAGTTCATTATCTTCTGACTTTCCCCAATCAAGCTCGTGATCCCTTTTCCCGTCATCTTTCCAATCCTTAAATAGTTCGTGAATATTGGTTGGGTTCTTTTTTATTGGTGTTAAAACAATTGATCCATTTTCAATGGTTATTGTCATATCTTGGTTATCATCTAATTTCAGTTGTTTAATAATTTGGCTAGGAATTCTAGCAGCTTTCGAGTTTCCCCACTTTGCTAAGCGTGTTTGTTCTTTAATAGGTTCCATATTTCCCCCTCCTAAATTATTATTAAAAATCAAGTATATCCTGTGTAGATACACAATGCAAATATTCTTACTGGAGGTCATTTACATGCAACAAGTTGTCTTACCCATCAAAGATTCAAACGTTCTTAAAGAGGTTCAAGATACGTTACTCAATAACTTTAAAGCTGGCCGACGTAACTATACGATTTTTCAAGTTGGTAAAGCGACGCTACTGCGAGTGAGTGACGTTATGGGCTTAAAACAGGCCGATATTTTTAATCCGGACGGTTCTATTAAACAAAATGCGTTTATTCATGACCGAAAAACTGGTAAACCTAATACCTTGTACCTTAAGCCTGTTCAAACAGAGCTCTTATTGTACCGTCAATGGCTGCTTGATCATAAGCTGGATTCTGAATGGCTCTTTCCTTCAATTCAACACCCAGAACGCCATATTACTGAAAAACAGTTCTACAAAATTATGAGTAAGGTTGGCGATCTATTAGGAATTAATTATCTAGGTACTCATACGATGCGCAAAACTGGGGCTTATCGTGTTTACACGCAATCAAATTACAATATTGGCCTAGTCATGCACTTATTAAATCATTCAAGTGAAGCCATGACTTTAGTTTATTTAGGCTTAGACCAAGCAAGTACCGAAAGTATGTTAGATCAAATTGATTTCGGTTAGTTTTCTTTGAGTTTTTAGTTGTTGCCGAAGGCAACTTCTGAGACAGATTTTAAGCGCAAACCCCCACTAAATTTTTGTGGGGTGTAAATGCGCATTGACCTAGTTTCACTTGGCCTGCTGATAACCACAAAATCAATTTCCGTCGTTGTTAAATTGAATGTATTTTTAATTCAATTTATGCTTGTACTTAACTAAGTTTGTTATGTTTTAAATACTTACAAAGTGCTGAGGAAAGGCACAATCCTATTTTATTCATTCGACTTCCAAAGCAAAAAGTCCACACCCAATAAAGTGCTCCATAATTGTTAGACAAGAAATCTAACAGTTATGGAGCACTTTTTCTATGGTCAAATATAGTTCAGAATTAAAAGCAGAAGTCGTTAGTGAATATCTTCAAGGTGACATTAGTATCAGTCTTCTTTCAAAGAAACGTAACTTGCCTCGAATACAAGTAGGTAGATGGATACAAAACTTTCGTTTGAGCGGCGCAGACGCTCTTAAACGAAGAAGAGTTAAACGAAGTTTCTCAGTTGAGTTTAAAGTTGATGTGATAAACTACTATCAAACTCATGATGAAACTTTAGCCGAAGTATCCGCAAAATTTGATGTTAATTCTTGTCAAATCAGTCTTTGGAGGACAGCCTTCAATCAGTATGGTATAGAAGCCTTGAAGCCTCATCCGAAAGGCAGAAAAACCAAAGTGAAACATAATAAGAAGAAATTACGTAAGTTAGTAAACAAGAACGAAATCGATCAACTTCGTGAAGAATTGACGAAAAAGAATCAAGAATTATATGATGCAAAATTGGAGAACGAAATCTTAAAAAAATCAATGACCCTGTTCGGAACCTCAAAGGACGAAAGAAAACACAAATAGTTGATCAGATCAGGGTCGAACAAGAGTCTCTTCCGAAATCTAACCGGTATAAAGTCGGCGATATTCTTAAGACCATTGGACTTAAGAAAGCGACTTATCATGATGAACGTAAACGTATCAAAAATTATGTAGATAAGTATGAAGATGTAAAAGTAGAGATACTAAAAATTGCCGAAAGCGGAAGATATCGCGGACGTCTAACCTACGGTTATCGTCGCGTTCAAGAAGAGCTCATTAAATTAGATATCCATCTATCAGACGCCGTAGTGCGTCGTTTGATGGATGAATTAAATGTTCAAGTAAGCCTTTATAACCGCCACAGAAATGGTAGATATTCATCTTATAAAGGTACAGTTGGAAAAGTGGCCCGTAACGTTCTACATCAGCATTTTAATGAAACCGTACCTTTCAAAGTATTACATACCGATGTTACACAAGTACGCTTGGCCGATACTAAGTGGGCTTACGTTTCAGCTATTACTGACGAAGCAAGCAAGGAAGTTTTAGCATTTCAAGTAAGTAATAGTCCTAACAGTAAACTAATTATGGATACACTCGATGAACTCACAGAAAATATTCCGGAAGGAATAAAACCAATAATTCATTCAGATCAAGGTTGGCATTATCAATTGAATTACTATACCGATAAACTCTCTGAAAAAAAATTTATACAAAGCATGTCTCGTAAGGGAAACTGTCTTGATAATGCGCCAATTGAAAGCTTCTTTCATCTTCTTAAAACAGAATGTCTTAATGGATTTCCACAGTGTAAAGATATTGGAGAATTCAAGGAAATCACAAAGAATTACGTCGATTGGTT
Organism: Liquorilactobacillus mali KCTC 3596 = DSM 20444; assembly: GCF_000260415.1. Taxonomy (GTDB): domain Bacteria; phylum Bacillota; class Bacilli; order Lactobacillales; family Lactobacillaceae; genus Liquorilactobacillus; species Liquorilactobacillus mali. Next base: position 23,758 of record NZ_BACP01000069.1, read on the forward strand.
TAACAATCGACGAATATCACAGAAAACAAAAGTCATGACTCCCTGCGAATACAGGGAACATGCCTTAGCAGTTTAAAAATATTCAATTTTGTCTAACTTTTGTGTTGCACTTTAAACCGCAGAATGTTTGACGACTTTTTTTATATTTTAGAGGAGGATCTGAATTTGTTTGAATGTGTGAATGTATTTAAATCAATTAAATCAAGTTAGCTACTTGCATTAAGATTGGCACAACAATTACGAACAAGACAGTTGATGTTGTAACAAGGTTAGTAGCGTAGTCAACATCACCATGTGATTGATCAACTAGAATAGGTAGGACAGCTAAACCAGGAGCAGCTGATTGAATGATGAATGAGTTTGATTCGATAGTTGGTAATGAAGTACCCATCATTGAACCACCAATAAGAATAATGCTAATCATGATTGCAGGAGCAACCACAAATCTACCTAATAGAGCTAGGATTGTATCACGGTCGAATCTGATTGATTTCAAACCTGCATCGGCTAAGATAATACCGATGTAGATCAATGACATTGGTGTAACGATACCACCGACCATGTCCAAAGTCTTGTTGATCCAGTCAGGAACTGGGATAGCAAGTAGTAAGAAAACAAGTGATACTAAGAAACCAACAAGTGGAGCAGGAAGTAATTTTTTCCAGTTAAAGTCTTTCTTAGCACCCTTTTCAACGGTTGGATCATCACTTGAGATGAAGAAGATACCAACAGCCCAAGTTGAAATTGTATTCATAACATAGTAGATAAGGAAGTAAGGTAAACTCTTAGTTCCAAATAAAGCCATGTTTAGAGGTAAACCGATAAAGATGGTATTAGCATTAACGAATATGTTAATGAAAGTACCACGACGGCCCTTTCTAATACGGAAGACCTTTGTTAAGATCCATGCAATGATGTAACCAATCGTGAAACTGGCGAAGGTAAAGATCAGTCCGCCGGACAAACTTGCTAATTTATCTCTGTTCAAATATTTAAGAACAGAGACGAAGATTGAAGCAGGTAAAGCAATTTTCATAATGATAAATGAAATATTGCCTTTAAATTCGTCGCCTAAACGTCCTGATCCTCTTAGCCAATACCCCAAAGCAATGACAAGAACGATTTCAGCAACACTTTCAAGTGAAGTGATAAATGCAGCCATGAATAAATTCCCCTTTATTTAACAAAAATTTTAATTAATATTTAGGTTCCCACTTAAGATCAGCAACTGCTTTTTTAGCGTCTGTAGCAGTTGTTAATTTTTCGTCAATAGCTTGTTGAGCAACACCATTGGCAACAGTCATACTGAACTTGTCTAGTTGTGAAACTGGAGGAAGAACAGCAGCACCAGGTTGTGTAGGATCAACGATACCACCCAATGAGTGAGCAGCTTTGTTGATCATGCCATCTGAAAGAATCTTAGCATTAACAGCCATAGAACCAAGACCAAGACCTGGGTAAACTAAAGCGTTATTTGCTTGACCGATATGATATGTAACACCATTGTATTCAACGGGTTCAACAGGAATACCAGTAGCAATAAGAGCCTTGCCATCAGTCCATTTCAAAAGGTCTTCAGCCTTAGCTTCAGCAAGCTTTGTAGGATTTGACAATGGGAAGATAATTGGACGTTCTGTATGAGCGGCCATTTCCTTGATAACAGCTTCTGTAAAGGTACCAGGTTGTGTTGAAGTACCAACAAGAATAGTAGGGTGAACAGCTTTAACAACAGCTTCTAAGTTTGTTAATTCATCAGCATTAGCAAATTCACTACGTTTTCTTGTAAATGGCTTTTGTTCTGGTGTTAAATCTTCAGTATCATCGAACAAAAGACCTTGTTTGTCGACTAGGTAGAAATGTTTTCTAGCTTCATCTTCAGAAAGTCCTTCTTCAACCATTGCATCGAAGATTCTCTTAGTAATACCAGCACCGGCAGTACCAGCACCAAATGATAGATAAACTTGATCTGTAAGTTTTTCCTTGGAAATATTCAAAGCACCAAGAATACCAGCAAGAGTAATAATACCTGTACCTTGAATGTCATCATTGAAGGTAAGAATATTATCTTTGTACTTATTTAAGATGTTAGCAGCATTGCTACGGCCAAAGTCTTCAAAGTGAAGATACATATCAGGGAATAAGTTTTCAGCAGTTTCAACAAATTTGTCAACGAAGTTGTAGTACTTGTCGCCAGTAACACGTTCGTGATGATTACCCATGTATAGATCATCAGCTAATAATTCTTTTCTGTTTGTACCTACATCAAGGACAACAGGAAGAACTGATTTAGGATCAACACCAGCAGCAGCTGTGTAAACCATTAATTTACCAACAGAGATGTCAACACCTTGAACACCCCAGTCACCAATACCAAGGATACCCTCACCATCAGTAACAACGATTAACTTGATATCGCGACCAGCAGATGCATTCTTCAATGATGCTTCAATATCATCTTGATCATCGATTGATAAGAAAGCGGCATTTTGTGGATCTAAGAAGAGGTGACTGTAGTTTTCAATTGTGTCAGCGATTGTTGGATCATAAACAACTGGCATAAATTCATTAACATGTTGACTGAATAACTTGTAGAATAAAGTAACATTTTCATTGAAAAGATCCATCAAATACATTCTCTTAGCCAAGAATGTATCCTTATTAGAATAGTTTTCATAAGCTTGTTCGACTTGTTGATCCAAAGTTTGCACGAATGGTGGCAACAAACCTTCGATGTGATTTTCTTTTCTTTCTTCCTTAGTAAAGGCAGTACCTTTATTTAAGAAGTGATTGTTTAATAGATCTAAACCCTCATATTTCATAAAATGATTCCTCCTAATTTAATTTTCTAACCATAATCACATTATAATAAAAAGTATGATTTGTTATATCAATATATATAAACATAATTTTCATATATTGAATTTATAGAAAATATTAACTTAGCATATTTTTTTTTATATATTGTTTTCTTAACTAACTTTTAAGGAGTATCATAGACCATAATAAAAAATATAGTCAAATATATTAACTTGGTAGATTGCAAATTTAATCCGAATTTTTTGACAAATTGGTCAGCATGACCTGATAAGGTGTTTGCCAGTCAAGTATTTTAAGTGGCCTCTGATTAATTTCGAGTAAGGTGGTTTTCAAGCCTTGAGCACTAATGTGCTCAAAATAAGTCCCCTTAGGATAAAAATAGCGTAAGTTCCGATTAAATCGTTCATTACTGCCGCGCTCAGCTGGCGTATAAGCATGGCAGTAATAGGTCTTAATACCGTATTGTGCTTCAAGTGATACTAGACCGCTAAACTCAGTGCCACGGTCCACCGTAAAACTATGAACCGGGCCATTAAAAGTTGCTAGAAACTTATTTAGGGCTTCATTAACAGTCGCTGTCGTCCGGTTTTTTAATCGGTAGGCCCAAAGGAAACGTGATTTGCGATCGATTAAGGTTAATAAAACTGCCTTACTATGCCCACGAGGACCAACGACTGTATCTAGTTCAAAATCGCCGATGCGATTACGTTGATTAATCATCATGGGACGCTGTTCAATTGATCGCCCCAAAGATTGATTATATTTAGAACGTTGGTCAACGTTACGCCGTTGGCGCACGCCATGTTCAGGCAAATCATTTAAAGAAAACTCAATTTTCCCTTGATTTAACCAATTATAAATTGATTTAGTCGCTAGTTTAAATTCGTGAGCTATCATTTCTGGTGACCAACTTAGCCGTAAATGGTTTAAAATTATTTGCCTTAATTTGTCATTCAATTTAGTCTTTCGGCCACATCGTGACCGCTTGTATTCGGCATCTGTTTGTGCTAATTCAGCCTGATAAGGTTCACATCGAGCTAATTCATAAGAAATTGTGGCAGGTGATCGTTTTAGGCGATCGCTCATTTGGATATTGGACAGGCCTAGTTCACAAAAGGTTTCGATTTTAATTCGTTCGGAATAGGTTATACTAGACAAAAGATCAGCTCCTAAAAGATGGGTTTGTGGTAAACACCATTTTAAAGGAAGCTGATCTTTTTTGTCCGAACAGCGTTCGGATTAATTTTACAATCTACCAAATAAATACGTTATCAGTTTTAAAAACATTTTATCTTATGTATGATAACCTGCCAAAAATTTTATCTCACACATTATCTAGACAATCTTGTCTCCAGCTTCTAATGTATCATCTAATTTATAATGGCTCTTTGTCAACCGCTGTTGATGAGAAATCTTTATGAGAAAATGGGCTTTAAAGGTTTAACACCATAAGCACCACCTCCGATTGGAAATAGCCACCGCCTTAACTTCTCTACTGGATCTATTATACAGGCAGCCTAGCTCTTTAACCAAATATAAAATTAAAGAATCAGTAAGAATACTATATTTATATCTGTAAAAACAGTTTTTAACTGCTAAGTCATAATGTATAGATAAATCAAAGCAAGCACCTATGTAAAAAAGTGCCTGCTTTGATTAATTATTAAAAAAATTCCAATCTATATTTATAAAGGGTTATCTCCCCAATTTAAATATTGATTAACTGATCTTCAATTGCTCAATTATTTACGTTCTAAGAAGCCTAATACAGATAAATTTGGCTAATTATCCATGTAATTTTTGTTGCAATGTATCACCAATGCCATCTACTTTCTTAGCAGCCAAGACGGTGCCACCGATGAGGACACCACCTACAATGAGCGTAGAAGCGATCATAAACTTAAATACACTTTTCAAGACGTCCATAAAATTCTCCCTTACTTTTTACTGGTTCGACCAACAACTAATGAAACAATCAGAACTAAAATAATTGCCCCGATGATCGATGGTATCAATGCCATGCCAGCTAACGAAGGGCCCCAAGTGCCAAGGAGCCCTTGGCCAATCCACGCACCGATTAAACCAGCTACGATGTTTGCAATCCAGCCCATAGCAGCACCACGGTTAGTGATTGCGCCAGCAATGGCACCAATGATTGCCCCGACGATTAATGACCAAATAAGTCCCATATTTACTCACTCCCTTAGTTAACACGACTAGATTTATTGTCAGACGTTACTTTATCAACGCTGTCACCTAATGTTTCCTTCGATTTCTTTGCGCCCTTACTGACGGCTTCCTTCGTTTTGTCTGTGGCATCGCTCACGCGATCTTGCAGAGAAGTCGAATCTTTTTCATATTGCTCCTTTGTCTTGACATCAACAACATTCACATTTACCTCAATTACTTCTAATTCGGTCATATTCTTTACTTCCCGAACGATAACATTTTTGATCTTGTCATACAGTTTAGAAATATCAATGCCGTATTCAGCAACAATGTCGAGATCCACTGCAACCTGCTTTTTTCCAACCTCTACATCAATTCCTGATGTGACATCTGAAGTATTAACTAGTTTATCAGCAACATTTGCGAAAAAGCCGCCATCTACGGTTAATAAGCCATCTACTTCAGAAAGTGCGATACCAATGATCTTTTGAATAACCTTATCATCAAATGTTAAATTGCCTTTAACACCAGACTTTTCGTTAGTTGTTGTTTTCTCACTTGGCGTTCCATTCTGCATAATTTTTCCTCCTTATAATTCAAACAGTTATTTAAAAACATTTGTTAAGATACCAGTTTTTTGAATATAATAACCCGCGGTAATCCCGATTGCCATAAAAATCAAAACAAAAAGCGTCTTGAAAAATCCAAATGTGATGATAAGGACCGCTAGGAGCAATCCCATAATTCCACCAATTAGTGGCCAAAAATAGGCTTTAATGAGTTCGGTCACGATATCACCTCCTAGACAACTCGAGATTTATGCACATTAGCGTCCAACTCATTAAAATCAACGAGTCTGATTTTAATTTTTTTCTGTTCAGAAATTCCAAGACAAATACGCAAATCTTTTTTTAATTGATTAAGAAAATTTGCAGTCTGTTTCTTGGCATTGACTGAATTTAGTAGATCACCCCATATTTTAAGTGTGATCCCTTTTCGTGATAACTTAGCTGATACCTTGGGGTTGCCAATAAAGGGTTCATGTTGAAGTGCTGAAAGCGCAAAATGTTCAATAGCTTTCTTACTGACGGTCACTTGACCATCAGACTTTTGATGAAGATATAATGATTGTGACCGTGGCCAAAAAAGTGTGATAAGCAAAAAAATAATTAACAGTACCGCCAGAATTACTCCACTCCAAAAGAGGTATATCGGTTCGTACTGCTCCAACCAACCAAGCTTTAATGACATGGGTGTACTAGTACCAATGGCCGTTGACCAATTTTTAAAGACAAGAACTATGGATAAAGGAAATGCAAGGATAATAACAACTACTATTAATGCCTTAAATATAAATCGCAAATCATCACCACCTTTACCATAATTATAACAGGACAGGTAGTGATGATGGAATTATATGCTCTTATAAGGAACCAATTAAGATTTTTGTTTGACTAAACCAATCTAGCCAATAGGGTGTACGCACAAACACTAAAAAAGCCGTCGAAATTCGGCGGCTTTTCATCATATTACGTTAAATTATTCAGCGTCGTAGGCAGCTTGGAAAATCTTGATGATATCTTCCTTTGTCCCCTTACGAGGGTTAGAGAAAGCATTCCCATCCTTCAAGGCATTTTCAGCCATCAATTCAAAGTCTTCTGGCTTAGCACCAATTTCTTTGATTGAGTGAGGAATACCAACGTCTTCGGATAATTGCTTCATGGCCTTGATGGCTAATTCGGCAGCATCCCGCGTTGATAGGCCTTCAGTGTTTTCACCCATGATTTCAGCCAATTGGGCGAAACGATCTGGGCAAGCAATGATGTTATATTCTTCAACGTAAGGTAGAAGTAAGGCACAGCAAACACCATGAGGTGCGTCGTATTGACCACCGAGTTGGTGAGCCATGGCATGAACGTAACCCAAGTTGGCGTTGTTGAAGGCCATCCCGGCTAACATTTCAGCTTCGACCATCTTAGTCCGAGCGTCCAAGTTGTGGCCGTTAGCAACGGCTTCACGAAGGGAAGTTTCAATCAACTTGATAGCTTCCACACATTGTGAGTCGGTGATAGGGTTGTGGTCAACGGAAACGTAAGGTTCAACGGCTTGAACGAAGGCATCCATCCCAGTAGCTGCGGTTAAGCCCTTAGGCACATCGAGCATCAGAGTTGGGTCGTTGAATGAAACCAACGGAATGTTCCGCCATGAAACAACCACGAACTTCAAGTGGGTTTCTTCATTCGTGATAACCGCGTGACGGGTTAATTCAGAGCCAGTACCGGCCGTCGTGTTAACGGCGATTAATGGTGGCAAAGCCTTGTCGAGTGTTTCAATCCCAGCCAACTTAGTAATGTCGTCGCCATTAGTCAAAATAATGCCGGCACCTTTACCAGTATCGTGAGCAGAACCCCCACCAACAGTGATGATGGAGTCCGCACCGGATTCTTCGTAAAGTTTCTTAACTTCTTTGATGTTACGAATCTTAGGGTTGGGTTCAACGTTGTTGTAAACAACGTAGTCCACACCAGCAGCCTTTAAAGAATCCAAAGTCTGTTCCACGGCGCCGTCCTTTAAACCTTCAAGGAACTTATCCGTGACGATAACGGGCTTTTTCATCCCTAACATCTTTGCTCGATCACCAATCTTACTAATGACACCAGGGCCAAAGAAATTGACGCTGGGCATCAGAAAGTCATAACTACGTTCAGCCATTGTACAAATGCCTTCTTTCGGAAGTTTTGAAAACAATTAGTACCAATTTCACAAAGCAATTATAACTAATAAATTTACAGTTTGCAATCGTTTTTGGGTAAAAGTCCCTTAATTGTGCAATAAAGTGCTAATTTGTCGGCGGTTTAAACCGTAATGATTAATTTTACTGTCAGTATTTTTGGGTCTAGAATTTTTGGTGTTGGAAAGTATTTCCATTCCAAAAGTACTAGGCCCTCTTTTTTTATAGTATTAATTTCATTATTTCCCGAAATAATTATTTCAACATTTCACGAATTACTTATTTCACTATTTCAGTAAAGTACTAAGAAAGTTCTTAAATTGACCCCATAATAGGATTATTATGGGGTCACAAAGAAAGAAGTTGCTCAATATGACAACTACAGAAACGGATTGGATCAAGCAATTTACAATTACTGAGCTATTAGTAATACAGATTTAATTAATCAAGCTGATAATAATTTTGCAATCTACCACTCAAATGCCATCCATGCCGTTGAAAAATATTCAACCCGTAAGGCTGACGTCATGGTTTGTTTCTGCGTCATTGACAGTTGCTGCATTAAACGACCCTCTTTCATGTGACTGTTCATCTAAGTACAGACACATGATATATTCAACATATGTATATGTCAACATATAACGCCGATCAATGACTCCATGAAAGGTCTTGCAGCAACTTCTTAACAAACTAGTGCTGGTGGGCGTGTTGTTGACTTGACTGGGGCCGATAAGCGGCAACTAACCCTGTCACAGCGTCCAAAGTCATAATCAGACCCATTAACCACATCGCTGCCATATTGTGCATGGTACCAATTAGAATCAGCAGCACCACATTTAACGCCAGCATGAGCCAGCCCATTGTTTTCGACATTTGTTGCATGAAAATCCTCCTCAAGTGTATGAATAAGACCTATACCATTTTTCGATACTACTTTAGATTAATTCTAAATTATGTTTATGGCAACCCTAAAAGGTGTTAAAATTCTTGTCAGAGGGGGAAATCACGATGAAAACCTATACGGACTATTTCTTTGATGAGCCAGCGTTTGATCTCCACGATGGCGGGTACGTGCCGCTTGAGGTCAGTGATGCGCCTGAGAAGCCCTTAAATGTGCCGCCGTTGTTGAAACCGGATAAAGAGACGGCGACCGACGTTTATTACACGGTGACAGCAGAGGCTGGGGAAACGCAACTGTTACCTGGGGCGAAGACCAAGACGTGGGGCTATAATACCAGTCTGTTAGGTCAGACGATTGTGTATCGCCGTGGTCAGCATACGCATGTGACACTGAAAAACACCCTGCCTGAGTTGACCACTTTTCATTGGCATGGGGCTAATGTCAGTGGCCCTTATGTTGATGGCGGATGCCATGCGCTGGTTTATCCGGGTGAAAGTAAGCATATCGACTTCACATTGGAACAACCGGCGACGACTTTGTGGCTGCACGCGCATCCGTGCCCATCCACAGCCGAGCAGGTTTGGCATGGTTTGGCTGCCATGGTGATTGTCAAAGACGACCATGAAGCCAGCCTGCCATTGCCAAGGAACTATGGCGTTGACGATATTCCGGTCATTTTGCAAGACCGGCGTTTTCATGAGAACAACCAGTGGGACTACCGGGCTGATTATGATCCTGACGGTGTTGCTGGGCCAACTGCAATGATTAACGGTACAATCAATCCCTATTTTGATGTCACCACGCAAAAGGTCCGGTTGCGTTTTCTGGACGGTGCTAATCGCCGTGAATGGCGGTTGCATTTTTCCGATGACCTGCCATTTACGCAAATTGGCGGGGATGGCTCACTGTTACCGGAGCCGGTCAAATTTACCCATTTGATGCTGACTTGTGCTGAGCGTGCCGAAGTGATTGTTGATTTTGGCCAATACCATGAAGGCGACGAGGTCACCTTATATACGGATGATGTGCCATTGCTAAAGTTCCGCATTCATGCGTTCAAACCGGATCAGACTACCTTGCCTGATAAGTTGTTCGATGTGAAGGCACCAGTGGTTGACCCGGCTTTGCCAGTTCGCCACGTTGTGATGCAGGGGATGGACGAAGGTGTTGCGATTGATGGTAAAAAGTTTGCCATGCAGCGGATTGATGCCACGCAACCAATTGGCAAAGCCCAGTACTGGGATGTTACCAATAGCAATGATGCGCCTGGAATGGTTCATCCATTCCATGTGCATGGAACCCAATTCTTAGTCTTGTCGCGGAATGGGCATGCGCCGTATCCAAATGAACATGGTTTCAAAGATACCGTTGGCGTGAATCCTGGTGAAACGGTTCGGCTGCTGGTTCGCTTTGATTTGCCAGGGGTTTATATGTATCACTGCCATATCATTGAGCACGAAGATGGCGGCATGATGGCACAGATTGAAACATTCGATCCAGCCAAGCCAAAGCAAGAATATAAATTGATGGATATGGATACGTTAATGATGGCCTTGGCTAAAGAACGTGGCGTCAAACCATCTGAGATTTGGATGGGCGGTATGCAGTCTTATGAAAAAATGGGAATGAAAATGTAAACGTCCCACAATACTAATATAGAAAAAGATGATTTTAATATGCACTCTCCAACGATCAAACATCGCGGGGCTTTTGTCGCCACGTTACTGACAGGTACCTTTTCGATGTCAATTTCTCAGTCTTCTTTAAGCACCGCTTATCCTGCTTTTATGAAAGCTTTTGGTTTAGGAGCGGATACAGTTGCTTGGCTGACAACCGGCTTTATGTTGGTGATGACCTTGATGATTCCGGTTAGCCCATGGCTGTTGCATAATGTTACTTTCCAACGGCTTTTCCAAGCGATTGAACTCATTTTTGCCATTGGGACAGGCTTATGTATCTGGGCACCGAGTTTTACCGTGCTCATGATTGGCCGGTTGCTTGAAGCGATTGCGGTCGGGATTATTTTCCCGAGTTTCCAGACCGTGTTGCTGACGATTACGCCGCATAGTGAGCGTGGTCGGGTGATGGGCACGGCGGGGTTGGTCATGGGCTCAGCCTTGGCAGTCGGTCCGATTATTTCCGGTGTTTTGCTGACATGGTTCCCTTGGCAGGCTTTATTCTTGTTCTTCTTGGTCGTTTCGCTGCTTGTGCTGGCCGTTTCAACGGTGACCATTGCGTCTGTCATGCCATTGCAACCGACGCAACTGGACTGGGTGTCCTTCCTTTTATCCGCAAGTTTTCCAATTCTACTTTATGCCTTGGGTGCTTTGTCGAAAAAAGGCTTAACTGTTGGCGTGGTTGGTTTGTTGATTTTAGGCGTTCTGGCAGCTGGTATTTTCGTTGTTCGGCAATTGAATCGCCAACCACCAATGTTGCAAATGCGAGTTTTTGCCACTGGTATGTTTACTAAAGCGGTGTTTCTGACCGGAATTTCATACGTCGGTTTGATTGTCACCACTATCCTGATGCCGCTTTACTTTCAAACGCTACTTGGTTTGTCACCGTTGATTTCTGGCTTGTCCTTAGTGCCAGCTGCGGTGTTGCTGAGTATTTTGAATCCAATTAGCGGGCGCCTACTGGATCGCTTTGGACCGCGTGTCGTGGCCATGATTGGCATGTTGTTGATTACTGGCGGCTTTGGTCTGTTAGCAGTCTTTGCCCATCATTTACCGCTGATTGGGGCAATTATGTTGGCGATGGCGACTGAAGCCGGCAATGCCTTTGTGATGATGCCTTCAGTGACGGCTGGCGCGAATGCTTTGCCGAATGAGCTCGTGGCAGACGGCACTGCGGTTACAACGACGGCTCGTCAGTTATTCGGTTCTGCCGGTGTCATGTTCGCCACAGTGTTGTTGGATGGCATGCAAACCACGCTGCGAAGTCATGCTGGCGGTTTTGCTGTTACCTTCGCTGTGTTTGCTGGCGTGGGCCTGATTGGCTTGCTGTTGGCGTTGACGTTACCAAAGGAAGTCGCGAAGAAAGCGGTATAGCTGCGAATTCGTGCTTTGCATCTACAAAAATGACCGCCTACCAAAAAGTAGACGGTCATTTTTGGCGCTACGATAGTTGATAGGCAGCTTGCCTACCAGCTCCTTTTTCTATACCATTTCTATATTTGAACGCGCAAAAAGGACATTACACTTTCTGCTCGTTCACTGTCCCGACCAAAGAATAGAGAATAGGAGTTTGTGTAATGTCCCTTACAAGTAAGTCTATCCGAATGGTTCTAGAAATCAAGGACCCTAACATTATCTTTATGCAAGACGCTGTCATTGAAGAAATTCGGGGCGCTAAAGCCCTTGTCTTCTATGCCGAACTTAAACTCCAACCAGAGCATTGCCCTGCCTGTGGCTTTGCCAGCAAACTAGTTCGTTATGGGTTTGAACGTACCTGCGTATTTATGCCCAGTTACAGCTACCGTCCCACCTATATAAAGCTTAGCCGTCAGCGATTTCGTTGTGAGTTGTGCCGGTCGGTCTTTCAGAGTGAACTGATTACGTCCGACCGCGTAGCACCATCAGCACCCCAGTCCGCCAGATGGGGCTATTTGAAGCCTTCAGCAACTGTTCATTAACCGACATTGCGCGACGCTTCCACGTGGCTGATAAGACCGTCCAGCGGATTATTGATGAAGAAGCGGCGAAGCATAACTACCATCAAAAGCTATGGCTCCCGAAGCATCTGGCTTTTGATGAGTTCAAAGCTACCAACAAAATGAGCTTCATCTGGGGTGATGGCGATCGACACCAGATTGGCGCAATTCTACCGAGCCGGACGGCATACGCAATAACGAAGTACTTTGAAGGCTTTCCACTCAGTGTCCGCCAGCAAGTGCAGACAGTGTCGTTAGACCTGAACGCCGGATATATCAACCTAGTTCCACGTTTGTTTCCAAACGCCAAGATAGTTGTGGATCGGTTCCATATCGTCCAGATGGTGTCGACCGCCCTCAACATGGTCCGTATCCAAGTAATGAAGGGTCTATCTAAGCGTAGCAAGGAATACCGATTCATGAAACGCGAGTGGAAAATCTTTCTTAAGGACTTCAACGAACTTGAAGCAATAAAACCCACGTATCACACCAGCGTCGGCTATTACGAAACAACTGTAAATCTGGTCGCCAAGAGCTTAGACCTGAGCCCGGAGTTCCGGGCAGCATATGAAGTCTACCAGGAGATTATAGGAGCGGTTAGAAAGCGTGATGCGTCAGCACTCGCAGCCGCACTAGAGAGCTATCGATCATTAGGAAACCGAATGGATCAGTCTATCAAAACGTTAAAGAAGTACAAGAGACAAGTCATCAATGCATTACGCTATGAGTACTCAAATGGCTTCTTTGAGGGTATTAACGGCATCATCAAGAAGATTAAGAACACTGCGTACGGCTATACGAATTGGAACAATTTCATCAATCGTATATTCCTGGAACGGGTTTGGTTCAGAGCTAAGAGCAGCAAGGCAGCAGCATAATAAAAGCACCTAGACCAATTAAGGCCTAGATGCTTCACAAAAGATCTATCAACTCTACTTGACGAAGAGCCGTATATTTTTATTTTTTAACTATTTACTTGTATTTTGTTCACCTTCAAGCATTCTGCGCCCTTCTTCAACAGCAGTGCTTGGATCTTCAGGTGGCGTATTTCTTAATATTTCTGGGGCAGCTGTTAAATCAGGTTCACCACCTGCCATAATGGGGTCACTACTATAGTGGAATTTGTTTCCATCACGGGCAGTTTCTCCTTCGAGTGCTTGAGAGGCTTCTCCTTCTGAGAAGTTGTAAAGTGTATGTGTAAACTCCTTACCTTGTTTTTGTAAGTCTTGAGTACCATGTGGTACAACTGGACCGTATTTTTCTTCCAATTCTTCACAAGCTTTTAAGAATTGAAGCTGGTGCTGCGTTTCACGAGCCATGAGGTAACTTAGCATATCGCGAACACCTTTATCCTCCGTTTGCAGGAAGTTTCGTGATACTTGAAGGCGAGCCTGTGATTCACGGACAACATTGAAGCGCATATCAGCGAGTAAATTCCCGCTTGAAATGATGAAATTTGCGCTCCAAGGATTGCCGTTAGAATCCGATAGTCCTGCACCAAGCCCATTGACGAATGCATGTTGAGGGTCCATACCACCAAGTATTGCAGCGGTCGCTGGATCACTATTTCTCGCCAATTCTTCTATCGTATCAGTAGGAGCGTCACGTAATAGGTCATTAATCATGGTTGCTAACATTTCCATATGGCCCATTTCTTCCGTACCAGTGTCTAATAATAAATCTTTATATTTTTCATTGCCAACAGTGTTCCAACCTTGAAGCGTATAGGCCAACATTCCTGTAGTTTCTCCCCATTGCCCCCCTAAAATCTCCTGTAAGCGTCGTGCGATAATAGGATTACTCTTCTCAGGCTTTGCATGATATTGTAATTTTGATTTTCTTATATACATGTGACAGTCCTCCTAATGTATTATAATGCCATACGTCGCATTAATTTCTTCTAAATAAGGATTACATGGTCAATGTAACATGCATATATTCATATTTCAAATGAAATGGTTTCAAAAAATATTACAAAAGAGGCCTAGATTGACTTGATTGGGGACGTCTTTTATAACTGATATATTCATTTGGTATTTTTCTATCGCTCCATAACTTAAAACTTTAGGACTAATCGGTTATGGCCATATTGCGCAAAAAGTTGCTAAAATATGACACGCTTTTTCTATGAAAATTATTTTCTATAATCATCGTCTTAAAAAGGTTCCTGAATCATGGATTCAGCAGGTTTCATTTGATGAACTATTAAGGCAATCTGATGTGCTTAGTCTGCATGTGATCCAAACACCAGAAACAATTGATTTAATTAATAATGATACGATTGCCAAAATGAAAAATGGGGTTATTATATTGAATACGGCCCGAGGCAAATTGGCTAATGAATCGGACATCAAGAATGCCTTGAATGAAGGCAAAATTTATGCCTACGCCACTGATGTTGTTAAAGGGGAGCCCATTGCTAGTGATAGCCCATTATTACAGGCCAAAAATTGTTATATTACCCCACATATTGCTTGGGCACCATATGAGACAAGAGAACGGTTGTTGCATATGACTGTTGATAATATAAAAGCATATTTATCAGGAGATCTGAAAAACGTTATCAATTAATGGCAATGGTCTGTGAATTCTTTTGCCTACATTGAAGTAAAATTGTCTAAAATAAAGCAATGAGAAAAAACAGAGCCAGCAAATAAAGTGTTAAGAAAAATACGGAGAGCTAGAATTTTATAGCTTCTCCGTATTTTTAAAGACCACATTGCGAATTTCTTGTAGTGGGATAAACCGATCAGCGTCAATCACAATATCATTGGCATTGTAGCCATGGATCAAGGTGGTGATATCTGGTAAATGGCGGTTGTTTTGGTCAACCGTTTTTAATTGAATGGTCACTGGTTGCTGACGCTGATATGCGTCCGCCAATACCTCGGTAATTACTGCTAAGGATTGTTGCGGTCGTGGAACGTATACTGCATTCAACTGCTGGTTCTGTTGGTTTAAAGCGGCAGTATGATCAGATAAATAGAACCCCTGCCATTTCATCATGCCCCGGTCATGATAATCATGTTCAAAAAAATGCTTAACCGTGCCTAAATCAAAGTCTTGGTTATTCAAGGGGCACCCGCTTTCGTTGAATCAGCTTTTGACTTGCCGGCCACCGTTCTCCTGTAAAGCCGACAAATTCGATCGTTAGCTTTATATCTTGTCGTAATGCTTTTAACAGCTTTTCTAAATCAGCTAAATCATAGTGTACTAATTTATGTAAGGGAACGGATTGCAAGCGCTCATTAGCCCGTTGACTGTTAAAAAACAGATTATAGGTCTGATCGTAGGTGTCATTAGTCAGAACCTGTCTAGTATCTTTTAAGAACTATCTTCAGAACCTGTCTAGTATCTTTTAAGAACTATCTTCAGGAAGGCCAATACAACCATTTGAAGACTGCTGTTAAGGGCACGTTCACAGTTTTTCCAAAGTCGCCGACATTTGTCTAGCCAACTCCATGAACGTTCAACGATCCATCGTTGCGGTAACACCGTGAACATATGCAACTCGTTGCGTTTAGCTACCGTCGTCTTAGCATTCAAAATGAGCTTCACCTGATCCGCAAAGTCATTGCCAGTGTAGCCACCATCAACCATGACATGCTGAACCAGCTCTAAATTTTGGCTAGCCAAACTAAACATAGCCAATGCACCTGAACGATCTGATACATTAGCCCGTGTCACGAGAATGGCTTGTGGTAAACCATTAATATCAACCGCCATATGACGCTTAATCCCTGAAATCTTTTTGCCGCCATCGTAGCCACTATTTTTCGTTAAATCAGTGGTTTTAACACTTTGAGCATCAACAATCACAAACGACGTTCGGGCCGATCGGCCCTGTGCAAAGCGATAGGAAGCAACAGTTTTTTTAAAAGCCTTTCTAATAGCGAATCAGCTGTCGGGTCTGGTTTATCTCGCCACATATCGTAATAGCGGTAGACAGTGTGCCATTCCGGGAAATCGTGCGGTAATTCACGCCATTGACACCCTGTAGTAAGCGAGTAAAGGATGGCATTGAATACGTCATAAAGATCATAACGACGCGGTCTTGTATGCTTGCGGAAGTTTTCTAAATCAGGTTGTATTAACGCAAATTGCGCTCGAGAAATATTGCTTGGATAATCTGGCATGACAAACTCCTCAGTCGGTTTTCCACAATTCTACCAGATTCAGCAGATACTAGACAGGTTCTCAACATTAACCAATAGCGGGTTTGGGGACGCCGCTTAAACAATAAGGTTAACCGCCCCTTAATAATCTCTATATCGCTATTCATAGCTATTGCCTCCATTATGTCCGCCCACTAGTGAAGCCCGCTTGATAGCGGTGCCTCCCTTTAATAAACTGGTCGCGTAAACTAGTTTGGTGAACCCAAATTGCCGGTGAATTTCATCAATCACTTGGTTTAACCGGCTACGGCGAATTTGGTTGTGCGGGGTTTCAAATAAATTAAGTTGTTGGCCGGAGTTGGCACTTAGTTTACTGCTATAAACGCCAATATTCCGGACAGCTTGACCGTCCCAATTCTGACGAAATAACCACAATAATTGTTGCGTCAAAACTTGATTGTCGTTAGTCGGTTCAATTTTTAAAGCCCCATCTAACCTGCCAAGTCGGCAGGTTAGATGGGGCTTTATTTTGCCGATAAAGTGGTCTTATCAGGCCAGCTCAACGGACTGAAGCTCTTAATCGTCCTGTGTGTCTTGCTGGTCTTCCAGTGTCAGCCTGTCCAAACTAGCTGTCAGGGCTAATTCGAAGCTGTCATCTGCAGAAATTCCCTGATCAATAAACCACCCCGCACCAATGTTGACCACATCGCCGACGATGAGGTCACGTAGCCAACGCGCGGCAATCAGCCGCACCCGTGAGTGCTGAAAAACAGGCCGGATCATACCGCCCAGCAAGTCGCGAAACAAGTCCGTGCCCTGTTGCATATCCGCATTCGCTGTGTCCCGCGGAATGCTGAGTAGATACTGGGTCAGCCGCACGTGGGCCAGCCCTTCCCGCCGCATCGCAACAGCCAGCGCAATGAGGCCCTCCCGACCGCTTAACCCAAACAGTTCTGTTTTTATCTGATCATTCAACTGTCTGGCGACCCAGTCAAAAATCGCAAAACTTAATTCGGTTTGATTTGCGAAATACGGATACAGGGCCTGAGAACGACTTCCAAGCCGTCGTGAAATGGTGGAAAACGTGGGTGTGCCACCCGCTTCAATAATGGCAACGGCAGCCTGAATAATGCGATCTTTTGATAAAATTTGGCGTGACATGTGGATCACCTCGATATTTTTTGCTTGCAATTTACATGTTGTAAACTATAATAACATATTGTAACGTAAAACAAAATTTAATTGTCGTTTGATAGCCACCTTGTTTGTGTCAAGGTGGCTTGCTACGGCACCGAATAGGCCGTACCGACCTATTCGTTTGAAAGGAAGTTCTATCTTGGAGATTGTATCACTCTTACTTATTGGCCTGATTGTCGGGTTTGTCGTCATTTCAATGGGTGGTGGCGGTGCTGCCATTTATTTAGGTGTGTTAACTGCGGTATTTCATCTCGCACCTGCAGCCGCTACCGCTACCTCGCTGGTCACCGCGCTGCCTTCCCTTATTCTAGGCTCATTGGGCTACTATCGGCAACGGGCAATTAATTTCAAACTAGGCAATCAAATGCTGATCGCGGCACTGCCCGCAGTGGTGGTTGGATCATTACTGTCGCCCTATATCCCTGAATCAATCTACACCTGGGTCGTGGGCATTATCTTAGTCTTACTGGGACTTAACATCATGCGCAATAAGCAAACGGGGTCAACTCAGTTGCAGGCGCACGGTCGACTTAAAGCCAGCAGCTTTGGCATCCTAAGCGGGTTGATGGTGGGGGTTGCCGGTCTCAGCGGCGGTGGTCCCATCCTCGCCGGGTTATTGATCCTCGGCCTGAACATGGTCAATGCCGTTGCGACCTCGTCGTACGTGTTGGTCGGGATGACCATCGTTGGCGCAATCTTCCACACCGCTGGCGGACAAGTCGACTGGCACGCTGGCCTCGGCCTCATGATCGGCGCACTGATTGGTGCCGCCATTGCCCCATACGTGATGAGCCGCTTTGTTGGCGGTTCTAAGAATGCTGGGGGTAAACTCAAACCAATAATGGGCATCCTACTGATATTGATGGGCATAAAAACCATTTGGTAACACAAAAACGTCAGTTCAATATTTAGCTGACTGACGTTCATCGCATTTATTATTGACCGTTTGGTTCCTTGTTCAAAACAACATCGTCGTTGCTAACATCCGCAATAACGTCAAACTTCTTGTCATTTTCCAGCGGACCGAGGTTCAAAATCGTATTATCACCATCATGCGCGATACTATTGACCCGGTTGCTGATAAACAACCGAATAATATCAGCATTTGCTGAACAGAATCCGGAGATCAAACAATCCAAATCCGAACTGGATCAAAGTTTAAAGCGTTAGCCAGTTTTTAAAGGTCATGCTATAACATAAACAGAAAAAGGAAGTCCCGCCGAAAACAGGACTTCCCGTGCAAGCCGCTTCAAAGGCGGTGGCCTAGATTACAAAACTACATTGTCGCCCTGTAACCGACCAAAGTTACGCAGGGCGGCTTTTTTATTTGTGGTGCTTGTCGATATTGACCTAATTTTTATTTGCTTTTAGCCAATAGGGTATACCCTAGTGGCCTTTCTTGCTTCTGTGCTATACTAGGAATTACAAATGTTTATTAGAACTGTCCAAAAGGAGGTCTGAAAATGGCTAAAATTGGTTATGCGCGCGTGAGTTCCAAGGAGCAACATTTAGATCGGCAGTTAGCGGCTTTAAAAGACGTTGATAAATTATTTACGGATAAATTAAGTGGGGCTAACACTAATCGGCCAGAACTGCAAAAAATGCTGGCCTATATTCGTGAGGGTGATATTGTCCTGGTCACTGAATTAGATCGCTTAGGCAGAAACAACCATGATTTGACTAAGATCATGAACTCCATTCAAAATAAGGGTGCCACCCTAGATGTGTTGAATTTACCGTCCATGACAGGGATTGCTGACCCCAATTTACGTCAACTCATGACCAACCTCATTATTGAACTTTATAAATACCAAGCTGAAAGTGAACGTAAGCGGATCATCGAACGTCAGCAACAAGGCATTGCCCTGGCTAAACAACAAGGCAAATATCATGGGCGCAAACCCCAATACACCCAAGGCGATCCCCGCTTGCAACATGCTTTTAAGCTTTATCGAGCAGGCATGAGTGACATTGATGTGTCCCAAAATACAGGTATTAAACGGACGACCTTTATTCGATACCGTGTGAAATACGGTATTAAAAGAAAATAGGGCCCCCCTTTTGGTTGGCGCTGGTCCGTGTCAAGTAGACAGGTCAAATAATTAAAGTTCCTATGCAATTTCTTTTACGGCATGATTCCGATATTCCATCGGCGTCATGCCGTTTGGTGTTTCTTGGCGTCGTTCATAGTTATACCAGTGAATGGTGTCTTCAATCTGTTTCATCATCTCAACTTCAGATAAAGCTTGTTCAAATGCAAAGCGTTCGGTTTTCAGATGACTCCAGAAGCTTTCCATCGGGCTGTTATCCCCTGGAGTGCCTGGGCGAGACATACTATGAATAATGCCTTCTCCAGCCAAAAATGTATTGTACTCGCCACCTGTGTACGCCGATCCTTGATCACTATGCATCGTCTTGGGCTTAATGCCATTATTGTTCTTAAGGGCCAATTTGATGGTATCTGTCACTAGTTGTGCAGTCTCAGTTGGCGCGACGCGCCAGGCAATAATGCTATGATCATACAGATCTTTTACGGCACTGAGTCGAAGCTTCTTCTCGTTCTTGATTCCATAGGTTAACTCTGAACAATCGGTGACCATGACTAAATTAGGCCTGACTGGATGGAACGCATGTCCAGCGTCCACAGTGTACAGCTTGTTGGCAAGGAGATACTCTTTCTTCTCGGCTCTGCGATCATGCTTCGCGACGCGAATAAGAGGCCCGTATGTGACCTTTGCGCATAATTCGACGAACACGGCCGTGACTGACATGATACGGCGTTTCGACGTTGATGTAGGTCACGAGTCGCTTAACGCCGAAGATGTAATGATTATTTTCTTCAAGCTCAATAATATATTCGAGAATCGCCTGATTCTCTAATTGATGTATCGTTGGTTTACGATTCAACCACTTGTAATATGCGGCACGCGAAATATCAAGAGCACGGCACGCAGTGCTAATGCCATAAGGCTTGGCCGAATCTGGATTCATTTCTTGTGCGAGTTGTTGAATGGTCTGATATTGCTCGTCTGAGCGGCATTCCTTCTTTCTATTTCCTGAAGTTTTTTTAGAACGGCGGCCTCCGTTGAGACGTATTCAAGTCGCGCCTTAAGGCGTTTGATCTCAAGATCCTTCTTCTCAAGTTCGGTCAGTTGATCATTATTTTCCTTGGATTTACCACGCCGATCGGCAAGTGACGATTCACCACTTCGCTTGAATTTCTTGACCCAGGCATAGACTTGTCCATACGAAACGTCGAAGTGCTTTGTCGCTTCAACGTAATTCAATTCATTGGCGATAGTCCATTGTGCAATCTCGATACGTTCAGCTTGCGTCGTCTTAAGGCCATCCTTCATGGGTGCAGCCCTCCTAGCGGATTTAAGTAATTTACCACCATTATACAGGGAAACCCATTGAACTATGACACCACTATTGGGAATACCGAATTCTCTGGCTAACTTGGGATATGAGGTACTACCTCCAAGATACTTCTGAACGACCTCAAGTTTGAATTCTTGAGAGTAGACTCGATTGGTTCGTTTTCGCTTAAGCCCGTCCACACCATCTGACTCGTAACGTTCTAACCATTGCTGGATTTGTGAATCATGAACACCATACTGTCTATGAATTGAATTAGCAGACTGGCCCTTTTGGACCAGACCAATATAAAAGAGCTTCTCATCTAACGTATATCTAGAACCTTTTCGGCCCATACAAAAACTCCTTTCTAGGAAGACAAGCTTTAATTATTTGCTTGTCTACCCAAGAAGGAGTATAGCCTTAACTGAAAGGGTCCCTATTTTCTTTACTTAATAAGTCTAATTAAATTAGGTAGATTGCAAATTTAATCCGGATTTTTTGACAAATTTGTCAGCATAACCTGATACGGTGTTTGCCAGTCGAGTATTTTAAGCGGTCGCTGGTTAATTTGGAGTAACGTCGTCGTTAAATCTTGAGCACTAATGTGCTCAAAACGAGTCCCTTTAGGATAAAAATAACGTAAATTCCGATTAAAGCGTTCATTACTACCACGTTCAGCTGGAGTATAAGCATGGCAGTAATAGGTCTTAATACCATATTGTGATTCAAGTGATACTAGACCGCTAAACTCAGTGCCACGGTCCACCGTAAAAATATGCACCGGGCAATTAAAAGTTGCTAGAAACTTATTTAGGGCTTCATTAACAGTTACTGCTGTCCGGTTTTTTAATCGGTAGGCCCAAAGGAAACGTGATTTGCGATCGATTAAGGTTAATAAAACTGCCTTACTATGCCCACGGGGGCCAACAATTGTATCTAATTCAAAATCACCGATGCGATTACGTCGATTAACCACGATGGGTCGCTGTTCAATTGACCGTCCTAATGATTGATTATATTTAGAACGTTGGTCAAGGTTACGCCGTTGGCGCACGCCATGTTCAGAAGCTGTCCAAGATCTATGATTTTTGATATACTTCTATGTAAAAAGCGAGTTTAAGCTATGAAAAATTATCCCAGCAATATTACTCGGCAACAATTTGAATTAATTCGACCAGCTTTAGAAAATTTTCGTAAGCGAACTAAGCCTCGAAAATATGACCTCTACGAGGTCTTCTGTGCGGTCCTATATGTCTTGAAAACCGGTTGCCAACGGCGTCAAGTCCCCGGTGATTTCCCAGAATGGCGGTCAGTTTACAACTATTACAAAATTTGGTCAACTAAAGCTGAGCCTACGGCTGATTCTTTATTGGAACAAGTTTTAAAAAAATTGTCATTGCTCGGCGAACTTACCAAGGACGTTCAGCTTTAACTTCCTTTATTATCGTTGACGCTCAGAGCGTCAAAAACACCGCTACTGCTGAAAACAAAGGTTACGACGCTGGTAAGAAAATCTCGGGGATTAAGCGCCATCTGGCAGTTGATATCAATGGCTTTCCGCAGGCCATTCACATGACGCGAGCGAACGTCTCTGATCGAGACGGGGCCAGTGCAATGATCGCTTTACATGCCATGCATTTACGCCAGGTTCAAAATGTCTTAGTTGATGGTGGTTATTCAGGCGTTAATTTTCAGCTCGATGTAGCCAGTAATTTAAACGCAACCGTGCAGGTTGCGAAGCGCAATGAGTTGCATCGATTCGAAGTCATGCCCCAACGTTGGGTAGTCGAACGATCTTTTAGTTGGCTAGAGAATTGTCGGCGACTTTGGAAAAATTGTGAGCGTCAATTAACCACCAGTCTGCAAATGGTCGTTTTAGCGTTTTTAGCACTATTACTTAAGAGATTTTAGACAGCTTCTTACAACTTTTAGTTAATAATATTAGAGAAAAAATTAGGGTAGCTGTCCCACCGAAGGGAGATCATGTTGTCACTCTATGTACTCAACAAAATCTTCAAATTTATTATGTAAAATCGAATGGTATAACTGATAATCGTGTTCGACATGTTACGAAAATTATTACCATCCATTTTTTATTAATAGCTATAATAATTCTAGGCTTTTTCCTTTTAGCCTTGTTTATTCTTAAGTTAAGAATAAATTACTTACAAAGAACACAAGAATTGACAGATATACATGCAAAAAATGCTAGTCGGGGAAAATAACAGATTCCGTTCTTTTCCGTGTTATTATTGAGTCAAATCAATATATAAGGTAGTGATTTTAATGCCCTCTCTTTTCCTGGTTTCACAAAATCAAAGTCATAAATATGAATTTCAGCACAAATTACTTTGGTCTCCTAAATTAAATCGGAAACATGGTAGAAATCCCGGGTATGTAAACATGTCTCATGTCAGAAGAGGAGATATTATTTTTCATGTTTTTAACCAAAAGATTCATGCTGTAAGTGTTGCTAAATATGACGTTTATAGCTCCCCCAAGCCATTAGCATATGATGGAAATATTTGGGACGATGATGGTTGGAGGGTTGATTGTGATATGTATAAACTTGAAATTCCCTTATCTGATCATCGAGAATGGTTAAATGCACATAAGGGTGAAGTCTTTGATAAGAATGGGCGATTAAAGCAACAATATCTTTTTGAACTAAACCAAGAACAAAAAAATTATTTTTGGCATTTGATTCCAAGTAAACTAATGGAATCACTTTTGATTGATAGTACTACATCAACTACAAAAGTTCCAAATTTAAGAGAAGTAGGTAAAAGTTTATCAAAAAAAAGAGTTATCGGTAATAACCAGATATGGATTCATGATCTCATTCAATGATCCTCGGAGGTGATTTTCAATGTTATCCAACCAGCACTTTCAATCGACACCCGCGGTAAACTTCGACTTGCTCGCCTATACGATTGGTAGTTACCACTACAATTGGCATCCGCAAATCGAATTATTTTGGCTCCTGCAAGGCCACGTGGAAGTCAACGTTGACGGCCGCCGGTATGATTTAAAAGCCAACGACTTAATTTTAATCAACACCAACTGCGGTCACGCCACGTTTGCCCTGGATCCAGAATGTCTGGCGCTGCGCTTACATATCGCCCCTGCATTCTACACCAGCCAAGGACTCGACTTGTCACACGGAGCTTTTCACCTAAACAGCGTGACAGCACCGCAACATCGCGACTACCAGACCATCCGGCAAATTCTGGCACAGCTCTATACGGGACTGCATCAATCAAGTTGGTCCGCATTCGAGCTAAACGCGGCCTATTTCCAGCTGACCAACTTGTTACATCATGACTTTTTTGACACTCAGGCAACGATTGCCTATCCACAGCCGAAAAAACAAAGCTCGCTCAGCCGGGTCATCGACAATCTCAATCAGCACTACGATCAGCCCGTCACGCTCGAATCGGCAGCCGCCATCAGTCACTACTCCACGGCCTATTTGTCCCGTATTTTTAAAGCTGAGCTCGGCATCAATTTTTACGAATACCTGACCCGCTGCCGCCTTCAACACGCGATTGCCGACTTGGAGGACCCTAATCTAAAAATTGCAGACGTTGCACCCAAAAATGGGTTCCAGGAGGTCAAGTCATTTAATTTGATGTTCAAACGGCATTTCGGTCAGACGCCTTCGAACTACCGCGAGCACCTCTCAAATGGGCCGCGTTCAGCATTCAAACAACCACTGACGCCCACGCAAACCGCCTGGGTCCAAGCACAAATGACGCACTGGGCGCAACTGGCGACGGTCGATCAACTGAGTGCCTGTGAGAGTTGTGCTTACAAATTACACTTTGAAGAATACCAAGCACTCAAAACTAAGGTCACACAATTAAAAAATCTGCTCAATCAATAATTAATGGCATAACAATTTTTGTGATAATGATTAGTCACACTTGTCGGTCCGAAATATGGATTTATCGCTCAGTACCAGTCTAATTCAGCATTTGCAACTGAATTAGACTGGTACTTTTTTGTCATATCACATACCAGATTTGGTTGATTGCGTGGTTTTTCACAACGCCTCGTGCCGTCGAAGTCATCATCTAGCGGTTAGTCTGCGTGCCCAGGGTTGCCTAAAATGAAGCTGTAAATTGATAGGAGGAAATCAATCATGGATACAATGACTTACGACTATACCGAACCCACACTATCGACCAAGGGGCAGCGAATGCGTGACATCTTGGCCGACTACATTGCCCTCATCAGTCACCGCTTACCCGATGACGTGACGGCCAAACTCGAAGAACTCAGCAAAATTGAAGTCGATCCCTTACAAAAGCTCGTTTACGATACGATGATGGAAAATCAGTTACTCGCCAACAAGCTGCAGCGGCCGAGCTGTCAAGATACTGGGGCCTTACAATTCTTCATCAAATGTGGCGCCCAGTTTCCGTTACTCGGAGAATTGAACCAGATTTTAAAGGATGCCGTTTATCGTGGCACGAAGAAGGCCCCGTTGCGGCACAACGCCGTTCAAACGTTCGACGAATACAATACTGGCATGAACATTGGTGACGGCATCCCGTCGATTTTCTTACGAGTCGACGGCAACGGTACGGACATTTCAATGTACGTTTACATGGCTGGTGGCGGTTGTACCTTGCCTGGCGCTGCCAAAGTGCTGATGCCCGGTGAAGGCTACGAAGGCGTCGTGCGGTTTGTCATGGATCGCATGACAAGCTATGGTATCAACGCTTGTCCACCATTACTCGTCGGCGTCGGCGTGGCAACCTCCGTTGAGACCGCCGCGTTGAATTCCAAACTCGCTTTGATGCGCCGCGTCGATAGTGAGAATCCAAATGCGAACGCCGCTAAGTTGGAACACCTCTTGGAAGACGGCATCAACCACATTGGGCTCGGGCCACAAGGCTTTGGTGGTCAAAAATCGGTCATGGGCGTCAACGTTGAAAATACGGCCCGGCATCCATCAACGATTGGCGTCGCCGTCAGCACTGGTTGCTGGTCCCATCGACGCGGTCTCATTAACTTTGACCAAGATTTGAATTACGAATTACCACTGAACAAAGGAGTCGAATTATCATGAAAACTTATCATTTAACCACGCCCATCTCAGATGACGACATCAAAGACATTCGAATCGGCGACATCGTGTACCTGACCGGCTCACTCACGACCTGCCGGGACGTCGCGCATCGTCGGTTAGTCGAAGAACACCGGCCGTTACCCGTCAACGTTACCGACCGTGCCATTTTACACGCTGGTCCAATCATCAAAGATCTCGGCGACGGCCACTATCAGATGGTTGCGGTCGGCCCAACCACGAGTATGCGAATGGAAAAATTCGAAGAAGCCTTTGTCAAGGAAACTCACGTTAAGTTGATCGTTGGTAAGGGTGGGATGGGCTCGGGGACAGAACGCGCCTGCAAAAAATATCACGCTCTCCATCTGGTTTATCCCGCAGGTAACGCGGTATACGCTGCGCTGCACGTTGAAAAAATCGTTGATGCACAGTGGAAGGACCTCGGCATGCCCGAAACACTCTGGGCGTGTGAAGTCAAAGACTTTGGCCCGCTGATCGTCTCGATCGATACGAACGGTGACAACTTGTTTGAGAAGAACAAAGTCATTTTTAATGAACGCAAGGAAGCCGAAATCAAGAAAATCAACGAACAAGTCAAATTTATCAAATAAGGATTGCGCCCCCGTCACAGTGGCTGTCATCGCCGTGCCGGGGGCGTCACTCAAAGGAGGTTATTTTTCATGATTAAGACAAGACCACCATTTAAGGAAGCAGCGTTAACCGCCTTACGAACCGTCATCGACCCCCGAACTTGGCGTTAACATCGTCGACCTGGGGTTAATTTACGACATTGCTTATGACGCCGACCTTCAACTGTGCACCGTCACGATGACGCTCACCATTATGGGCTGCCCATTGACGGGCTATCTGGACGACCACATCAAGGCAGCACTAAGCGCGTTGAATGATGCTGACCAGGTGCTCATTAATCTTGTCTGGGAACCCGCATGGTCAGTCGCTAAGATGTCACAGGCTGCCAAGCTAGAACTCGGTTTACAATGACATGTCTACTCTGAGGACCGATTGGCTAGTCGAACATTCAGATATGACCAAACTACTGGTAAGTATCTCAATTGTGATTGATATCGCACAGCTTGACCGAGCCAGTTCAGACTAGCGTGCCTCAGCTGAAGTTAATTGAAAGGCGGTTTTACGTATGTCACATTTGAATCCAGTCAACTATCGAAAACTCATTTGGCCGCTCAGTTGTGGCCTGATACTTTGGCTGGCTGCCCCTCTGCGTCCAAGTGATTTGAGTTTGCTCGGATGGCAAATGTTGGCAA
Source organism: Liquorilactobacillus mali KCTC 3596 = DSM 20444 (assembly GCF_000260415.1). GTDB lineage: Bacteria > Bacillota > Bacilli > Lactobacillales > Lactobacillaceae > Liquorilactobacillus > Liquorilactobacillus mali. The sequence goes on from NZ_BACP01000069.1 coordinate 51,057, forward strand.
TCTTTGTCAGTACGATCATCGGGTGTATTACCCAGCCGTTGCCCATCGCTGGGGTGGCAATCATCGGCTTGACCTGTTGTGTGCTATTAGGCGTCACGCCGATTGATACCGCGATTGCAGGATTTGGTGATAGTACGGTCTGGATGATCGCGATGGCCTACTTTTTATCTTGCGGTTTTGTCAAAACGGGTCTGGGTCGGCGAGTCGCGTTAGTGTTCGTCAAATGCTTCGGCAAACGAACACTCGGACTGGCCTACGCACTAATTGGTGTGGACTTAGTCACGAGTCCCGCGACACCGAGTAACACGGCGCGTGCTGGTGGCATCGTCTTTCCGATTATCGAATCGCTAGCCAAAGCGTACGGTTCCGACCCGCAAGAAGGGACCCAGCGCAAAATCGGCGCGTTTCTCATGATGACCGCCTTTCATGGCAACATCGCAACCAGCGGTCTATTCATGACAGCCATGGCGCCCAACCTAGTCGCAGTTGCTTTAGCGGCCGCTCTGCACGTTCATATTACTTGGACTGGCTGGCTGCTGGCCGCCCTGCTGCCCGGTCTCATCAGTCTGATTTGTGTGCCTGCTATCATTTACAAACTTTATCCACCTGAAATCAAAGATACGCCGAA
>NZ_BACP01000068.1 GCF_000260415.1 Liquorilactobacillus mali KCTC 3596 = DSM 20444
CAAATGAAAAGGATTAGATTGAAAGATAACTTTTAATCTAATCCTTTTTTGTCTCCATAAATAAGCTAGTTTCATAAGCAAGAATTTTGAATAACACAACTGTAAGGAACATGGTGTGCTTCCAGTTAGTACTTAATTCTACTGCTCTTTTTATAAAAAAATGATACATAAAACAAAGAATCAAAAAAGTTCTTCCGCTAACTTATTTTTGCAACGATTAACAGCTCGATTAACCTTATTTTGAGGTTCTTTAAGCAAAATGGCAATTGCTTCTGGAGACTGATGTTTAAAATAAAGTAATGAAAAAACATGATATTCAAAATCTGAAAGCAAGTAGGGCAGACTATTAACGGCCTCATTAATGATAACTGTATTTTCAGGTGAAATATTGGAAATTGCAGATTTTGAATAGTACTCACCTTGTGTTTCTAAAATATTTTCAAAAGATTCAGCAAATCTATCTGCCTGACGTTTTGTCGCACTTTCTTTACGCAAAATACTGCAAAAACAGTTAAGCAAACTTTGCTGGTAAAATTTGCCAAATGTAATTTTTCCATCGATATTATATGCTAGAACTGCTTGATAACAAACAATTCTTGACTCCTGCAACAGATCATCTATTTCATAAAATCTAAAATGATAGCGATTAATTGAGCTTAAAACAAGTGGACGGTATTGTAAAAATAATTTTTGAAAATCTTCATTATCATTAGTGTTCCTAATACTTAAAATTTGTTCAGTTATACTTTTATTATCTAAAGAATTTGCCATGCTATTAACGCCACCATTCTGCTTGATATATTTATTGTTTAATAATATCAGGCGTGGAGATAATAAAAAGAGAAGTTCTTCTCAAAACAGCAAATAAATTTGATAAAAAGTTACATATACAAATTAAACATAAATAAAAAGGACCACAGAAAAATAAAATTAAATTCTTTGCAGTCCTTTATTCACGATATGATATAACACATGTAAGCCACTTACCGGATTTGAACCGGTGACCCCCACCTTACCATGGTGGTGCTCTACCTGCTGAGCTAAAGTGGCAACAAATACTGACTAAAATAGTATATTATATCGTATTATTAAATGCAAGACCTTAAGCGTGATAGATATAACTATATGCTTGAAAAGGCAGTATAATAATACTATTAAAAGGTCAATACTTGATTTTCAATTAAACTAACAATAATAAAAAATTACTTTTGTTTAAACGTAATATCTTGTTCAATGGTAAAGAGGCCACTAGGAATAGCCGTTATAAGATTTGAGATCCCCTTAACACTAATTAAAACTAAATCATGCATCGCTCTCGAGCAGATGGTATAGAGAACTCCACGGGAAGAATCATCTGCAAAATTATTCTGGGAAACCTCGAAAGCAATTACTGCATCAAATTCAAGCCCTTTTGCAAGATAAATAGGTAAAAGGACAAGTCCTTTTGGCAGTGAACGATCATTATTCGTGATGAGTGTTGGTGCATCCTTAGTCTTGAAGGACTTTAATAATACTTGACATGTGGCGACATCCTTTGTAATTATAGCGACCGTTTCGTTCTTTTTAAGAAGCAGTCTCGCCTCCGTCAAGAGTTTTGAAATAGTATTTGATTCATCGGTTAGTACTAATTTTGGTAACGAGCCGGAGCGGGTGAAAGCTTGAATTTTGTCACCATCAGGTAATAATGCCTTCATGAACGAGGTAATTTCAAAAGTTGAACGATAGCTTTTGTTTAACTCGATCATCCTGGCCCTTTTAGGGTTGATTGTTTGCTTGAGATCCTTCATTAATTCCTGCGGTGCCTGAATCTCATGGTATAAGGCTTGTTCACTGTCACCCAAGAGGGTAAGGTGTGCATTTGGAAAGGCTGCGTGCAAATAGTATATCTGTGCAAGTGAATAATCCTGCATCTCATCAATAAAAAGATGCTGAATTGAATGATTTTGTCCCTCGCCAGTTATTTGATCACGCAGATATAAAATTGGGGCACAATCTTCTAGTCGGATACGGTGGTACTCTAATTCATTATTGAATCTTACAACATCATCTGATAATACTTCTTTCAAAAACTCACTATATTGGTGATATACATCTATGAAATAATTATTGTAGATTGCTTCATAGATTGGTTCAAACTTAGCACTGACAATTTTGTTGCTAAGGTAGTTTATCTCAGCCTCAATGTCTTCAAAACGGCCCCGTTGATAATTACCTAGAAGTGAATAATATTCCTCTTCCGTTAAGCTATCGATTTTTTTGAGTACCCATTGGGCATTTAACTCTTTTTTTATTTTCTTTTTTAATTCTTTAATAAGAATATTTTTAAGTTCGAAGTGCCGTATGTGGTGTGGTTGTGCTACGGGAAGCTTGGAATACAGTGACCTGATTTCAGAACTTGAGAAAATAACTTGGTCAACGAGAATTAAATCGTTAAAGAAAATATGAGAACTGTCTAAATTTGTTACATATTCTTTGATTGTACGCATAAAATCAGCATCTTCTTTGACCGTTATTTCAGTATTAACAGAAGATGAACTTTTTTTCTCGAAGTTATCAAAAAGGGTTTCAACTTTTAAGCCCTCAAAGCGTTGAGCAAAAAATTCAGCAAGAGTTACCTGTCGCATATTTCGCTCACCTAAACTAGGAAGTACTTCAGAAATATAATGACTGAATAGCAGATTGGGTGAGAACAAAACGATTTGTTCTGCGCTTAATTCAGAACGGCTGTGATATAAAAGAAATGCAATACGTTGTAAAATAGCCGAAGTTTTTCCACTGCCAGCAACACCTTGGACAATTAACAGATCATGTGTGGTATCACGAATTATGTCATTTTGTTCCTTCTGAATGGTAGCTACGATATTTTTCATATATTCATCGCTTTGTTCACCAAGCATTTCCTGTAGAAGCTCATCACCAACTGTTTCATTGGTATCAAACATATTAGTGATTTTTCCAGCTTGAATCCTAAACTGCCTTTTCTTCAATAGTTGTGCTTCTTGTTCTCCTATAGGCGTAGTGTAGCTGACGGTTCCAAGTGTGCCATTATAGTAAATACTTGAAATGGGTGCGCGCCAATCATAGATCAAGAAGTTTCCCATGTCATCATTGAAGGAGGATGTCCCAATATAGAGCGTTTCGGGAGAAGTTTCTCCTTTTTCATGGATGTCTATCCGTCCAAAATAAGGAGAATCCTCCAAATCAGATAGAAGATGGATCTGTCTGCTTAAAATCTTTTCAGTTTCTACATTTTTTGCGATTAATTGTTTCTGCTGCTGAACTTCAGCGTTGGTTTCCATTTGATCATCAACTTCAAACGTATTGATTTTAGCATTCTGGACATAGTTTTTCTCAACTGATGAGCGCTCAGTACGTGCTTTATCATATTCATGCTGAGTTTTCAAGAGTGATTTCTCTATCTTACCAACAACTGTATCAACTCTTTTTTGTTCGAAATTTCTTTCTTTACCCAATAGAATCTCCCTTTTATCCTTTAGTAGAGAATAATATTATCACAAACAAGGCAAGACAACAACGTAAGAAGCTTTTGATTTAATAAAGGCTTTGCGGTAAAATAACCTTATTCGATGATCAGATAGTAGTTTAACTCTAACAGAGATGCATTGAACGGTTGAGAGATGCAATGTCAAACGAATTGGACTGGGAGAATATAAATTAATGAAATATGTGTTGTAATGAGAGGCAGTTTATACTGCAAGATAGGTGGTACCGCGCTTAATTACGTCCTATTGCTATTTTTTAGCGATGGGATTTTTTATTTTGAAAGGGGTAATTGATAATGAAAAAAACAATTTTAACGGGAGATCGACCAACAGGAAAGCTTCATATTGGTCATTATATTGGATCATTGAAAAGCCGTGTTAAACTACAAAATACAGGTGACTATAACACGTTCATCATGATTGCTGACCAGCAAGCACTCACAGATAATGCACGTGATCCAGAAAAAATTCGTAAGTCATTAATCGAGGTGGCCCTTGATTACTTGGCCGTTGGGATTGATCCTGCAAAATCAACTATTTTTGTACAATCACAAATTCCTGCTTTATCTGAACTGACAACATATTACCTCAACTTAGTAACGGTATCTCGCTTGGAGCGCAATCCTACCGTGAAAGCAGAAATTCAGCAGAAAAATTTTGAGCGTTCTATCCCAGCGGGCTTCTTTGTTTATCCAGTGAGCCAGGCTGCAGATATTACGGCTTTTAAAGCAAATCTTGTACCAGTGGGCGATGATCAGGAACCAATGATTGAACAGGCTCGCGAAATTGTCAGAAGCTTTAACACGATTTATGGTCAAGAAATCCTAGTTGAGCCAGAAGGAGTTTTCCCTGAAAAGGGTGCTGGCAGATTGCCTGGATTGGACGGTAATGCGAAGATGAGTAAATCATTGAATAACTGTATTTATCTCTCCGATGATGCAGATACTTTAAAGAAGAAAATCATGTCAATGTATACGGATCCTGATCATGTTCATGTAGAGGACCCAGGTAAGATTGAAGGCAATATGGTATTCACATATCTAGATGTTTTTGATGAAGATAAAGAAAAAGTTGCGCAATTAAAACAAGAATATCAAGCTGGTGGTCTAGGGGATGTCAAAATAAAAAGATATCTAAATGAAGTTCTCGAGGCAAAATTGAAACCAATAAGAGAAAGACGTGCAGAATTTGCCAAAGACATTCCTTCCGTATATGATATCTTAAAAGAAGGTAGTGCCCGTGCCAATGCAGTAGCAGAACAGACTCTAAGTGAAGTTAGAGCTGCAATCGGTGTTAACTATTTCAAGTAGTTTTGACAAGTGATGAATGAAGCTGGAGGGGATTTGTTTGAAGAATTTGGTAGTTCTTGATTTTGGCTCTAATTCAGTTCGGCTATCGATTAATAAGATGGAAAAAATTGATAATGGACATAGATTTGCTGAAGTAAAGAGATTGAAAGAAACGACACGACTTGCTGAGGGAATGGGTAATGAAGAACAAAAAAAATTATCCCCAGGAGCTATCAAGAGAACTATTCAAGCAATTAAGTATTTTAAGCGTGTCTATCAGACCTATCCTGACTATCAGGTTTTGTCAATTGCGACAGCTGCGGTTCGTGAGGCAACCAATAGTCAAGAATTTATTGATGAAGTCTTGGCTTTGACTGGCTCACGGATACATGTTTTATCTGGAAATGATGAAGCTTACTATGATTATTTAGGTGTTATCTCAACGCTACCTATCAAAAACTTCATGATTGTAGATATGGGCGGTGGAAGTGTGGAGCTCGCCATTGTAAAAAAACGGCAATTGATGCATTCTATTAGCTTACCTTATGGCGCTGTAGGTTTAAGCGAACAATTCTGTCAAAATGGTGCTTTGCCCGAAGAAAGTTTGAAAGCATTCAAGAGTTTTAGCAGTAGGCTGTTTGATGGTTTATCATGGCTGAATGAGGCAAAGGGTTCACCATTAGTTTTATTAGGAGGATGCAATAGGACAGTTGCCCGAATTAAAAGGGCTGAGGAAGGATTCGCAGATTTGGATAACATTCATGGTTTTGAATTAGATGTTGCTGATTTTAAGAGGATTTATGCCAATCTATTAGAATATTCTACGAAGGAACGTTTGAACATCAAGGGAATGGAAGAAGCCCGTTCTGATATAATTCTTGGTGGAATGACGCCACTTGACGTGTTGCTTAAGCGCTTGGACAGTAAAAAAATAGTTTTTTCTGAGAGCGGTGTGCGTGAGGGTCTTCTGTATGAGATGGTTGATAAAAAGAAAATATGACTTTGTTGTAAAGAAATAATTTTGAATTAGAAAGTTGAAATGGAATGTCATTCACACGATAATCTGCCAGCACGATAAGCAGCTTTAATTAATGATGCAGAGAAAGTGGGACATAAGTTGGTAAATTTGAGTACTAAGGCGAAGCTTGCTATGAGTAATTCGAAATTAGACGAAAAATTTGGAATTATGAAACATATTTATACAGAATAATATAGGATATAGGGGCCAGCTCAAAGTTTAATTTTGAACCAGCCCCTATATTTTACTATTATATTAGTTGAGTTGTACTTATTGGAATATATTCATGATATCTATACAACAGAATCACTATTGTTTTGTATAGTCTTGTCCGAGAATATTAAAAGATAGTCTTGCAAGTGCCTGCGACCCTTGAAATGAAGTAAAAGCCTTTTTAGCACTAGTATCTTTATTAACATAGAGGTAATAGGCTTGAGCCGAAACAGGAGGAGTTGACTGATTGGTCTTAAGATTTTCTAGGTAATCGATATTTTTGGATGTCAATGCAGTATAATCTAGTGCGCTCACAATAGCTGCTCTGGTCCTTTTTGTCATGACCGAATTGATTGCGTCAGCAGCGGAAGATTCACGTTCAAAATGAAGTTTGATATCTGAAAGGACAAGGCTTTGAGGATAATCAATATTTTTGACAATCGATATTTTTTTGGTTGTTGCTGATAGATTTGATAGTCCTTTGTCCTTAAGAGATACTAATTCATTGGGAATGTAGAGATACACGAGTGAATGTTTAATTTCCTGTTTGTTCATTGCCTTTTCATGTAATCCAATGATTACAGAATATTTTTGTTTGTTTTGTATTGCAGTTGTGGCAGTTACAGTTTTTAAAATAACTTTTTTCTTAAGCTTTTTCCCAATAGCACTGGCAATTTTTTTGTTAAATGTCGATATTTTTTTATTTTCAGTGGAATCCTTAACGATAGCAACTGTCAATTTTTCTTGGGTACTATTCTGAGTGGTATGGAAGTGAAGACCTAAAAAAAGCAGAAAAAATAAGCAGACGAATAAACCAATGGTAATTCTAAAAATAGAAGTTTTTTTATTCATAATAAAAAACGTTACCCCTTTGTGGTGTTGATAGATATTATTATATAATGAAAGAACAAGTTTTGTGCAAAATATTAGTATAAAGGAAGATAAGGAATGCAAAATTATGGGAAATTTTATCAAAAGCCATGGAAAGAACGAATAAATCTTATCAGTCAGAATGAGAAATTGACAAAAGATCAGATACAGATTTTGAAAAGTTCTGCTCAAAATAGATTTCTAGGTGACACAATGATAGAAAACTATATAACTGATTATAGCTATCCTGAAGGAATTGCATTTCATTATCTAGTAAACAATAAAGACTATCTAGTTCCGATGGTTACAGAGGAGCCGTCAGTAATTGCCGCCAGTAGTCATGGAGCATCTATTATAGCTAAGGCGGGTGGCTTTGTAGCGAGCACCAGTGAAAGACTAATGATTGGGCAGATTATTTTAGAGAACGTTGAAGATTCAAAAAAATTAATTTTGGAGATTAAGGAATTAACGAAGAACCTCTTGTCAGTAGCTGATCGAGCCCATCCTTCACTTAAAAGACGTGGCGGCGGAGCACGCTGGTTGAAAACACGAATACTTGCAAAAGATCTAGTGGCAATTGATATTGCAATTGATGTGCAAGAAGCAATGGGGGCTAACATGATTAATACAATGTTAGAAGCTGTTGCCAAGAAACTTGAAGAGGTGTTAAACCAACAAGTGTTAATGTCGATTTTGTCGAATTACGCAACTGAATGTCTTGCAAGGACAACCTGTAAAATCCCGTTTGAGCTATTATCCAGAAATGGAATTGCAGGCGAAATTATTGCAAAAAAAATTGCCCAAGCAGGTCGTGTAGCACAGTTAGATACCTACAGAGCCGCGACTCATAATAAAGGAATTATGAATGGAATTGATGCAGTTGTAATGGCAAGCGGGAATGATTGGCGTGCTATTGAGAGCGGTGCACATGCATATGCGGCTAGGAATGGTCAATATAGGGGTCTGAGTACATGGAAGTTGAGTGGTGGCTATTTGATTGGAGAATTAGAATTGCCACTACCTGTAGGCTTTGTAGGAGGTTCAATTGGTATTGTCCCCTTAGTCAGTATTAATCAAAAATTGATGAAAATTACAAGTGCACGGGAACTTGAAAGTATTATCGTATCAGTAGGGTTAGCACAAAATTTGGCTGCCTTATTAGCATTAGTGTCAGAAGGAATTCAAAAGGGACACATGAGGTTGCAGCTTAAATCACTGGTTATAGCGGCAGGTGCTGATGCAACAGAAGAAGATGCGATAGTTGATAGAATGCTGCAAGAGGGTAAGCGCGACGCAGACAGTGCAAAAAAAATATTGAGAGATTATCGAAAGAGGGATAAAAATGACCGAAGTCAGCTTGAATGAACAGACAAAGGATTTGTTAAAAAAAGCTAAAATTGGATTTCCAAATGAGATTAAAATTATCTATAAAGATGAAAAAGCTGGATTTATCAGACATGATCAAGCTCAACAATACTTGAGTGGTGGAGACTTGATAATTGAAGTAAATGACATTACTTGCCCTGATTACACTCTTACTCACGAGTTGCTGCACCTACTTGTAAGAATTAATAATGTACCAGAGATTATTTTTAATCTGACTACTAAGAATCAGAATTTGGATAATAACTTTCTTGCAACTGGTTTTGAATTATATAATACGATTTTACATTTTGAAATATACGATATGCAGCGACAAATGGGACTCTTCTCCGAGAAAATTCAAGATTTGTACTTGAAGGGGATTACGGAAACACTTAAACCAGAGCCAGAAACTGAAGTAGATAACGTGATGGTTTTAAGAATAGTGCAGTTATTTGATGCACTTGTCTTTTTTGGAAAAGAAGTTCAGAAAGTTGCAACTGTTTTTGAGAAAAACTATCCGCGTGCTTATCGTGCTGCTAGACAATTATTTGAGGCTGCAACCAAAAAGGATTTAACCGGAGTACAAGGACTTCATCGTGCAGTAATTCGTGTATTTACCCAATTTGATGAATGCCTAGATGAGCTGGGTCTGATGGGGATGAATCTGCGTGAATTTATTACTCTGACACCTGTAGTTAGTGAGCGTCAGTTAAAATTAGAGGTTCGCCAAGTCTTCAATATTAAAAATTCACAAATGCATGATGTGTATCAGGACAAGCCAGCATATATTGGTTTAGGTATATACAACGAACAAAACTCATTTGTAATTACCGCCCCAAATGTAAATTCAGATAAATTTTTCAAAAATTTATATGGGATGAGAGTTGCAGTTTTTTTTGATAAGTTCGAAATACCATATCTAAAACGCTAATTTGTAATTTTTTAAATTTGATATCATAAAATATGATATACTTGCAATAATTAACAATTAATTTAAATAAGGAAAATGGGTCATGAATACTGCAAGACCGTACGAAAGGACTTGAATTAATGGGCACAAGGGAAAGCTTTTATATTACAACACCGATCTACTATCCATCAGGAAAGTTGCATATTGGTAATTCTTATACAACAATTGCATGTGATGTGATGGCACGGTACAAGAGGTTACAAGACTATGATGTATTCTTCTTAACGGGGACAGATGAACACGGACTTAAAATTGAGCAAAAGGCTGAAGAACTTGGAGTCACACCAAAAGCGTATGTTGATAAGATGGCCGCACAAATTAAGAAACTTTGGAAACTGCTCGAAATTTCGAATGATAAATTTATCAGAACAACCGACGATTATCATGAATTAGCAATTCAAAAGATTTTTATGAAATTGTTGGAAAAGGGCGATATTTATTTGGGTGAGTATGTTGGATGGTATTCGGTTTCTGATGAGGAATACTTTACCGAATCCCAGTTAGCAGAAGTTTATCGTGATGAAAAAGGTAATGTCATTGGAGGCAAGGCACCATCCGGACACGAGGTTGAACTTGTCAGAGAGGCATGTTACTTCTTCAAGATGAGTAAATATGCTGATCGTCTGGTTAAGTATTACGACGAACATCCGGACTTTATTATTCCAGTTTCTCGAAAAAATGAAATGCTAAATAATTTCATTAAACCAGGATTAGAAGACTTAGCAATTACACGAACAACATTTAACTGGGGAGTAAAAGTCCCTAGTGACCCCAAGCATGTTGTTTATGTTTGGATTGATGCGCTCTGCAACTATATTACTGCACTTGGTTATGGAACTGATAATCAAGAGTTATTTAACAAGTTCTGGCCAGCCGATGTTCAGATGGTTGGTAAAGAAATTGTACGTTTCCACACAATTTATTGGCCAATTATTTTGATGGCACTCGATTTACCATTGCCAAAACATGTAATTGGACATGGTTGGTTGCTAATGAAAGATGGCAAGATGTCTAAATCAAAGGGAAATGTTGTTTATCCGGAAATGCTAGTTGAACGTTATGGCTTAGATGCGCTCCGCTATTACTTGATGCGTGCCGTACCATTTGGTAATGATGGGGTTTTTACACCGGAAGACTTTGTGAATAAAATCAACTTTGACCTAGCCAATGATTTGGGAAACTTGTTGAATAGAACTGTTGCAATGATAAATAAATACAATGGTGGGACCGTACCAGAATTGAAGTCCAATGTTACTTCTTTTGATGAAGACTTAGAAAAAGTTGCAACACAAGCGATTACAAATTATCAAAAAGAAATGGATGAGGTTCACTTCTCAAATGCTTTGGCAGAGGTATGGACGCTTGTTAGTCGTACTAATAAATATATTGATGAGACAGAGCCATGGGTGTTAGCAAAGGATCAAGCACGTAAGGACGAATTATACAGTGTGTTGGCTCATCTGGCGGCTAGTCTTAGAGTAATTGCCATTTTACTGCAGCCATTTTTAACACATGCTCCAAAAGAAATTTTTGCACAACTAGGGCTAGCGCACGGTAATATGGGAATCAAGGATATTTCTTATACTGATTTACCAAGTAATACCAAAGTTGTCAATAAAGCAACTCCGATTTTTCCACGTTTGGATGTTGAAAAAGAAGTGACTTTTATTCAATCTAAGATGACCAAGAATGAAAAGGCAAAAGGCAGAAAAGCGATGGCAGAAGCTGCAAATCAAAAACAAGAAACCAATAATAATTTTGCAGAAGAATCTGAATTGAATTTAACAAAGAAGGAGATCCGTTTTGATAAATTTGATAAAGTCGAGCTCAAGTCTGCAGAGATCTTAGCTGTTTCGCACGTAGAGGGAGCAGACAAATTGCTTAAGTTTAGCCTTGATGCAGGGGATAAAGCACCTAGACAAATTCTTTCTGGAATAGCTAAGTGGTATCCAAGGCCAGAAGAGTTAGTCGGGAAAAAAGTTATAATTGTTGCTAACTTGCAACCACGTAAGATGCGCGGAGAATTGAGTCAAGGAATGTTGTTATCTGCTGAATATGGGGATAAAGTTGAGCTCTTAACGATTTCTGAAGCGATTCCCAATGGTTCATTAATTAGTTAGAAACACAAGTGAAGTCTTTTTCACAATTTTTGTGGGATTGACTTCTTTTTGTTGGTAAAGGAGAAAGTATGGAAATATTTGATTCACATACACACATAAATGCACCACAGTTTGACAATGATATTCCAGATGTTATTGAAAGAGCAGCGGCTTTAGATGTTACGGCAATGCTAGTCGTTGGGTACGATAAAAATAGCACAGAGAAATTAAAGAAATTGATCAGCATTTATCCGCAGATATATGGTGCTGTCGGATGTCATCCAGAAGATGCAGAAAAATTTGATGAAGGATATATAAAACAGATTAAAGAAGATCTTAGGGTAGATAGGCTAAATGTGCTTGGAGAAATTGGTCTTGATTATCACTGTGCCGTTGAGCATAAGCTGCAACAAGATGTATTTCGTGCTCAGCTACGTTTAGCACATGAGATTAATGTTCCAGTTACGATTCATAATCGGGATGCTTTTGATGATGTTTATCGAATCTTGAAGGACGAGGATGTTAGCTCAATTGGTGGTATCATGCACAGTTTTAACGGGGATGCAACTTGGGCAAAAAAGTTTTTAGACTTGGGGATGAAACTCTCGTATAGTGGTGTTAGTACATTTAAAAATGCAGCAGAGGTACGTGAAGCCTTCATGGCAACACCGTTGGATCGAATTCTGGTGGAAACTGATGCACCTTATTTGGCGCCTGTTCCTTTCAGAGGGATGCAAAATGAACCAGGATATATAAGATATACCCTTGAGTATCTGGCACAGTTAAGAGGAATTGAGGCAGATATTCTGGCAAAACAAACATATCAAAATACAATGGAGATTTTAGGTATAAAATGAAGAAAATAAAAGAAGTTCTAGTTGTTGAAGGAAAAGATGATACAAAACGAATCAAGCTGGCTGTCAATGCAGATACGCTTGAGACACGTGGTTCTGCAATTAGCGATGAAACGATTGAACAAATCGCGAAACTGCAAGAAACCAGAGGTGTGATTGTTTTTACTGATCCTGATTTTTCCGGTGAGAAGATTCGTAATATTATTACGCGTGAAGTTCCTGGGGTCAAGCATGCTTTTTTGAATAAAAAAGATGCAGCACCGAGTGCAAAAGGAAGTCTGGGCGTCGAGCATGCGTCTGTTGAGGCAATCAGGGAAGCTTTATCTAATTTGTATACAGAAGTTCCCGACTCTGAACCATTAATCACCAGGGAAGATTTGTGGGATCTTGGTTTATTAGCTGGTCCGACTGCCAAAAAGAAAAGAGCCCTATTGGGAGAGACTTTGAAAATCGGATATACAAATGGCAAGCAGCTATATAACAGACTTAACTTGTTTCAAATTACCCCAGAACAACTTAAGCGTGCACTAGATGAAATGGAGAATGGACAAAATGAAGAATGAAAATCCAGAGATTGCCTCACCGGTGCGTACTCGTGCAATTATGGAAACGTATGGTCTTAACTTCAAAAAAAGTTTAGGCCAGAATTTTCTAACAGATATCAATATTCTGCACAAAATCGTTGCGGCAGGAGATGTTTCAGAAAACGATGATGTGATTGAAGTGGGTCCTGGTATAGGAGCATTGACTGAGCAGATAGCCAAGGCAGCACACCAGGTCTTAGCACTTGAGATTGATGAACAATTAATACCGGTGCTAGCTGAGACACTAGGTCAGTATGATAACGTAACGGTTGTCTTGCAAGATATCTTGAAAGCTGACTTGAAAGAATTAATTAGGAATAATTTTGACGGAAAACATCCAATCAAAGTTGTTGCTAATTTACCATATTATATTACCAGTCCGATCATCATGCATTTGCTAGATACAAAAATAGCTTTTTCAGCAATTGTGGTAATGATGCAAAAAGAGGTAGCTAATCGGTTAAGTGCACAACCTGGTACCAAAGATTATGGTGCACTGACAACTAGGGTTCAGTATCAAATGGAATGCAAGACAGCATTTATAGTTCCAAGGACAGTTTTTATTCCTCAGCCTAATGTTGATTCTGCGATCGTTGTTCTCACACCATTGCAGGAGAAGCATCTAGAACCTTATTCAGAAGAACAGTTTTTTTCACTTGTCAAAGGCTGCTTTGCACACAGGCGTAAAAGTCTGTGGAATAATTTGCAAGGAATTTACGGGAAAAATCCCGAAGTAAGAGAAAAGATACAACAAGTCCTAACCGATTTGAAGATTTCGCCGCAAATTAGAGCCGAGAGACTCAGTGTTGATGAATTTATTTCACTTGCAAACAAATTATCTGAAGCCAAAATCATTGAAAAATAATGTTTTTATTATTGAAATTATTATATGTGTTGTGGTATAATTGCAATTCTTGTGAAACTATGATACAATATGTTTCACAGGAGAGGTGAAGACAATGCCATTAACACTAGCTACAATCAAAAGTAAGCTTGATAGTTGTATCGGAGAGAATTTAACTGTTGTCGCACAAACTGGTAGAAAAAAGACAGTAAGGCGACATGGAATATTGCGTGAGACCTACCCAGCAGTTTTCGTAGTCGACTTGAACCAAGAAGAGAATGCTTTTGAAAGAGTTTCTTATAGTTATACGGACGTCCTCACAAAAAATATTGAGCTTGATTTTAGTGAAGGAGTTTAATATATAACTTAAGATTGGATTTAAGAATCAAGCCTGTGGATTATTGCAAGGCTTTTTTTTATACAAAAAGTCTTTTCAAGATGCAATATTTTTAAGTATAATGAGATTAAAACATTTGGGTAGGTGACAAGATGGAGATAATTGAAAAGGCACCAGCCAAGATTAATTTATCTTTAGATACTCCATTTCGTAATCTTGATGGCAGTCCAGAGTGGCGAATGGTCATGACTGCAGTAGACTTAGCCGATTATGTCAAGATTGAATCTGCTAGCGATATAAAGGGCATACAGGTGGAAACGGATGCAGGATTCTTACCGCAGGATCAGCGAAATTTAGCATACCAAGCCGCCAAGAAGATGCAGCAATTGTTTGCAGGTCATCAAGGAGTACGAATCAAAATAAAGAAAAATATTCCAGTTGCAGCTGGGATGGGAGGAGGTTCTGCGGATGCGGCGGCTGTCTTGCGGGGCTTGAATAAAATGTGGAAGTTGAACTTAACACGAACAGAAATGGCAAAAATCGGGTTAACAATTGATTCTGATGTACCATTTTGTGTTTTTAGTGAAACTGCATTAGTGACTGGCAAGGGGGAGATAATAACTCCGCTGGGGGAATTAACATCAATGTGGATTGTTATCGCAAAGCCGCGCGCCAGTGTTTCAACACCTACAATTTTGAAAAAAATATCATACTCAGAACTTTCTCATCAAAATGTTGACGAGGTTGTCGAATCAATTAAAAAAAGGGATTCTATAAGGCTTTTCAAAGCCATGGGGAATACTTTAGAAGACTTAACTATTGCAGAACTTCCTGAAGTTGCAAAAATAAAGGACAAGATGATTTCCTTTGGTGCGCAAGCAGCTCAAATGACTGGTAGCGGCCCAACAGTTTTTGGCTTGTGCTCAAAGATGTCGCGAGCACAGCATGTTTATAACAGTCTCAAGGGGTTCTGTGATGAGGTTTACCTTGTTCGTCCATGTAACTTAGATTAATAAGTGATTGTTGCATACGAGAAGAATAAAATAGGCATAGGTTAGAAGTGGCGCTTAGTAAGTGGTAATATGCGCTAATTTTTTCTTGTTAGCATATTCCCTTGATTATACATAATTATTTAAGAAATTTAAATATTTAACAAGAAAGTGTGTCCAAAAATTCAATGTGGCATAAGTTAGTAAAATTTGTGTATTAGTGTAGGCAAAGTTACTGAAAATTTTGAATTGTGGAACACAATAATTATCCGCAAAGAAAGAGACTAGGTCAAAATTTAGCCTAGTCTCTTTCTTTGTGGATAGCATTTCTAAAGGTTGATGTTAAGTTTCTTTGCAGCAAGATCAATTTGTTTTTTAACTTGTTCGAAGCCCGTTCCTCCAAATGAATTTCTCCGGGAAACTGCTTGTTTTGAAGTTAATTTATCGTAAATATCTTTTTCGATCAGAGGAGAAATCTGTTTGAGCTTTGAGAATGGAATCTCCTGCAAGGTTTTATGTGATTGAATTCCTTCTAAAACCAACTCGCCCACAATTCCATGTGCTTGACGGAAAGGCATTCCTTTGCTAGCAAGATAATCCGCAAATTCTGTAGCATTTGAAAAGTCTCTTTCGGTTGCATGCAACATCTTATCTTGGTTAATCTTAAGGGTTTCAACCATTCCGGTGAATATTTTAAGACTTGGAATAAGTGTTTTGACAGTATCAAAAACGCCTTCTTTGTCTTCCTGCATATCCTTGTTATAAGCAAGAGGAATACCCTTCATTGTGGTCAAAAGCGATTGGAGATGACCAAAGATCCGACCGCTTTTTCCACGAATAAGTTCCGCCATATCCGGATTCTTTTTTTGGGGCATAATAGAACTTCCTGTGGAGTAGCTATCGTCCAATTCTAGGTAGCCAAATTCATAACTGCACCAGAGAATAATCTCCTCACAAAAACGTGACAGATGCATCATTAGAATCGAAGCATTGCTTAGAAATTCTAAGACAAAGTCTCTATCAGAAACAGCATCAAGCGAATTCGAATAGAGTGTTTCAAAACCCAAAAGCTTAGTTGTATATGCGCGATCAATTGGAAAAGTAGTTCCAGCTAGCGCAGCTGCCCCAAGAGGATTAATATCAGTGTGTTTAATATTGAAATTAAAACGCTCAATATCACGCTGCAACATCTCATAGTAAGCTAGTAAGTAATGAGCATAAGAGATGGGTTGTGCATGCTGAAGATGTGTATATCCTGGGATAATCGTTTCAACATTTACTGCTGCTTTTTTCACCAAAACTACCTGTAAGTCATGAATGACAGCAATAACTTCTGGAAGACGATTTTTCAGATAAAGATGTAAGTCGGTAGCAACCTGATCATTACGACTTCTGGCGGTATGCAGTTTACCCGCAACGGGACCAATCTTGGCTGTCAAAATGGTCTCGATGTTCATATGAATATCTTCTAGCGATGTTTTGAATTCAAGCTGATTATTATGCAAGTCCGCTTGAATATCTTGCAAACCAGTTATTATTTTAGCGGTATCTTCTGCAGGGATGATACCTGTTTCTTTGAGCATTTGTGCATGCGCGATAGAGCCTTCAAGGTCTTCATGTGCCATCTCTTGATCAAAGCTGATTGAAGCTCCAAACTCATCTATCCAGGCAGCACTTTGATTTGAAAAGCGTCCACCCCAAAGTTTACCGTTTGCCATAATTACTTGACCTCACTGGGAATTGATATTGCTTTGGTTTTCTTGTCTTTTTGCTGTACTTGTGCATATACCTGAGATGGTAGTCCCCATAATTTAATGAAACCAGCTGCTGCTTCTTGGTCAAATTCATCAGCTGAAGTGTATGTCGCAAGGTTTTTATCGTAGAGAGAATTTGGTGATTTACGTCCCATGCAAATTGCATTTCCTTTGAATAATTTAACACGAACGATACCTGAAACGTTTTTTTGTGATTCTTTTAAGAAAGCAGTTAGAGCGGGCATAATTGGAGAGAACCACAAACCATTGTAGATAATTTCACTCAGCTTTTGCTCAATAACTGGTTTGAAATGAGCAAGATCACGTTCTGAAGTCAAGTCCTCTAAGTCTTTATGAGCCTTCATCAAAACTGTTGCAGCTGGGCATTCATAAACTTCACGGGATTTGATACCCACCAGACGATTCTCAATATGATCGATTCTTCCAATTCCATGTGCTCCAGCAATCTTATCGAGATTCATAATTAATTCTGAGAGGGGGTAGAAATTACCATCTAGGTGGGTAGGAACACCATTATTAAAAGTAATTTCAATTGTAGTTGCTGTATCCGGAGCATCCTCTATAGCGACTGTCCGGTCGTAAGCATCTTCCGGTGCACTAGCCCAAGGATCTTCCAAAATACCACATTCATTTGCTCTACCCCATAAATTCTCGTCAATTGAATACGGACTTTTCTTATTAATGGGAACGGGAATATTGTTATCTTCAGCGTATTGAATTTCTTCTTCACGAGACCAATGCCACTCTCTAATTGGATCTTCGATTTTCATTTCGGGTGCAAGAGCGTGGATTCCAACTTCAAAACGTACTTGATCATTACCTTTTCCTGTACAGCCGTGAGCAATTGCAGTTGCCCCATATTCTTTAGCAACGGATACTAGTTTTTTAACAATCAGAGGACGAGAAAGTGCGGATATTAACGGATACTTGTTTTCGTAATAAGTATGACCTTGGAGAGCAACCAATGCATATTCTTTTGCAAATTCTTCCTTTGCATCAATTGTGATTGATTCAACTGCACCGACTTCAAATCCTTTTTGTTTGATTTTAACTAAATCCTTGCCTTCACCAACATCAATACAGCAAGCAATAACATCGTAGCCTTTGTTCTTCAACCAAGCGATTGCAACGGAAGTATCAAGACCACCTGAATATGCTAAAACAACTTTTTCTTTATCCATTTCTAATCCTCCTGAATGTGATTATTTTTGATTGACTAAACTTTAACATCAATATACTTAAAATGCAATAATATTTACAAAAAACCTAAAAAAAGCCTTATTATGAATATATATGCTTTTAAAAACGAATATATTCATAAAAAAGTAAAATGTTTTTGTTAAGTAGAACTAAAATTTGAAAATGAGAATGGAAATAATATTTGAAAATAATGTAAAAATGGTTGACAGCTATTGATTAGTAAGATATATTTTACTTATTCAATTTTAAGGGGATTTTAATTATGGTTAATTCTGATAGACTCGCACAATTGAATAGTTACTATTACTTTTATTTTTTTCGCAAGTGTTTGTAACTGATTAAGAAATCAGGTGCAGACACGTAGGTAAAGTGTTATGCACCTGTGAGGAAGATAAGAGTTATTTTGCTAGCAATTTTAGCAAGCCACACAGATGTCAATTAAAGAGTCTGTGTGGCCTGAAGCAAGAAAAATGATAATGCTGATGTGAAAATCCAAGCCTGCAGACTTATGAATCAAGTCTGCGGGCTTTTAACGTTGTTTGCAAATAGTTTAGGAAAATAGATATAGAAGGGATGTTTTAGTATGGAATCACTTGTCAAAAGTATGAAGAAGGAACTTGCAATGCTGCAACCATCAGATATACGTTCATTCGATGAGTTTGCTTCAAAAATTCCGGGAATAATCAAGTTCACAATGGGAGAGCCAGATTTTGCGACCCCAGAGCACATTAAGAAAGCTGCAATCAAGAGCATTGAGGCCAATCAAAGTCATTATGCTCCGTCCAATGGTATCCCAGAGTTATTAGAAGCTGCATCACATTTTCTTTCTGCAAAGTATGACCAACACTACGATCCTGAAAATGAAATTATAGTGACAAATGGGGCAACGGAGGCAATTTATACTGCACTTACGTCAATCCTTAACCCAGGTGACAAAGTAATTATTCCAACACCAATTTTTCCATTGTACATTGCAATCACAATCTTGAATCAAGCAACTCCAATTTTTGTGAATACATCTAAGACAGGATTTAAGTTGACACCTGAAGATTTGAAGGCAACGCTCAAGGAACAGGGAGATTCCGTTAAGGCAGTTGTGTTGAATTATCCATCTAATCCAACAGGTGTTACGTATACACAGGGAGAGCTAGATGGATTGGCAGACGTACTTAGAAATAAACCGATTTTTGCGATTTGCGATGAAATTTATAGTGAGATCAACTACAAGGGGCAACATGCATCAATGGTTCACAGTTTACGAGAACAAACAATTCTTCTCAATGGAGTTTCTAAGTCTCATGCGATGACAGGGTGGAGAATAGGTGTGATGTGCGCACCAAAAGAAATCACAGCAGAATTGGGTAAAGTACATCAATTTACGATTACTACAACGTCAACAATGACACAAAAGGCAGCAGCTGAAGCATTTGCAAATGGTTTTGACGATGGTCCGACAATGAAAAAGGAATATCGGAAACGCAGAGATTATTTACTTGATAAGTTGGTGAAACTTGGTTTTGAGTGTGCACAACCAGATGGAGCATTTTATTTATTTGCTAAGATCCCAGAAGGCCTGATTCAGGACGATAAGAAGTTTATTTATGATTTGGCAGAAAAAGGGAAAGTAGCTGTTATCAGCGGCAGCAGCTTTGGACCTGGTGGTGAAGGTTACATCAGAATCAGCTATGCAGCAAGTATGGAAGACATAGTAGAAGCAATGAAGCGCTTGGCAGTGTACGTCAAAGAAAATCGGGAGGGCTAAAAGTTGAAAATTTTGATGATGAGTGTGAGAGACGATGAAAAGGCTGCTATCGAAGGCTGGGCAAAAAGAAATAATATTCAGGTCGATACTGTTAATTGGGAACTTCATCCAGATCATGTATCTGAGTTAGTAGGTTATGATGGAATCGTTATTCAGCAACGCAGTAAAGTTGAGGCAGAAGTTTATCCGGCACTAAAAGCGGCTGGAATAAAGCAGATTACGACAAGAACAGCTGGGTTTGATGTAATCGATCTTGATGCGGCTAGAAAAAATAACCTTGTTGTCACTAATGTACCAGCTTATTCTCCACGATCAGTTGCTGAGTTAGCGCTAGCACATACAATGAGATTAATTCGCAAACTTGAAATTTTTGATGAGAGAGCAGCAAAACAAGATTTCAGATGGGCAGGGTTGCAGGCAGCTGAAATCCATTCACTTACAGTAGGAATCGTCGGAGCCGGACGGATTGGTGGGACAACAGCCAAGATATTTGATGCATTAGGAGCAAAAGTGATTGCACATGACTTAGTTGAACGAGAAGAGCTTAAACCATTTGTTACCTATATGAAGAAAGAAGAAGTACTGCAAAAGGCAGATGTAGTCTGTTTGCATGTTGACTTAAACCCTTCAACTTTCAACTTAATAGGTAAAGATGAGTTAGCTTTAATGAAACCAACAGCTTATTTAGTAAATGAATGCCGTGGACCTGTGGTGGACACAGATGCATTGATAGAGGCACTGGAACAAAAAAAATAGCTGGAGCAGCACTTGATACACTGACAGGAGAAGAGAACTTCTTTAATTTTAATTTGCAAAATAAAGAATTACCAAGTCAGCAACTTATTAAATTACGTAAAATGGAGAATGTAATTTTGACTCCACATGTCGGCTTTTTTACAAATATTGCAGTCCAGAATATGGTAGATATCAGTTTAGATGATGTGGTAATGATTCTTAATGGCAAAAAGAGCGAACACCAAGTATCTTAAAAAACAGAGGGTGAGTGAATAAAAAATGGAAGCAAGAATTTCTGGTAAAGAATACACAATGAATATTTTAAATGGGATCAGTTTAGGAGTCGTGGTTGCGCTAATTCCATCGGCTTTAGTAGGACAGTTAATGGCAGCCATCAAAGGCTTTTTCCCATATGCAACTACAATTATTATGATGACAAGTTTTGCAATGAGTCTGCTTCCTATCATTACAGGTGTCTGTGTATCCTTATACTTCAAACTCAATCCAATCCAGATTTCTGCAGTAGCAATCGCGGCAATGGTCGGTTCTGGGGTAATGCAGCCGGGTAATGGGACATTCATTTTGAAAGGAACGGGTGATATCATCAACACTGGATTAACAATAGCGCTTGCCGTTTGGGTTGCATTGTTGATTGGTAATCGTCTAAAGGACTTTACTATGTTACTGTTGCCGTTGCTAGTGATTGTTATAGCTGGAGGAATTGGGTTGGTCATTTTACCCTACGTTAGGATGATTGCAACGACAATTGGAATGATTATCAGTAACATAACTAGCTTACAGCCATTATTAATGGGAACATTGATGGGAATTTGCTTTGCAGTCCTAATTGTATCTCCGATTAGTTCTGTAGGAATTGCAACTGCGATTGGATTAGCAGGAATTGGTTCAGGTTCAGCTAACTTAGGAATTACAGCTGGGAGCTTCATGCTGGCAGTTTATGGGAGTTCTGTAAATCCAATTGGGACAAGTTTCGCACACTTTATTGGTTCACCGAAAATTCAAATGGGTAATATGTTAAAGAAGCCATTATTATTCTTACCAGTCTGTATTAATGCGGGTATCATGGGATTCATTGGGGCAATTTTACACATCGGAGGCAATTCGATGAGTGCAGGATTTGGATTTAGTGGATTAATTGGTCCTATGGCAGCATATGCGGGAATGGATAAAAACATAATGAGTTTTATTATCCTAGCACTTATCTTCGTAATCTTACCTGTGCTATTGGCATATGTTTCACGGTACATTTTCATCAAACGGTTGGGATGGATTAAACCGGAAGATGTGTTGCTAGATATTAAGTAGGCAGAAAGAAATTCTAGAGGCTTATTCATAGTTGAAACACAATTATACGAATCAATAGAGGAGCTGGGTCAAAAGTTATATTTTGACCTAGTTTTTTGTTGATTTCAGGAAGAAGTGTTCCATAAGTCAAAATTCTCCGACTTCGAATTACTTATAGGGAAGTACATGCTATGTTTGCAATTTCGTATTAGTACTCAAGTTTTACCAATTCATGTCAAACTCTCTTTTTTTATGGATACTAATTCTTAAAATTGTGAAAAATGTGAACTTACTAAAACCGAATGTTAGAAAATAATGAATAGTAATCAAGTGTGATTCGTATAAAAATTAAAATTTAGCATTAAATGCGAACAATTTTAATAAAAATGATAAAAAAACTATTCAAATTACGTAAAATGATTTATAATGTTGGGTAGATTATTTTTAGGGCATTACTCTAATAAAGAGATACAAGTAGGGGGAATAAAGAGTGAAAACAAGAAGAAGCGATCGCTTAATTGATATGACTCGTTTTTTGCTTGAGCGACCGCATACATTAATTTCTTTGACATATTTTGCTGAACGTTATGAATCTGCAAAATCATCAATAAGTGAAGACTTAGCAATCGTAAAACGAACATTCAAGAGTCGTGGAATTGGTATTTTAGAAACTATTCCTGGAGCTGCGGGCGGCGCAAGATTTATTCCGTCTATCAGTGAAGAAGAATGTCGTGATTTTATTGGATCTATGATGACCGAAATGTCAGAACAGGATCGCCTTTTACCAGGAGGATATGTATATCTTTCAGATTTACTGGGTAGACCAGACGTTTTACGTCAAGTGGGACGCGTAATTGCTCGTCAGTATCTTGATAAGCAAATTGATGCAGTTATGACTGTTGCAACTAAAGGTGTTCCGATTGCACAAAGTGTTTCAAGCTATTTAAATGTTCCGTTTGTAATCTTACGTCGAGATTCTAAAATTACAGAGGGTTCAACGGTTTCGGTCAATTATGTGTCTGGATCAAGCGAACGAATTGAAAAGATGGAATTATCAAAGCGAAGTTTGAAGAGAGGTTCGCATGTTTTAGTAGTTGATGATTTCATGAAAGGCGGTGGAACCGTCAATGGGATGAAGAGCATGATTGAAGAGTTTGAATCTGAATTAGTTGGAATTACTGTATTTGCTGAAGCAACTTTTGAGGGCCATAGAATGATTGATGAATATACATCATTGTTGAAAGTGGATAAGGTGAATACATTGGACAAGACGATTCATGTCAGTGCGGGTAATTATCTCGAAAAAGTTTTTGGTACGCCATCAAAATAGGTTGACTTATCAAACAGATAAAAAAGTAAAAAAAGGAGTTCTGGAGAGATTAGTGAAGACTGATTTTTTCAGAACTTTTTTATTATAAAAATGTGCGAGAGAAAGCATCAATGATTTAATTAGTAAGAGTAGTTGCACGTTTTACGTCACTTAGGTTATGATTATAGAGAAAATTTGGTTTAATCAGAGGAGATTTTAAGATGACTTCAAAGTTTGCAGTGATTCTTGCTGCGGGGCAAGGAACAAGAATGAAATCTAAGTTGTACAAGGTGCTACATCCAGTTTGCGGTAAGGCAATGGTTGAACATGTATTATCACAGGTTGAAGAAAATAAGATGGATGAAATTGTTACAATTATCGGGCATGGTGCAAAAGATGTGAAGAAGAGATTGGGAAAGCGGACGAAATATGCACTTCAAGCTAAACAGCTAGGGACAGGCCATGCGGTACTGCAAGCTGAAGAATTATTGAAAGACAAAGATGGAGTCACACTAATTGTATGTGGTGATACACCGTTGTTCACGGCACAAACATTTTCTGAGTTATTTGAATATCATGAACAAAAGGGCGCTGTTGCAACTGTTTTGACAGCAGAAGCACCCAAACCGTTTGGTTATGGAAGAATTGTACGCAATGAATTAGGAATTGTAGAGAAGATTGTTGAACAAAAAGATGCAAACGAAAAGGAAACGGCAATTACAGAGATCAATACAGGAGTGTATTGTTTTGATAATAAAGAATTATTTGAGGCGCTGCATCAGGTCAAAAATGATAACGTTCAAGGCGAGTATTATCTGACAGATGTTATGGAAATTTTTAAAAATGCTGGTAAAGTGATAGCCGCTTATAAGATGAAAAACTTTGATGAGTCAATGGGTGTCAATGATCGTGTTGCTCTTGCTCAAGCAAATAAGTTGATGAGACAGCGTATCAATGAAAAACATATGAAAAATGGTGTGACTCTGATTGATCCACAAACGACTTATATTGATGTTGATGTAAAAGTAGGCAGGGATACAGTGATAGAGCCAGGTGTTGTTTTAAAGGGAAGAACAGTTATTGGAGAAGATTGTTTTATTGGAGCACACTCTGAAATTCGGGATACAGTAATTGAAAATAATGTAACTGTGACTGCCTCACTGTTGGAAGAATCAACGATGGCTGAAGGAAGCAATGTTGGGCCATATAGTCATCTCAGACCTGCTGCTAAAATCGGTAAAAATGTCCATATTGGCAACTTTGTCGAAGTTAAGAAGGCTGAAATTGGTGAGAATACGAAGGTCGGACATTTGACCTATGTTGGTGATGCCACTCTAGGCAAAAATATAAATGTTGGCTGTGGAACTATTTTTGTAAATTATGATGGCATCAACAAGCATCATACCAATGTCGGTGATTACTCTTTCATCGGAAGTGGGTCTAATTTGATTGCACCACTTGAAGTAGCTGATCATGCGTACGTTGCTGCAGGTTCAACAATTACGAACAATATTGATGCACATGACATGGCGATTGCTCGTGGAAGACAAGTAAATAAAAAAGGTTATTTTGACCATTATCCAGTTGCGGATGCTGCTGAGAAGGCCGAAATGAGTACGCATAAAAATATTTAATGATAAATCCATTATTAATCTTGATTTTATTGTAAGAAATGAATAGTATTGTTATAGAGAAATAGAAAAATGGAGGCTATCATGTCTGAACAATATGCTGATCCGAAGCTTAAAATATTTGCTTTGAATTCGAACAAGCCCTTAGCAGAAAAAATTGCTGCTGCTGTTGGTGTGACTTTAGGTAAAACATCTGTTGACCGTTTTAGTGACGGTGAAATTCGTATTAATATTGAAGAAAGTATTCGCGGAGATGAAGTCTTTATAATTCAGTCGACTTCGGCTCCAGTCAATGATAATTTGATGGAGTTGTTAATCATGATTGATGCACTTAAACGTGCTAGTGCATCTGTCATTAATGTCGTAATTCCTTATTATGGATACGCTAGACAAGATCGCAAAGCAAGACCCCGTGAACCAATCACGGCTAAGCTGGTTGCTGATATGTTGGTAAAGGCCGGAGCTACTCGGGTTGTTGCGCTGGATTTGCATGCAGCCCAAATTCAAGGATTCTTTGACATTCCGGTGGATCATTTAATGGGAGCCCCATTATTAGCAGACTATTTCCTGACAAATGGTCTTGAAAAAGATGCTGTTGTTGTTTCACCTGATCACGGTGGAGTTTCAAGGGCACGTAAACTGGCAGAATTTCTAAAGGCCCCAATTGCTATCATTGATAAGCGTCGTCCTAAGGCTAATGTTGCTGAGATTATGAATATTATTGGCTCGGTTGATGGTAAAAAATGTATTTTAATTGATGATATGATTGATACTGCCGGAACGATTACGCTGGCTGCTCAAGCTTTGAAGGACGCTGGTGCAACTGAAGTGTATGCGTGTGCTACGCATCCGGTACTTTCAGGCCCAGCTATTGAACGTATTGAAAATTCGCCTATTAAAAAGTTGGTAGTTACTGATTCAATTAAGTTACCTGAAGAAAAGCGTATTGATAAGCTTGTTCAAGTTTCTGTTGGAGCGTTGATTGGGGATGCAATTACGCGCATCCATGAAAATAAATCAGTAAGTCCGCTGTTCAAAAATAGATTTCATAATATTTAAGATTATTGAAATGACAATATTTTAAGATATTGTGATGTATCAAAAATAGTGATATAAGTCGGTAAAATCTGAGGTTAGATGAAGAATTTCGACTTATGGAACATGTTTACCCAGAATAAGTAGAGGAGTTAGGTCAAAGGTTAAATTTTGGCCTAACTCCTCTTTTAGTGAGTGTAAATAATTATGATTAATTTATAAGGAAAAAATAAGCAATGAGTCTAAAACTCCTGATATACTGCAGGATTTTGACTATTTGTCCGTCCATCAGGCTTGTCAAGTGCTGATATTGAGGAGATTTCCTCATCCGATAATTCAAAGTTAAAAAGATCCAAATTTTCAAACTGTCGTTTTGTAGAACTTGATTTTGGAATGACACCTACGCCAAGTTGAAGTTCCCAACGCAAGATAACTTGTGCAATTGATTTATGATGAGTTTCAGCAATTTTTTTAATTATTTCATCGTGCAAAACGGCATTTGCACGACCCAAGGGACTCCAGGCTTGCGTGAAGATACCGTGTTCTTTATCGAATTTGCGTTGTTCAGGTTGAGACCAGTAAGGATGAAGTTCAATCTGGTTTACAACCGGTAATACACCAGTCTCTTTTTCAAGTCTTTCTAAATGTTCTGGAAGAAAGTTAGAAACACCAATTGAACGAATAAGGCCCATCTTTTGTGCTTCGATTAGAGCCTGCCATGCTTCTACATAATGATTTTCAAGTGGATTAGGCCAATGTATTAGATAAAGGTCGAAATAATCAAGGTGCATCCTAAACAGTGATTCTTGAATTGTTGTGATTGCCTCGTCAAACTTTTGATGACGTCCTGGTAATTTTGAAGTTATGAATAGGTCTTCACGTTTTAAACTAGACCTGCGGATAACCTCGCCAACAGCACCCTCATTTTCATAATTAACAGCCGAATCAAGTGCGCGATAGCCGGTCGATAATGCCTGCATCATTGTATTAACACCAGATCCTCCGGTAAGAGTATATGTTCCAAATCCAATCAATGGAATCTCATTTCCATCGCTTAATGTTATTAATTCTGGTTGATTAGCGGACGGCTCGGGTCCACTGCCATTCTTCTTCTTAAAAAGTTCTGCCGAAAGGTATGTTTTGCTAAAATCATATTTACTTGAGATCGCCTGACCTTGATTAAATAAAACATTTTCACTCATTAGAAAACCTCCTTAATTTATCATGTATTTATTGTATCACTTGCCAAGTAATTTGTAATAATTAAGGATTAAGCGTAAAAAGTATTCTTAATATCGCAATATGGAATAAAAGGGCTCATAGGCGTTGGATGAGAATTGTTGGTTTTTTCCATCCAAATCATATCAAACCAAGTATTGAATTTGTATCCGACATTGTGGAAATGAGCAACCTTTTTAAATCCATTTTTTTCATGAAAATAGATACTTGTCATTGGAAGGTGCGGATCAATAGTTTTTGGCAAACTTATGCATGCATTAATGTTTAGGATATTTTGTGCGGCAGCTATTTTCTCGAGCTCTTTGTATAACAATGTGCCAATGCCGTGATGCTGTATGTCATGTGATAGATAAATCGAGATTTCCGCAGCCCAAATATACGCAGCACGGGGATGAAAAGCGCTCAAATATGCAAAACCCAGTATTTTATTATCTGTGTAAGCAATTAGATAAGGATATTTAAGGGAAATAGTAGATATTCTTTTTTCAAATTCCTTGACAGAAGGAGTATCATATTCGAATGTAATTGCAGTTTGCTGAACATAGTACTGATAGATATGTAAAAGCGCAGGTGCATCTTCTAACCTTACTAATCTTAGTTTGATATCAGGAATGGTCATCTAGTCACATTCTTTCTTTTTTTCTAATTATTCTAAACGTATTATTTGTAATAAACAAGAATAGATATTGGTTTTTTTTGCAAAAAGAGATTGAACTATTAGAGTGGATAAAGTAAGATAATCTGTGAGTTTAAACATAATATATTTAGCGAGGTAGTTACGTAAATAGCCATGGAAAAACAGCCAGTTATAAATGCTTATCATCACGATATGCCTTTGATGATAGGGTACTTTATTTTTTCAATTATCTTAAATAGTTTTGGAAATGCATTAACAGTTTCATTGAATCT
Source organism: Liquorilactobacillus mali KCTC 3596 = DSM 20444 (assembly GCF_000260415.1). Taxonomy (GTDB): domain Bacteria; phylum Bacillota; class Bacilli; order Lactobacillales; family Lactobacillaceae; genus Liquorilactobacillus; species Liquorilactobacillus mali. The sequence goes on from NZ_BACP01000068.1 coordinate 27,836, forward strand.
AGGAAGTGCTTTGTGGACTGCAGCTGCAGTTAATATTGCACATGCGACTTTAATACCGTTAAGCATTGTTCTTATATTGGAAGGAATTTTTGCTATTATCGTGAATTTAGTCTTAGTTGGAAAAATTTCACCTAGACGAGTTGCGGGGTATTTGATTTTTATGTTTTCATTTGCATATCTTGTGGGATTGTTATCACGAGAGTTTGTCCTTCTGGGAATTGGAAATTTACCGTTAACAATTAGAGTGGTATTGGATTGTGTTGGTATAATTTGCATTGCGACAGCAATTTCAATCTATCAGAGAGTGAACTTAATTCTGCATCCTTGTGACGATATGATGCAGATTATCCGTTTTAAATTTTTCAGAGGGAATCCCGTTGTTGCCCAGTTAGCATCATTCTTTATTCCAATAGCCGCTATTATTATCACGGTGATTAGTAATAAGCAGATTTTTGCTGTTAATGTTGGAACGGTGTTCTCACTGTTATTTCAAGGATATTTTGTTGGAGTAGCTGACCGGAGGGTGTTACCTTCGTTGAAACATCGCAAATTAGATATTTAATTTAGCATGGAAGCCCTAGTTGGAGGGAGTTATGTTGTAATAGACATTTCGAGAGCCCCTTCGACTAGGGTTTTTACGTGTTTAATAAGGAAGCCTAGGTTATATTTTGCAATCAAATGCTTAAAATGACTTATAAATGCTTTTAAATATTTACAAGCGCTTACAGATATGTTACGATTGTAAAGTAAATGAGGCAAACTTACTATTTTAGTTACTTGCTTTTTTGGTATAGCCCAATTACAATGGAGTTGTACTAAAAAATGGAGGTAATTAAAATGAATATCATTATTGTTAAAGATAGTTCCGAAGGTGGAAAGAAAGCAAGCAAACTTTTTTATGATGCATGTGCGAACGGTGCAAAGGTGTTTGGATTAGCAACTGGAAGTACGCCTGTGACAACTTATCAGCATCTCGTGAAGAGTAAGATTGATTTTTCAAAATGTATTTCTATTAACCTTGATGAATATGTCGGCTTAAAACCAACGGATGAGCAAAGCTACCGGTATTATATGGAGAAAAACTTGTTTGAGTTTAAGCCCTTCAAAAGATCTTATTTGCCACAAGGTGATGCAGCAAATGCAGAAGAGGAAGTTAAGCGGTATGATAAAGTGATTGCTGACAATCCAATTGATTTGCAGTTGTTAGGAATTGGACGCAATGGGCACATTGGATTCAACGAACCAGGTTCAAGCTTTGATTTAACAACTCATAAAGTTGCTTTAACACCTTCAACGATTGCAGCAAATGCGCGTTTCTTTGAGGATGAAGAAGATGTACCTAAGTATGCATACTCTATGGGGATTGGATCAATAATGAAGTCTAAAAGTATAATACTAGAGGCTTTTGGAGACAATAAAGCCGATGCAGTTGCAAAAATGATTGAAGGACCTGTGACTGAGGAATGTCCTGCGAGTGTCTTGCAGAAGCATTCAAATGTTACTGTCATTGTTGATGAAGCAGCTGCAGCTAACTTAAAAAAATAGTTGATTAGCGATATGGGCTATAAGCCAGTAGCTTGTGTTCAAATACTAAAGGGCAACACATTCTCCGACCCTAAAGTCAAAGAGCATAAGTATACTGCCTTATGGCCCATATTTAAATAAAAAGTCAGTACTTAAAGGTAGTGTGACTCAAGTCGGTAAAATTTGAGCACTAACGCCAATTTACAATCATAAGCGAGTGCTTTGCTATGAGTAATTCGAGGTTAGAGGGAAAATTTTGACCTATGGAATAAATAGTGAAGTTAGATTAAAATTTAACTTCTAGTCAACCCCAAAATAAAAGAGTGTCTCAAATTGGCTTTTTACGATCACTGTAAATCAGTGTGCGAAGATTCCCAATTTTTGAGACGCTCTTTTTAAACTAGGCGTACTTTTGTAACTTCACCAGAGTAAAGAATAGTTCCATCCTGTAAGACAAGCCGTCCCTTTTTATCAATGTCAGCAACAATTCCGCTGACTCTTTGTTCCCCTTGGATAATTGTGACTTTCTTTCCAATGAGATATGATTTTTCTTTATATTCATCTATAAAATCGCCCGATTGATAATCTGAATACAGTGCAAAAAATTCGCCTAATAGTTGTGCGATGAAGTAGTTACGAGATAAGTGGGATTGTTCAACATATTCTCGCAAAGTACCGACACGTTCTTGAATTTCGGGCGGGAAAAGAGAAATATCAGATAGATAGTTGATTCCAATACCAATAATCACTTGGTTGATAGAGCCACTTTCAATATCACTAACTGCTTCAGTCAGTATACCAACAACTTTTTTCTGGTTTACTAAGACATCGTTTACCCACTTTATTTGAGTAGCAACACCTAGATTTTTTTCAATTGTGCGTGCTACAGCAAGAGCAGTGGCGGTTGTTAGCAATCCGGGATTTAATTCTTTCGATTGCGTCTTTAGCAAAATACTCATATAAATCCCAGTTGTCTTAGGCGAGCTAAAGGAGCGCCCATAACGACCATAGCCTCCAGTCTGTTGATCGCTGATAATTATTAAGGGCTGTGAGTCAACTTGACTTGCACTAATCTCTTTTGCCCTTATGTTAGTTGAATTAAGCGAATCGTGAAGTTCGAAAGCAATATTTTTAAGATCCGTGGGTAAATTCTTTTTGATAATAAATTCATTAAGCTTATTGTTATCTTTATAATAGTAACCTGAATGCATCTTACTTTTGATTGGATAACCCAGATCTTGCAGATTTTTAACAATTTTCCAGACTGCTGTTCGCGAGATACCAACCTCACTTGCGATCTTTTCACCAGAGAGGTAATTGGTTGAATTTGACAGGAGCTCTAGAACCTTTTGTGTATTATTCATAAAGTGTGCCATCCTTAGTATTGTTTAATATAAATTATAAAGAGTAAAGGTCAAGTTTTCAAATTGTCTTTTTTCTTTTAAGAAAATAGATTGTTTCTTTCAAAAAAGTGTTATGAATGGTATCTTTTACCCAAAGTAATAAGAAAAGAGAGTACGAGATGAAAAAAAAGCTTTTTTTTGAATGTATTATTTTGATTTTGGGGGCAGTTTTAATTTTTATTGTATCAACGCATGATGCTTTTTTATATAAGCAATCAATTTTGCAAGTTACACGAGTTGAACAAGGAAAAACATTCAAATCCTCAGACGAATATGGAAACCATGATAAAAAAACTGATCAGACAGTCTATGGAGTACTTCTGAACAGCAATAAAAAAGGAGAAAAATTTAAATTTCAGAATACATATACTGCATCTGGAGGATTGAGCCAAAAGTATCAAAAAGGCCAGCAACTTTTTGTCACACTTAATCATGATAATGGTAAATTTGAAGTGACTCCGCTAAATTATAAACGGGATACCTATCTGTTTATGATGTGTTGGATAATGGTATGTCTTTTATTTATGGTGATGAAGATTGATGGAGTGAGGACGATTATAAGTGTTTTGATTAACTTTATATTGTTCTTGATAATTGTGCAGCTTGATGTTTCGTGGAATATTACAAACTTTTTTATAATTTTTGCGGTCAGTGCGATTATCTTCACAGCAATAACATTGGCTATAATAGTTGGTCTTAATAGGCAGTTTGCGGTTACGTTTGCGGCAATTTTTAGTGGTACAGCCCTTGCATTGCTTATTTCAGTGGGTGTCATGTGGCTGACACAGGATAATGGGATGCATTATGAAGCACTGGATTTTGCCACACAACAGCCAAAGCAATTATTTCTATCTGCGACCTTGATTGGCTTATTGGGAACAGTTATGGATGCAGCAACGGATATTGTGTCGACATTATTCGAGTTAAAGCGCAGTCAGCCAGAAGTTTCATTTCAGCAGCTTTATCGCTCAGGAAGGGAAGTTGGCAAAGACATTATGGGGCCGCTGATAAATGTGCTGCTCTTGATTTTCTTTGCTGAAACTTTTACAATGGCTGTTCTCTATTTCAGAACCAAGAATACGATCGGGTATACTTTTTCATGGACCATGTCACTTGGTTTACTGCAAGCTGTGATTAGTGGGATTGGAATAGCATTAGTAATTCCGGCAGCAAGTTTATTTGCCGCTTGGTCGTTAGAAAGGAGTAAAGCATGAAATGAACACAATAATGGCTCTGATAATTATCTTGGCTTTACTGATGATTTTAAGTGGTGGAAGAAGAGGCTTGTCTGCCTTTTTTACACTAATTGTCAACTTTGGGCTACTCTTTTTAACAGTTATTTTGATTGCCGGTGGCTTTCCGCCTGTTTTTGTAATGATGTTTACTGGGATATCAATTCTTGCAATCATTATTTATGTTGGCAATAATAATGAGTCACAGACGAATACAGCTTTTATATCAACTTTACTAGTTTTAGCAGTAATGATACTGTTAATCATCCCAATGAACTATTTGATGCAGATATATGGATTCAGTAATGAACAGTCAGAGGAAATTGAAGCCTTCAATGTTGCAATTGGTGTAAATTTTGCTTCGATTGCGATTGCAACGACGATTTTAAGTACACTTGGAGCGATTGCTGAGGCAGCAATCGCTGTTGCAAGTGGGATGGAGGAAATAATTGAACAAGGAGCAGCTAAAACAGCGCAGGAATTGAGGACAAGTGGCAGAAATATTGGATTGCAAATCATGGGGATGACATTTAACACGCTATTTTTCGGTATGTTTGGCGGTAATCTAGCGTTATTCATATTGATTTCAAAATTAGATGCCAGTTTTGGTTATTATGCAAACTCTAAGATTTTTGCAAGCGAGACAATGTTGGTAATCTATGCGGCAATTTCAGTGGTGTTAGTCATCTGGGTAACGATTGAGATAACGGTTTTTAAAACAAATAAAGAAAATAATCCAAAGAAATCATAAATCAGTTGAATACTAAATGATACTTACCATGTTATAATTTTTGTAGGGAGCATAATAATTAGTAGGGAGGCAGCAATTATGAGAATACGATTGAGAAAGGCCTTTTGGGGAGCGGCGGTAACCTTGTTGGCAACCGTAACGGTTGGATGTTCTGCAGGTAGTAATGGTAGTAACAGTAGTAACAAAAGTTCTTCAATGACAACAGAACAGGTTGAGTCTCATTATACGAAGGCTTTAAATTACCTTGATAAGGGAACTCCTCAACAGGCATACAGTGAGCTATCAAAAGTAATTGCAAAAAATGCCGGAAACAAGAAAGTTAAAGTGTTATACAAAAATCTTGGTAATTTACTTTCTGCTAAAAGAGCAGTGACTGAAAACAAATTATCTAAAGCAGATAAAAAATTGCAGCAATTAGCTAAAGTTAAGAAACCAGATAAGTTGGTTAAACAAATCAATGCTGTGCAGAAAGAGTATCAAGCTGTTAAACTTGCAAAAATCTATTATAATGAAACGGTAGCATACTACGATGCAGGAAAATATTCTGAAGCTGGGGGAAGTTATCAAACATTAATGGCCTTATCTAGTAAGTACCAGGCTGTGGCTTCCTATCAGGAAAAAGCGAAAAGTTATCAGCAAAAGATCGCAGCTGCACAAAATCAAAGCGTTGCGTCCCAGGCAAAATCAACTAGTCAGGCAACAACTAGTGGCTATACTAATGCACGAAATTCTAAAATTGTCAGTTCAACCTATGCTAGTCAGACTGGAAGTTCAATTAGTAGTGCAACAAATAGCCAGGTTTCGTCGGTAGTTGCGGAGTTGTCCGATACGCAAATTTTAACGAAATTTCGAACAGTAACAGGAATCCCGCAGGAGGCAGGAGACCAATATTATGTTACGAAACTAGATGACAACACATACCAGATTGAAATTAGACATACTAGCCCAGATAATGTAAATGTTTCTAACTTAAAGGGCATGTATAAGTACGACTACACTACTGGAAAAGTCCAAAAAGCTGATGAACTTACTGGAGAGTATACAAATATTAATTAAATGGATGGAAACTAGATGAACCGATTCAAACAAAAATATTATTTTAAAAGTGTCACAGCTATTCAGGTAGTTGGAATTATACTGATGGGTACGGCTGCAGTGGGCATAGACAAAATTTTGATTTCTAATATTTTGTTTATGGTAGGTTTAGCAGCCGTTTGCCTAATGATTGTTGATATCTTGCTGGGTGCGCATTTATTGGCTGGCTGGTTTAAACATAAGAAAAAGGGTGAAACCGACGATGAGTACCAACAAGCTAAAATAAATGTGCGAGAAGTTGGGAGTATAAAAAATCAGCCGATTCATTTTAGTAAATTCGGTAAAAGTGCTTCAATAATAGGAGTCACATATATAGTATTATCTATAATTATTACCTTATGATAATTAAAAAAGAAACTGCAGTGAAATTTGCAATAAGTGCACATATTTCACAGTTGGTTTCTTTTTTTTGTTTTTGTTGAAAAATAAGAAAATTCTGGTACCTGAGGTGATAGTACAATTATATGTAATATAATTACTTAATTTTGAGGAGAATGCATTGAAAATGAGCGATATAAGAAGTGATGAACAAGTTTTCGAACGATACTATGGTAATTACACCATAAAGTTATGGCACTATCCTGAATTTTTCAGTTTACTTGAAAATTGTCAAGATTCTGGAAACCTTAAAACAATTTCATCTACCTTAAATATTAAATTTGCATTGGTAAGGTACCGAAAAATTCTAAGTGATGTTTCTTGTTTGAAATCAATTTCGAGTGAGGTTAGCAGATGGGAAAAAAAGCAAAAAATGGAAGAACACATATTTAATTTAGAGAAAATGATAGCAGTTCTAAAAATTTTTGAAAAAAAGATAGACGAGAATCCAAATTTATGTAAACAAACAAGATTAAAAAGAGCCAATATTTTAAATATTGATAAATGTTGTCTTTTTAAAGTCTGAATGGGGGAAGAACGATGGTGATAGATTATGATTTTATTGCTGATTTTTTAGTCTTTTTAGCGGCATTCTCTAAAGATGAAGTAGAGATCAAAGAGCATCAGGTGATTGATTTTGCTATTTCAAATGGAGTAGGAATACAACAATTAGCAACTACTGAAGTTTTACTCTTTACGGCGAAGATAATTACAAAGCGTCCCAGAAAAGTTGGAACAAGCTTTGTAAATTTATCCCCCGGTACTCTGACCGATGCTGGTGTGAAGTTAGTAAAACAGCTCAATGGAAAAGAAAAAGGTTTTTTTGCTACAGTAACAAATATAGAGGGCATGAAATAGGTCGGCAAAAGTTTAGTACTAATTCAAAATTGCGAATAAAGCTACAATGCTATGAGTAACTGGAGGTTAGACGGAAAATTTGATCTTTTTGAACATGTTTATCCAAAATAAAGAGAGGGACTAGGTCAAAAGTTAAATCTTGACCTAGTCCCTTCGATATATAAGAAACAATATTCCGTGAATCAAAAATCTATGTTTAAATCGAATATCATCAAATTATGGTATTTTTTCTCAATCATTTTTTTTCTCAATTAACCAACCATTTTTTAAATATCCTTGAAATTTTTCATAGATGGGTGCAAACAAATCAATTTGTTTTGAAGACGTCAGCATTTCTCTAGGAAAGAAGAAACGCTCATCACCAGAAACTTTTCCGGTAATTGCAGCAACAAGTTTACTGACTTTCGAGAGTTCAATTAGTGTGCCATCGTCTTGGTATAATTCAATTTGTGTTATTTTTTTGCTTTGGTTGGGTGCATAAACATCGTAGGGCAAATCAAAGCTATCATTAGTTGCTGTATAGTAAGTTGAATTATAACCAGCAGCAGAAACTAATTTACGCAACTTAGGAATCTGACCACTAGTGGTGGCAGAAAAGCGTGCGGACTTTAAGGGTTTGCGATTCAAGAAACGGCTCGCTAAATCACTCAGTATTTTATCGGTACTCATAGACCATTGGATGAAATAAGTATTCAAAACGCCATCATCAAGGCGAATATAGTCTTCGACTGAGAAGTTATTTTCAAAAAAAGGTAACAGAAGTTGTGGTGAATTTTCTTGCAATAAACGACTGTTTTCAAAAAGAAACTTTGCTCTTTGTAGCAGTCTATTTAAAATTACCTCCATGGAACGTGAGACAGGGTGAAAATAGACCTGTTGATACATCTGAAATCGGCTCATAATGTAGTCCTCAACTGCATGCATTCCACTGATGTGAAAAGTAATACCATTCTTGTATGGACGCATGACGCGTAGGATTCTGCGCAAATCAAAAGTTCCATAATTAGTACCTGTATAGTATGAGTCTCTGAGGAGATAGTCCATCCGGTCGGCATCAATTTGACTTGAAATCATTTGAACGACTTGCGGATTGGGATATGTTTTTTGAATTACACTTGCAACTTTTTCTGGAAAATCAGGGGCAACTTCACGCAAAACCTTGTTAACTTCAGTGGAAGGCGAAGTTAGAATTTTGACGGTCACATCCTCATGGTTGGTTCCAAAAATATGCTCAAAAGTATGTGAGTACGGACCATGACCAATATCGTGGAGTAACGCAGCACACAAAGCAACTAGACGCTCATCATCATTCCAAAGACCATCATTTGCATTTTTGGAAGGATAATTACGTTGGAAGTTGTCACAGATCTGGCGAGTAATTTCGTATACGCCGACTGAATGAGTAAAGCGCGAATGTTCTGCACCGTGAAAAGTACTGCTTGCAGTTCCGAGCTGACGAATTCTGCGTAATCGCTGAAATTCACGTGTGTTAATAAGGTCTAAAATTACCTGATGCTGGACGTAAATATAGCTATGGATTGGATCTCTCAAAACTTTTTCTCTTTTTAATTTCTTACTTGTATAAACAGTGATAACTAATCAACTCCTATATTGATATGCACTGATAAATCAACTATATTGATTATAACTTAATATAATATTTCTTGCATAGTAAGCAATGGTAAGATTGTAGTAGATGACTTGAAAAAATGATATAATATGATGACAAAAAGGGATGATTCTTTGAGTAATGGGATAGCTATTTTAATAACTCTCCAAACTTTCACCAAACAAGATAGCGAGGTCATTAAATACGATCGTAAATTTGAGGGCCAATTGTTTCAGATGGGGAACTCAATTTATCTTCGGTATACTGAGGATGATAACCAAGAAACCGCAGTTGTTACCTTTAAAATCAACAATAACGGTGGTATCCAACTGACGCGAAAGAGTAAGGAGATGCGGATGCAGCTCTTTTTTGAAAATAACAAAAGAGTATCCGCTACTTACCGAACTCCATATGGGGAGATTCCGATTGAGACGGTTACCCCATCATTAAGTGTCAACATCAATGATTTTCCATTGGCAGGAGCAGTGCATATTGACTATTTGTTGTATAGTGGGAGTAAACTTTTGGGTGAGTATAAAATAAGATTGCAATTTACGACATAAAAATGTATGATAATATTTAGACTGTAGAAAGGACGTGTACCGTTTGGAGCTAGAAAAATTCAAGGATGCTAACAGAAGTGAACTATCATTGATTGAAGTTGCACATGCAATTTTAAGTCAACGAGGGGATGTTACTCCTTTTGCCGATTTGGTGAATGCTGCACAAGAATATCTTGGCAAGAGCGATGAAGAAATCAGAGAAAGACTCTCACAATTTTACACTGACTTAAATGTAGATGGTAGCTTCATTTCTTTGGGTGACAATCTTTGGGGCTTGCGTTCATGGTATCCGTATGATTCTATTGACGAGGCAGTTGTTCATACTGAAGATGAAGAAACTGATGAGCCAAAGAGTAAGAAGCGTAAAAAGGTCAATGCATTCATGGCCGATGCAAGTGAAGATGATGATGTCATCGATTACAATGATGATGATCCAGAAGATGATGATTTGGATATTGATTATGCAAACGAAGGCGACAATACTGAACTTAAAGAATATAGCAAAGATTTAAATGATATTGATGACGCTGATGACGAAGATGAGGATTTACCTGATGGGATTGAAGGCCAATTAACTGAGATGTCAGATGATGATGTTGAGGAAGATGACGAATTATAATTACTAGGTCTTGACTAGTTAATTGTTTTTGGGTACAATCTTTATTGGGCACTTCATGTTTTTATGTGGAGTCGTTGGACGGTAATTATACAAGCTCCCTATTCACCAGAATAGGGAGCTTGTTATTTTTATTTTTATAGGTGTGTCAATTGCGTGTCTACCCTGAAAAAATATTCAAAGGAGAATCTTTAATGACCAAATATATTTTTGTGACAGGTGGCGTTGTGTCATCATTAGGAAAGGGAATTGTTGCTGCATCTCTTGGAAGACTGCTTAAAAACAGGGGATTGAAAGTCATGATTCAAAAATTCGATCCCTATATCAACGTCGATCCTGGAACTATGAGTCCCTACCAACATGGAGAGGTTTTTGTAACGGATGATGGTACTGAGACGGACTTGGATTTGGGACATTATGAACGTTTTATTGATATTAATTTGAACAAATATTCAAATGTTACAACCGGTAAGATTTATTCAGAAGTTATTCGTAAGGAACGTCGTGGTGATTATTTAGGTGCAACTGTTCAGGTAATACCACATATTACTAATATGATTAAAGAAAAAATCATGCGTGCGGGAACTACTACCAATGCTGATGTCGTAATTACAGAAGTCGGGGGAACAGTTGGTGATATTGAGTCTTTGCCATTTCTAGAGGCTTTGCGTCAGATGAGGACAGAGGTTGGCAGTGAGAATGTGGTTTATATTCATACAACATTAGTACCATACCTCAAAGCTGCCGGTGAGATGAAGACTAAACCAACGCAGCATAGTGTTAAAGAACTTCGTGGATTAGGAATTCAACCGAATATTTTGGTAGTAAGAACCGAACAGCATATTTCTGAGGGTATGCGCAACAAAATTGCAAGTTTCTGTGATGTAGAACCTGAAGCTGTAATTGAGTCAATGAATGTTGAAACGCTGTATGAAATTCCCTTGAATTTAAAGGCACAGCACATGGATGACATTGTTTGCAAGTTATTGCACATTGAGTCACCAGAATCAGATATGAGTGAATGGGAAGAACTAACTAATAAGGTTAAGCATCTTGATCGCTTAGTGAAGATCGCCTTAGTAGGAAAATATGTAAAATTACCGGATGCTTATATCTCGGTTGCTGAGGCTTTGAAACATGCAGGATATACAATAAACGCCGATATTGAAGTTGCACTGTTTGATTCAGAAAAGTTGAATGCTGAAAACGTAGCAACTGAATTGGGGCCATATGATGGCATTATTGTACCTGGTGGATTCGGAGATCGTGGGCTTGAGGGCATGATTGAATCAATTAAATATGCCCGTGAAAATAATGTACCATTCCTAGGAATATGTTTGGGAATGCAAATGGCATGTATTGAGTTTGCTCGTAATGTTGTGGGACTCGAAGATGCAAATACAACAGAAGTTGATCCTAAATGTTCTAATAAAATTATTGATCTAATGGCTGATCAAGAAGATGTTGAAGAAATGGGTGGGACACAACGATTAGGATTATACCCATGTAAGCTAAAGCAAGGCTCAGTTGCTGCTGCAGCCTATAACAATCAAGAAGTGATTCAAGAACGTCATCGTCACCGTTATGAATTCAACAATGAATATCGTAAATCATTTATTGAAAATGGATTGACATTTGCGGGAACTTCCCCTGATAATCACTTAGTTGAGGTTATTGAGTTAAGTAAGCACAAATTCTTTGTAGCTTCACAGTATCATCCTGAATTTCTTTCAAGGCCACAGAGACCAGAAGGCTTGTTCCAGGCTTTTGTAGTTGCGAGCTCTAAATAAAATTTTAAATTTATTAGTCACAATAGTAAACGGCAAGAAATTATCACAAAGGTTGTTTTGTATGATAATTTCTTGCTTTTTATTGTGCTTGCAGACGTTTGAAACTAGTTTTTTTACATTTTCAAAGTAGTTAGCGAAGCAGAGAATGTGTATTAATGAGGATTAATTAATTTTTTTGCTGAATGTTTAAGAATAAATTTCTTAAATTAGGCCTTTTTTAATTGAAACCTGACTGCCTATCTTGTAATATTAGAAGAGACACTTTTCGTGTCAAATGTTGGTGTACCATATAAAATATATAGGCACCTTAATTGCATATTATATTGACTTGATAATCGAGTGGAGATTTTAAAAAAATGAAAAAAATGATTATTAGAGGAGGGCAAAAACTGTCAGGCAAGGTCACGATAGGCGGAGCAAAAAATAGTACAGTTGCCCTCATTCCGGCTGCAATTTTAGCAGATACACCGGTTAAGTTTGATTCAGTTCCAGATATTTTAGATGTTCATAATTTGATGTTAATCTTAGAATCAATGAATGTTAAATCAGTGTTTGATAAGGGTGAATTAGAAATAGATCCTACAGAAATAAAAAGTGTACCATTACCAGGTGGAGCAATTAAAAGTTTACGTGCATCTTATTATTTTATGGGGGCACTCTTAGGAAAGTTTGGTGAGGCCATTGTTGGCTTCCCGGGTGGAGATAATATAGGTCCAAGACCGATTGATCAGCATATTAAGGGCTTTAAAGCCCTCGGAGCACAGGTAATCGAAGAAAATGATGCAGTAAGAATTACAACTGGAGAAAATGGCTTACAAGGCGCACGGATTTTCTTTGATATTGTTTCTGTTGGTGCAACAATTAATGTCCTCTTGGCCGCAGTTAGAGCAAATGGGACAACAATTATTGAAAATGCGGCAAAGGAACCTGAAATTGTTGATTTAGCGACCTTTTTAAATAATATGGGTGCTCAAATTCGTGGAGCGGGAACCGATGTTATCAGAATAAAAGGTGTTTCGAGTCTGAAAGCTACAAATACACATACGATTATTCCAGATAGGATTGAAGCAGGGACCTATTTGGCGTTTGCTGCTGCAAACGGGAATGGTGTGCTAGTAAAGAATGTTATCACAGAACATCTGGAGCCGTTTATTGCCAAACTTGTTGAAATGGGAATTTATTTAGAAGTTAATGAAGACAGTATCTACGTAAAAGGCGGTGAGAACCTAAATCCAGTAACTGTTAAGACCTCACCTTTCCCCGGATTTGCAACAGATCTACAACAACCGATAACGCCATTGCTGATGAGAGCAAATGGTGAAAGTAAGATTATTGATACACTGTATCCTGAACGTATTAAACATATTGCTGAGATGCAAAAGATGGGAGCTGCTATCTCAAGTCGTGACGGGGTAATTACTGTTGGACATTCTGATAATTTGCGTGGAGCAACCGTTAAGGCAAGTGAAATTAGAGCAGGTGTTTCTTTACTAGGATTAGCACTGATGTCTAAGGGAGTAACGACAATCACAAATGCTGATAATATTTTACGAGGATATGAACGAATTGTCGAGAAATTAAGAGGCTTGGATGTTGAAATTAAAATAATTGATGAATAAACTAGATATCGAAACAATCAGATCAGGGATAGTTGAGGAGAAGAGACTACGAAAAATCTAACATTAGTTGATTTAAAAAATAAAAATTTAAAAGAGATTTATTCATATGCTCGCGATTTTAAAATTCCGTATTACAGTCAGATGAATAAAAAGGAACTTTCGCTGGCGATTATTAGAGCCCAGGCACAGGAACAAGGTTTTTATTACATGTCCGGTGTTCTGGATATATCAACGCAGCAAGATGGATTCGGATTTTTGCGCCCAATTAATTATGGTTCTTCGCAAGAAGATATCTATATTTCATCTTCGCAAATTAGACGCTTTGGCTTACGTAATGGTGACCTAGTTGCAGGGAAGGTTCGTCAGCCCAAGCCAAACGAACACTATTATGGGATGATGCATGTTGATAGCGTTAATGGGAAACATCCTGAAGAGGCAAAAGAAAGACCGCATTTTCCTGCATTGACTGCTTTGTATCCAACAAAACAATTGAAGTTAGAAACAACACAAAATGTTTTATCTACTAGAATCTTAGATTTATTTGCACCGATTGGTTTTGGTCAGCGTGGCTTGATTGTTGCGCCTCCCAAAGCTGGAAAGACAAGCTTGTTGAAGGCAATTGCTAATGGAATTACGCAAAATTTTCCACAAGTTAAGCTGATTGTATTATTAATTGATGAGCGTCCCGAAGAAGTTACTGATCTTGAAAGAACGGTGAAGGGGGAGGTTGTTTATTCAACTTTCGATCAAAAACCTGAGAACCATGTTAAGGTTTCGGAACTTGTTTTGGAACGTGCAATGAGATTGGTGGAAGACAAACAAGATGTTGTGATTTTGTTGGATTCATTAACAAGGCTGGCCAGGGCATACAATTTAGTGGTTCCTCCAAGCGGACGGACGCTTTCTGGTGGTATTGATCCGGCAGCTTTATTTAAACCTAAGAAGTTTTTTGGAGCTGCTCGAAATATTGAAGAAGGTGGCAGTTTGACGATTTTGGCGACTTCGCTTGTTGACACTGGCAGCCGCATGGATGATGTCATTTATGAAGAATTTAAGGGCACAGGTAATCAAGAAATTCAATTGGCCAGAGATTTGGCAGAACGACGTATTTTTCCAGCAGTTGATTTGAAAAAATCAGGAACTCGTAAGGAAGAACTACTGCTTTCCGAGGAAAAACTGAATTTTATGTGGAGATTCCGCAAAGAATTGAATGGTGATATTGCCAAACAGACTGAGCGTGTCATTACAGCTTTAAAAAAGACAAAAAATAACGAAACCTTTATTAATGAAATTAATGCTAGTTTATCGCAAAAGAAATAAAAAAAGATAATTGCTTATCTTTTTTATTCATGTTAGAATGTTTGTTGTTGTATAAAGATTAACTCTGGCTCAGCAAATGGGTCAGGGCAAAGGAGAGTATAAAATGAGACCAGGAATTCATCCAGATTATCATAAAGTTGTTTTCTTAGATTCATCCACAGGATATAAGTTTATTTCAGGTTCAACTAAGAACTCAGCAGAAACGATCGAATGGGAAGACGGAAACACATATCCATTAATTCGTGTTGAAATTTCAAGTGATTCACATCCATTCTACACTGGACGTCAGAAGTTTACACAAGCAGACGGACGTGTGGATCGTTTCAACAAAAAATATGGTTTTGCAAACAAAGAAGACTAACTTTTTATTATGGAATAAACATGAAAGATGTCGTAATCTCGTAAGGAGATTATGGCATCTTTTTATTTTAAATTAGTGTCAAGATTTTAAAATTATTTATTAATAAGGTATTTTATGGCAAAATACGAACATTATAGGCACATAATATTCGTATTTACATTTTTTTTACATTGTAGTATATTAATCAACGTGCTTTATATTTAAATACGAATTTTAATGTTCGTAAAAAAGGGGTAAGTATTTTGAAAGAAAAAATCGAGTCTTATTTTCAAATCAATGAATTAGGGTCGACTATTGGACGCGAGTTACTGGCTGGATTTACAACATTCATTTCAATGGCGTATATCCTTTTTGTTAATCCTAGTGTTCTAGGCGATTCAGGGATGGATAAAGGTGCTGTTTTCACTGCAACTGCCATCGCAAGCGCGATTGGCTGTATCTTAATGGGACTATATGCAAAATATCCGATTGCTACAGCTCCAGCACTTGGGATTAACGCATTTTTCACTTATTCAGTTTGTATCGGAATGAAAGTTCCTTGGCAAACCGCTTTAGCAGGGGTTTTAATAGCCTCAGTTATCTTTTTATTAATTACAATTTTTAAATTACGGGAATTAATTATTGATGCAATTCCTGCTAACTTGAAATATGCAATTTCGGCAGGAATTGGTTTGTTTATTGCATTTATCGGGTTAGAAGATGGCGGTATTATTGTTGCAGATAAATCTACGCTAGTTGCTTTAGGTAGTTTTTCTGGAACAACATGGTTAACTATTTTTGGGCTTGTGGTTACTGCAATTTTATTAGTACGCCGTGTTCCCGGCAACATCTTCATCGGTATGGCTGCAACAGCAATTTTAGGAATGGTCACAGGAATGATTAAGTTGCCTACCGCTGTAGTTTCAGGGGCTCCGAGCTTGAAACCAACTTTCTTGGTAGCAGTACAACATATTGGAAACATTAATTCAATGCAGTTGGTGGTTGTTGTATTAACTTTCTTACTGGTTACTTTCTTTGATACGGCAGGTACTTTGGTGGGATTGGCACAACAGGCTGGTTTCATGAAAGACAATAAGATGCCAAGAGTAGGTAAGGCTTTATTATCTGATTCGACAGCGATGACTGCTGGAGCATTGCTAGGTACATCGCCTGTGGGTGCTTATGTGGAATCGTCAGCAGGGATTGCAGTTGGTGGTCGCTCAGGACTGACTGCAGTAGTTACAGGAGTTTTGTTTATTTTTGGAATGTTCTTTTCACCTCTTTTGAGCGTTGTTACGAACCAAGTAACGGCACCTGCTTTAATCATTGTTGGTGTATTAATGGCTCAAAATATGAAGAAAGTTGAATGGGACAAAATGGAGATTGCAATTCCATCATTCTTGATTTTATTGGGTATGCCATTGACTTACAGCATATCAGATGGATTAGCACTTGGTGTGATTGCATATCCTATTACGATGATAGCTGCTAAGAGAGGAAAAGAAGTTCATCCAATTATGTATGCTTTGTTCCTTGTCTTTTTGCTCTTTTTCTGGATTTTGAATAATTAATCTATATTGGTTAATAAGTTCAAAAAAGTATGATATAAAAGTTTGTGAAAAATAAATGTCAATCACTTTAGTATGATTGACTTATGGAATTTATTCGGAACAATAATAATAGAAGGACTGGGTCAAAAGCTAGCTTTTGACCCAGTCCCATTTTAATTTATAATTTTATTTGACAAAATAAAAATAGTCTAAAAGATTATAAATTACCTTTCAAACTTCTTTGCATCAGCATCAAGTCGTGCAAAACCGGAACCATCCTTTTTTGCAGGATGCTTTGCGCGGTCCTCTAGAGCTTTGCGAGCCAATGCTTTCTTTTCTTCCTTACTCAATTTCTTTGACATTGTAATCGCCTCTTTTTTTTGGAATCCACACATGGAATTGCTCCACAACCATATTTTAGTCCAATCACGAATAAAATTCAAAAAAAAATGTACTAATTTGAATAACGTTGTAATTATTTAAGATCTCCTCTTTTATTGCCGAGACTAACCATGTAAAATGATTATTGATAAAATATAAGGAGGCTGTAAAATAGATGATTGCCTTTTATAGAACCACTGATGTAACATCTAAAGTTTATCAGGATGCCCTCTCAATCCGAAAAGAAGTATTTGTATCAGAACAAGGAGTACCTGAAAAGTTAGAGATTGATGCAGAAGAATTAGCCACACACTATGTCGGGTATGTAGAAAACCAGGCTGTAGTGACTGCTAGAACAATTGAAGAAGATGATGGAGCGTGGCATATTCAAAGAGTGGCCGCCTTGAACAGTCAGCGTCATAAAGGATACGCAAAAGAATTAATGAAGTGTATTGAAGAAATGGCAGTAGAAGAAAAGATTCCTTATTTGACATTAGGAGCCCAAGATCAGGCACAAAATTTCTATTCTAAACTAGGATTCAAAGTAGTTGGTGAGGGCTTTTTGGACGCTGGAATTTCGCATCATAAGATGAACAAAAAATTATAGTTGACTTTTTTGTAAGAAAAGAGTATATTTTAATACATGCGATGAGTCGAAGTAATCAGACGAATTTATTCGTTCCGCTGCGGCGGCTAGTGATTTTTTTTCGAGAGGGGCACAAATGCTGACGGATTTCCAGCGTGCCTGTAGGTGTTCATTGTGGAATGACCCTACTATCATTTTAATTAATGGTACCTATTTTTGTAAGTCATAACTCTTTTGTTATGGCTTACTTTTTTTTGAAAATAATAAATGAATTTCTGCAGTGTTTTAATTGTATCAAAGAATTAAGATCATAGTTATTGTGGACTGTTATTAGTGAATTGAAAGCAAAATTTAATAATTTTCAAATTATAATGTAATCGGCTTTATAATAGTAAATAATTTTGCTATGATTAGTTAAAGAGATTTTGTTAAGAGTTTAATTTGCAGCTATCAGGGTAAAATGGTTTTTGAAGATCGATTTGTACTGGTATGTTTTTTATGCATTAGATGAGGGTACAGGTGTTGATTTAACGACTTTCATGTAACTTATACTTTATGCTATTCTCAATTATAGACAGTGGAGGAATTTATAATGGTTTGGATTATAATTATCGTAGTTATTGCTTTAGTTGTTTTTGGATACATTGCTCTTTATAACGGATTACAAACAGCTAAAGTTTATACGGAAGAATCATGGAGCCAAATTGATGTACAGCTTAAACGTAGGAATGACTTGATTCCTAATCTAGTTGAAACTACTAAGGGATATGCTAAACATGAACGGGAGACATTTGCCAAGGTCGTAGAATTACGTAATCAAATGGTGCAATTACCAGCTGATGCTCATGAGGAAAAGATGGAATTATCAAATCAGCTTTCCAGTTCTTTGAAGTCAATTTTTGCTTTGGCTGAAAGCTACCCTGATTTGAAAGCTAACCAAGAGTTTGCTAGATTAATGGAAGAATTGAGTAATACTGAAAATAAAATAGCATATTCTCGCCAGCTATTTAATTCATCAGCAGCTTCATTCAATCAAAAACTTATGACCTTCCCATCTAATTTTGTTGCTAAGATGCATGGTTTAACAAAGATAAACTACCTAGAAGTTCCATCGGAAGAAAAAGCTGCACCAAAAGTATCTTTTGAATAAAATTTTGTTGAAGGAGTTTTGAAGATGTTATTTCAGCAAATAGCACGTAATAAAAGGCGAACAGTTTATGTTATGATCGCCTTTTTCTTGTTAGTAATTCTTGTTGGCGCAGCAATTGGCTATGTTTTTTTCAATAGCTCTGTTGCGGGTATTTTGATGGCTGCTGTTATTGGAATTTTTTATATGTTTTCTATGCTGGCACGTTCAACTGACATTGTAATGGGAATGAATAATGCGGTAGAAGTTAAACAAGAAAGTGACTTTCCAGAACTTTGGCACATAATTGAAGACATGGCGCTTGTGGGCAAGGTTCCTATGCCACGAGTGTTTACAATTAATGATGAGAGCCCTAATGCATTCGCTACAGGGAGAGATCCTGAACATTCTGCAGTTGCAGTAACACAAGGCTTGTTGACTCGTTTGAACAGAGAAGAGTTAGAAGGTGTTATCGCACATGAGATATCCCACATTCGTAATTACGATATCCGTCTACAAACTACGGCTTTGGCACTTGTTGCTGTGATTTCACTTCTAGTAAATATTGGGTATAATTCATTTTGGTGGGGCGGTGGCCGAAAGCGTAATAATGAAAATAATGGTGGTTGGCTGGTTCTTGTTTTATCGGTTGTCATTTTGATATTAGGCCCATTAGCAGCATCGTTAGCGCAAATGGCTTTATCACGTAATCGCGAGTTCCTTGCCGATGCTTCTGGAGTCCAGTTGACACGTAATCCCCAAGGGCTGATAAGTGCGTTGGAAAAGATTTCAAATAGTGAACCGATGCAATCAGCTGATCCTAGCAGCTCATCATTATATATATCTAACCCATTCAAGGAGGGCTCTTGGACACATTTGTTTGATACACATCCGTCAACCGAAGAGCGGATTAAACGGTTGAGAAAGATGTAATAATTATTTTAAATAGAATAGAGGATTGGTAATGCGTAATAACCTTATATATGTGCACATCGAAAAGGTATCGCATTTAACATTGACATATGGGATTTCAAATTTAGATTTTTTTAGAGGTGTAAAGATTAAACCACAAAATTTGTTATCTTTGGGTAATGTAGACCCAAACCAAGAGATAGATATTTATTCTGGCTTTAATATGTACTTAGAGGAAGATAATGTACAGAAATTTCTTCTTCAAAATACGAATCCCAATATTGATTGGATAGATTTTGATGAGTTTAATGATTTAGAGGCGTTAACACCGCATGAAGTTGCTGAATTATTGTATTTAGGGCATGCGTATATGCATCTTAAATCTCCTTTTTACTATAAATTACAAAATAATTATGTATACTTAACTTTACCAAATGGTGCAAAAAGGGTATACTATCGTTATTTGCCACATTTTTACCAAATTCTCGCAGTTTGCTTAACCAATAAGTTAGCAAGCACTTATCGTGAAAAGAAACCTTTTTTAAGGTCACGTCATCGTTTTCAAGTGCTTGATACTGCAATAGTTAAGAAAATTGATTCCTTACTTGTAGATGGAACAGTTTTTGATTTTGGTGAAATTCAAATAAAGGGACAGGAACTGTCAATTCCTTTTTTCTTGGCACCAGATTCAGTATATCAATTAAAGTGGCATGAACCCACAATGTTGATTGAAAAATCTAAGCTTGTTGGTAAACTGAAGTATTATCTAAATACTGCAGAATGGAAATTAAAAATTTTGGCACCAGAGTTACTTGAAGATAGTTTAAATCTATGATCGTTTATCGTTTCATGAAGTTCTTGAATACTAGGGAGACAGAATTATTTTGTTGGCAGAGTAGTGAAGGAATACTCAAATGATGAGAGTATTAGAGACCAATAAATAGTTTCTGTCTTGTTTTGTGTTTAGTTTAAGATATTTTATTTTTTGTGATACAATAGCATAGGACAATTTTAATGGAGGTACTGTATATTTTGATGAAAAGCTGAGAAATTAGCTTTCAAAGCAGTATGTCATGAAGGGAAGAAATTTACATGAAGATGCGATTAGCGGAAATTGCGAAAGCTCTACAGGTTGAACCAAAGGAAGAATGGGAAGAGATAGTTGTAACTAGCGTCTCTTTTGATACTCGCTCACTTGAACAAGGTGCTCTATTTATACCATTAGCTGCGGAACATGATGGGCATGATTATATCAAGAATGCAATTGATAGTGGAGCCGTTGCGACATTGTGGCAGGAAGGCCATGATGAAAGTACAGTGTCAATTCCTAAGCTGGTTGTACCTGATAACTTGCAAGCACTGCAAAAATTAGCGCATTATTATCTTCAGAAGATAAATCCCAAAGTTGTCGCTATTACTGGGAGTAATGGTAAAACTACTACCAAGGATATGGTAGCTGCTATTCTTGGAAGACGTTTTAATGTAAAAAAAACACATGACAATTTTAATAATTTTATTGGAGTTCCGATGACAGTGTTATCAATGGAACCGAATACCGAAGCTTTGGTTATTGAGATGGGTATGGATCATTTTGGTGAACTAGATGAGCTTAGTCGACTTGTTGAACCTGATGTTGCGGTTATTACCATGATTGGCGAAGCACACATTGAGTTTTTTGGAACAAGAGACAAGATTGCTGATGCAAAGATGGAGATAACGCATGGCTTAAAAGAAGATGGGTTACTTATTTATAATGGTGATGAACCTTTGCTTGTCCAGAGGACTAAAAAGATAGACCAGGAGACTACTACTTTCGGTACTTCGGATAATGTTGATTTGCGCGCTTTGAATATAGTAAGCAATGATAAAGAAACGAGTTTTAGGGTAGCGCAGTGGGAGAACGAGAATTTCGTAATTCCAATGATTGGATCATATAACGTGATTAATGCTCTGGCAGCACTGAGTGTAGGAGAATTTTTCAGAATACCTGTAGAGGAGATGAAAAAGGCAATCAGGTCTTTTGATTTAACCAAGAATAGAACTCAGTGGTTACAAGGGGCAAAAGGTGAGCGAATTTTAAGTGATGTGTATAATTCTAATCCATCAGCTGCAAGGTTAGTTATAACAGCATTTTCAAATGCAGCAACAGCAGGAAAAAGAATTATAGTGATCGGAGACATGTTGCAACTTGGAAGCAATTCGAAGGAAATGCATGAAAGTTTGGCTGAAGTTATTGATCCAGATAAAATTGATAGTGTGTACCTCTGTGGGGAAGAAGTAGAATATTTAGCTACGAAGTTAGCGTTAAAATTTGGTAAAGAACATCTCCATCTGTATAAGGCAACTGATAAGAAAAAATTGGTTGTAGATTTGCAAAGTGAAATTTCGGCAGGTGATTCGGTATTATTGAAGGGCAGTCATGGAGTTCACTTGGAGAATGTACTAGAAAAGTTAATATAGAAGAATAGTTTTTGATAAAACAGGAGGAAATAATTTTTGAAATTTACAGAACTTGGTCTTTCAGAAAACATCTTAAAGGCAATAAACCGTAGTGGGTTTGAGGAAGCAACACCTATTCAGGCAGAAACAATTCCATTGGTTTTGAAGGGTGAGGATGTTATTGGACAAGCTCAAACAGGTACGGGGAAGACTGCTGCTTTTGGACTACCAATTTTAAATAAGATTGATACGAAGAAGAATGAAATACAAGCAGTAATTGTTTCACCTACTCGTGAGTTGGCAATACAAACACAAGAGGAGTTATATCGCTTAGGGCGCGATGAGCATGCAAAGGTACAAGTAGTGTATGGTGGTGCGGATATTCGTCGTCAAATCAACTCATTAAAGAAAGCTCCACAGATTTTGGTTGGTACACCAGGTCGCCTTTTGGATCATATCAGGAGAAGAACTGTCAAGCTTGACTCTGTCAATGTGATGGTACTTGATGAAGCTGATGAAATGCTTGATATGGGATTTGTTGAAGATATTGAGAGCATTATTAAAGCTGTTCCAGAGAAACGACAGACATTGTTATTCTCTGCAACTATGCCACCAGCAATTCTAAAAATTGGTGAGAAGTTTATGCATAAGCCAAGTGTTGTTAAGATTAAGGCAAAGGAACTAACAACAGATTTGGTAGACCAATATTACGTTCGTGCGCGTGACTTTGAGAAATTTGATGTAATGACAAGGATTTTCGATGTTCAAGCACCTGAGCTTACAATTGTCTTTGGTAGAACTAAGAGACGAGTAGATGAACTTTCAAAGGGGTTAGAAGCTCGAGGGTATAATGCTAAGGGAATTCACGGAGACTTGTCACAGCAACGTCGTATGAGCATTCTTAAGCAATTTAAGGCGGGTAAACTGGATATCTTAGTTGCTACTGATGTTGCAGCACGTGGGCTTGATATTTCAGGTGTTACTCATGTCTATAATTATGATATTCCACAGGATCCTGAAAGTTATGTTCATCGTATTGGTCGTACTGGTCGTGCAGGACATCATGGTGTTTCAGTTACTTTTGTAACACCAAATGAAATGGATTATTTACGTGTTATTGAGAAATTGACAAAGAAACGCATGAGCAATCTGAAGCCACCTACGGAACAAGAAGCATTCAATGGACAAATTACTTCAGCAATTGATGATATTGATGATCTTGTTAAGAAGACTGATAATAAGAAATTTGAAAAGCAAACTTCTGAATTGTTGGCAAAATATGATGTCCAGGATTTAGTTGCAGCATTGTTGAATGAAATGACGACTGCAAATGAGGTTCCAGTTAAAATTACACCTGAGAGACCATTACCAAGGCATAACAAGAAGGGATCTTCTAAGCACTACGATCGTAACCGCAGAAATAAGGGCGGTTATCAAAGAAGAGACAATAAATCAGGTAATTATAAGAATAGTAATGGTCGTAAACCGAAAAAGGATCAAAATCGTGACAAATTCAACCGTGACAATAAGAAGAAAAGAAAGTTTACTATTAGAACCAAAGAAGGCTAAGTAAATTTTGGTCATGATGTTGAGGATGTATATGAGTTTATAAAATCCAAAGTTAGACGGAGGGTTTTGACTTATAGAGCATGTTTATAAGGAATTAAAAAGGAGACTAGATCGAAATTGGCTTTTGATTCGGTCTTTTTTTGTACTGTTTATAGTAAATTTGAATCTGAGGGCTAATAATTAATTTATAGTAGTAAAATGGAGTGTAGGCTTGTTCATAAGAAAAAACAAGTATATGTTATCTTTTGTGAATGTAAGAATTGTGGTAAGATGATTGTCATAAAAAGCGGAATAATGGAATCTATAAAGATTGTTAAAAGGGTGAGTGGTGTGATTCAAGGAATTGGAATAGACATAACCGAGATTACGCGTATTCAAAAGGCCCAAGAGCGCCACAAAAATTTTGCAGCAAAAATTTTGACTGCTGCAGAGTTCGAGTGTTTTGAGAAGATGAGTAACCGTAGGAAGAATGAATATTTAGCTGGTCGTTTTTCTGCTAAGGAATCATATAGCAAGGCCTATGGAACAGGGATAGGAAATAAAGTTAGTTTTCAGGAAGTAGAAATTTTGAATGATGAAAAAAGTGGAAGACCAATTATTACGAAACAGCCACTAAAGAGTGGGAAAGCACATATATCAATTTCACATACTGATAAACTGGTAATGACAGAGGTTATTATAGAAAGTAATTAACTGTAAAGGAAGTTATAAAAATGGTTGTAGGTATTCATCGGAAAACTTATGTAAAAGTTGATTTGGATGCGATTAAGCATAATATAACGGTTGAAAAAAAGCAGACGGCAAGTGATCAAAATATTTTTGCGGTTGTCAAAGCAAATGCATATGGTCATGGAATTGTTGAGGTTGCAAAAGCAGCACATGATGTCGGGGTTGATGGTTATTGTGTTGCAATAATTGATGAAGCTTTGGCCCTGCGAAAAGCGGGACTTGAGGAACTAATTTTGGTACTTGGAGTTAATCCATTTGAGTATGCACCGCTGATGGCAAAGAATAATATTTCGACAGCAGTTGGAGATATTGATTTCTTGAAGAATGCACAAGTGGTACTAAAAAATGAAGGATTGCAATTACCCGTTCACCTGGCGTTAGATACAGGAATGGGAAGAATTGGTTTCAGAACACAGCAGGAATTAAAAGAGGCAGTTGCTTTTATAAATCAACATAATACAGAGTTTAACTTCGAAGGTGTATTTACCCATTTTTCAACAGCTGACTCGGATAAAAAAACAGCGGTTGACTATTATAAAAAGCAGATTGCCAAGTTCAATGAGCTTGTTTCTTGTTTAAAGAAGCTTCCTAAATATGTTCATGTAGCGAATTCTGCAGCATCGATCTGGCATAAAAAATGCGGAGGTAATACAATTAGATTTGGAATAACAATGTATGGCTTGAATCCTTCAGGAGATGAGTTAAGTATGCCTCCTGAGTTTAAGCCGGCTATAAGTCTTTTGAGTGAAGTTGCTGCTATTAAAAGAATACAACGAGGCGATTCAGTCGGTTATGGTAAGACTTATACTGCAAGGGAAGATGAATGGATTGCGACAGTTCCAATCGGCTATGCGGATGGATGGTTAAGAAAGATGCAAGGATTCAAAATTCTGATTGCTGGTAATTTTTGTGAAATTGTTGGTAGGGTCTGCATGGATCAGATCATGGTTAAAGTTCCTCACGAGGTTTCGGTTGGTACAACTGTAACTTTGATAGGTAAAGAGGGTCAAAAAGAAATTCGAGTACAAGATGTTGCAAATCAAGTTGGAACAATTAATTATGAAATTATTTGTTTGATTTCAGAACGCGTTCCAAGAATTTATTAAGAATAAACTAAGATTTTAATGTTACATTAATATGAATTTGTGGTATCATTGATGGATAAAATATAGTTGGGGGTCACAAGATGGCATATCGATTTGAAAGTATGACTGAGGATATAAGTAGTGATAATAATGAGAGAATTTCTGTTTATTGTGATTATTATTCTATCAATAGAAAAGACTTGGAAGAAGATAATGTTGTTGCTGAGTATGTAGAGGCACACCGCTATATTTTAGACGAATTGATTAGTGGCTATAAGGAAATGGGACCGTTAAATAAGAAAATTTGTGATGAATTTATTGGATGCGATTGTGAAACAGAATATGAAAATAAAGATCGAGGGGTTATATGACAACTGATGAAGTTAAACGTGGTGACATTTTTTATGCAGACCTGTCACCAGTGGTTGGCTCTGAGCAAGGCGGAATGCGCCCGGTTTTGATTATTCAAAATAATATTGGTAATCGCTATAGTCCAACTGTCATTGTTGCTGCAATTACAGCGAAGATACAGAAGCCCAAGATGCCGACACATGTTGGGCTGGTTGCTGCTGAAGTGGGGATTGAGAAGAATTCAGTCGTATTGTTGGAACAAATTAGAACAATTGATAAGCAGCGATTAAAAGATAAGATTGCACATATTAGTGAGTTAGAAATGAACGAGATTAATCAAGCACTAGATGTCAGCTTAGGACTGACAGATATACATAATAGATAGTTTACATAGAAGTCTGTCAAATAGGATGGTTACCTGACAAATGGGTAAAAAACACGTCTGAGTAGTAAGTCAAATAGTAAGTTGAAACGGATTGTGATAAGGGTCAGTATGATTTGAGTACTAATTAGAGATTGGACGAAAAAAATTGGCTTTCAGAACATATTTATACGGAATAAAGGAGCTGGATCAAAAGATAACTTTTGACTCAGCTCCTTATTTAGTAAGCTCATCTACTTTTCAATAATCAGATCTTTCTGGTTCGACTATAAAATGGTCGAAGGTAAGCGTGATATATAGAACAAAATTATTACCTAAATTTGTAAATCTTCTATTTCAGAAACCTTAAAACTCTTTCTTTCAAGATTAGATATTATTTTTTCAAGCTTTTCAGGAGTTACACCAGCTGGTAGTGTGAACAATGTTCGGTGAACTAACCCCTTGTCTTCAACATCTAGAGTTATGCAGCTTGCAATGGCAGTATACTTTGTGATGATTTTAGACATTTCAACAAGATCACCACGTTCATCTGAAGAAATAACAGTTAATACATAACTCCCAATATTAACATTCCAAGATTGTGAAAGCATATTCAATAGACTAGAATGAGTTAGAATACCGTAAAAAAAATTTTGTTCGTCAAGAACCGCAATATAGGGTAAATCCTTGATTGAGAAGAAAATATTAAAAAAAGCTGAGTCAAGTGTTACGAATTTTGTAGCATTTTTTAACAAATAAGTTACGGGAAGACTCATGTCACCACCACGTGACTTATGGCGGTAGATATGCATCTTATAAATATTTCCACGAAAAATTTGTCCCGTTTCATCCAGAATCGGGACACAACGATACCCTGAATTTTCTAAGATTTCTAATGCCTGTTCCAAAGTAACATCTTCACGGACAGTTGTTAGATCTTTTTTTTTGTGCACTAAAGACTTGAATAGCATATAATAACTCCTCCATCGATTAAAAACTTCTAATCTATATTATCATAAAATGATATTAAAAAGAGAACTAAAATGAATTTTTTAAAATTTATTCAGGATTATGATATTGGGAGTGTGGCATAAGTCGGTAAAATTTGAGTACTAAACAAGAAATCGTTATGAGTGATTCGAGGTTAGACGGAAAATTTTGACTTATGGAACACGTTTATTCGAAATAAGTAGAGGAGCTAGGTTAAAATTTCACTTTTGGCCCAGCCCCACAATATCGGGAGAAAGTGTCTCTAAATCCAGATTTTTGATAAAAAAAAAGATTGAAACAAAAACAAAAGTTTGAATTTCAATCTTTTTTCTAATACATCTTTTTAAGGTACAAATAATTACAAAAATTATGCTTCGATTGTCTTAAGACCATCTGTAAGGACTTTTTTAAGAGTTGTTGCTGAATCAGTCATCTTCTTGCTTTCTTCTTCATTAAGAGGAACTTCAAGAATTTGTGCAACACCAAGGCCGTTAATAACAGCTGGTGTACCAATATAGATATCATTCAAGCCATATTGGCCATCCATGTATACTGAAACAGGAAGAACGGCATCTTCATCACGTAAGATAGCTTTAGAAATACGAGCCAATGCAGTGGCAACACCATAGAACGTAGCACCTTTCTTGCTGATAATTGTATATGCCTTGTTACGGACATCATCTTCAATTTTAGCAAGTTGTTCAGTAGTTACGTTATTCTTCTTAGCCCAATCTAGAACTGGAAGTCCACCAATTGTTGCTGCTGAGTAAGCAGCAAATTCAGAGTCACCATGTTCACCCATAATATATGCATGGATTGAACGTGGGTCGTTGACATCAAATAATTCA
Organism: Liquorilactobacillus mali KCTC 3596 = DSM 20444; assembly: GCF_000260415.1. Lineage (GTDB taxonomy): Bacteria > Bacillota > Bacilli > Lactobacillales > Lactobacillaceae > Liquorilactobacillus > Liquorilactobacillus mali. Next base: position 55,861 of record NZ_BACP01000068.1, read on the forward strand.
CCAAGAGCGACACGTAAACGGGAAGTATCAAGAGAAGTACCTGAACCAATAACTTTGTTCTTAGGGAAACCTGATAACTTCCAAGTAGCATATGTTAAGATATCAACTGGATTAGCAGCAACAAGGAAAATGCCACCAAAACCGGAGTCAACGATTGGTTTAACAATACTTGAAAGAATACGTAAGTTCTTGTTAACCAAGTCCAAGCGAGTTTCGCCTGGCTTCTGAGGAGCACCAGCTGTGATAACAACTAAGTCAGCATCTTTACAATCTGAATATTCAGCAGAATAGATTTTCTTTGGATATGACAATGCTGTTGCATCTGCCAAATCAAGTGCATCACCTTCTGTACGTTCTTTCACAACATCAACGATACCGAATTCTTCGGCAACTCCTTGAAGAGCCATTGCGTAAGCATAGCTAGAACCAACGGCGCCGTCTCCGACTAAAATAACTTTTTGATGATTTTTGTTTTCTGACACTATAATGCATTCCCTTCATTAGTGAAATTATTAACACAAGCATAGTATAGCACGTTTTTCTGAAAAATGTGAAGAAACTTTCAAACTTTTTTCAGAAGCACTTTATCAAATTATGGTATACTTTCAGGTGTAGCAAAATATTAAAACTAGCGGGACTGGCTAAAGTTCCGATTTTTTGCTGTTCTTGAAAATCAGAATGACTTTATCAAAAATATTTACAGGATAGTTTTCAAAAAGAATGATATGGAGTGTTTTTACAATGAAATTAATAGTTGGTTTAGGAAATATTGGCAAAGAATATGATGGTACAAGACATAATGTCGGATTTATGGTTTTGGATGAATTAGCCAAAAGAGAAGGAATTTCTTTTAATAAAGTTAAAAATGAGGCAACTTTGGCTGATTTTATGTTCAAGGGTGAAAAAATAATTTTGGCAAAACCACTTACCTATATGAATGAATCCGGAAGAAGTGTACGTCCGTTAATGGACTTCTATAAAATCCCAGTGGAAGATGTGATTGTTATCCATGATGATATGGATTTACCAGTAGGACACTTAAGATTGCGTCAAAAGGGTTCAGCTGGAGGGCATAATGGAATTAAAAGCTTAATCTCACATCTTGGCACACAAGAATTCAAACGCATGAAGATAGGAATTGATCATCCACAGCGAATGAGTGTTGTTAATTGGGTACTATCAAGATTTACTAAGGAACAGCAGAATCAATTAGAGAGAGGAATTAACGAGGCACTTGCTGCTTTGGATAACTGGATTGATACTGACAACTTTATGGGAACAATGAATAAGTACAATCACAAGTAGATAATTTTGGGGGTTTTTAAAAGAAGATGAAGTTGCAAGAAATATTTACGGAGATTCCCGAACTTAATGTCTTTTTGAAGAACTTAGATGAAGGGAAAGGGCAAAGAAATCTCTTGACGGGCCTGATTGCATCTGCAAAGCCTTTATTTTTGGCAGAATTGCTGCAAAGAAAGAGAAAAAATATACTTTTCGTGACAGATTCATTGCATCATGCACAGCAATTAGAAAAAGAACTGTTAGGTTATGTAGGTAAAGAACAAGTCTTTTTATTTGCAGTTGATGAGACAATGGCAGCAGAGGTTGCGATTAGTTCACCTGAATATCGCAGTGAAAGAATAAAAGCACTGACGGCGTTGCAAGAGCAGGAAACACCAAAAATCGTCATTACTTCAGCAAGAGGGCTAAAAAGTATTGTACCATTGCCCAATGTATGGAAAAAAGCAAAAATCAACTTAACCATTGGCAACAATATTGATCAGAGTCTGTTAATTGATAGCTTGATTGAGTTGGGTTACCAACGAACCAAACTGATTGAAAAAATTGGCGACTTTGCAGTTAGAGGATCCATTGTTGATATTTATCCAGCAAATGCAGTTAATCCTATCAGGATTGACTTATTTGATACTGAAATCGATTCTTTACGTGAATTTGATATGAATACACAAAGGAGTATTGAGAATATAAAACACGTGGAAATTTTACCTGCTACCGATGTTTTAATCTCAAAAGAACAAATAAAAAATGCAATAGCAAAGATAGGTATTGCTTTAAGCAATGAGAAAAATGTATTAAAAAACGAAGAGAGTTATAACAAACTATCTAATACTGTTAAAAGTCTGCTAGAAAGAATTAAGGAACAAAAACTTTTCCCAAGTGATGCTGTGTTCTTAGATAAAATAATCAGTGAAAGCTCGAACATTACAGATTATTTGGCGGTAGATGGCCTACTCATTTTAGATGATTACCCAAGGCTTTTGGATACTGAAAAGGCACTCGAAGATGACGATGCAAATTGGAAGTTATCTCAAGTAGAAATGGGAAAACTTTTTTCGAATGAGCTCCTTGGCGAACCAATCAGAAAAATTATCAAAAAGATTAAACAGAGTAGCTTATTTTTATCAATTTTTGAAAAAGGAATGGGGCAGCTGACTTTTAATCAAAAACTTGATTTACAAGTTCGGGGAATGCAGAATTTCTTTGGACAGATGCCACTTTTAAAAGCAGAAACTGACAGATGGGCCAGTCAAAAACAGACGGTCATAATCTCGATCTCAGATAAAGAAAGACTCAGGAAAATGGCAACAACCCTAGAAGATTTTGCGATAAAGGCAGTAATTGTGGTAGATGGCAAAATAAAAAATGGACAAATTCAATTGGTACTAGCTAACCTGACTACGGGTTTTGAACTGCCAAAAGAGCATCTTATTGTGATTACGGAAAACGAGTTGTTTAATAAACTGCCTAAAAAAAGAGTTTCCAAGCGGCAAACGATGGAAAATTCTGAAAGATTAAAGAGCTACACAGAGTTAAAAGAAGGCGATTACGTTGTTCATATCAATCATGGTATTGGCAAGTATATCGGCATGAGAACTATGGAAGTGGAAAATAAGCATCAAGACTATCTAACAATAGTATATCGAGATGATGCAAAACTATTTCTTCCCGTTTCTCAAATTGATAGGATTCAGAAATATGTTTCAGGAGAATCCAAGGTTCCACATATTAATAAGTTGGGCGGTTCGGAGTGGCAAAAAACAAAAAACAGTGTTGCCTCTAAAATTGAAGATATTGCTGATGAATTAGTTGAGTTATATGCAAAAAGGGAAATGGAAGAAGGTTTCGCTTTTTCAGCAGATAATGAGTACCAGAAAGAATTTGAGGATGCCTTTTCATATACAGAAACACCAGACCAATTACGGAGCAGTGCAGAGATAAAGCGCGACATGGAGAGAAAAGTGCCCATGGATCGCTTATTAATTGGCGATGTTGGTTATGGGAAAACTGAAGTCGCACTTAGAGCGGCTTTTAAGGCAATCCAGGACCAGAAACAGGTCGCTTTTTTGGCTCCAACGACAGTACTTGCACAGCAACACTATGAAACAATGCTAAGTCGTTTTGCAGATTTTCCAGTTCAAAGTGCTGTTTTATCACGTTTTCAAACAAGAGAACAGGTGAAACAGACTATAAACGATTTGAAGCATGGAGTTATTGATATTGTAGTTGGGACACATAGATTACTGTCTAATGATGTCAAATTTGCAGATTTGGGTCTTTTGATTATTGATGAAGAGCAGCGCTTTGGGGTCAAACACAAGGAAAAGCTGAAACAGTTGCGCTCACAAGTTGATGTTTTAACGTTGACAGCAACACCTATTCCAAGGACTCTGAATATGTCAATGCTGGGTGTTAGGGATTTATCTGTGATTGAAACTGCACCGATGAATAGATATCCAATCCAAACTTATGTGATGGAGCAAAATTATGGAACTGTGGCAGATGCGATTTCCCGGGAAATGGCTAGAGGCGGTCAAGCCTTTTATCTGCACAATCGTGTTGCTGATATTGAAAAGACAGTTGCTGAGATTAAGGCGTTTGTTCCTGAAGCTCAAGTTGCTTACATCCATGGTCAAATGACAGAACTACAGTTGGAACGAATACTTGTTGACTTTATTGCTGGTGAATACGATGTGTTAGTCACCACGACAATTATTGAAACCGGAGTCGATATTCCTAACGTAAATACTTTGATTGTAGAAGACGCTGATAAGATGGGCCTTTCACAGTTATATCAGCTTCGCGGCAGAGTTGGGCGAAGCAATCGTGTTGCGTATGCGTATTTTATGTATCAAGAAAATAAAGTGCTTACTGAAGTCAGTGAAAAAAGATTAGAGGCCATTAAGGACTTTACCGAATTAGGCTCTGGTTTCAAAATTGCAATGCGTGATTTATCAATTAGGGGTGCAGGAAATCTTCTGGGCAAGCAGCAGCACGGCTTTATAGATTCAGTTGGATACGATTTATATACACAGATGTTAAAGGACGCAGTGGCTCGGAAAAAGGGTATAAATGAGATCAAAAAGACAGATGCTGAGCTTAAGATTAGTATTGAAGCATATCTGCCATCAAGTTACATTGAAGATCAACGGCAAAAAATTGAGTTGTATAAGCGAATCAGACAAATTGAAAATGAGGAACAGTTCTTTGAAATTCAGGAAGATTTAATCGACCGTTTTGGCGAATATCCTAATGAAGTTGACAATTTACTGCAACTAGCTTTAATGAAAATGTATGCTGATAAGGCACTTGTTGAGGCAGTTGATTACGGAAGTAAAAAAATTAATGTAACGTTCAGTGAAGATGCTTTCGAATTTTATAGTGCTGCAGATTATTTAGAAGTTGTCGCCAAAGTTAATCTCAGGGCAACTTTAAAATCCGAGCAGAAAAAAATGAAAATCGCCGTAGCATTGCAGCCCAAAAGTAAATTAGAACAAAATATTGCAGACGTGACAGAAATGTTTAAGGAACTGAGTAGAAAAGCAAACACAGTAAAAAAGGTAAAAGAACATGAAAAACAAAACAGCTAATTTTGTGCTTAAAGGTGCAACAACGCTAACGATTGCCGCTTTAGTTGGAAAGATTTTAAGTGCTATCTATCGTGTCCCTTTTCAAAATTTAGTTGGAAATAGGGGCTTTTATATATATCAACAGATATACCCAATATATGGGATTGCAATGACGATAGGTCTCACCGGATTTCCAGTCTATATTTCTAAGATAATTGCAAAAGAAACAAGTGATACTAAGAAAAAGCAACAAGCAACTAGCTTGTTAAAGATACTATTTTTGTTTGGAATATTGGTTTTTGCGGTACTTTATTTAGAAGCAGCCGAAATTGCCCAGCTGATGGGGGACAATAAACTGGAAGAACTGATAAAGTGTGTATCATGGCTGTATCTATTGGTACCACTGCTTTCTGTTGCAAGAGGATACAATCAGGGAATGCAAGAGATGATGCCAACTGCTTTCTCGCAGTTAGTCGAGCAAATGGTTCGTATATGCATAATCATTGTTGCTGCACTTTTTGGAATTGCACACGGTTGGTCGCTTTATCGGATTGGAAGCTATGCTTTCCTAGGTTCCATAGTAGGAGCAATCTGTGCCTTGGCCTTTTTTACCAGTTTTTTTAAGGAGCTTCTAAAATCCAGGCATAAAGAGAATTTAGCGGTAATGATTAATGCTTTGAAGGGGTTACTTTCCGAAGGCTTAATAATTTGCCTTTTCGCAGGCATTTTAGTATTGCTGCAATTAGTTGATTCTTTTACACTAAAAAAGGCATTGCAGACCGCTGGATATTCAATGCAAAATGCCGAAAACTTAAAGGGTGTTTATGACCGCTCACAGACTTTTCTTCAATTGGGTCTGGTTATTTCCACCAGTTTTTCAACTAGTTTATTGCCAATGTTAATTAAGAATCAGGTGGAAAGAGATAAGATAAAGTTTGAACAAAATATACAGCTGATTTATCGAATTTGCATATGGATGTCCATGTCCGTGACGGTGGGATTAATAATCTTAATGCCAAGTCTCAATAAGGCACTTTTTTCTTCTGAACAAGGTAGTACCGCAATAAGTATAAGCATGCTGACCATTATTTTTGCTGGGATTATTTTATTAGATAATTCAATATTACAAAGTACAAATAATTACAAAAAAAATATTATTGTCCTAGTATCAATAATACTAATTAAATTTTTAACAAATTATCAATTCACGCTGCATATGGGAATTGTTGGGGCAGCTCTTTCTAGTGTTTTGAGTATGGCGATAGGTACATTTTTATCGGGAACATCATTAAAGAAAATTGGGCTTAGCCGAAAGTTGAATAAAAGATTTATGGTAAGGGTCATTGGATGCTCAATAATAATGACTGTTACGGTTTTTTTCATACTTAATGTGCTTAATTTAACTAATTTACTCGGAAATTCACGAGTAGGAAGTTTCATTCAGTGCATTATCGGAGTATTAACAGGGGCAATTTTTTATGTAGGTGCAACTAGGTATGGTAACTTGTTTAGTGAGAAGGAATGGAGAAACATTCCTGGTGGAGAATACGTTTTGAAAATTTTCAGGAAGAGGATGAATAAATAATGAGATTAGATAAGTTTTTAAAAGTTTCGCGTATTATAAAAAGGAGAACCGTTGCAAAAGAAATCGCAGATAAAGGCAGAATTACTGTCGATGGCAAAACGGCTAAGTCATCAACTGATATCGCTGTTGGTAATAAGCTGGTTATTTCTTTTGGCAATAAGACGTTAAGTGTGAGAGTAACCTCTTTGAAAGAAACAGTAAAAAAGGATGAGGCGACACAGCTTTACGAAATCATTGCTGAAGACTTTAAGGAAAATTTCAAATAGGTAAATTAATAGACTTTGAGGAGTTAAAATTGCTATAATGATAAGGTAGTAATGCTAGGAAAGGGGTAGCTTTTGAGATGGCAGCAGGTCAGAAAGTAAGAACATTAAATAATTCTTTTTATCGTGCTAACGAAAAAAAACGAAGACAAAATGATTATCAAATGCGAATCAAACGAGTCCATAAGAAGCGATTTATCATAGCTATCCTAGCATTTTTCTTGATAGTGACGTTTTTTGGTTATCAAATTGTAAATACAAAGTTATTAACAAGCAATTTAAACAAGCAAATAACTGTGTCCCAAAAAAAACTTGATAGTGTTAGGGCACAGAGGGCAAGCTTAAAGGAAAAAGTAAAACAGCTAAATGATGAAAACTATCTTGAAAAGATAATCAGGGAGAAATATTATTATTCAAAAGACGGCGAAACAATCTATAGTTTACCGAATAATAGCTTGGGACAAAAATGATTTGATAGTCCTTAACCTATTGCATACCAGCGTCTGCGTGTTATACTAAGATGTATATAGTTTAAGGAGGAGCAACATTTTTATGTCAATTGAAGTGGGAGCTAAGGTTACAGGCAAGGTTTCAGGGATAACGAATTTCGGTGCGTTTGTTGATTTGGGCGATAGGAAGAACGGCTTAGTCCATATCAGCGAAGTATCTGATGGATATGTTAAAGACATTCACGATGTTTTGAGCGTCGGTGATGAGGTTACAGTCAAAGTTTTGTCAATTGCTGAAGATGGAAAGATCAGTCTCTCAATTCGAAAGGCAGCTGCTCCTTCACGGGAGAAAACACAGGCTTCACGTACAAATCGAACGGAGCATGGAAATAATTATCATTCTGGTGGAACAGATGTGAAAACACATAATTCTAGTGGACATCGACAAAGTTATAAAAAAACAGAATATAAAAAATCAAATGAAGCCAAGAAAACGGATTTTGATTCGTTATTATCAGGCTTTTTGAAAGATAGCGAGGTTCGCCTGACATCATTAAAGCGAAATACAGAAGGTAAGCGTGGCGGTCGTGGTGGTCGTCGCAGTTAAATCAAATAAATTCGATTGTTGTCGTAAACAACAATCGTTTTTTTAGTAGGTTGAGCATATGATAAATTTAACACAGAGTTTTTTTAATAATTTTAGAAAGTATTGTCTTGAACAAAAGGTGTTGGTGGCCGTGTCGACAGGCGTTGATTCAATGGTTTTGCTTGATTTATTAAGCACACTACCGGCAAGTGTTAGACCGGATATCGAAGTAGCTTATGTAGATCATAAGTTAAGGCCAGAGGGTCAAGAGGAAACAAAGTTTATCAAAAACTTTTGCAAGGAACATCGTATTAAGCTCCATTGCAGCGAATGGAAAGTTGAGTCCCATCCTAATACCGGAATAGAAGCAGCAGCAAGAGGCTTCAGATATAATTTTTTTGCGGATGTTATGAAAAAAACGGGAATTAAGATCTTGTTAACGGCACATCATGCGGATGATCAGGCAGAAACTTTTCTTATGAAGCTCATAAGAGGAGGCAATATTGAACAGTTACGGGGAATTAGACCTACGAGAAAATTTGCTGAGGGATATTTGGTTAGGCTCTTATTGAATTACTCAAAAGATGAAATCCGGGAATATGCATCTAAAAGAAAGATTACTTATTTTGAAGATGTAACTAACAATTCAAATGATTATTTGAGAAACAGAGTCAGACATTTGATTGTGCCTAAGATGAAGGATGAAAATCCCAAATTTTTAGAACATGTGCAATCATATGAACGTCAACTTTCAGTTTTAATGCATGCATCTGAGGAACAGGTAGATAATTATTTGGCAGAGATGCATGTGAGTGAAGATACTTTTTCAGTTGATACATGGCTATCATTGAGTAGAAGTTGGAGAACTTTAGTATTGAAGAAGTTACTTGAGGATTACTCAAAGAAACTTAATGAAGACAATGTGACACAGATTGAACAATTTTTAGGCAATTCCAAAAAGCCACAAGGATTTATTGAGGTTGGGATGAATAAATTTTTGGTCAAAAAGTATGATTTATTTTATTTTGATAATAAATATCAAATTAAAGATGAAATTAAGGGCGATTATAGGTTAAAATTAGATGGGTGGACTTTTCTTAATGAAAATGAAGAGGTAGGTGTTTTTTTAAATAAAAAACCAGCACTTCTTGCGACTGATCAGGTATTTTATTTTTCTGATCCACGATTATTGCCTCTAACGATTAGGCATCGCAATCAAGGAGATAGGATTCATACTAAGGTTGGGACACAGAAGTTAAAAAAAATCTTGATTGATGACAAAGTTCCAAAAGATATTCGTAAAAAAATATGGGTAATTACTACCGAAGAAAACATGATTTTATGGGTACCGAATGTTAGAAAATCAGATTTGTCAGAGAGTCCGGTAAATGATAAAATGCAATACATGATAATTTTTAGGAATAAAATCTAGAAATGAGGTTGAATATGAACGAGGATATCAAAGAGATTCTTTATAGTAAGGAACAAATAGAAGAAATCTCAAAGAAAATTGGTGCACAATTGACTATTGATTATGCGGGTAAGAAACCCTTAGTTATTTGTGTACTGAAGGGTGCTATTTTATTTATGGCAGATATCATCAGAAAAATGGATACATACACCGAAATTGATTTCATGGATGTTTCGAGTTACGGTGATTCAACAGTTTCGTCAGGAGAAGTCAAAATAATTAAAGATTTGGATGTGCCAGTCGAAGGACGAAATGTTCTAATCATTGAGGACATTATTGATACTGGAAAGACGCTGCAATGTATAGTTAGTCTTTTAAAACATCGCAAAGCACAGTCTGTAAAGATTTGTACATTGTTGGATAAACCTGAGCGAAGAGTCGAAGGCGTAGTCCCAAATTATGTAGGTTTTCAGGTGCCAAATGAGTTTGTAGTTGGATATGGACTTGATTATCAGGGAATGTACCGTAACCTTCCGTATGTTGGTATTTTAAAAGAAGAAATTTACGAGAATAATTAATGGTCAATGATAGTCAAGTGTGTTATGATTTATTCGCTACCTGTTTGACCGTAGCAATCCGTGTAGTAAACGAGGAGGAAGCAGATGAACAATAACAAGAATGGACTTTTTAGAAATAGTCTGTTTTATATTGTGATTTTCCTTGGGGTAATGGGGATGTTGTACTACTTTTTTGGTGGTAAAACAAGTTCCCAATCCCAACAAATCCAATCAAGCCAATTTATTAGTGAGTTGAAGAAGGATAATATTAAAGATTTTACAATGCAACCTTCTGGAAGTACTTATAAAATTACAGGTGACTATAAAAAGGCACATAAAGTTAAAGAAGCAACAGGCTTAGGAAGTTTCACTTCCGGTAGCAGCAAGGTGACATCATTTTCAACTAATGTGTTGACCAATGATGTTGCTGTTAAGCAGATTCAGCAATATGCTGAGAAGAACGATGTGAAGAATGGTACCAAGGAAGAAGAGTCTAGTAGCCTATGGTTACAACTGCTTATTTACTTATTGCCAGTAATTTTCTTTATATTTTTCTTCTACATGATGATGGGTCAAGCAGGACAAGGTGGTGGCAGTGGCCGTGTCATGAACTTTGGTAAGTCAAAGGCTAAACCGGTCGATAAAAAAGCGAATAAAGTACGTTTCTCCGATGTTGCTGGTGCAGAAGAAGAGAAACAAGAACTTGTTGAAGTTGTTGAATTTCTGAGAGACCCGCATAAGTTTTTGTCTTTGGGAGCTAGAATTCCTTCAGGGGTTCTACTTGAAGGTCCCCCTGGAACAGGTAAGACACTGCTTGCAAAAGCTGTTGCTGGTGAAGCGGGTGTACCATTTTATTCTATTTCAGGATCCGATTTTGTTGAAATGTTTGTCGGTGTCGGGGCAAGTCGTGTGCGTGATTTATTTGAAAATGCAAAAAAGAGTGCACCGTCAATTATCTTTATTGATGAAATCGATGCTGTTGGTCGTCAGCGTGGTAATGGTATGGGCGGCGGACATGATGAACGTGAACAAACACTTAATCAATTACTTGTTGAAATGGATGGTTTTGAAGACGATGAAAGTGTAATCGTTATGGCTGCAACGAACCGGTCAGATGTTTTGGATCCCGCGTTATTGAGACCAGGTCGTTTTGATCGTAAGATCTTAGTTGGTCGTCCTGATGTTAAGGGACGTGAAGCTATCTTGAAGGTGCATGCCAAGAATAAGCCATTGGCAAATGATGTTGATTTAAAGATGGTTTCCAAGCAGACACCAGGGTTTGTTGGTGCTGATTTAGAGAACTTGCTTAATGAAGCAGCTCTTTTGGCTGCACGCCGTGATAAGAAACAGATTGATGCCTCAGATATTGATGAAGCGGAAGATCGTGTAATCGCGGGACCTGCAAAGAGAGATCGCGTAATCAGCAAGAAGGAAAGAGAAACAGTTGCTTATCACGAGGCAGGACATACAGTTGTTGGTCTGATTCTCAACGAAGCGCGAATTGTTCATAAAGTAACAATTGTACCACGTGGACGTGCTGGTGGGTATGCAATTATGCTTCCAAAGGAAGACCAAATGTTGCTCTCAAAACATGACTTGAAGGAGCAGATTGCCGGTTTGATGGGTGGACGTGCTGCGGAAGAAATTGTTTATAGTGAACAGTCATCTGGAGCATCAAATGACTTCCAGCAAGCTACACAACTTGCTAGAGCGATGGTTACCGAGTACGGAATGAGTGAAAAACTTGGACCAGTTCAATACGAAGGTCAAAGCAACATGTTTGCTGGTGGTGGAATGCCTGGTCAGACAAGCTATTCAGGACAAACAGCGAATTTGATTGATGATGAAGTCAAGGCTTTATTGAATGAGGGAATGGTATCAGCCAAGCAAATTATTGAGGAACATCGTAAGCAACATAAGATAATTGCAGAGGCGTTGCTTGAATATGAGACTCTCGATGAGAAACAAATCTTAAGTTTATTCGAGACAGGTGAGATGCCAGTTAAAGGGAAAGAATTTCCTAGTGAAAAGGCTGCGACATTTGAAGAATCAAAAGAAGCTTTGAAAAGAAAAGAAGAAGAAAAACAACGGGAAAATGAAAAAACAGCCGATGAAGATTTAACGAAGACTGTAACATTTTATCCAAAAGACAAATCTTAATAGCAGAAATGGTTTTTCATTTAAAAACAGATGATTTTGTGTTGAAATCGTCTGTTTTTTATTGCTATTATGGAACTAACACAATATTTGAGGAGAAAAAATCAATGGCTGATTATTTGATAAAAGCGTTGGCATTTAATGGTCAATTAAGGATTTATGCTGTAAATTCAACAGAGACTGTTAGAGAGGCACAAAAGATACATGATTCATGGAGTGCTGCTACAGCTGCATTTGGTCGTGCAATCACAGCTACTAGTTTACTAAGTCAATCCTTGTTAAAGGGCGATAATAAAATGACTGTGAAGATTATGGGCAATGGTCCAACCGGAACGATTGTGATTGATGGAACTGCAACTGGGAATCTAAAAGGTTATTTGCAAAATCCACATGTTAATTTACCGTTGAATGATAAACAAAAGATTGATGTTAAAGGTGCAGTTGGAAGTAGCGGATTACTACAAATTACAAAAGACCTTGGACTTAAAACACCATTTACTGGACAGGTTCCCCTTGTTTCTGGAGAGTTAGGAGAAGATTTCACCTATTACATGGCAAAATCTGAGCAAATTCCTTCTTCGATTGGTGTTTCGGTTTTTGTTAATAAGGATAATTCTGTTAGAACTGCTGGGGGATTTATGGTCCAAGTAATGCCTGGAGCAAGCGAAGAGGTTCTAACAAAAATCGAACTGCAAATTGCTAATTTGCCTGCAATTTCAGTAATGATGGCAAATAAAATTACGCCAGAAGAAATGATTTATCGCATTTGTGGTAGGGAACACACACAGATTTTGGACAAAGTTGAAATTGGTTATAGATGTGACTGCTCTAAAGAACGTTTTGCAAAAGCACTTGCCAGTATTTCATCGGTTGACCTAAAATTGATGATTGAAGAAGACCACGGTGCAGAAGCAGTCTGTCATTTTTGCAAAAAAAGGTATACTTTTACAGAAATTGAGTTGCGGAAACTATTAAATGATATTCAAAAGTAGAATTTTAAAATATAATAAAATTAGATTTGCTTTTTGTGTCATAATTGGGCAATATATAAGGTGAGTAATTTTTTGGAGGGATAATTTTGGTTAAGGAACAAAGTATGAATGATCAGCTGAAGGTTCGGCGTGAAAAAATGGATGAGTTGCGTGCGGAGGGAATTGATCCATTTGGTCATCGGTTTGAGCGAACAGCAATGACTAAAGAATTACATGATCAATATGATGCAAAAACAAAAGAAGAATTAGAGGAATTGGGAGTTAAAGCAACGATTGCTGGAAGAATGGTTGCGAAGCGAGGAAAAGGCAAGGTTGGTTTTGCTGATATTCAAGATAAAGATGGTCGCTTGCAATTGTATGTCCGTAGAGATGTTGTCGGTGAAGAAGAATATCATATTTTCAAACGGTCTGATTTAGGAGACCATTTAGGCCTTACCGGAGAAGTAATTAAGACAGATATGGGTGAATTGACGCTGAAAGTGACAGATATCACATTTTTGTCAAAAGCACTTCGCCCATTACCCGACAAGTTTCATGGTTTACAAAATGTGGAACAGATTTACCGTCAACGTTATTTAGATTTAATCTCAAACAGAGACAGTTTCGAGCGTTTTATGAAGAGGAGCAAGATCATAACAGAAATTAGACGCTATCTTGATGATAATAATTTTACTGAAGTTGAAACACCTGTCTTGCATAATCAAGCCGGTGGCGCTGCAGCGCGTCCATTTATTACACATCATAATGCATTGGATATTTCACTTTATCTTAGGATTGCACTCGAATTACATCTGAAGAGGCTGATTGTTGGTGGAATGGAACGCGTTTATGAAATTGGTCGTGTATTCAGAAATGAAGGAATTGATACAAAGCATAATCCTGAGTTTACAATGTTGGAATCATATGCTGCTTACTTTGATTTTACAGATGTTATGGACGAAACCGAAGGAATATTTAAAGCTGCAGCAAAAGTAGTGACGGAAGATGGCATAGTTGAATATCAGGGAGAAAAAGTTGATTTTAACAAGCCGTTTAAGCGTGTGCACATGGTGGATGCGGTAAAGGAAGAAACTGGTGTTGATTTCTGGCAAGAAATGTCAATTGAACAAGCTAGACAAATTGCTGACGAAAAAGGTGTTCATTATGAAAAATATTGGAAAGTGGGACATATTATTAATGAATTTTTCGAAACTTTTTGTGAAGACAAAATAATAGACCCAACTTTTGTGTACGGTCACCCAGTGGAAGTTTCACCATTGGCAAAGAAGAATGCAAAAGATGCTAGGTTTACAGATCGCTTTGAAATGTTCATTCTTGGGAATGAGTATGCAAATGCCTTTACAGAGTTAAATGATCCCATAGATCAAAGAAGCCGGTTTGAGGCGCAGGTCGAAGAACGTGAGGCCGGAAATGATGAGGCTGAAGGTATTGATGAAGATTATGTAGAAGCACTGGAATATGGGATGCCACCAACTGGAGGATTAGGAATTGGGATTGATCGTTTGGTAATGTTGATGACAGACGCACCTTCTATTCGTGACGTGTTGCTTTTCCCAACTTTGAGAATGGATGAAAGTAATAAATAATTAGAACAAATAATATAAAATATTTTTATATTATGCAGGAGGAAGACCGAATGAAATATTCGGTTTTTTTTATTGAAAAAATGTTGACTAAAGACCTATAACGATGTATAGTGTCATTTGTTGCTTATTTCTGTTGAGAATTCGAAATAGTGAATTAGGCAAAAAAGTGTTTGACAGTTGTTGTCGAACATGGTATTATATAAAAGTTGCGTTAAGCAATTAA
>NZ_BACP01000067.1 GCF_000260415.1 Liquorilactobacillus mali KCTC 3596 = DSM 20444
AATAGTTGTTTTGAGTGATGAAATTTACAGTGAACTTGTCTACAAGAAAAAACATGTATCAATTGCATCTTATTTGCCGGAGAAAACGCTGCTAGTTAATGGTGTATCTAAGTCTTATGCCATGACCGGCTGGCGTGTGGGCTATCTATGCGGGCCAAGGGAAATAATTACAAATTTGGCAAAGCTTCATCAGGCTAATATTGCGACGATTGGTACTATAAATATGATTGCTGCCGCGGAAGGATTAGTTAATGGTGATGATGATATAAAAGTGATGCGTGCAGAGTATGAAAAGAAAAGAGATTTTGTATGTAAGTGGCTAAAGAAAATCGGCTATTCTTTTATACCAACTGATGGGGCATTTTACATCTATATCAGATTACCTCTTGATTTTCAAGGTTCTAGTATTGATTATGCGAGAACCCTTGCACAAAGGGCACATGTTGCGGTTATTCCTGGAGCGGCATTTGCAACCCAAGATCAAAAATATTTTCGAATTAGCTACGCTGTCTCGGATGATAAGTTGACTGAGGCAATGAAACGTCTAGAGAGATTTGTGAAAGGCAGGCAAAAATAAGTTGACAAGAATAATTGCTTATCATGTTCGACAAGATGAAGAACCGTTTATTGTACAATGGAGCAAGGAAAATGAAGTTGAAGTTAAAAGTGTTCCCTTTGAACTTCATACAGATACCATAGGATATGCAAAAGGGTATGACGGAATTATTTTTAAGCAACGTAGTCGTCTAGATGAAGACGGTTCGATTTATCAAACTTTGAAAAATTATGGGATTCATCAGTTATCTTGTCGTTCGGCAGGGATAGATACAATTGACCTTCATGCAGCTGAATTGAATGGCATCAAAGTTACTAATGTTCCTTCGTATTCTCCGCATGCGGTTGCAGAATTGGTTTTGATGCAGGCAATGCAATTGATCAGACATTACCCAGAGTTCAAGGTACGCTTAGATAATAACGATTATGTTGTCGATGGATTGCGTTCACGTGAACTTTCAGAGTATGTCATTGGTATTGTCGGAGTTGGCAGAATTGGAACCACTGTTGCTCAGATATTTCACAGTTTAGGGGCAACAGTCCTTGGAAATGATTTAGTAAGAAAACCGGAATTAGAGCGAGCTGGAATTTTGAATTACGTTGAAAAGGATGAAATTTATCGAAAGGCAGATATTGTGACTTCACATGTTTATTTGAATAAGCAAAATACTCATTTAATCGATCAAAATGCTTTTTCCAAGATGAAGCCAACTGCTTTTTTGATAAATGATTCTCGGGGACCTGTTGTAAATACTGTTGACTTGATAGCTGCCTTGGAGAACAAGCAGATTGCAGGAGCAGCATTAGATGTTGTTGAGGAGGAAACCAAGATTTTTAATTTGAAATTTGATAGGCAGACTCCAGTGGCCAACTATAATTTGCTCAAGCAATTGCCAAATGTGATTTTGACACCGCATATTGCATTTTATACAGATATTGCGGTTGAACGAATGGTGAAACAGGCTCTAAATGATGCATTGACCATCATTCAAGGAAAACAAAGTTCACATGAAATAAGTTTCAAGGGAGAATAAAAATGGTTGAATTCAGAAAAATGACGATTAATGATTATGAGCAGGCGCTTGCTTTATGGGAGAGAACACCTGGGATGAATCTTCAGTCTTTAGATAATACACGGGCTGGAATTAAGAGAGTAATTGACCGCAACCCTGATCTGTGTTTTATCGCTGAAGAACAGGGAATAGTAATTG
Source organism: Liquorilactobacillus mali KCTC 3596 = DSM 20444 (assembly GCF_000260415.1). Classification (GTDB taxonomy): domain Bacteria; phylum Bacillota; class Bacilli; order Lactobacillales; family Lactobacillaceae; genus Liquorilactobacillus; species Liquorilactobacillus mali. Next base: position 1,767 of record NZ_BACP01000067.1, read on the forward strand.
CAACAATCCTAGGAGCAACTGATGGTAGAAAAGGTTATTTTTACCATGTTGCGGTTGCTGAAAGCTTTCAACATCAGCAGATTGGAAAGAATTTAATTTCAAAGGTTCTAGAAGAATTTAGGCTCAAAAATATTGAAAAAGTTGGGTTGTTTACAGTTAAGGATAATAGTGAGGGACAAAAATTTTGGGAACACTTAGGATTTAAGGAACGTCCTGATATCAAATATTTGGATTTGGATTTGTAAGTACTAGCGGTAGAAGGAAACGATAGTTAACAATTGTAGTGGCATACTGAAAGAATAAAGATTAATTACGGCTAAGAAATACCCCCACGCTATAGTTTTTTTAACGTGAGGGATATTTTTTAATTATGTTTGTTTAGAAAATTTAAAGTGCGGCTCTTAATCAGTGCCTTTTTTTGAAAACTCCTATTATTGCTGGAATTAGTGAAACAACAATAATTCCAATTACTACTAATGAAAAATGTTCTTTTACGAACGGAATGTTTCCGAAGAAATAACCTGAACCACAGCATAAAATCATCCATGCTGTTGCACCTAGAATATTGTAACGGAAAAATTTGTTGTAAGGCATGTGGCTGCTGCCGGCAACGAATGGAGACATTGTTCTGATAATCGGCATGAAGCGTGCCAATGAGATTGCAACACCACCATGTTTTTCAAAGAAGGCACGGGTATGTTCAAGATTTTCTTCTTTGATGAATCTTCCTAAGAAAGAGTTTTTGTTTATAGAGTTCCCTATTTTGTGACCGATGAAGAAATTAAGGGAATCTCCGAGAATGGGCGCTAACCAGAATAACAAGACAAATACCCAGATGTTTAAGTGATATGTAGAATTTGCTGCTAGTGCACTTGCGGCAAAAAGCAAAGAATCACCAGGCAAGAAAGGTAGTATTACAGCACCGGTTTCAATAAATATGATTGTAAATAAAATGAGGTAAGTCCAATTTCCGAACGTATTGACAATTGTTATTAAATGGGTATCAATGTGTAAAATAAAATCAATTAAAAAACTCATGAGTTACTCCTTGTTTTATTAGTTTAATTCTGGAAAGTTTTTAATGAGCTGAGTGCTGTGAGCGGCTTGGCGAATATCGGGATGGATTATGTTCATTGCACTATTAATAGCGATAGGAGCCTCTCCAAAACCTGTGGCAATTAGATTGACTCGTCCAGGATAGTCAATTATATCGCCTACGGCAAAAATTCCTGGAATGGATGTTTCCATGTCTGTTTTCACTTTAATCAGATTATGTGCTGTTTCGAGATTCCATGATTTAAGTATTTTATTGTCAGAAACAAAGCCGTAGTTTACCAGAAGAAAGTCAACAATTATTTCTTTTGTTTCATCAGTTTTTACTTTGTTAAGAGTAATTTTTATTTTTTCATTTTCAGAGTTTAAACCACTGATGAGGTAAGGAGTCTCGAAAATTGTATTTGTTTTTTTTAATTGTTCAATACTGTTTTCAAGGGCTCTAAATCTGTCTCTTCTATGAATCAAGCAAACTGATTTAGCAATATTTTGTATTTCGAGTGCCCAGTCGACGGCTGAATCGCCACCTCCAGCAATAGCAATATCCTTACCACGGAAATCTTGAAGATTTTTTACGAAGTAACGAAGCTGTTTGTTTTCAAACTTATCTGCGTTTTCGACGGCAAGTTTTCGCGGTTGAAAGGCGCCGACACCAGTTGCAATGATAATGGTTCGTGAATAAGTTTTTTTCTTTGTGGTGGTGATTACAAAACCTAAATCTGTTTTAGCGATATCTTGGACAGTTTCATTTAAAAAAATATCGGGCTTAAATTGATTGTTTTGACTTAAAAGATTACTAATAAGATGATCACCCTTAATAGAATCAAACCCTGGGATGTCATATAAGCTTTTTGCTGGGAATAGTGTGCTGACTTGACCTCCTAATTGGTCAAGACTTTCAATCAACTGTATCTTGGCTTGGCGCATGCGAGCATACGTTGCTGCAAAAATTCCGACAGGACCACCGCCAATAATGGTAATATCGTAGTAATTTTCGTTTTCCATTGTAATGCTCCTTTCAATTATGTACACTAAAATACATTAGCATAATTAGTTTGCAAAATAAATTAAATTGGAAAAATATTTAGTATTTCGATAAAATGAATTATGTAAAAAGAGGAGGAATTAGGAATGTTTCCACAACTAGAAGAAAATAAAACAAACCCAAAAGTGACACTGCAGACAAACCATGGTGATATCGTAATCGAGCTTTTTCCAAAGAAAGCCCCTAAAACGGTCGAGAATTTTCTCAAGCTTGCACAAAATGGTTATTATGAAGGTGTTATTTTTCATCGGGTGATAGCAGATTTTATGATTCAAGGCGGCGATCCTACAGGTACTGGTATGGGTGGACAAAGTATTTGGAATAAATCTTTTGAAGATGAATTTTCAAATGAGCTTTTTAATTTAAGAGGGGCATTGTCTATGGCAAATGCTGGACCAAATACAAACGGAAGCCAGTTTTTCATCGTTCAAAATAAGAATCTTCCTAGTCAAATGATAGAACAGATGCAACAAGCAGGGTACCCTTCTGAAATAATAGAAGAGTATCGAAAAGGTGGTACACCATGGTTAGACCATCATCACACAGTCTTTGGACAAGTTCGCTCTGGGTTAGCTGTAGTTGATGAAATTGCCGGTGTTGAAAGTATACAAGACAAGCCGGTTGATGATGTAATAATTAACAAGGTTATTGCTGAATAGTTTTTGGTAAGAGGTGACAGCAATGGAATATAAAATCGGATCAATTGTCGAGGGAAAGATAACTGGAATACAGGCATATGGGGCGTTTGTTGCACTCGATGCTCATACTCAAGGCTTGATACATATTTCAGAATGTCATCACGGCTTTGTTTCTGATATTCATCGTTATCTAAAAACTAATCAAACTGTTAAAGTAATGATTATCGATATTGATGAGTATACTGGGAAAATAAGTTTATCATTAAGGTGCATAAAAGAACCACACATTAATCTAAAGGGAGACCATATCAGATGTGAGCACAAGCATTATTGGACAAACTATAAAGTTAATGATGGTTTTAAGCCAATAGAAATGCGATTGAATGGTTGGATTGATGATGCAATGCATGATATAGAAAATGAATTGAAAAAAAACTAAAAATAATACTTGACTGTGAATGAATAAATTGATATTATATTTTTTGTTGGTCATTCAGTGATTGTTGTGAAATTAGAAAAAATTGCTGTTTTCCAAAATGAATATTATTGGATATTTATTCGTTTTTTTGTTTTTTATAACAAAAAATGTTGACAATCATCTAACAATCAAGTATCATTAAATAGTTGCATTAAGCAATTAA
>NZ_BACP01000066.1 GCF_000260415.1 Liquorilactobacillus mali KCTC 3596 = DSM 20444
CAATCGTAATTTTTATCATAGGAGTTTTGTTATTACTAATAATGCCAAAACTTGGTGCACAAAAAAGCAATGCACAAAAAATCGGTGGTGAGGCATTTACAGAAGTAGTTCAAACGCAAGCTGACTTATACAAAAGTGATACCGGTGATTCAACAGTTTCGCTTGATCAATTATATGAAAAGAGTTATTTAAGCAAAAAACAATATGAAAAGGCAAAAAATGAGAAGATTGTAATTGATTCTGATGAAGAAACAAAATAAAGGGGGATTTACATTAATAGAGGTTATGATTGTTTTAAGTATTTCGGCTTTCATGTTACTAATTTCAATTTGGCCTATTCAAAATAAATACAACGAAGTTTCAGAAGAAATTTTTTGGAAAAAGTTTGATGCAATGTGGATGAGATTGGTTACGATTGTTCCAAAAAGTGGACAAAGGGGAAACGTATACTTTTATAATGATAAAGCGATTTTTGTGGTTAGTAATAAAGAAAAGAAGTACCTTTATTATCCTCAGGGCCTACATTTGTACCAATATCGGAATATTCAGATTTCAGCAAATGGTCGAGTGAAGCCAGATACAGTTGTTTTCAATTCTGAGGTGACTAAGTTGAAGTATGTCATTACTTTTCAACTTGCATGGGGTGATTATCGTATTAAAAAAGAGGGGCGGTAACGGTTATTTGCTTGCAGAAATAGTAATTGAAATGGTTTTGCTTTGTGGATTGACCAGTTTATTTTTTAATGAACAGCATGTTCTTGTTAGACATGAGGAAGAACAAATGGAAAAGTTGAGAAAAGTAGACAAAGATTTGAATATTAGTAAGAAAATGGTGATTGAGGGTCACGAAAAGTTATCAGAGAATGAAAGACAAGAAATTGATAAATATAAGATTTACAGGTGGGATGATGAGAAAAAATAATCATGGATTTACATTGTTTGAGACACTCTTAACACTGTTACTGACAGTTATGATACTACTAACATTTAGTTTTGCGATGAATACAAGTAACAAAATAAATGGGGGAACAAAAAGTCAAGATTTTTTTAAATGGCAGCAGGCAATGGATGCATTATCGTATGAGTCAATGAGATTAAAATTTGTCAGCCAGAGCGGAAATGTTACAAAATTGTATAATGAATCAACAAACAAGGAATATCTTTTGTATTTAAAAGATGGTGTTCTCAAGCTGACAGGTGATGAAAGTGGTTATCAGCCACTTTTGGATGATGTCAGCTTTTTTAATGCTTTGTACGACAAAGAAGAATATACATTGAAAATCAGATCTAAATTTCACGGAAGAGATTATTATAGCGAATTGGTGTTACCAATTAGAAAAGGAGAATAAAATTTTTGAAAAAATCGGGGGGCTATGTTATCTTTTCAGCACTAACCTTGCTTATGATTATGGGATTGATTTTTAGTGCGCAAATGTATTACTATTACATTCGTTCGTCAGCACTAAAAAAAACGATTGATTTTAAAACGGCTGAAATTTTAGTTAATTTAGCAAAAACTAATAATATAGAAAAGAATGGGGTTATAGAGTTTTGTGATGGTATCGTAAAAAAAAATTCGGATGGATTTATAGTAAATTTGAAATCAGGGGAAAAAATAACAATTATGATTGATGAATCAGAGGATTAAATATAGTTTGTGGATTGAAATTATATTTTTTTTCGTTAAACTAGTATAGGTTATCATAAATGGAGTGAAAAAAATGAATTTAGAAAAAATAAGCAGTGCTTATAACTTGTTTGATAAATCAATAAATTTGTTAAAAGAAGATTTAGATTCTTCCTATATGGATGCTTTGGTCGAGACTGGAGATAACTTGCTTGAAAACGGGAAGATAATGGTTGAAGATGGCAAACCAACAGAAAAAGTTATTAAAGAACTGGAACATATTTATGCCGAATTTTTAGATATCAATCTTTCACCAGAGGAAATGAGACAGGTTATTCAATTTGCCTTGGTTAATGCAAGTAAGGTCGACAAGATTCAACCGAATCATCAAATGACGCCTGATTCAATTGGATTGTTAGTTGCATATCTACTAGAACGAATATTAGGTCCAAAGGAAGAAATTAAGATTTTAGATATTGCAGTTGGAACTGGTAACTTATTGAGTACTTTAACGAATCATCTGAAGCAAAACAAAGTAAAAGAAGTTGAGTTATTTGGTGTTGATAACGATGATACGTTATTAGCCGTTGCTGGAATGAGCCTGAAGATGCAGCAAATTGAGGCACATCTATATCATCAAGATGCAATTGATAATTTGATCACACCGAAAGTCGATGTTGTTTTAAGTGACTTACCAGTAGGATACTATCCAATTGATGAACGTGTAGTTAACTTTGGAACCAAAGCAAAGAGTGGCCACTCTTTTGTGCATCATTTATTGATTGAACAATCTATTTTGCAATTGCTTCCAGGTGGGTGGGGAATATTCCTTGTACCTAAGAATTTATTTGAGTCAGCTGAAGCTAAAAGTTTACTTGAGGTAATTCAACAACAGGCACATTTTCAAGGAATATTGAATCTGCCAAATGACTTGTTTGCGTCGCAAGATAGTGCAAAATCGCTTTTGTTGTTACAAAAACGCGGGAATGGAGCAAAGCAAGCAAATCCAGTCCTTTTAGGTGGCTTTCCAGCTATTAAGGATAAAGAAGCTTTTGCAAAGTTTTTACAACAAGTTGATAATTGGATAAATAAAAATAAGTAAGTATACAATATTGTTTATTTTGGGAGAAAGAGAATAACATGAAAATATTAGCAGTAAATGCAGGCAGTTCAACACTAAAGTGGAAATTATTTAATATGCCCAGTGCAAAAGTAATTGCTAAAGGACAAATTGAGCGTATAGGACTTGATGGTGCAATAGAAACTACTGAGTTTGCAGAAAAAAAAATAACTGAACAGATTCAGTCAGATAATCATCAAGAAGCAGTTACTAGACTCCTCGAATTGCTTAGAGAATATCATATTGTTGAGCAGCTTGATGAGATTAAAGGTGTCGGACACCGCTTTGTCAATGGTGGGACTGTTTTTAGTAAATCTGTGGTTGTAAATGATGAAGTCTTAGCCAAAATGGAGAAATTAAAAGTACTGGCTCCTTTGCATAACCCTGCGAATATTATGGCAATAAGAGCATTTAAAGAAGTATTACCTGAGGCACTCAGTGTAGCGGTTTTTGATACTGGTTTTCACCATACTATGCCAGAAGAAAATGTCATTTATAGTATTCCTTATGAGTATTATAAGAAGTATCATGTACAAAAATTTGGAGCACATGGCATAAGTTATCGTTTTGTTTTTAATAGGTTGTTAGAACTGACTTCAAAAAAGAAGGCTAAAACAAACACTATTTTAATGCATTTAGGATCAGGTGCTTCAATCTGTGCAGTTAAAGATGGTAGGTCAATAGATACCAGCATGGGCTTTTCTCCTGTTTCAGGAATTACTATGCAAACTCGATCTGGTGATGTCGATCCATCTTTGCTGATATACTTAGAGAATCAGTTGGGAGTTAGTTCTACGAGAGTGCTTGATATCTTAAACAAGGAGTCGGGAATTCTAGGAATTTCTGGAATATCTCCAGATATGCGAGAAGTCTTTGCACAAAAGGAGACCAATCATCGTGCTGACTTAGCAGTGAAGATATTTATTAATCGGATTGTTAAGTATATTGGTTCTTATGCAGCAGAGTTAGGCAGGGTTGATTCACTTGTTTTTACAGGTGGAATAGGAGAAAATGTACCGTTTATTCGTAGAATGGTTTGTGCACAATTAGGTATTTTTGGTGTTAAACTGAATGAAGAATGTAATGAAAATGCAATAGCTGTGGAGCAGAAAATAAGTAGCATTGATTCTGCCGTTGAGGTGTGGACAATTCCAACAAATGAAGAGTTAATGATTGCCGAAGATGTTTACAATTTGGAAAATAACTAAAAATAGCATGAATATTGTTAAAGAAGATATCGAAAAACAATCTACTCGTAGATTGTTTTTTTAATACAGAATAAGTTGTAAAATATTGAATGGGTATCAGAAACTAGGAAAAAATATCTAAGTAGTTTGAGGGAGGTTATCATGGCTGAGAAAATTACAATTTTACACACAAATGATTTACATTCACACTTGGAGAATTGGCCTAAAATTAGAAGATATTTGATAGAGACAAGAGCAAAATTACAACTTGAAGGTAACCAAGTTTTGGTTTTCGATTTAGGAGATGCAATGGACCGAGTGCATCCACTGACTGAAGCAACCAATGGGAAAGCAAATGTTGAACTAATGAACACGATTAATTACGACGCCGTTACGATCGGAAATAATGAAGGAATTGGTAATTCACATGAACAATTAGACAATTTATATCGGAATGCTAATTTTCCAGTTATTTTAGACAATATAAAAAATCAAGATAGCGGTCGTCTTCCCTCATGGGTAAGAGCAAATAAAATTTTTAAAACCTCATTCGGTACTAAAATTGGAGTTTTGGCATGTACTGCACCTTTCCCCGCAACATATGAAATGAACAGATGGTATGCGGAAAAAGTTGAAAATGTACTTCCTAAACTATTGGCAGACTTAAAGGATAAAGTTGATATAATTATTATGCTTTCACATCTTGGAATTGATGTTGATCGAGCATTGGCAAAAAAATTCAAAGAAATTAATATTATTTTAGGAAGCCATACCCATCACCTGTTGGTCAAAGGTGAAGTTGTGGATAATACGTTACTCTGTGCGGCTGGTAAATGGGGTCAATATATCGGTAGGGTTGATTTAGAATGCGACCATAATGAATTGATGAAAAGTAGAGCAAGTGTTGTTGATGTTGCAAAATTGCCAGAATTCAATGGTGATTTAAGAGAAATCAATAACTACCAGCAAAAGGGTGAAAAAATGCTGGATAACAAAAAAGTTGCTCTGTTACCCAAAGATTATCTGGGAATTCAAAAAGAATGGTCACCACTCATGCAAGCAAGTTTGAAGGCTATCGAAGGTGTTACTGGAACAAAAATTGCGATTTTAAATGGCGGTCTCTTTTTAGGTGACTTGCATCAAGGAATAATATCAAAAAATGATTTGCATCGTATCTTGCCTCATCCAATGCGAGTAATTAATGTTAGATTAAATGGTTATAATTTATGGCGCTTAATTAGAGAAATGGAAAAGAATCGCAACCATTTGCGAAATACAGTTGTAAAGGGAAATGGTTTCAGGGGAAAGGCATTTGGTGAAATAGTGTATGATGGAATAAAATATGATTCGCTGTCGAAGAATATTTTAATCCATGGAAGAATGATTGATCCAGGTGCAGATTATGAAATAGCAACGGTGGATAATTTCGTATATTGTCCTTTTTTTCCGACATTGGAAATTGCGGGCCATATTGATTACTTAGGTGATCGCTTTTTGAGAGACATTGTTGGGGATTACTTTGGAGAAAAATTTCCTGTATAATAACCTTAGAATTGAGGAGCGTGAAGAATGAATAGTGAGAAGAAGGAGCGTCGTGAAGCACAATTAGCAAAGAAGGCTGAAACTATTAAGGCATATGCCAGCGATGTTCAAGTTAAAAGTGAGACACAGTTATTGATTGATGGTCATCCTTATGTGATTGAAAAGAACTTTCATAATGGGTTTGATGTTGAGAAACTTAAAGAACGGTTTAGCCAGATACTTACAAAATATGATTATATAGTAGGTGACTGGGGGTATGATCAGTTGAGACTTCATGGTTTTTATGCGGCGGATAGTAAAAAGGGTTTTCCTTCACAGAGCATAGACCATTTACAAGACTATCTTTTAGAGTATTGCAACTTTGGCTGTGCATATTTTGTGCTGCATAATTTGGATGTTGTTAAACCTGTCAAGAACACTAAGAAACGGCAAAATCGAAATAACAAGAAGAATACTGATTTTGGTGCAAAAGAAATGCACAGAAAGTCAAGAGAGGTAAATCGAAAAAAGAAACCATATGTTTCTGAAAAGAAATTTGAAATACACGAGCGAAAGAATAGAAAAGAAAATGTTGCTGTAGCAACTATTAAACGAAATAATGCAAGGAAAAGACACTTTGTTATCAGACAAAAAAACGAACAAAGGGATTCAAAAGTGTAAGAGGAGAGAGTAGAAGATGAAAAGTTACAAGGGTTATTTGATTGATTTAGATGGAACAATTTATCGTGGAAAAGAACCGATACCAGCAGCAAAGAGATTTATTGATAAACTTCAAGAAAAAGGAATTCCTTTTTTATTTGTCACAAATAATAGCACACAGACTCCAGAAAAGGTTGTCCAAAATTTGAGTGAAAATTTTGATATACATGTAAGCGTTGATAATGTGTATACTTCGGGTCTAGCAACTGCGGATTACGTTGCTGACTTAGACGAGCAAAAAAGAAGTGCGTATGTAATTGGTGAAAGCGGATTAAAAAAAGCCCTCTTTGATAAGGGGTTTACATTCGAAGAAGAGCAACCAGATTATACAATTGTTGGGTTGGATTATGATGTTACCTATCATAAATTTGAATTAGCAACACTTGCGATTAGAAATGGTTCTAGGTTCATTGGAACTAATGCCGATACTAATTTGCCTAATGAAAGAGGACTTGTTCCTGGAGCCGGTTCTGTCATCTCCCTCGTAGAATGTGCAACACAGCAAAGGGCTACATATATCGGTAAGCCAGAGCCTATTATTATGGAGAAGGCGTTGAAAAGAATTGGCTTGTCTAACAACGAGGTCATAATGGTTGGTGACAATTATATGACAGATATTTTGGCAGGGATCAGAAGTAATATTGATACATTGCTCGTCTATACAGGCGTGTCGACGCACAAACTTATTGAGCAAAAAGAAATCAAACCAACGTATGAAATCGAATCACTTGATGAATGGAAATTCTAGATGTTAAAAGACAGAGGAAGAAATTTTATAGCTGCTCTTATTCTTTTTTTGTTTATTTTATCTTTGAGTATCACTATTACAATTAATTTTACGCCACTCTATCATTTTTTTGTTCTTAAGGACGATCTAGGTAGTTTAGTTGGGTTGAGTAATCAAGAATTGATGAAAGAATATTATCGTTTGCTTTCTTTTTTGAACTATCCCTGGGTCAATAGTTTGAATTTAACTTTACCATCTTCGGCTGATGGAATTCATCATTTTTTTGATGTAAAACATCTATTTTTTGTTAATTATTGCGTATTGCTACTAACTGTTGTACCTTCATTTTTGGTCATAAAAAAAATGAAGGCAGAAAAGAGCCAATGGAGATTAATTGTTCCGGCAAAGCTTACGATGTTAGTCCTTTTTGTTTTGGTTATGATAATGGTACTTAATTTTAATAAATTTTTTATCATATTTCATGAAGTATTGTTTAGAAATAGTGACTGGCTTTTTGATCCAAAACTAGATCCGATAATTAATGCATTACCCGATACTTTCTTTATGGCGTGTTTTATCTTCTTTTTTTGTTTGATAGAATTATTCTTATGGATTGGTGTTATCTATGGGAAAAGGAGTTTGCGTTGATATAAAATTCTTAGAAGAAAGCTGCTTAATTTTTTATTTTAAAATTAAAAGAATTATAATTAAAAAAATTCTTGACAAAGAGGATTGGCAAGATTAGAATTCACTGTAACGAATTAATCCTTTTCTAATTATATATCTTTTGAAGAGAAGAGTAACTATATTGAATTGAATACAGAGAACTTACGTTGGCTGAGAAGTAAGTATCGGTTTGAATGGTGAAGATGAACTTGGATATAGAGGTGTGCGGTGCAAGCTGCATATTCGGTAGGAACCGTTATTTTTCCGGATATTGTTTTTACAATATCGTTGAGACACGGTTTTAGTGTGAAAAAAGGGTGGTACCGCAATTGATGTTTGCCCCTTGTTTATTGATAACAATAGACAAGGGCTTTTTTTGTACAATAATTAATTAAGATTGAGTGGTGGTTAAAGAAAAGATTAATAATGGTAAGTAAAAATAGAGCTTCGGATAATTTAATATAAAAATTAACAAGAGATGAGTAATTCCTTTGAAAAATTTACAGAGAGACTATGTTGATGAGAGTAGTCATTGAAGCAAATGAATGAAGATGGTCTTTTGAATTTAATTCCAGTGTGAGCTTTTTTAAGTAAGCGGTGGACAGGAATGCCTGTTATAGCATCACAGTTATAAACAGCATTATTTTTATGACTTGGTAAGAATATTCAAAGTAATTTGATATTAAATAACGAGTGGTAACGCGAAAAAATCGCCTCGTAGTCGGGAATGACTATGGGGCGATTTTTTTACAGAATCAGGAATCATGAGTTTATTTCAATAAAAATTGATAGAGAAAGTGTGGAGATATGTAATGTCTGAGTTTGATACAAAGTTAGTTCATGGAAAAAGCCAAAATGATAATAATACCGGAGCGGTAAACATTCCGATTTATAATTCGTCAACTTATATTTTTCCGAAAGTTGATGCTAAAGTTCGTTGGGATTATGCACGTTCTGGAAACCCAACAAGAAATTATTTAGAAGATCAAATTGCAGAATTGGAAGGAGGATACCAGGGGTTTGCTTTTTCATCAGGGTTGGCAGCAATTCATTCAGTATTCTCAATTTTTTCACCAGGAGATCATATCATAATTGGAGATACTGTGTATGGTGGAACTTTTAGATTGATAAATCAAATATTCAAGAAATGGCATCTAGAGTTCACGGCAGTCAATACACAGGATGTGTCAGTTGTAAGGAATGCTATTAAAGAAAACACCAAAGCTATTTATTTTGAAACATTTTCCAATCCCTTACTGCGAGTTACAAGTGTTAAAGAAATTGCCAAGATTGCAAAAGAAAATAAATTATTAACGATTGTCGATAACACTTTCCTGACGCCATATCTGCAAAAACCGCTCAAACTGGGTGCAGATATAGTTATTCATTCTGCCACAAAGTACTTAGGTGGACATTCTGATGTGATTGCTGGTGCTGTAGTTGCTAAAAATAAAGAATTAGCAGAGCAAATTTATTTTAATCAAAACGGAATTGGTGCAGTTTTATCTCCAGAATCGTCTAACCTGATTAGAAGAGGGATTCAGACATTAGCAGTCAGGATGGATAGACATCTTAGCAACACAGTGAAAATTGTGAAATTTTTACAAGACCGCGACGAAATTAAACGAATATATTTTCCGGGTTTACAAGGAACAAAAAATTATGAGATTGCTAGTCAAGAAGTTAACGGCTTCGGTGGACTTGTTTCTTTTGAACTGCAAGACGGTTTGGATGCAATCAAATTTGTTGAGAGTCTCAATCTGATTCAACTTGCAGTTAGCTTAGGGGCAGTCGAGAGCTTGATTGAATTACCTTACAAAATGACTCATGCGGAACTTTCAAAAGAGGAACAAGAAGAAATTGGAATAACCTCTCAGCTAGTTAGATTATCAGTTGGGATTGAATCGCCGGTTGATTTAATTGCAGATATTCAACAAGGACTCGATTTATTACATTATCACCGTTGAAGTGTGATCATACATATAAAAGGAGGTGGGCTGCTTATGGAAAACAGTAAACGGGTAATATTTAATAAAAAATATTGGAAGGGGTGGTCGTCCGGCTGGAACATATTTAGTATTCTAGCAGTTGTTGTTGCATTGGTCGAAAATTTGTTGGTTGCTTCAAGTGAAAGTGTAGACAATGGGCCCTATCGGATATTTCTTTTAATTTTTATATTCTACCTTTTGTTTGTCTACTTAGTAGGATATTTTTTTAGTTCAAGAGTGAAATTTTATAGCGGGCATTTTGCACAATTAAATATTTCTTTAGGAATTTTATTGTGTGTTCAAGATTTATTGACAGAGAAGTTTGGCACTTTGGCTCTGCCATATTTCGTCAGTTTTGCGCAAATTTTGGAACAGATGAGATATGATGCATTGTTGTTGCTGGAATCAACTATATCATCGCTGGTTTTATGGCTTATTAGTTTCGTAATAGGTGCATTAATAGGGGTCGTTCTAGGAATATTACTAGGAAGGTATCGTCAATTCAATTATTGGTCATTCCCATACTTGAAAGTAATTGGCATCATTCCTGCAGCAGCTTGGATGCCATTAACCATGGTAGTATTTCCAAATAGTTTTTTAGCAGAAGTTTTTTTAATAGTTTTGTCAGTTTGGTTTCCCGTAGCCTTTATGACTATTGGGGGTGTACAAGGTATCCTACCAACATATTTTGAAGCAGCATATACACTTGGGTTCAGTGAACACAGAATTATTCAGAAAATTGTAATTCCAGGGGCATTGCCAAACATTTTTATTGGTATTTTTACGTCTTTGGGGCTGTCTTTTACGATGCTAGTAATCTCGGAAATGATTGGGGCAAAAGTCGGGTTAGGATGGTACATTAACTGGGCGAAAAGCACCGGAAATTATAGTCAATTGTATGGCGCAATCGTAATTATGGCACTACTTTTTTCAATCATCTTTGCGTTGATTAACAAAATTCAGGAGAAAGTACTTCGTTGGCGGCAAATGGCAAGTTAGGGGGGGAAAATTTGGCTTTTCTGGAAGTAAAAGATGTTAGTCGAGAGATTTTTAACAATAATGGTAAATATTTGAAAATTATTGATGATATTAACTTTTCTGTTGCAGATGGGGAATTCTTGTCGCTAATTGGTCCTTCAGGCTGTGGCAAGACAACTTTGTTACGCGTTATTTCTGGACTTGATAATCCTGAAAAAGGTGAGGTGACACTCGCAGGAGAAAAAATTGTTAAACCATCAGTTTCAAGAGGATATGTCTTTCAGCATGGAAGTCTGTATCCATGGGAAACAATTAGACAAAATATTGGTTCTGGTCTACAAGCTGTGCAAGGCAAGAAATTTGATCAGAAACTGGTAGATCACTTCATAGAAATTATGGGGTTAAAAGGTTTTGAAGATGCATACCCAAATCAAGTATCAGGTGGGATGGCACAAAGGGCTGCACTGGCAAGATCATTAGTTCTAAACCCACAACTGCTGTTATTGGATGAACCTATGGGGGCGCTGGATGCATTTACGCGCGTTGATGTCCAAAACATTGTTTACAAAATCTGGCAAGAAAAGAAAACAACGATGATCTTAGTTACACATGACATTGATGAAGCTATTTACTTGAGTCAAAGGATTTTAGTGATGACCCCGCATCCAGGACGAGTCAAAGAAATTGTTAGAAATGATTTACCATTTCCGCGAAAGCGTGACAGTTCTGAGTTTTTGGAGACAAGGAAAAGACTACAACAAATACTGAATTTTAAATAAGGTAAGGAGATAATAGGATGAGCAATCAAAAAGAACTTAGGGGAAATGCATTAAAGTTCGTGACAATATTTGTAGCAACAATTGGAATTTTTTTTGCTTTCAATAGTAATTCAATTTATGCAAGTTCACGCTATAAATATGGTTCAATAACTGTCCCAGCAAAAAACGGAACGATTTGCGGGGCTCCCAATTACATTGCATATGAAAAAGGTTTTTTCAAAAAAAATGGGCTTAAAGCTAATTTAGTTGCTAAGCCAACAAGCATTGGGGATCTTGAAGCCGGATTTTCAAGTGGCAAATATGATGCCTTAAATGGTGATTTCCAGTATTTGCCAGCTATTCAAAATGGAGCACAAATTCTTGCTGCTGGTGGATTACACCAGGGGTGTATCGAAGTCTTAGTTCCTAAAAATTCGAGTATACATAGTGTCAAGGATTTAAAAGGCAAGACAATTGGTACACCTGGTCAAGGTTCTACTGGTCAATATGTGGCAACAATTGCTCTGCAGCACGCAGGTATCGATGTTAAAAGTGGGGTAACTTGGAAAACTTTTGATTATGATTTGTTAACTAAGGCGGCAGAAAAGGGTGAGGTGGATGCAATTGCAACTGTGGATCCTTACGCTTACCAAGCACAAAAACAAAATCATTTTAGAGTAATTGTTAATAATAATAACAGCTCTAACAGCACTAAAATGGCAAAGATGGGTATGAAGAAAAGTGGTTCTTGCTGCTATTTGTACTTACCGCAAAAATTGGTTAAGGAAAACCCTGCAAAGGCTGCAGCAATTGTGAAGTCATATAAAGAGGCAGCAGCATGGATTGATAAACATCCTTCAGAAACCGCTAGCATTCTTCTAAACAAAAAATATGTAGCAGAGACAAAATTTGTTAACCATAAGAATGTTGAGAGCTTGATTAAGAGCTATCATTTTTCATTGAAGGGTAAAGCTGGCAAGGCAGACTTGAAGTATTATGCAGAACAGTTGAAAAAAGCCGGTTTCTTAAAGAGCAATACCAATGTAAACAAATTGATTAAGAGTGCATACTATAAAAACTAAGTATATATAAATTTAAAAGAGAACAAAGAATTAGAACACTTATTAATATTTATTTGGGAAGTTAGAAAATTTTAAAGAACAGATTTCAAATATGTTAAAAGACATTAAAACATGAAATGTTAGGTTATTTTATTGGCTGGAAAAAAGAATAGAGTGTTTAGAAAAATAAAGAATGGGATCGGGATTGGTGAGATAACTTTGAAATAGAAGAATTTGTCGGGGATTAATGATTAATTTTAACAATTGGAGATGAGCTTAATGAGTAATGAATTCGATACAAAAAAGATTCATAGCGGATATGACCCGAAGAATTTTGGTTATTCTGCAACTGTTCCAATTTTTCAAAGTGTTGCTTTTGACTTGGAAAATACTGAACGTGCAGATCAAATAGTTCGAAATGAATTACCGGGATCCTTTATGTATTCAAGAGTTTCTAATCCAACGGTCGATATCTTTGAAAAAAGAATTAATGATCTTGATGGCGGTGTTGGTGCGGTTGCAGTTGCTTCCGGTATGGCAGCCATCACCTATGCGGTTTTAAATGTTGCTGAAGGAGGTGGAAGAATTATTGCTCCATTAGATATCTATGGAGCCTCTCTGGATGAATTTAGGACACTCTTACCCAAGTATAATATCAATTTTGATTTTGTTGAAAATATTAGTGATTTCGACAAAATTCAAGAACTTATAAGGCCTGATACGAAAGCTATCTACGTCGAGAGTGTTTCTAATCCGATTACAAACATTGCAGATATATCACAGTTAGCTGAATTAGCACATAAAAATAAAATTCCACTGATTGTCGATAATACTTTTCCAACCCCATATCTGTTCAATCCAATTAAATTTGGAGCCGACATTGTTGTCTATTCTTCAACTAAGGGTATTAGCGGCCATGGTAATGTTGTGTCTGGAATAATTGTTGATGGTGGAAAGTTCGAATGGACTAAGGAGAAATTCCCACAATTTTTTGAACCCGAATTAACCTTAGACGAAGAAGGAAGAGAAGATAGCAGCTTTGTAGGAGTATTTGGCAAGAAGGCTTTTATTGCACATCTGCGGACAAAGTATTTAAGGCTGATGGGAGCAGTATTAAATCCATTTGCGGCTTATCTTGGATTGCTTGGGCTTGAAACACTTTCAGAGAGGATTAATAAAGAAGTCCTGACAGCCTTGAAGATTGCCCAATATTTTAGAAAAAAATGAGCACATCGAAAGAATTTTTCATAGTGGGCTTTTAAATACGCCCCAAAAGGGCTTGGTTGAAAAATATTATCCCAATGGAATAGGAACAGTATTCTCATTTAAATTAAAGGGAACTGTGGAAAACACCAGAAAATTATTGAATAGTGTTAAGCTTTTTACTTACTTGCCCAACGTTGGTGATAATCGGTCACTCATTGTTAATCCGAGTGGAACAACTCACCGTGAGGTACCTGAAGATGAAAGAAAGAGGCAAAATATTTCAGACAACCTTGTTAGACTTTCCATTGGATTAGAAGATGCAGGTGATTTAATTCAAGATTTAGCCCAGGCAATCAAACAAGCTTTTAAGGAGTGAGAATAAAGTGACTAAAAAAAGAATTGTAATTGATTTGAAAGATATAATCGAAATGCGTCATTATTTCCATCAATATCCTGAATTATCTAATAATGAATTCAATACCACAAAGAAAATTAAAGAAGTTTTGACCAATTGGGGAGTTTCTATTTTGGAAACTAACTTAAATACGGGACTTTTGGCAGAAATCAAGGGCAAAAGGCCTGGTTCAATCATTGCTTTGAGGGCAGATCTCGATGCCTTACCGGTCCAAGAAAAAACAGAATTGGCTTTTAAATCACTTAATCCAGGTAGAATGCATGCCTGCGGTCATGACTTACATTTAACTAGTCTGCTGGGTGCAATAAAGTATTTTAAAGATAATCAAGATCAGATTGAAGGAACAATCAGATTTTTGTTTCAACCGGCTGAAGAAGCGGGGGGCGGTGCAGAACAGGTTATTGAAAAAAGTGTACTTAAAGATGTGAAGGCCATTTTAGGCTTTCATAATAATCCAAATTTACCAGTTGGTACCATCGCCTTGCAGGCTGGTCCGATGATGGCGGGCTGCTATAAGTTTGAGATCACAATAAAAGGTCAAGGGTCACATGGAGCAAAACCGGAAAAGGGTCGTGATCCAATAATTACTTTAACTGAGATAGTTGGTGCTTTGCAGACGATTGTAAGCAGAAATGTTAATCCGCAAGACGCAGTAGTTGTGAGTGTCACTAATATTAATGCGGGAAGTGTCTGGAACGTTATTCCAAGTGAAGCTTATCTTCAAGGCACTGTACGTCTTTTTGATGAAAAAAATGCTGAATTAGTGAAACAAAGACTTTTCGAATTAACAGAAGGAATTGCTGGGGCATATGGGCAGATAGTTGAAATAGATTGGAGCGAGCGGGCACTTCCAATAAATAATGATTCAAGTTTGACAGAAGTGGTAATTGATAATATATCAAGTAAGGTTCATAAGCCCCTTTTATCAATGGCAGGAGAAGATTTTGCCACCTATCAAAAAAAGATTCCGGGAGTTTTTGCTTTCGTCGGTTCTAACGGTTCTTCAGATGCAGCAGATTGGCATGAACCGAATTTTATTGGACTTGATGAAACTTTAACAGCGGGAGTCAAATATTTTATTGAAGGTGCTGAAGGATTATTAGCGTATCTGAGTGAGGAGATGAATTAGAGTTGAAAAATGAACTCCTTTCCCTACTGAATAAAAATTTATTAGCAGTTGAACCATCATTAATTAGAAAGTTTGATGATGAGATTAGCAAGATACCCGGTATAATAAAACTCACATTGGGTGAACCCTATTTTAATACTCCTGATCATATAAAAATAGCAGGAATAAAGGCAATTATTGATAATCAAACCCACTATGCTCCTAATCGTGGAATAGTTGAACTTAGAGAAGCAATCAGTGAATATTTGCGGCGGCGCCATTATGCAGTGTCATATGATCCACAAGAGCAAATCATTGTCACGAATGGTGCCAGTGAAGCAATAAGTACAGCTATGAACTCTTTTTTGGGGGAGGGAGATATGGTCTTGTGCCCTTCACCAGCATTTGGATTGTATAGGAATTTAGCAAAGATAAATGGGGCTAGGTATATAGAGATTGACACAGAAGATGATAAGTATGAATTAACTCCTGAAAAGTTAAAAACCTACTTGGATGAATATCATACGTCTGTTAAAATGCTAGTTCTTAACTACCCCAATAATCCAACAGGAGTAAGTTATTCTGAAAATGAAATAAAAAAACTTGCAGAGGTCTTGGAAGAATACCCAATAGTT
>NZ_BACP01000065.1 GCF_000260415.1 Liquorilactobacillus mali KCTC 3596 = DSM 20444
CACTTTGAGGCGGCTTTTTTGTTTATTTCTGTTAAAATTGTGTCCGATAAGTCAACGTTTTCTTTCAAGTCGTGAAAAACACAATATTTAGAAAATAATAAGATCAATTGTTTGGAATAAATTGAAGTTCTTTGGAAGTATGAGTGAATGGTTCGGCACCTTTTTCTGTAACATGGACACAATCCTCAATTCTAACACCTGCCACACCTGGAATATAAATTCCGGGTTCAATAGAGAAACACATACCAGGTTCAAGTTGTAGATTGTTTCCCTCCATTATTGAAGGAAATTCGTGCTCACTTTGGCCCATGCCATGACCCAAACGATGAATGAAATATTCTCCATAACCTGCTTTTGTAATAATATCTCGAGCAATCTTATCAAGCTCAGCAGCAGTCATCCCTGGTTTTACAGCAGCCTGTGCTGTCAGTTGCGCATCTAGGCATACGTTGTAGATGTCACGGGCTTTGTCGCTTAGTGTATCTCCAAAGGCAACTGTACGGCTTGCATCAGAGATGTAGCCATCAAAGACAACTCCAAGGTCGAATAAAACAAGTTCGTTAGCTTTTATAAAGTCTTTTTTAGGTACACCATGAGGTTCTGCAGCATTTGCTCCACTTTGGATTATCGTATCAAAACTGGTATGCATGATGCCCTTTTTCTTTAATGCATATTCAATTTCTGCAACAATATCTTGTTCTGTTTTTGCTGTGCTAAGAGCTTTAAAACCTGTTTCAAATGCAAAATCGGCCCATTTTCCAGCAATCTCTAATTTCTCGATTTCATCAGGTGTTTTAATAAGCTGTAATTTTTCAATAAAAGGCGTTAAATCCCCAGCAAATATTGCATCAGGAAATTTTTGTCTGATAGTCTCAAAACGATTTACGACAAGATTTCCCTTTTCAATGGCCCATTTTTTAGGACTATTAACTCGATGTAAGATCTGACTTTTAATTATTTCGTATGGGTCTTCGTGATCTAAATATCCGTAAACGGGATATTTCCAACCAGTATCTTTGACCGCCTCCACTTCCAGTGCTGGTGCAAAGATAAATGGATCTTGATCTGGGAAGATGAGCAATGCTAAAACTCGTTCAATAGGATCACTTTCAAATCCTGTCAAATACTGAATATTTTTGAAATTACTAATGTAACCAAGTTGGTAGTTATTTTCTCCTAACCAGCTTTGAATAGATTCAATGTGTGACATTTTATCGCTCCTTTAAAATTTAATAAATTTATTATAGCATATTAGGAGGACAATAAATCATGGTTTTCATAAACTGAAAATCGTATGAAAAGGTAACGAAATGGACTGTGAAACGCTTGCAAAAGTGTATTTTTTTTGCTAAATTATAGGGTGTTATGAAAATGATTTGAAAAGAGAATTATCAAAAGGAGAATTAGTTATGGATAAACAAACAATTACAATTTATGACGTAGCACGTGAAGCTGCTGTGTCTATGGCAACAGTTTCACGTGTTGTTAATGGTAATCCCAATGTTAAACCTGCAACACGTAAGAAGGTTCTGGAGGTAATTGATCGACTTGATTATCGACCAAATGCTGTAGCAAGAGGTTTAGCAAGTAAGAAGACAACAACTGTGGGTGTTATAATCCCTGATGTTTCTAATGTATACTTCTCTTCTTTAGCACGAGGAATTGATGATGTTGCAACAATGTACAAGTACAATATTATTCTTGCCAACTCGGATAATAATAGTCAAAAGGAGATTCAAGTTTTAAATACACTTTTGGCGAAACAAGTTGATGGAATTATTTACATGGGTAATAAAATTAGTGACGAACTAAGAACACAATTTGATAGAAGCAAGACACCAATTATTTTGGCAGGTTCTGTCGACCCCAAAAATGAAATTGGTAGTGTACATATTGATTATGTTGCTGCTGTTGAAGAAGCTGTTTCAGACTTGATTACCCATGATAATAAGAAAATCGCTTTTGTCTCTGGACCACTGGATGAAGCTATAAATTCGGAATATCGTTTGAAGGGATATAAAAATGCTCTTGCAAAACACAATATAAGTTTTGATGAAGACCTAGTTTTTGAGACAGATTATAGTTATCGTGCTGGTGAAATTTTGTGGCCTGCAATTGTCTCTGTCGGTGCAACCGCTGCTTTTGTAGGAGATGATGAATTAGCGGCGGGTGTCATGAATGGTGCGCAAGATGCTGGAGCCAATGTTCCTAATGAATTCGAGGTCGTTACAAGTAATAATTCAAAAATAACAGAAATTGTTCGTCCGAAACTATCATCAATAACTCAACCGTTATATGATATAGGGGCTGTTTCAATGCGATTTTTAACAAAATTGATGAATAAAGAGGAAGTCACAGAAAAAGTTGTTGAGTTACCTTATGGTTTCATTAAGCGCTCGTCGACCAAGTAAAATTCGGGGGCATATTGATTGAAAAGAAATTTTAAAATAGATGCCAATACCCTCTTATTATTGGCATTTCTTGTGATGGCAATCTTGTTTATTAGTTCTTCAATGACGTATAAGCAGCAGACCTCTGTTCCTTTTTTAGAAAAATATTTGAGTGGAGAACCATTTAAAAATATTTTGGGCGGTGTTTCATTCGACTATGCTACTGAAAAAATTAGTATAGCAGAGGTTGGGTATTTTAAATTTGTAGAGTTCTTTTTGAGAAAAGGTGCTCATTTTTTCTTTTATTTTTTGATGGGAACATTCCTGTATTTAGGCTTAAAGAAACGTTTAAAAAGTATTTTATTAACGGTTGTGACTGCATTTCTTGCTACAGTAGGTTATGCTGCACTTGATGAATTTCACCAGATGATTACTGGTGGGCGGACACCATTGTTTCAAGATGTAATATTGGATGGTATCGGCGCAATTGTTGGAATTTTGTGTATCGGGATATATTTTGAGAGAAAAATTAAGTAATTTAAAAATTCTTGCTTTAATGGAACTTTTTTGATATACTTTACTACGATTGTGTTATCACTTTTATAATAATTTCGGAAAGAGGTATTAGAAATGTCAGGACATTCTAAATGGAATAACATCCAAGGCCGAAAAAATGCCCAAGATGCTAAACGTGGAAAAATTTTTCAAAAGCTATCACGAGAAATCTATATGGCGGCAAAGAGTGGTGGTCCTGACCCAGATTCTAATCCACAATTACGTTTAATGGTCGATAAGGCACGTGCTGCAAATATGCCAAAAGACAATATCAAACGTGCGATTGATAAGTCGACTGGTGCAGATGGTGCAAATTATGAAGAGATTACTTATGAGGGATATGGTCCAGCTGGAATTGCCATTTTGGTTCATACGTTAACTGATAATCGTAATAGAACAGCTTCGGCAGTTCGTGCTGATTTCACAAGAAACGGTGGAAATTTGGGTGAATCTGGATCGGTAAGCTTTATGTTTGATCGTCGCGGTTATATCGCTATTGACCGTGAAGATTTGGATGTTGATGAAGATCAAATGTTTGAAGATGTGATTAATGCAGGTGCAGAAGACTTGCAAACTTCAGATGATGTTTTTGAAATATATACAGATCCAAAGGATTTTGCAGAGGTCAGAGATGAACTTCAAAAGAAGTATGAATTAGATACTGCGGAATTGACGATGATACCACAAACTTACGTGCCAGTTCCAGAAGATAAAGTTGAACAATTAGAGCGTTTGATTGATCGACTTGAAGACGAGGATGATGTTTCAGAGGTCTATCATTCTGGTGAATTTCCTGATGCTTAAGTTATAATTAAATTGAATTTTGTATCCCTTGTTAGTTGTTGGTCTTAACTAACGGGGATATTTTTTTAGAAATGATATAATTTAATTCAAAAGGGGGTGCAGAATAATGAAGAGAATTACAATTCTTGGAAGTATTAATGTTGATGTTATTTTGGAAATTTCCCGCCTACCTAAACCGGGTGAGACAATGCCAATGAAGTCACTTTCAACTGCAGGTGGAGGAAAGGGTGCCAATCAAGCAATTGCTGCGGTACGAAGCGGGGCAGCTACAACATTTATTGGTAAAGTTGGTGATGATGCTTACGGGGAAAAGATGCTTACAATATTAAAAGAAAATAATATTGATACATCGTCAGTAATTATTAAAAAAGGTGGGCAAACTGGTCAGGCATATATTTTGTTACAAGAATCTGGACAGAACAGTATAATCATAAATGGGGGCACTAATCGTGAAATAACTGCCGATGACGTGATAAAAGCGCAAAATAGTATTAAAAATGCTGATTTCTTAATTGCCCAATTTGAAGTAGATATTGAGCGAATACTAGAAGCTTTTATAATTGCTCATAAGAATAAAGTGGTGACGATTTTGAATCCAGCACCAGCTAAAGATATTACAGATGACTTACTAAAACTTACAGATTTGATTGTTCCCAATGAAATTGAAGCGCAAATGATGACAGGAATTGAGATTACGGACGAGAATACGGCTGCTGAAGCTGCCAAAATATTGCGCGAGAGAGGTGTAAAAAATGTCATTATTACACTTGGGAGCCAAGGTGCTTACTATTTGACTGAAAATGAAGATGGACTTATTCCCGCGTTGAAAGTGAATGCAATTGATACAACAGCGGCCGGTGACACATTTATCGGAGCATTGTGTTCACAGTTGGGAAATAACTTAGCGAATATTAAAGAGGCTATCAAGTATGCTACAAAGGCTTCGTCTATCACAGTTCAAACGCTTGGAGCAATTCCTTCAATTCCAACAATAAAACAAGTTAATGGATAAGAATGAAATGTTAGTAACAAAAAACCGCAATTTTTATTGCGGTTTTTTTGTATGATAGAAAATTCTCTGCGTACTTATGGTACAAGGAGGTGAAGTCATTTGAATGAAGTGGTTCAAGGAATATTTGAAGCTGCAATTAAAAAACATGCAAGTGATATTTCTTTGCATCCATATCTTGATGCATATGAAATTAGACTAACAATAATGGGAGAAAGCCAACTTTATCAAGTAATTGATTTTGAGAGAGGAAAACAAATAATTAATAATCTCAAATTTCGTTCTAGCATGTCTTTGAGTGAGCATAGGAGACCACAAACTGGAGCAATGACAATTCGTAACGGTGTTTATAGCCGCATGGCAAGCGTGGGTGATTTCTTAGGTAGAGAAGCAGTTGTTATTAGATTGATATATCAAAGAACAAGTGATTTGAATGAGTATTTTTTTGAAGAACAATTGAATTTGATTTTGAGTAAAGCACAAAACAAAGGGTTAATTTTGTTTTCTGGACCGGTGGGCTCAGGGAAAACTTCAACAATGTACCAGGTTGCTCGCAAAATAGGACAACAAGTTATGACCATTGAGGATCCCGTCGAGATTTTTGAACCAAGGTTTTTGCAATTACAAGTCAATAACTTGGCACAAATGGATTATCCAGCCATGATAAAGGCGACGCTTAGACATAGATTTGATGCGCTGATAGTAGGAGAAATCCGTGATGAAGAAACAGCAAGAAATACTGTGAAAGCAGCATTAGGAGGTCATTTGGTTCTAAGTACTGTGCATGCTCTGAATGCTGTCGGAGTGGTTAATAGAATGTTATCTTTTGGAATTAAAAGAGAGGATTTGAAACAAACGCTGAGATTGATTAACTATCAAAGATTGATTCCAACTATGCAAAAAGGAAAAAGTAAAGTGCTATTTGAACAGTTAACACACGAACAGTTAGCAAGTACAGAAGTTGACAATACCAAAATATCGTGCGATTGGAGTGAGAAACTTGCGGAATGTTTACAGAAAAAAAGGATTACAGAGGATATTTTTGAAAAGTTTAAGGAAGGATGAAAAAATTAATTGGTCAATAAAGCAACAAACGCTATTTTTTAAAACATTGGGAGATTTAATTTATTCTGGTTTTTCATTGAAGCAATCTCTTAATGATATAATGATTTTTTTTCCAAAACAAAGCAAAATTTGTAGAATAATTCAGAAAAAAATAGAAATGGGTAATACTTTTTGTTCAGGATTGGAAGGATTGGTTAATCAAGATACGTATAACCAGCTTTTGATAGCAGAACGATTTGGTTTCCTTCCAAGAAGTCTAAAGCAGATTGGTTCATTACGGGAAAAAGGAGAAGAACAGAGAAGAAAATTAGTGGGAGTATTGTTATATCCAGTAATGTTGTTAATAATGCTGGGTGGGTTAAGCATAGCGATGCACTTTTTGTGGCAGCCGCAAATGACAGATTTAGGTATAAAGTCTACAAGTGCTAATCAGTACAATATATGGGGATCACTTGGGTTGACCATAACTTTTGTTGGCATTTGTCATGAAGCAAGGAGATATTCAAAATTACCCGTTTTGAAAAAGAGACAGAAATTATGCAAGTTGCCTGTTATTGGTAGTTTATTTAGGGAATACTATGCGTACTATATTACTTTTAACCTGGCAATTTTACTAAAAGAAGGGATGAATATTAAAGAAATTTATTTCTTCTTGAAAAATTTTAAGAAGGACACATTCTTGTATGAAATCGGTAGAGAATTAGGAAATACTTTAGAAAGTGGTAATGATATTTATGAACTTATAGCTAAATATGAATTTTTTCCTTCAGAAATCAGTTTATTTCTACAAAAAGGAAAGGTACTGAGTTTAGTCGGAGAAGAACTTTTTTTCTTTTCCGAAATGATTTACAAGAGGTTAACACTTCAAATCAATCGTTTGATAGAGATGGTACAACCAATTTTATTTATTATTATTGCGGTAATAATAGTTGTTACGTATTTAAGAATGTTAACACCAATTTATAGTAATTTAGGAGGGGCATAATTATGGTGAGAAAAGAAAAAAGATTATCTGGATTTACTTTAATCGAAATGT
>NZ_BACP01000064.1 GCF_000260415.1 Liquorilactobacillus mali KCTC 3596 = DSM 20444
GGCAATTGTATGTGATGTTATAATTTGTGACATCAAATAGGGGGGATAATTTATGAATTCAGCTAATACTACATTTTTGATTGTTTCATGTGTCCTAGTCTTTTTTATGACACCTGGATTAGCTTTTTTCTATGGTGGATTGGTTTCAAAAAAGAATGTTGTTAATACAATGTTTTCCGTCTTTGTGATTTGTGGAGTTGCTGTTTTACTTTATGCAGCAGTGGGTTACGAACTTTCATTCAATGGAAATGTTGGTGGCGTAATCGGAACTGTTAAACATTTCTTCTTGGATGGATTGAACTTAGCTCAATTACAATCAAAAGAACTCGGAATTAATGTGGGAACATTTTTACTGTTTCAAATGATGTTTGCTATTATTACACCCGCACTATTCGTTGGAGCAATAGTTGGTAGAATGAGATTCAATTTCTTACTTGTTTTTATTATTTTGTGGTCAATCTTTATTTATTATCCAATGGTACATATGGTTTGGAGTGCTAACGGTCTTCTCGCTTCATATGGTGTCTTGGACTTTGCTGGCGGGACAGTCGTTCATATTAATGCCGGTGTTACAGCTTTGGTACTTTCAGTATTTCTTGGTAAGAGACTTGATTTTGGAAAAGAAAAACAAAGTCATTACAATCTACCATGGGTATTGTTAGGTACCACAATTCTTTGGATTGGATGGTATGGTTTTAATGCAGGTTCAGCACTTGGTATGACAGAAGTTGCCGTACAGGCATTTCTGACAACTACTGTTGCTACTGCGGCTGCATTGGTTACCTGGATGGTCTTGGACATGATTATTGTCGGAAAACCAACATTGGAAGGTGCATGTACAGGTACGATTTGTGGACTTGTTGGAATTACTCCTGCAACAGGTTTTGTAACAGGTGCTGGTGCATTTTGGGTTGGTGCATTAAGTGCAATTGTGAGTTATTTGTTTATAACGTATGTCAAACCAAAGTTGAAGTACGATGATCCGCTGGATGCGTTTGGTTGTCATGGAGTCTCAGGTATTGTGGGTTCAATTTTAACCGGTGCATTTGCAAGCAAAGTTGCTAACAGTTCTATCAATAATGGATTATTTTATGGTGGTGGATTCAGTCAGCTACTTATTCAAATTGTGGGTACATTATTTACAATCGTATTTGTCACAATTGTTGCAAGTATCTTGGTATTTGTCTTGAAACTCTTCATGAAGATACGTGTTGAGGAAAGTGATGAGATTACTGGTCTTGATCAATCTGAACACGGTGAAATTGCTGATTATACTGTTTCGACAGCTAGTTCAGATGTTAGCAAATATGGTCAGGAGTTCCAAGGACAACTAGCACATTTAAATAATCCCCAAGATTAATTTTATAACATAAAAAAAGAGTTAGTATTTTGCAAAGTTTTATCTCCAGTTATCTATCCTCAGAGATAAGGCAAGCAGATACTAGCTCTTTTTTATTTAAAAAAAATTGATAATTATTTTAATTTGATGTAGTTTGATACCCTATCGACGCCATAATTTCTAATCTGGTATAGCAAAATATCGGCGCAGGCACGACTATCATCTAATGCATTATGATGATGTTTTAGCGTAATATCAAGATTTGAACAAATTGTATTAAGTTTGTAGTTATCTAAATTGAGGAGGTTGCGGCTTGTTGTGAGTGTGTCGAGAACTAGATAATTTGGAACAGATAAATTATAGAGCTGGAGAGTATGACTCAAAACACTGCAGTCAAAATTTGCGTTATGGGCAACAATCAATCTATCCTTGGTAAAAAAATTGGATATATGCGGCCATAATTCTGCAAAAGTGGGGGCGTCCAGCACGTCTTTTTCCCTTATTCCATGTACTTGAGTATTGCGCCAGTAAAATGATGCTTGAGGATTAATTAAAGAGTACAGCTCATCAATTACTTGATTATTTTCAACGACAGTAAGTGCAACTGAACAAGCGCTATTTCTCTTTGCATTAGCAGTCTCAAAATCAAATGCAACAAAATTCATAGACACATCCTCCTAACCTCTATAATATTTGTGAGCAAAATACCACAATTTAATCTTAATTTTAGCAGAAAGAGGAAAAATAATAAAGACTCATGGAATTTTTTGAAGTTATTAATATTTAATGAAATAAGTGATTTATTTATACAAATGAACACAAAATTTTATAAAATGTAATAGTGTGTATTTGAGTATGTGGTGCTTAAGAAAAAAGTGCTACACTTGAATGAGATGTTAATGAATGTGGGGATATTTGAAATGAGACAGATACAAGAGTTATTTGTAGAAAAATTTGGTGAAGAAAAAATAAAAATTGAAAGATCACTGTCAGAGTATACTAATACGAAAACAGGCGGTCCAGCTGAAATACTTGCATTTCCAACGGAGTCTGAAGATATTTGTGAGATGATTAATATAGCAAATGAGCATCAACTGCAGGTAACCGTTATTGGAAATGCAAGTAACCTTATTGTAAGAGAAAAGGGCATAAGAGGACTAGTAATAATCCTGACTAGAATGAATGGTGTGAGAGTTGAAGAAAATAAGGTAATTGCAGAATCTGGTGCACCCTTAATAGGAGTCACAGAGAGGGCCTATAGTGCCAGTTTAACAGGAATGGAGTTTGCTGCAGGAATTCCAGGTAGTGTCGGAGGAGCTGTGTTTATGAACGCTGGTGCGTATGATGGAGATATAGGACAAGTAGTTAGTGAAGTCGAGGTTTTAACTCCTCAGGGGAAGACAAGGACATACACAAACGAAGAACTAAATTTTTCATATAGACACAGTAGAATTCAAGATGAGCAAGACATTGTTTTGAGAGCTATTTTTAAATTACAAAATGGAGAAAAAAAGGAAATTAGGGAAAAAATGGACAACTTTAATTTCTTAAGAGGTGCTAAGCAGCCATTAGAATATCCATCCTGTGGTAGTGTATTTAAAAGACCGAAGGGACATTTTACTGGCAAATTAATTCACGATGCAGGGTTACAGGGATTTATGATTGGTGGGGCACAGGTCTCTCTCAAACATGCTGGTTTTATTGTTAATAGGGGAGATGCCACAGCTTCTGACTATATTGCTGTCATAGATCACATAAAGAAAGTTATTAAACAAGAATTTTCAGTGGAATTACAAACGGAAGTTAGAATTATCGGGGAAAAATAGTTTATTTTTGGAGTTTTGCAAAAACAGAGGCAGACTCCTTTTTTTTAGTCTATTTTTTGTAATAATAATATATGGAGGTGTTAGCTGAATGTCGATTGTCGAAACAGTCATTGGACTTGTTTTATTAGTTTTATTATCAAATTTAATTAATCATTACTTTAAATCTATTCCCGTGAGTTTGATTCAAATTATGTTGGGAACCATTATGGCACTTATTTTTAATTTGAAAATTGACTTGGAATCAAGTTGGTTTTTATTACTTTTTATCGCGCCGTTGCTGTACAATGATGGACGAAAATTTCCTAAGGAAGAGCTTTGGAAGCTGAAAGGTGCAATTTTTAATAATGCAATTATTCTAGTGTTTATTACCATGATGCTCGGTGGTTACTTAATTCACTTAATCATACCAGCGCTGCCTCTTCCAGTAGGAATTGCATTAGCAGCAATTCTAGCGCCGACAGATCCTGTTGCTGTACATTCAATATCAAAACAAGTCAAGCTGCCTGATAATATACTTCATTTAGTTAGTGGTGAAAGTTTGATAAACGATGCAAGTGGGTTGATTGGATTTAAGTATGCGGTAATGGTAGCAGTTACCGGTTATTTTTCGCTTAAAACGGCATTGGTAGACCTTTTTTATTTTGGGCTTGTGGGATTTGTGGCTGGTTTCGTATTGATAACAGTTGTCGTATTAATCATTGAATGGTTGATTGTCAAAGGGTTCAATGATGTTGTTTTTAATACGGTACTTCAACTATGTGTGCCATTTATCATATATTTGTTAACTGAAGAATCATTTCATGCATCTGGTGTAATAGCTGTTGTTGTTGCTGGAGTTGTTTTTGCATCTAAGCGTAATTCTTTTATTAGGATTCAGCCCGAGATCAACATCGTCAGTGAAAGAATGTGGGACTTAATTGTTTATCTTCTAAATGGGATAATGTTTACGATTTTAGGAGTGGAGCTACCTGTTGCAATGCATGGAACTATTGAAAATGAGGATATAAATACTTTTTCGGCAATCTTTTTTGTTTTTGTAATGTGGGGAATATTATTACTAATTAGAATAGTTTGGACTTACTGCTACCAGCTTTTTGCTGATGCAGAGTCTAAGTCGATGAAAGAAAGACTAAAGGTTGCGTTATTATCTGGAATATCTGGTGTTCGGGGTGCTATTACAATGGCCGGTGCACTTACTATTCCGACGCAGATAGCATCAGGTGAGCCTTTTCCTGAAAGATCTTTAGTATTGTTCATTGCTGCTGGTGTAATTATTTTGAGTATGGTGGGTGCAATAGTTGTATTGCCATTTATTTCCGGAGATGTTGCCTTGCAAACTCGTGGTGGCTTGGGAGATTTGGATGCCAATAAAGTTTTAGAAACAACAGATGACGATGATGACGATGATGAAGAGCAACTTGAAATTAACAGTAATAAAGCAAAACTATATATTCTTAAAACAGCTGTTCGAAGTCTTGAAGGAGAAAGACGTATGGGCAACGAACTGGCGGTATATCACCTGATTCTGGAGTATCAGTTCATGATAAAACGACTTGAGGTCAATGAGTATGCCGATGATTTGAACAAGGCAGCGACTTCAGATGAAATTAAGTTACATAAGGTGGCATTGAGGGGACAACTTAATGAACTGGAGAGGCTTCATCAAACAAATCAAATCCAAGAAAAAGTGTATCACAAGTTCAAAAAGTCTTTAAGGAATCAGTTGAAACGAGCTGATCATAAGGCTAAAATTCGGCAAGAATGGCCATTCCCAACCATAATAGAATCTGTAAGGAAGTTTTGGCGCTCAATTTCACTATGGATCGGTATTAGACAAGACGAAAAGTATGGAGTTGGAGTTAGACTTGTCGAGCGATCAATTGCAAAAGCTGCAATTAAGGCACTTTCGGAATACCTTAAGAATCCTGAAGTTAATGAGAAAAAAATAAATCGAGAAGTTATTTATCATATGATAATTACCTATAGAAGTATCATTGAGAGACAAAAAAGTGAGGAAGGACTTTCAGGTAAAGATTATCAAGAACAAGTTAGAAGACTCAGGTTCAAATCAATTGCTGCACAAAGAGCTGCACTTCAGTATTTAGTTGAGCAGGGCTATGTTAATCATCAGGCGGCAATTAGCTTGCGACAATACATTAACCACGAAGAAAGTCTGAATTTACGAGCATCAATCTTACCAAGTTAATTTGTGTAGAGTTATCTTTTTTTGAGGGAAACAAGGCAAGCAAAAAGATTTACTCATATAAATAAAGAAGCTGATTCAAAAGTTATATTTTGGACCAGCTTCTTTATTTATTCCGTAACGTATCTTGTAATTCAAAATTTTCAGGCTAGTCTCCAATTTTCGATTACTCATAGCAGGTATCCACTATGTTTGAAATTTTGTGCTAGTACCCGAAATTTACCAACTTATGGCGTGTTTCTTTTTATAAGAATTAAAATTGGAATAGTACAACCATTATTTTTAGAAATTATTGCTCTTTCTGCTTGTTATTTTGTTCAAGTAACTCCTGATTGTTCGCCAATGAACTTCGTGTAATATCAAAGGAAAAACAAAAAATCAACTGAATAATTGTCATAAAGCCAATGAAAACCAGCATTCTTGGATTCCACATTTGGATGAGCTCTGCAACTACTTCTTTAGGAGCAATAAAGAGATATGCCGTATGAAGCCTCAAAAACCTGCCAATATAGATTCCCACAGAGGAAAAGACTATTAAAGCTGAAACCAAAAGAATTTTGTTAGTCTTAGACCATAATTTGAATTTAATTAAGATTGTATCCGCAACGTGTTCCAAACTCCAAAATCCCATTAATGAACACCCGAGAGCACTTGTAACCAAATTGGTGAATTTTAACCAGAGGTGGAGATTGAATTCCATTAATCCTGTTGAGCTATTATAAGGATCAAGCATTGCCAAATGGAAGAGATCAGTAATAACATATGGGGCATTTGGATAAAATAGGAGCCACAGGATTATCAAAATTACGAGTATTGGTGTTTTCTTTTGAACATCAATATGCATTGCAATTTCGACTGGGATATAGCCTAAAAAAGTGTTTAATAAAAGAAAGCTGTATATTCCATTGTGAGATGAAACGGTAATATATATATATAGCATAAAAAGATAAAAGGAGAGTCGAACTATCCATTTGTTTAACATTGACATAAAATCACCCATTTTCCATTATAACCATTTTACATAACTAGTAATGGAAATTGAAGAATAATAAAATAACTTTTGTATTTTTTAACTATTTGGTTGTTCCACAGAAATAGATATATCTGTGCTATAATTAATTTAAATTTCCTAGGAGGTAAAATAATGAACATTGCTTGGGACAGTCTTTTCTCATGGCAAAATGTAGCAAATATAATAGATATTCTAGTGGTATGGTACGTAATATACAAATTAATGATGCTACTTAGAGGAACTAAAGCCGTTCAGTTGTTCAAAGGTGTAGTCATAATAGTATTGATTAAACTCATAAGTTGGTTTTTTGGTTTGCAGATGGTTTCTTGGGTAACTGACCAGATAATTAATTGGGGCTTTATCGCTATTATAATTATTTTTCAACCAGAGATCAGACGTGGACTTGAACACCTTGGCCGAGGTTCTGTTTTTTTTCATAATAGAAAACAAAATGAAAATGAACGCAACATGATTAAGGCACTTGATTCAGCAATTCAATACATGTCGAAACGTCGGATAGGTGCTTTAGTGACAATTCAGAAAAATACAGGTTTGGAAGATTATGTAGAAACCGGTATTAGACTGGATGCAGATATTACGGGTGCATTATTAATTAATATTTTTATACCAAATACACCACTGCATGATGGAGCGGTTATAATTAAGGATAATAAGATTGCTGTGGCGGCAGCTTATCTACCGTTATCGGAAAGTAACCTAATTCCAAAAGCTCTTGGAACAAGACATAGAGCTGCAGTTGGTATTAGTGAAGTTACAGATGCACTTACCATTGTTGTTTCAGAAGAGACCGGTGGAGTAACCATTACAAAAAATAATGAGCTATTAAGAGATCTTACCAGAGATGACTACTTGAAGCTATTGAAAAAAGAGCTAATTATTGAGGAAAAGGATAAAAAAGAAAATAGACTTTTGTTATCTTTCGTGAGTTTTTTTGAAGGGAGGAAGAAAAAATGAATTTTAATAAATTTATTGATTCTCCTCTTTTTTACAGGGTGATTGCACTTGTATTTGCAATATTACTTTTTGCGTATACGAATGAAGATAAGTTGAGCAGCACCAGAAACAGCACAGATTCAACCATGCTAGCAAATGCATCAACAACGATGAATGTAGCCTTACAACTGGAAGTAAATAGTAATAAATATTTTGTTACTGGTTATCCAGAAAAAGTAAAGGTAAGAGTTTCTGGTTCTAAAGCAATGGTAACTACAATTTCAAACACGCGGAATTTTAAAATCTATGCTGATCTGACAAACTTAAAACCAGGAACCCACGAGGTAACGCTGAAACAATCAGGGTTGAATAGTGACTTGGATTATACGATCAGTCCTAAAAAAATAAAAGTCACAATCAGTAACAGAAAAACTAAATCTTTCCCAGTACAATTTAATTATGATAAACAAAGGATTGCCAGCAACTATAGGGCTGGAAGCCCAACTGCTGATCCAGATGTAGTTAGTGCAACAGGGGCTTCTTCTGAGGTTAACAAAATATCAGAGATCATTGCAGCGGTGGAGATTCCCAAAGAAACAAAAGAAACATTCAGCCGTTCAGTATTGTTGCAAGCTGTAGATGATAAGGGTAAAATTCTCAACGTGGTTATTTCACCACAGACTGTTGATGTGAAGATACCAGTTTATAGTGAGACTACAACGAAGAAGGTACCAGTTCAACTTGTAACAACCGGAGATGGTGATTCTGATAAAAATTATACATTGAGTAGTTCAACTGAGACAGTGACGTTGTCGGGGACGAAGAGTAATTTAGCCAGCATATCGTCTTATAAGGTTTCGGTTCCAATTGACGGTGTGTCGAGTACGACGACTAAAGATATTAATCTTACCTCTCCTAAAAATGGAGTAACTATTGTTCAGCCTAAGAGTGTTAAAGTGAAAATAACTGTTGGTGATTCTTCTAGTGGTGAGTCTACTTTATCTTCACAAACAAGTAGTTCTGAGAGTGAAACAACAAGTTCTTCTACAAAGTCAAGCCAAGATGAATCAGAAAGTGAAAGTCAAACTTCTTCACAAAGTTCTTCAAGTAGTGAAGATTAATAATTAAAATTTAGTAGTGAAATGAGGATTAACTAGAAATGAAATATTTTGGAACAGATGGAGTTAGAGGTATTGCAAATCAAGAACTTAGCCCTGAGCTTGCATTCAAGCTGGGTCGCTGTGGTGGATATGTGCTGACAAAGCATGCAAGTGACACTAAACCACCCAAGGTTTTAGTTGCACGTGACACAAGAATTTCAGGTCAAATGTTAGAACAAGCATTAATTGCTGGTTTACTTTCAGTTGGTATTGAAGTCTTTTCCCTTGGTGTCATCACAACACCAGGAGTTGCATATCTAGTTCGGGTACAAGATGCTGATGCAGGTATTATGATTTCTGCATCGCACAATCCAGTTGAGGACAATGGCATTAAATTCTTTGGTGGGGACGGATACAAGCTGTCTGATGAAAAGGAAGAAGAGATTGAAGAATTGCTTGAATCTGGTGTTGACAATTTACCAAGGCCATCTGCAGTTGGACTTGGTACTTTGAGTGATTATCATGAAGGTGTGTTAAAATACACACAATTCTTGGAACAGACAATTCCAGACAATTTAGAAGATCTCCACATAGCAGTTGATGGAGCAGATGGGGCAACCAGTGGACTAGTATCGCGTTTATTTGCAGATTTGGGTGTTGAATTTGAAACAATGGCGACCGAACCTGATGGTTTAAATATTAACAAAGGTGTTGGTTCTACTCATCCAGAAGCATTGGCAAAATTTGTTGTTGAAAAAGAAGCAGAACTGGGTGTTGCTTTTGATGGTGATGGTGATAGATGTATAGCGGTCGATGAACTTGGTAATATTGTTGATGGTGATAAGATTATGTACATCTGTGGTAAATATTTGAGTGAACGCGGCAGATTAAAAAAAGATACGATTGTTACTACTGTAATGAGCAATATTGGTTTGTACAAGGCAATGGAAAAGCATGAAATACATTCAGTAAAGACCCAAGTAGGTGATCGCTATGTTGTTGAAGAAATGAGAAAAGATGGCTACAATTTGGGTGGAGAACAATCTGGACATGTGGTTTTCCTTGACTTCAATACAACTGGTGATGGAATGCTTACGGCTTTGCAGTTGCTCAATGTAGTTCAAAAGACAGGTAAGAAATTGTCAGAACTCGCTAGTGAAGTTACTAGTTATCCGCAAGAATTAGTCAACGTAAAAGTGACTGATAAAAAGGCAGCCTTAGAAAATGAGGCGATCCAAGAAATTATTAAACAAGTTCAACTTAAGATGGGTTCTGAGGGCCGTGTTTTAGTTAGACCTAGTGGGACCGAGGATCTTCTTAGAGTTATGGCAGAAGCCAAGACAAAGGAAGAGGTACATGAGTATGTTATGCAAATAGTAGATGTGGTTAAGAGTGAGATGGGCGTGTGAGAAGCTCAGGAAGGTAGCTCTTAAGTAAAAGATCTACGCGTAAAGAGTGTGGTGTGTAGCTTAAGTAAACACTCTTGATTACTTGTGTGAATAAAGATATTCATCATTTTGAGTGATTTGAAATTAGTAAAAGGTTTTGACTTATTGAAATGTGTGTACAGAATCAAGAGGGATTAGATCAAAATTTAATTTTTGACCCAATTCCTCTTTTTGTTTGTAATGGAAAAAGTATGCTAATTGAAAAAAAAACGAACTCCAAGATTAATTAGCCTAAAGATCAAATAGAATAGGAGGGACACAAAGACATAGAAAAAAATCATTAGAAGAAGTGGTACAAACCAGTATTTAGTTTGAATGAGCATAACCCCAATGTTAAAGATTTGGAGAGTTTCACTATAATGGACCAATAATGAAATAATAATTTTAAGGATACACAGGACAGCTCCTAAGAAAAAACTAAGTTTGAATTGTTTTGAATTTATCAAAATTTTGTTCCTCCCAAGTACTAAAATAACACTACATCCACACTACATCTACAGTATAAGATAAAAATAAAAATAATAAAAATGGAAAAGTATTGACAACGTTTACTGAAAACGGTATCATAATAGGCGTAAGGTAATTACTATTTTACCTTCTAATCAATTCTCTTTCTCTCTTATGCCAGAGGGGGCTGGGCCAAAGTGTATATTTTGGTCTAGCCCTTTCTTTGGTTACATGAAAATGTTACTTAGTCAAAATTTTTCTTTTTGACTGTTAATATCTCAAGGGTTACTGACTTATTTCATCTTGTTTATTATCAGTCAAGTTCACGAATTATTTTTCTAGAGATAATAAATGCGTTAAATGGTTAGCGAAAAGATTTGTTGACTTAATATTAGCTAACTACCTATACTTATTTGTGAAAGGATGAGGATTAAATGAAGAGTCATGAAGTTTTAACACTGATTGAGGAAATAACACGAAATGATGGAACAAAGTATTTTGAAATATCAAATATGGTTCAAAATGGTAGGGCTGAATTAGCGGCACAGAGAGGATTAATTAAGAAGGTCAGAATTTTACAGCTCAATATACCTCGTTCGACTAGTGTGATTGAATATGAAAAGTACATAAATGAGAATTTTGAGATGCCTGGAGAAAAGTTTGACCATTTTGAGGAGTGGACAAAAACAGAGAAGATAAATAAGATTGTTAAACAAATACTGGCTGAGAACCATATTTCGTAGCTTTTAGAGTGGGCTATGTTTAGATGTAAAAGTATTCCTTTACATAAACGTTACAATAAAGTGACTTCTATCTTTACATTCGTGTAATAGAATAATGCTTGTAACAACGAAAGGAAGAAGAAAAAAATGAAAAAGCTCACTAAAATTGCTACAGTTATTATTGCTGCTTCGGCTATTCTTGTTGGATGCGGGAAATCTAATTCAAGTTCATCATCTTCATCTGCTTCAAGTAAGGCAGTATCAGGTAAGATTACAATCGTTGGGTCAACAGCCTTACAACCATTGGTAGAAAAAGCTGCAGAGAATTTTCAAACAGATAATTCTAAAGTAAGTATTACTGTCCAAGGTGGAGGTTCAGGAACTGGTTTGAGCCAAGTTCAGTCTGGTGCGGTAACGATTGGTAATTCGGATATCTTTGCACAACAAAGTGATGGTATAACAGCAAGCAAGCTTAAAGACAATCAGGTTGCTGTTGTGGGAATGGCTCCTGTTGTTAATAAAGATGTAGGTGTTACGAACTTAACAATGAAACAATTACGTGAAATCTTTACTGGTAAGATTACTAACTGGAAAGACGTTGGCGGCAAAGATCAGAGTATTGTTTTGATTAACCGTGCAGAGGGTAGTGGTACTCGTGCTACATTTGAAACAAATGTTATGAACGGTGAAACAGCTGCTAAGTCTCAAGAACAAGATTCAAATGGTACTGTTCAAAAGATGGTTGCTGAGACACCAGGTGCTATTAGTTACTTAGCCTTTTCATATGTTACATCCAGCGTTCAAGCATTATCACTCGATGGTGTAAAACCAACTGATGCAAATGTAACAACAAACAAATGGAAAATTTGGTCATACGAACACATGTACACAAAGGGTACACCAAATGCTGCAACAAAGGCATTCCTTGACTACATGAAATCTGATAAAGTTCAAAAGAGCCTAGTTAAAGAACTTGGTTACATTTCAATCAGCAAGATGAAAGTTCAAAAGGATGCAAATAATAAAGTAACTGATGTTAAATAATAAATCGTAGCGTTGTGATCTCCAACTGTATAATGATTGAATCATGATTGTTAAACAATGGGTGATTAATGGGGGCGAACTAAGTGAAAATTCATTTGGTTCACTCCCAAATTTTGGTGGAGAGGTGATTTTAATGGATCCTATCAAGGATAAGATTCAAAGCACATCAAGGGAAACAAGACAAGATATAATTGGCAAAGTTCTGTCATATTCTTGTATATCACTAATAGTGATTGTTGTGTTGTCAATTTTTGCTTTTGTTGCAACAAAAGGTTTGGCAACCTTTGTAGTCAATAAAGCAAGCTTAGGGGATTTCCTTTTCGGAACAAATTGGAACCCTTCTGCAACGGATAAAGCAGGTAATCCGCTCTTAGGAGCTTTGCCAATGATTACTGGTTCTTTCGGAGTAACAATTATTGCTGTTATTTTTGCAGCTCCATTTGCAATTGGAACAGCATTGTATATGACAGAAGTAGCATCTAAGCACGGCGAGAAACTGTTGCAAAGTGTTATTGAGTTGTTGGTAGGGATTCCTTCAGTTGTTTATGGGTTTATCGGATTATCTGTGGTTGTGCCATTTGTTAGAACACATTTTGGTGGATCCGGATATGGAATATTATCTGGTGCTTTTGTTCTTTTTGTAATGGTTCTCCCAACAGTTACATCAATGACTGTTGATAGTTTAAGAGCAGTTCCTAGATATTACAAAGAAGCTTCATTGGCATTGGGAGCTACAAAATGGCAAACAATTTATAAAGTTCTTTTACGTTCAGCAACTTCTGGTATTTTGACAGCAATTATCTTTGGGATGGCACGTGCATTTGGTGAGGCACTTGCTGTTCAAATGGTTATTGGTAATGCTACAATAATGCCAAAGAGCTTGTTGGCTCCAGCTTCAACTTTAACTAGTGTACTTACAATGGGAATTGGTAACACTGTCATGGGCACTGTGGGTAACAATGCTCTTTGGTCACTAGCTTTAATGCTATTATTAATGTCATTGGTTTTCAATATCATTGTAAGATTCATTGGACGCAAGGGGAGAATGTAACATGAAAACAAAATTACAAAATAATATAGCTATCACAGTTATTCGTGTTATTGCTGCTTTAGTTGTCTTAATCCTAGCTTTTTTATTAGGTGATATTCTAATCTCAGGTATTCCCCACATTTCTTGGCATTTTTTGACTGCAGCTTCGCAATCATTTACAAGTGGCGGAGGAATTGGAGTGCAGTTATTCAATTCCATTTATTTGTTACTGTTGACTTTGATAATTTCTTTCCCAATCTCACTGGGGGCAGGGATATTTCTGTCTGAATATGCTCCAAAAAATATTTTTACTGCTACTGTGCGTATGGCAATTGAAGTTTTGAGCTCATTGCCATCTGTTGTAGTTGGATTATTTGGATTTTTATTATTTGTTGTTCAAATGGACATGGGATTTTCGATTCTATCCGGAGCGATTGCGCTTACATTTTTTAACTTGCCCTTATTAACAAGAAATATTGAGGAATCACTCAGGGCGGTACCAGACCTTCAAAGAGAGGCTGGATTATCCTTAGGCTTATCCAAGTGGAAGACAGTTACTAAAGTTATTTTACCAGAGGCACTTCCTGGAATTGTTACAGGTGTTGTGTTAGGTGCAGGTCGTGTGTTTGGTGAAGCGGCTGCTTTGATTTATACTGCAGGTCAAAGTGCAACAAATATTAATTTTGGTAATTGGAATCCATTTAATTCGACTAGTCCGCTCAATCTAATGAGGCCAGCTGAAACTTTAGCAGTGCACATTTGGAAAATTAATTCTGAAGGTGTTATGCCCGATGCAGCTGCAGTTTCAGCCGGTTCATCTGCTGTTTTAATAATTGCGGTTTTGATTTTCAATTTTTCTGCCCGAGTAATTGGCAATCAATTATATCGTAAATTGACAGCAACCAAGTAGGAGGATTTGTTGATGGGTATTAATAAATATGATTTTAATGAAAAAAATATTTTAAAATTTGATTCTAATGAACATGAGCTTGCAATTGTTACTAAGAATTTACAGGTCTTTTATGGTGACAATCATGCTCTTTTTGATGGTGATTTAGAATTTGAAAGATACAAAATTACTTCTTTAATAGGAGCTTCTGGTTCTGGCAAATCAACTTATTTACGCTCATTAAATCGAATGAACGATAATGTTGCTCGAGTAGAAGGCGAGATTCAATATCGTGGATTGAATGTGAATTCAAAGAAGATCAATGTGTACGAGATGAGAAAGCATATCGGAATGGTTTTTCAAAGACCTAATCCATTTTCAAAATCTATTCGTGAAAACATTACTTTTGCATTGAAAGAACAAGGATTGAAGAATAAGAAGAAATTAGAGGAAATTGTTGAAACTAGCTTAAAGGATGCTGCACTCTGGGATGAAGTTAAAGATGATTTAGATAAGAGTGCATGGTCGTTGTCAGGTGGACAGCAACAGCGTCTTTGTATTGCTCGCACAATCGCGATGAAACCTGATATCTTATTACTTGATGAACCCGCTAGTGCTCTTGACCCGATTTCAACCAGTAAAATTGAAGAGACATTAGTTGAATTAAAGAAACGTTATACAATTATTATTGTGACTCACAATATGCAACAGGCTTCGCGGATTAGTGATTATACTGCCTTTTTCCATTTAGGCCATATTCTTGAATATGATAAAACAAAGCATATTTTTACAACACCAAAAGTCACTGCAACAAACGACTATATTTCTGGGAACTTTGGCTAGGAGGCACTAATATGGAAGAATTTATTACTACGAAGGATATACACCTGTACTATGGGAAGAAAGAAGCATTAAAGGGGATTAATCTATCTTTTCCAGCCAAAGGAATCAATGCATTGATTGGACCATCTGGTTGTGGTAAATCAACTTATTTGCGGACACTTAATCGCATGAATGATCTAATACCATCCGTTACTATGACTGGGAGCATCATGATTAACGGACAGGATATTTATAGTCCAAAGATGGATACAGTTGATCTTAGAAAAAAGGTTGGGATGGTTTTCCAACAACCTAACCCATTTCCCTTCTCAATTTATGAAAATGTTACTTATGGTTTACGCATAGCTGGTATAAAGGATAAGCAATTATTGGATGAACGTGTTGAGCAAAGCTTAAAACAAGCAGCTGTTTGGGATGAAGTTAAAGATGACTTGCATAAAAGTGCACTTTCACTTTCAGGTGGACAACAACAGCGTGTTTGCATTGCTAGAGTTCTAGCTGTTCAACCAGATGTTATTTTACTAGATGAACCAACTTCGGCACTTGATCCAGTATCAAGTGGTTTAATTGAGGATATGCTTTTAACGATTAGAGACAATTACACTATTATTATAGTGACACATAATCTACAGCAAGCTTCAAGGATCTCTGATAGAACGGCTTTCTTCTTGAACGGAGAATTAATCGAAGAAGGAAAAACGAAGAGTGTGTTTCTCAATCCGAAGAGACAAGAAACGGATGATTATATTAGCGGACGGTTTGGATAAGTAAGGGGGAATTAAGATGAGAAAAATTTTAGAGGAACAGATTGAAAATCTCCATCAAGATTTTGCTAAGATGGGTTTTGATGTCGCAAAATCTATTGAAAATGCAACAAATGTTTTTGAAAATCATGATGAAGCACTTGCAAAAAAGGTTTTGGAAAATGATTCTGCAATAAATGAAAGTGAAATCTATCTTGAGAGAAAGACAGCCCAAGTTATTGCATTACAGCAGCCAGTTGCTAGTGATTTGAGAGTACTGATTACGATATTGAAGGCAAGTTCAGATTTAGAAAGAATGGGCGATCATGCAGTAAGTATTGTTCATTCAACTAAGAGGATTGATGTAAATAATCGTAACCAGGAAATTGAGGATATACTAGTAAAGATGAGCAAGCACGTTCATAAAATGTTGCTGGATGTAATTGATGCTTATGTTCACAATGATGAGGAGAAGGCTCGCAGTCTTGCTGCTGATGATGAAGTGAACGACGATTATTTAAGGCAAGTTAGGAGAAAAGCGCTTGATGCAATGCAAAGCGATCCTAAATTTGTTAGTGCTGGTCCAGAATATATGGTTATTGCCACACATTTTGAAAGAATGGGTGATTATGTAACCAATGTTTCAGAATGGATTGTATATACAAATACTGGAAGAATTGTTGAACTTGGACCAACTGATTCTAAAAGAGAGTAATTAATTGATTGAACAAAATGAAAATTTTTTTATCTTTTGAAACCTGTTTCTTTGGGCTTTATTAAAGATATCACAGAGGCTGAACAAGACATGATAGTTTTGGCAGTCTTTTTTTTGCAGAAAAAGATTGTACTAGAAAAAAATTTGTGATACTTTTTACATAAATGAAAATAGTTCTCATTTAGAGGTGGAGTAATCGTTGAAATCGTTAGCTGAAATTAATAAAAAGGGTAGTTATATTATCACAGAAATCTTAGGAAACAAGAAATTAGTGAGACGGCTTAATGAAATTGGAATTGTGAACAACGAAACAATTACTTTGCTAAGTGGAACTAGTGAAACTGGTAAAGTAATTGTTTTAAAGGGACAGAGACTGGCAATAAACTCTTTACTTGCTGGTAATCTTCTAGTAATCAGTGCTGATGAGCAAAGAGATGATGACCTGAAAAGACTGTCTCACTTGAATGTGGGCGATAAGGGAATTGCCATTAAGATTAATGGTTCTCGTCCTTTAAGGAAAAGATTGTTAGATATGGGATTAACGGGTCATACCTTAATTAAGGTATGTCAAGTTGCTCCATTGGGTGATCCTATAGAGATTGAGTTACGTGGGTATAAGCTGAGTCTACGTAAAGAGGAAGCTGATTATGTGGTTGTTAGGAGTGTTGATGAATGAAAAGTGTTGCTTTAGTGGGAAATCCGAACAGTGGAAAAACTACTCTTTTTAATTTACTTACGGGTTCAAACCAAACAATTGGTAATTGGCCAGGCGTTACAGTTGAAAAAAAATCTGGTAAATTGAAA
Source organism: Liquorilactobacillus mali KCTC 3596 = DSM 20444 (assembly GCF_000260415.1). Lineage (GTDB taxonomy): Bacteria > Bacillota > Bacilli > Lactobacillales > Lactobacillaceae > Liquorilactobacillus > Liquorilactobacillus mali. The sequence continues at coordinate 17,120 of NZ_BACP01000064.1, forward strand.
ACGAATGCTAACATTACTATTCAGGACTTACCAGGTACATATTCTTTGTCACCATACAGTATCGAAGAAAGGGTTACTCGCAACTTTATAATAAGTCAACAGCCGGATTTGGTTGTGGATGTAGTTGACTCAACGAATCTTGAAAGAAATCTTTATTTAACATTGCAATTGATGGAGACTGGTACTCCTTTGGTACTGGCAATGAATATGATGGATATTGCTGAGAAATCAGGCAAGAAGATAAACATCAGCAAGCTTTCTTATCTTTTGTCGATAAAAGTTGTATGGATAAGTGCGTTAAAAAAGAGAAATATTCATAAATTAGAAAAAGAAATCGAAAGTAATCAACCGGAATACACATACCCAGAGTATGATGAAAGGCTCGAGAGTGCCTTGAATATGATTCAAGATACAATTAGAGATGTTGTTCCAGCAGATAGTTTGCGTTGGTATGCGATTAAACTTTTTGAGTGTGATGAACAAATCAATAATGAACTCCAACTTAGTGAAAAAAAGAAAAATGAAATTACGGAAATAATAGCAACGGCTGAAGAAATATTCGGTGAAAGTAGTGATAGTATAATTGTTAATGCCCGCTATGATTTTATTTCGAAAATAATTGAAATGGCAGTGATCTCTACTGATGATTTTAAGGCAAGTTTAAGTGATAAGCTGGACATAATCTTAACTAACCGTTTTTTTGCATTACCCATTTTTGTTATGGTAATGTGGTTGATTTATTATTTGTCTATCCAAACGATTGGTACCATGGGATCGGATTGGGTCAATGATGTACTTTTTGGGGAGTGGATTCCTAATTATGCAACGTCTGTTTTAAAGAGTTTACAAGTAGCCGGTTGGATGCAGGGGCTCATAGTTGATGGAATAATTAATGGTATGGGTTCGATTTTGGGATTTGTTCCACAGATAATGATGTTATTTTTGTGCCTTGGTATTTTGGAAGATTGCGGATACATGGCAAGAATCGCATTTGTGATGGATCGTATTTTTCATAAATTTAATTTGTCGGGGAAGTCATTTATTCCAATGTTGATTTCTACGGGATGTGGTGTGCCAGGGATAATGGCAACGCGGACGATTGAAAACGAGAAAGATCGCAAAATGACAATTATGCTTACGACTTTTATGCCTTGTTCGGCAAAATTGACCGTTATTGCACTTATTTCAGGAACTTTTTTCCCAAATGAAAGTTGGGTTGCACCTTCCGCATATTTTATGGGGATGCTTGCGGTCGTTGGATCGGGTATTTTTTTGAAAAAGACCAAGCTATTTTCTGGACCGCCACTGCCATTTGTGATGGAATTACCTGCTTACCATTTTCCTAGAGCTGCAAATGTCTTAAATCAGGTGATTAATAGAGCAAATGGATTTATCAAAAAAGCAGGTACAATTATTTTTGCTTCATGTGTCATGATTTGGTTTCTTTCGAATTTTAATTTTAAATTGCAAGTTGTTTCTCAGTCAAAAAGTATGCTAAAATTTTTTGGTACAATTTTATCCCCATTATTTGCTCCATTAGGTTTTGGGGATTGGAGGGCGACCGTTGCTGTTTTGGCTGGATTAATTGCAAAAGAAAATTGTGTTGGAACACTAAGAATAGCATTTGGCGGCGGAACAGCAACCGCATTTACAGAATCATTGAGAGGCACTTATTCGGCAATGGCTGGATACTCTTTTTTAGCATTTAATTTACTTTGTGCTCCATGTTTTGCAGCTATTGGTACGATGTATAAAGAATATGGTGATGCAAAGTGGACGTTGAAAGCTGTGGGATACCAGACGTCAGTTGCATACTTAGTAGCTTTATTGATATTCCAGTCTTATCGCTCAATCAATAATGATAGCTGGCAGGCAATTGCTGTAGTTTTAATGGTGACCGCAATTTTTGCGTATTGCCTAGTGATTAAAAAGGATAAAGAGGAGCAGATGTTTGAAGTTCAAGAAGAGATGAAAGGAAGTACGATAGTATGATTGCTACAATTGTTTTAGCATTAGTAATTTTTTCAGCATTCGCTTATGTTGTATATTCACGTTTTTTGAAAAAGGGAAGCAGTGGCTGTCATGATTGTGAAGACGTAGGTTGTCCGCTTGTGGATACTCACAAAATAAGGAAGAATCATTGAGGAAGTCTTAATTAATGAAAGAATGATATGTAAGGGGAAACCTTTTGTGAAAACTTTCAAATATTAATTAGAATTGTCATGAAAATGTGTTAGAATATAGACGTACTCAAAAGAGTAATATAATTTAGGAGGCTGTTTTATGTCAATCGTAAACGGTAAGGGAATCTTTGACGCTGCTCGCTCAGGTCACTATGCAGTCGGAGCATTCAACACAAATAACTTGGAATGGACTCGCGCAATTCTTGCTGCTGCGCAAGAAACAAACACACCAATTCTTATTCAAACATCAATGGGTGCTGCAAAATACATGGGTGGTTATGAATTATGTCTTAACTTGGTACAACAAACTGTTAAGTCAATGGGAATTACTGTTCCTGTTATAATGCATCTGGATCATGGTAACTACGAAGCTGCTAAGGAATGTATCGAAGTAGGTTATACTTCCGTAATGTTCGATGGTCATGATCTTCCATTTGAAGAAAACTTAGAAAAGACTAAAGAAATTGTTGCTTTAGCACATGCTAAGAATATCACAGTTGAAGCAGAGGTTGGTTCAATTGGTGGTGAAGAAGACGGTATCATCGGTGAAGGTGAATTAGCTGATGTTGAAGAAGCTAAGAAGATTGCTGCAACAGGTGTTGATTATCTTGCATGTGGTATTGGTAACATTCATGGTAAATATCCAGCAAACTGGAAGGGACTTCACTTCGATCGTTTGAAGGAACTTGCAGCTGAAATCGCAACACCACTTGTATTGCATGGTGGTTCAGGTATTCCTAAGGAACAAATCCAAAAAGCTATTTCATTGGGAGTTTCAAAGGTTAATGTTAATACAGAATGTCAATTAGCATTTGCTGATGCAACTCGTAAATACATCGAAGCTGGGAAAGATCTTGAAGGCAAGGGCTATGATCCTCGTAAGTTACTTGCTCCTGGGACACAAGCTATTACAGATATTGTTAAGGAACGTATCGATTGGTTCGGTACACCAGAAGTTAAATAATTTAGTAAAAAAACAACCTTCAACGGTTGTTTTTTTTTACTAAAATTAATGAAATATAAAGATTTGTGAACAATAACATAAATACATAGTAATAATTAGTAGAATTAGGATACACTTAAAAAAAATAATTCTTGGATAAGTGTTACTTATTTTTCGAGATTCTTTGTAAGTTTACAAGTTTCTCACCAATCATCTTATATATAATTGCATGGACTGCAAATTGTTCAGTTAATTGAATCATATTTTCATTTAATGGTAGTGAGTTAACTTGAGGAGAATTTGTTAGACTAACTCTGGACAGAGCGCGATTAAAAAGGTTAGCAAAATAGTCGTATGAGTCTGTGACCGAGACATCCTTGATAGATTGTTTTATGCCACTTCGAATAGTTTCAAGGGGGAAAATTGATTTTAACAGACTGATTACAACCAATTCAGCAACATTTGTAGTTGTATATTTTTTTTTACTCGGTCGCTCCATCAATCCTTTTTTAACATAACTGTTAATCATTGAGGCAGTTATTTTTGTATCAATGAGATTTTCCAGATAACGATTCCCTAAATTTACAAGTTGGTCCATGTACAAGTCAAAGTCGGGAAATTCATTCCAGAGAGGAAGTCTTTCCTTACTAAAATCAGTTAACCATTTCTCAAATTCATTATGCATTAAAAAAACCTCTTTCACCAATTAGATATTTCAAGTATAGCATATGCGCTTATCTAAATCTAAAATTAAATTTTCATTTTTATGTTACCTAGACTTGAAATCTATGTTATATTAACTATACAACTACTTGATGTAAGGAGAGATAAGGATGAACACAAAGGAAAGATTATTAAATGAAATCTGGAGTAGTATTACTCATGGGATAGGAGTTACGCTTAGTATAGCTGCTTTTGTCTTGCTAATAATTAAAGGTGTTACAGAACATAGTGGGGTAGTTATGACTTCATTTTTAATATATGGTATCTCGTTAATAACTTTATATACATCATCAACACTATTCCATTCGCTGTATTTTACAGGGGCAAAAACTTTTTTTCAGGTGATGGATCATTGTAGTATCTTTATATTGATTGCAGGGACATACACACCCTATTGCCTATTAGCAATTAAGGGTACTCAAGGTATCTGGATGCTAGCCATTATCTGGGTGTTAACAGTGCTTGGAATCTTATTTCATTTGTTTATACACAATGATAGGCTTCAATGGATTGAAACAGTAACGTATGTCTTGATGGGATGGCTATGTTTGCTGGGGGCAAAGAGTTTGTTTCTTTCACTTGGAAAAGTCGGGTTTGCTCTTTTATTGATAGGTGGGCTGATGTTTACTTTTGGAGCGGGTATTTACAGTATTAAGGGTGTAAAGTATGTACATGTTTACTGGCACATTTTTGTAATGCTTGGTTCAATTTCCATGTTTTTTTCTATTTATCTTTTCTTATAAGTATAAAAAGCTAATGGGATAGTTTAAACTGGATTAATGTATTATAATCAGTTACAAAGTGAGGATGATTAAAATCGCATTTAAGTATTATGTTGTGTCTCAGGGTAGAAAACCTGGAATATATAAGTCCTGGTCTGAATGTCAAGTACAAGTTCAAGGCTATCAGCAAGCAAGGTTCAAGGGCTTCAATGATTTTGGAGAAGCGAAAGCATGGTTAGGTAATCCAAATAAGTTTATCCAAAAAACATCAAATCAGATGAATAATAGTTCGAGTCTAGAGAAACAGGCCGAGATAATCCTATGGACCGATGGGGGTTCACGCAATAATGGTAATAAAAAAGGGCAACATGTAAAAAAAGACGATAAAGCAGCATGGGCGTTCTTATTCATCAATAATAATGAGAATTTCTCACAGTCTGCAGGTGAGTATGGTGCTACAAATAATCGAATGGAGATCATGGCACTTCTTATGGCATTAAAAGAACTAGAAAGGCAAAGCCTAAACAACAATCGAATACTGGCGATTCTTGATTCTAGATATGTCCTTGATGCGGTTAATAAGAATTGGTTGTCTAATTGGAAAAGACGTGGTTGGAAAACATCAGCTGGAAAACAGGTAGCTAATCAAGAACTTTGGCAAGAGCTAGCAATTCAGCTTAATAAGTTTCCCAATATTAGTTTTAGTTGGACTAAGGGACATTTGAATAACAAGGGAAATATATTTGTCGATGAGTTGTTGAACAAGACGATGGACAAGATGTAATGGAGGTGGCTGGCTTGAAAACATTAGTGGTTGTTGCACATCCGGAGATTAAGGATTCCAGTACACAACAATTTTTAAAGGAAGCCGCAGAGTTACAGCAAAATGCTACATGGTTAGAGCTGAATAATGAGACTCTGAATGAAGTCACTAAAAATAGAGAATTGTTACGGTCAAATCAGCGAATTATCCTGCAGTTTCCATTGCTTTGGTATAGCGCACCAGGAATATTATTTGAGTGGCTGAGATTGACTTTACAACAAGATGACAAGGTATGGCTAAGTGGTAAAGAACTTGGAATCGTCGTAAATATTGGTCAATCTGAAGAAGCATACCGATTAGGTGGAAGTGTGGGATATTCTCTTTCAAGCTTACTTAGCCCAATCGGCTCATTGGCAAACAACTTGGGATTGAGATTAATTCCATATTTTGTAATCGAAAAGTTTGTGTACCAGACCGAAGCGGCTAGGAAAAGATTGTTGGTTGATTATTTACAGTATCTTGAGTTAAATCAACCTACTAATTTTGAGGAAAGGCAAGACTGGGCAATTAAATTTTTAAAAGAAATAAGAGCTAAGGAAGATAATCCTAAAATAAAATTAATACTTAATACTTTTATTGAACAGAAAGAGAGATTGTCCGAACTAAAAGATGAAATTAACTTGATGAGGAAAGTTGATGACAATGAATACTAGCGAATGGTTAGTGGCCGAAGCGGCTGGATTGGCTAAAAAAGAAAAGGATTATAAAAAGCGAGCTTTTTTTGAATATTTAGCTGAATTGTGTGGAGAACAAGGAAAGAGAATTGAACAAGCGGAAAGCGAATTAGATGGACGATTGTGGAATCCACAAAAATGGTAAAATGAAGGGAAGCGGCAATATGGCAGTAGATGAAAAAGCTTTACAATTTGAAATAGAGGATAAGCCGTTTGCAAGAGTTCTGGTGGCTGTTGATCAAGATGACTCTAGTTCTTCAATTAGAGCGTTTCAGTTTGCGGTCACACTTGCATTCAGAAACCATGCAAAATTGGGGATAGTCTCAATACTTGAATTAGAGGATATAAATGTTTTTGAAGCACTTAGTCCTGAAAAGCGCAATAAAATTAGCGATACTTTACTTGCTGATGTTGAAGTATATGTCAAAATAGCAAAGAAACACGGCGTTGAAGATGTTGAGGGGTTTGTAGCAGAGGGGAAACCAGCGCCTACAATTATTTCCGATATTATACCGACTTTTGAACCGGATGTATTGATTTGTGGTTCAAAAACAAAGCATGTAAGTAGTCGTAAGAAAATCTTTATCGGTTCTCAAGCTAGTTATTTGGCACAGAATTCTCCATGTTCAGTTTTAGTAATACGTAAATAACATATTTTAATTTGCAAAAGAGTTATATCTGAAGTTCTTTTATGTTATCCTATGAGTTAAATTAATTAATATGAGGTGATTAAAATTAAACATAAAGTAGTGTTAGCTGTTGCAGGAGCTGCAATTTTTTTGATTGCAGCAATCGTTGGCGGTTACACGTATTATCGTTCAACTCATTTCAATAAGAATGTACAAATAAATGGTGTTTCGGTTGGTGGTTTGAGCGAGAAAAGTGCACTTGCACATTTGAAGTCAGAAAAGATAAACAACGATGTTTATTTGAATGGGAAGCTGTTTCTTAAGGGGAAGAAAACAAATTCTGGATTTACCCAAAAAGATTTGAGTAAGGTTAAAGAGTTACTTAAGAAGCAGTGGTCTTTTTTTCCGCGGTCTAAGAAAATAAGCTACCAAATAACACCATCAAATGTGAGTGATTATAGAAACAAAGTCATTAAGCCAAAGCTGAAGCAATTATTGAACAGTAAAAATAGTAAATTGACTGCCGCAGTTGATTCACACGCAGTTTTGCAATATGGTAAGATTTCGTATACTGTTTCCAAAAAGGGGAACCAGTATGATGTTGCTAAGATTTTGGCAGCGTATGAGAAGCAAAAAAATCAACCTACTACGAATATAAAGAAGTATATTATCCAACCGGTGACAAGTTTAAGTAGCCAAGTACAAAAGCAAAAAGCAAAGCTAGAGACGCTGGCCAAGCGAACAGTTGTGTATAAGGTACAACAAACAAGTTATACTTTGTCAGGCAAGAATGTAATTAGTCAGGCGACATATATCGGCGGAAAATATCAAATTGCACAAGATGGAATACTAAATGAAGTCAAGAATATTAATAGCAAACAAGCAACGCTACAAAAGGGAATATCATTCAAGACTCATGCCGGAAATGTTGTGAATGTCCCAGGTGGAACTTATGGGTGGGCACTAAAGGGTAGTGATTCGTATGAAACAATCAGTAATGCTTTTATTAACAATTCAGGTGAGGTAGATGCAGCTTCTGATATATACGGTGTTGGTTATCTGACGTATGGAACTGGCTATGATAATTCGGCAAATGATGGTATTGGTACAACTTATGCAGAAGTATCAATTCAAGATCAGAGAGCATGGTTTTATATAAATGGCAAAGAAGTCTATACAACCAATATTGTAACGGGTAAACATAGTACGAATGAAGATACTCCGACAGGCGTTTGGTATATAATGTATAAACAGTCTCCAGCCACGCTAGAAGGTAGTGAAGCCGGAAATGCAAATTATTCTGTAAAAGTTAATTACTGGGCCCAATTTACAAGCAGCGGGTGTGGTTTCCATGATGCAAGCTGGAGAACGGATTGGTCAAGTACGGCGTATCTGAATAATGGCTCCGGTGGATGTGCTAATACACCAAGTGCCAATATGAAGAGTGTATACGACAGTCTTTCACAAAAAGAAGCAGTGGTTGTTTATTAATCTACTTTAGTTATTTTGCATATTATGTTATTATTTAGCTATGGGGATGTTTTGGATTCGACAGGTATAGGTCGAGCTTGGACTGCGTTTCGTAGTTGCGTGACGTAAAGACGCTCAGTTAAATATAACTGCAAAAAATAATAACAATTCTTACGCTTTAGCTGCCTAAGCGCGCTCTAGTGTAGATCTGCCCGATATCGTCCATGTATCGGTCGCAGGTCCTAAATTAAGTGGACTTACGCTGAACGCTCCCATCTGAAGCTGACAGAAGAGATTAATCAGGTTAGTCATTAATGTTAGCCTTGTCGTATGGCGCGATTAATGGTGAATTTTAAATGATATGACTATGAACGTAGATGTTTAGGTGACGATATGCTTGGACGCGGGTTCGATCCCCGCCATCTCCATATGAATTGAGGGTTGTTGAATTATCAAAGAAATTCAACAGCCTTTTTTGCTATAAAAAATCTAGTTTTTTTATTTCTTTTCAGAAATTTCAAACAAATGCAACATTTTTAGTATAGGATAATTTGATAGTAGTATTTTTAACTTTTCGGGGTATAAAGTGTGTAAAAAAGGATGGGTGGATAACTTGAAATTATTAATGATTGAAGATAACAAATCTGTTTCAGAAATGATGGCAATGTTTTTTAAAAAAGAAAATTGGCATGTTGAATATGCCTATGATGGACTTGAAGCATTATCTAAATTTAAGGAGAGTCCGACAAGTTGGGATATGATTACTCTCGATCTAAATCTCCCAGGGATGGACGGAATTCAAGTTAACAATGAGATTAGAGCTATCTCCACAACGGTTCCTATTATTATTTTGACTGCTCGTGATTCAGAAAGTGATCAAGTACTAGGGCTTGAGATGGGGGCAGATGATTATGTTGTTAAACCGTTTAGTCCAATAACTTTGATTGCAAGAATAAAGGCGTTGCACAGAAGAGCTGGGCTAGCCAATAGTAGTACTGCTTCTGTTGAACAAGAGGACATTGATTCATTTGATGTAATAACGGATCATTTTAAGCTGAGTACAAAAACCAGAGAAGCGTATCTCTACGGTAATATGATTAAAGATCTTACTCCCAAGGAATTTGATCTTTTAAAGACATTATCACAAAAGCCAAGACAGGTCTTTTCGAGAGATCAGTTATTGCAGTTGGTTTGGCATTATGAATTTTACGGAGATGAGAGAACAGTTGATGCACATATCAAAAAACTGAGACAAAAAATTGAGAAAGTTGGGCCACAGGTAATTCAGACAGTTTGGGGGGTAGGATATAAATTTGACGACCTTGAGGTGAAAGAATAATGAAGTTAATTTATCAGCAAATGCTTGCCTTCTTCATACTAATTATGACCCTTTTGCTGATTTTAGGCTTTTCTTTTTTCCACATAACGCGTGAAGTGATTTATGAAAATACGTGGCAACAATTGGAAGGATATGCTTATAGTCTAAAGAATCAGTCTATGATGATTCAAAACCAGGATGGCAAACAAGTTTTGACTTTAAATGTTGATAAGTTAAGAACTAGTGAAGTTTTATTGAGCAATCAACAAGTACATTTTACTATATATACTAGCCGAAACAATACTTTGTATCCCAAAACTGGATATAAGTCAGTGATTTCGGCTAAGGATTGGAAAAAGCTAAAAAAGGGTGAAATTTTAAGAAGAAAAAGTGACTTAGGTTGGCGCGGATCAAATAAACAAAATGTACAGAATCAACAAAGAATGACCGATATTTTAGCACCATGTTTTGATAGTTCTGGTAAGCTAGTAGCTGTTATTTCTGTAGGAGCTAAGGTCTCTAGTATCCAGGAATCATTTACAAGAATTCAGAAGAATCTTTTGTATGTATTACTTGTCTCAGCGCTTTTAGGAATTCTCATTAGTTATTTCTTGGCCCATTATACAACGAAAAGAATCGGTAAATTACGAAAAGCAACAAGAGCTGTTGCAAATGGAAACTTTGATGTTAGAGTAATTGACAACAAACGTGATGAGCTCGACGATTTGGCTAAGGACTTCAATAAGATGACAGTCTCCTTGAAAAAATCTAAGGAGGAGATAAGGCTGCAGGAACAAAGAAGAAGACAGTTTATGGCAGATGCTGCTCATGAGATGAGAACACCACTAACAACCATTAATGGACTCTTAGAAGGGCTTGTCTATGATGCTATTCCTGAAGAAGATAAGGATAATAGTATTAAGCTAATGCGAAATGAGACGAAGCGCTTGATTAGGCTTGTTAATGATAACCTTGATTATGAGAAAATTAGAAGCGGACAAATTGATTTGAGACAGTCAATCTTTAATGGTATGGATGTATTGAAGAATGTACAGGAACAGTTGCGTAAAAAGGCTGGTAATTCGGGAGATACAATCGAAGTTACTGGACCAGCAAAATTAGAAGTTTATGCTGATTATGATAGATTCGTACAGATAGTTTTCAATATTACGCAAAATGCAATCCAATTTACTGAAGATGGAACAATTACTATTTCTGCCGAGCGTGGACATAGATGCAGTATCTTTAGAATTTCTGATGATGGAATTGGAATGTCAAAAGAACAATTAAAAAATATCTGGGAAAGATATTATAAGGCTGATCCTTCACGTAAGAATACTAAATATGGTGAATCAGGTTTAGGCTTGTCTATCGTTCAGCAATTGATGGAGATGCATAAAGGTAAGGTAGAAGTAACCAGTAAAATAGGGATTGGAACTACATTTACTCTCATATTTCCCGATAAAAGATAGAGATTAACTGGAAGTGGAGGATATGAGGTCCAATACGAAGAGTGATTAGATGAATTGTTATATAAGTTTCTAAACAAATAAAGGAGCCAGCTCAAAATTAAACTTGAGCTGACTCTTTTATTTATTCTTTATAAATATGTTTCATAAGTCAAAATTATTCATCGCAAAGTATTCGCTATGTTTGTAATTTGGCATTAATATTAGTATTTAAATTTTATCGAATCATGTTGGTGTAACTAAAACATAGAAGGAGAACATTTTTATTGTTAATCGCCAGACGAACTAGAACTTTCACTAATAGAGGAGGAGTTTTTTGTGGATGCTACAGCACTTGAAACATTTTTTGCGTTATCATCTGTTGTTTTAAGTTCGGGTGCATCAGAAACATAATCAGAAATGGTTGTTTTATTTCCATTCTTACTCCATAAGCTAGTAGATTTCTTACCAAGGATTTTTTGGATTTTTGAAATTTCACCAAAATCGTCCTTATAATTGTAGTTTTTGGGATTAACGGGTGTAAAACCTTTTGGAACATAGAAACGTAGTAGATTCTTGTTATTCAATGTATCTGACAGCGTCAATTCGGTATTAACCTTTGCGCTTTCTTTCTTGATCTTAGCAGCTAGACTTGCTGAAGGATGTGTTATCTGAAGACCGGTGCTATTATCGTATATATTACCATTAACTACAGAATACTTAGGTGTTGTAAAGTTTTCATTTCGGAAAGCAACCACCTGATCATGTTCACTAGAAAAAAGGTCCGTCCCGAATTGAATATATCTCTTAGAGCTGATCCCCAGTAGATGAAGCAATGTTGGCAAGACATCAATTTCTCCGCCATATTGTGTTTGTACACCACCATTTTGAGTTCCTGGCAAATGAATCATAAACGGCACGCGTTGCATTTGAAGGTTATCATTGTCGGTCCAAGTGGATGATGATTTACCCAGCAACGATGCTAATTTCAGATTACGTGAGTTAGATATACCATAGTGATCACCATATATGATAATCATTGAGTTATCATATAGTCCACTTTTCTTCAAATAATCAAAGAATTCCTTAACAGCCTGGTCTAGATAATGAGCAGTTACAAAATAGTTGTCAACGGAAGTATCACCTGTATCGGCTGCTTTGAAACTTGTATTTTGACTATCTAATTCATATGGAAAATGATTAGAAACAGTAATAAATTTGGCATAGAAGGGCTGTTGAAGTCTTTCTAAATACTTAACAGAATCGTGGAAAAGTAATTTGTCCTTTAAACCATATTCCGTGAGGTTATTAGCATTTGTATTAAAATAGCTTGCATCGAAGAAATTTTGATATCCTAAGTTTTTGTACACATTACTGCGATTCCAGAAAGAACCCTTATTCCCATGGAAAACAGCACTTGAATAACCTGCTCTTTGATTCAAGATTGCTGGGGCTCCTTCAAAAGTATTGTCGGTTCCAAGTGATGAAAAAAGTGACCCTTGAGACAATCCATATGTGCTAGTCTCAAGCATATTTTCGGCATCTGAAGTCTTTCCTTGTCCCACTTGGTTAAAGAAATTGGAGAAGCTGTAAGTAGATTTACTATTGTAAATACTATTTAAAAAAGGTGTAACTTCTTTTCCATTCAAACGAAAGTTAATTAGGAATTGTTCAAAGCTCTCTAAATGGATAACGATAACATTGCGTCCCTTAGCAATGCCAAACATACTAGAATTTGCTTTCGCATAATGCTTTTTTGTAAATTTCAGAATGCTATTTAAATCTGAACTTGTTGCCTCATTGCGAACCTGATTATTCTTGGCAGTTTTTAAACCGTCATACAGCGTAAAGGTATCAATTCCTAAATATTTGACCAAGTAATTACGGTCAAAAGCTCTAGTCAGTAGCTGAGGGCGACCTATTTCGCCAAGCGTAATATTAAAAACAAGAAAGAAAAGGGCAAATGACGTTATAGCAGCCGCATGCTTTGTTGGAATAGGGTGACGGTCAAATTTAATAAACCGAGTAGCAAAACCAAGAATAATCAAAATAATATCGATAAATATAATGATGTCTTGTGGTTTTAATAATGCAAAAGAGCTAGTTGTTAATCCTTCTGAGACAGAAGAGTAACCAAAAATAACGTTAATAGTCATAAAATCAGTAAATTCACGATAATAAATGACATTAAATAACAGTAATGCTGAGTTTGCAATGTATATTAGAAAAAGTGTCAAATAGGCTGGAGTTGTGCGCTTTATATATAAAGCGCAGCCAAAAAATAAGACAGTTGTTGCTATAGGATTAATTAAAAGAACTGCATATTGATAAATTCCAGTAACTCCAAGCTGAAAGTCAATTAAATATACAGCAATCGTTTTTAGCCAAAAAAGAAAGACTAATAAGAGAAAAAAGCCGAAACGCGAGCTTAAACTCTTTTTTAGTTTTGATAAATACACGAGGGTAGAACCGTCCTTTCCGAAAAGTTCACTGAATGACTTATTCTAAAACAAAAAATTAAATTAAGTCAATTTACGATGGCAATAATTATAAAAGATTTAGTAACTAAATAAGAATTTGAATTAATTGGCTGATAAAAGTAAATTAATCAGAGTTTTTTATTAGAAAGTCTGTTATGATTAACAGTGAATATATATTATAGGAGATTTTTATTTGAAAACAATTGAAATTACAAAAGAAGCTGCAAGAAAATACAAAGATGGTTTTCCAAAATTAAGTGTGAGAGATTTCGTAAAGAACGGCTATGAGGAAGATGGTTCCTTAATTAAGCTGGTTATGGATAAGAAATTTGTTGCATATGCCTACGCTGCAAAGCAAAGAAACTCAGATGGTTGGATTCTTTCTTTAAATGAACAGCAGTACATTAATGTTGATTTTTATAGAAAACTATTTACAATGGCACAGGTCAAACGTACGAAATTTTATTATGATGAGGAAACTAATGCTTTTCGCTTCTTTAACGGGAGTGGGGATGGCATCGGTGGTCTGAATATTGATTATTTTGATGGATTCTATGTCTTCACTTTTGAGAATCGGGGAATTTATTATCACCGTGAAACGCTTTATGAGGCCTTTGGCATAGCTATTAATGACGCAAAAGGTGTATACGAAAAGCTGCAGTTTAACGTTCAAAACGATGGCTTGAAGAGAAGACATGTACAAGGTGACAAAGCTGCTGATGCGTTGGAGGTCAAACAAAATGGAATAAGTTTTGCTGTACATCTAAATAGTGGTGACTTTGACTTTAATTTTGAAGAACGCAATTTGCTACTAGGTCTAAAGGAAAAATATGCTTCTCAAAAAATTGTTTTGAGTTGTTTTAGCAAGAATGGTGCTGTTGCCGTTGCCGCTAAGGTTGGTGGTGCATTCAAGACGGTCAGCATTGATTTGAGTTCGAAAAACATTTCGAAGGCAAAAGAAAATTTTGAGTTGAACAATATAGATGCTGAGAAACAGGAAATACGTGCAATGGATATTACAAGCTATCTGAATTATGCACATAAGCATCATATTATGTTTGACGTGGTGGTATTAGATCCGCCAGTTTTTGTTCGTGGAAAGAAAAATTCTTTTTCTTTGAATAAAGATTATTTTGACTTAATTCAGCTGGCACTACAAAGTGTTCAAGATGGTGGCACAATGATTCTAACTGCCAACTCAGCAAGCATTTCAATGAAGAAATTTAAACAATTAGTTGCGGATGTATTTACTAATGCTGATTTTCATTATGAGGTCGAAGAGACTTTCCGGGCAGGCGAAGACTTTGCAGTCAATAAGTCTTTTGCAAAGGGAGATACATTTAAGGCAATTGTATTGAGTGTCTCTAAGGGTCGTGTATAAATTAATTTTATGAACTTGTAAAAAGCAGGTAAAAACTGATATAATGTAATGCCGCAGAGAGAAAAAGAGAAATGAGGTTTTTATATTATGTTAATTGCCCTAATACCCGCAATTGCGTGGGGAAGTATCGGGTTAGTAAGTGGAAAGTTAGGTGGAAGTGCCAATCAACAAACCCTGGGAATGACTTGGGGTGCCTTGCTTTTCAGCATATTAACTACGATTGTTTTTTGGCATCATATAGTCTTAAATACAACTGTAGAAGTTTGGATTGTTGGTATAGTATCCGGTCTTTTTTGGAGTTTAGGTCAGAATCAGCAGTTTCATTCGATGAAGGCAATAGGTATTTCTAATACAGTTCCGCTTTCTACGGGCTTACAATTGGTTTTTAATGCACTTGCTGGAGTTGTTTTATTCAGAGAGTGGACAACTTCACATCAGATTTCACTTGGAACATTAGCACTTTTCATTCTTATTGTTGGTGCTACGCTGACATCATTGAAAGATAATAAAGCGGCAAAAGAGAATAAAGCAGATAATTGGTCTCTTGGGATAAAGGCACTGGCACTATCAACTTTAGGATATGTTGGATATGCTGTAGTTGTTAAGTGGACAGGGGTAGATACTAAATCAATGGTATTACCACAAGCCTTAGGAATGGTTCTGGGTGCAAGTTTCTTTGCATTCGGTAAAGATGCTTTACGTAAAGAAACATATAAGAATGTGATTACGGGTCTTGTATGGGGAACAGGGAACTTCTTTATGTTTTTGGCAATTCCACTAGTTGGACTTGCAATCAGCTACTCATTCTCGCAGATGGGGATAATAATTTCGACATTTGGAAGTATTTTACTATTGGGTGAGAAAAAGACCACAAAGGAATTGAGATTCATTACTTTTGGTTCGATCCTAATAATTATTGGCGGAATTCTGTTGTCCAATATCTAATATATTATTTTATGAATTATCGAGGTTGCACTAAAGTTTAAACTTTAGGCAGCCTTTTCATTTTATAGATATTTAACTGGATGTTTAAAATAAAATAAATTATAATATAAGTATATTATAAGTTGTTGTAAGTTGTTCATAAGTAACTTTAAGTATATTTGCTTGATTTTTCGTAAAAAAGACCCACAAACTGAGAATTATATTGTATAATGACATTGGAATAAAAAAGAATAAAAAGGAGATACCCATAATGGCACATATTTCATTTGATAGCTCTAACTTAACAAAATTTATTCACGATAATGAATTAGGAGAAATGCAAGCGCTTGTTTCGGCTGTAGACAAGGAATTACGTGAAGGTACCGGTGCGGGAAATGACTTTAGAGGTTTTTTGAATTTACCTGCTGATTTTGATAAAGAAGAATTTGCGAGAATTAAGAAGGCAGCAAAAAAAATCCAATCAGATTCTGAAGTTTTAATTGTAATTGGAATTGGTGGTTCTTATTTAGGAGCTCGTGCAGCAATTGAGTTTATTCATCATGGTTTCTTTAATCTGCTTCCTGCAGAAAAGAGAAATGCACCACAAATCTTTTTTGCAGGTAATTCAATTAGTTCAACATATGTACATGATTTACTTGAATTAGTTGGTGACCGTGACTTTTCAGTTAATGTTATTTCTAAATCTGGAACGACAACTGAACCTTCTATCGCCTTTCGTGTTTTCAAGGAAAAATTGATTAAAAAATATGGTAAAGAAGCTGCTAAGGAACGTATCTATGCGACAACTGACCGTGCACGCGGGGCTTTGAAGACTGAAGCAGATGCCGAGGGATACGAGACTTTTGTCATCCCTGATGATGTTGGCGGCCGTTTCTCCGTGTTGACACCAGTTGGATTATTACCAATTGCTGCATCGGGTGCAGATGTAGATGCAATCATGCAAGGAGCAGCAGATGCTCGTGTTGCTTATCAAGATGCTGATTTGACAAAAAATGAAGCATATCAGTACGCTACATTGCGCAATATTCTTTATCGTAAGGGCTATACTACAGAAATTTTGGAAAACTATGAGCCATCACTCCAGTATTTTTCAGAATGGTGGAAACAATTGATGGGTGAGTCTGAGGGAAAGGATCAAAAGGGAATTTATCCTTCATCAGCTAACTTCTCGACAGACCTGCATTCATTAGGACAATACATTCAAGAAGGTCGTCGTAATTTAATGGAGACAGTCATAAAAGTTGCCAAGCCAAACCATGATGTAGAGATACCAAAGGAAAAAGAAAACCTAGATGGTTTGAGATATCTTGAAGGAAAATCAATGGATTATGTCAACACAAAGGCATTCCAAGGTGTTGTTTTGGCACATACAGATGGGGATGTACCTAATATGATTGTGAATATTCCAGATCGCAGTGCATATACGCTTGGATACACAATCTACTTCTTTGAAATAGCTGTTGCAATTTCCGGTTACTTAAATGGGATTAACCCATTCAACCAACCAGGTGTTGAAGCATACAAGAAGAATATGTTCGCATTATTGAATAGACCAGGATATGAAGATTTAAGCAAAGAATTGAATGATCGTTTGAAGTAAATAGGTTTTAAAGAGATATGCTAAGGATAGAGTTTGAATTAATCTAGTACAAGTTGACTTTGTGTTGTTGTAACAACACAAAAGTTTAACTTGTACTTTTTTTTAATAAAGATAATAATTGTTTTTGTAAGTAGTGAAGTGTTGGAGGTAAAGAGATGAGAAAGAAAAATTTATTTGTGAGTGCAGTTTTAGGGACAGGTATTGCGGGAGCAGTTTTGGTAAGCGAATATTTGTTTAAATTTGCGTTTAAAAGAGTTGACTATGTTCCAGAGGCGGCTGCTGATAAACAAAAGTATGCTGACAGTTACTGGAAATATGTGGAATGGTTTAAGAAAACTACTAAGGAACATTGGACTTTCTCAATTGATAATGAAAAAGAAAGTATGTCTGCATACTTTATAAAAGCTAAGAGCAGTTCACCAAACGTCGTAATCATTTCGCATGGATACAAGGGCAATGGCGAGACAATGGCAAGTTACGCAAAGATGTTTTATGATATGGGATACAATATCTTGTTGCCCGATGACCGAGGCCATGGTGAAAGTGCGGGTAAGTATATTAGTTTTGGATGGCTTGATAGATTGGATTATCTGAGATGGATCAATAAGGTAATTGACCGAATTGGAGCAAAGGCAAAAATCGTTTTGTTTGGGGTCAGTATGGGTGCTGCGACGGTTGAGATGCTGAGTGGAGAAGATCTACCTCCCCAGGTTGAATGTATCATAGCAGATTGTGGATACTCCAGCATTCATGAAGAGCTAACTTATTTATTGAAGCAGCAATTTCATTTACCAAAATATCCATTTTATCCACTAGTCAGTACAATTAACCACAGACGTTTAGGGTATTATCTAGATGATATTTCATCGATTGAACAATTAAAGAAAAATCACTTGCCAATCTTTTTTATCCACGGTGAAAAAGATGACTATGTTCCAAGTTATATGGCACTGGAAAATTATCGGGCAACAAATGCCGCAAAAGAATTGTGGATCGTAAGGGGTGCAAGTCACGCTGAAAGTTATTGGATTAATCCTGCTGAGTATAAAAAGCATATTGAAGATTTTTTGGACAAATATTTTATTTAGATGAGGTGAAATTCTATGAAAAAAGATGGGCACACACATACAGAGCTTTGTCCGCATGGCTCGGGTGATTCTACTGCTGAAATGATTGAAAAGGCGATTGAACTTGGCTTTTCAGAATACTGTATTACTGAACATGCACCACTGCCAAAAAGATTTGCGTCAGAATTTAGAGGAAACATCGAGGGATTAGAAACAGCATCGCTTAAGTGGTCTCAACTAGATGATTATTTTAAATTATGTGCGAACTTACAAAAAAAATATGGTGATGTTATCAATATTAAGGTTGGATTTGAAGTTGATTATCTGCCCGGATTCGAGAAAGAAATCAAGCAATTTTTGGATGAGTATGGAGCACAAACACAAGAAAATATTTTATCGGTTCATTTTATGAAAGGCGCAGATAATGGTTTTTGGTGTGTCGATTACGATACGGTAGAGTTTGCTGATGGGTTTTCAAATTTTTTAGCAGATCCGCAAAATCTGTATCATAGATATCTTGAGCTTATTCAGCAGGCAGTTTCAGCAAACTTAGGAAAATATGCGCCACAAAGAATAGGCCATATGAACCTGATTAAAAAGTATCAAGATTATTTTGAATTACCAGCAAAATTTGATGCTAATAATCTTGAACTGATTACCAGCATTTTAAATAATATTAAAATCCAAATGCGAGAGCTGGACTTTAATACAGCTGGATTGTATAAACCATATTGCAATGAGGTATATCCAGGGAGTCAGATTATGCAGATGGCTTGCGAAAAGAAGATTCCTCTTATATTTGGGTCTGATGCTCATTCAATCGCTGAGGTCGGGCATGGATATCATCTGACAGATTTTATAGAAATACTTGACAGAAAGTAGGTTCGAGTGTATGCTTATCTAAAATTAATGAAACTAATATATTTCTAATAAAGAATGATTTTGATTAGGAGAGTAGTCAATTACCACTCGTGAAGAGAGTCTCCGGTGCTGGAAAGGAGACCGAAGTGATTGGTGAAACACACCTATGAATCAATGGATCGAACGCCACTTTTGGCTAGTAAATTTACTCGGATAAGCTCGTTAAAGCTGTTGAATTTGTATTCAACATGAGGTTGGTGCTGTGAGGTGCTGACAAATTGAGGTGGAACCGCGGTAATCGTCCTCTTAGTCTAATTTTAGACTAAGAGGACTTTTTTATTTTTAAGGAGGCATTAACGGATGCATAAAGTCAATTTACCACTAGGTACAAGAGATGGATTTGGGAAACGTGAATCAAAGAAGTATCACATTAAAACTGAGATTGAGAAGAAGCTTCTTGAGAATAATTTCATGAAAGTAAGTACGCCCTTGCTGGAACACAAAGAAGTTTTTGCAGATTTTGACCTTAAACAGATGGGTACATATCAATTACTTGATAGTAATGATGACAGCTTAATATTGCGCCCCGATTTAACATTACCATTGGCACGTTTTTTGGCTACTAATAATGTGAAACTCCCACAAAGATTTTATTATGTTGGTGAACGTTTTAAGATATCGAAGGCTTTATCTGGCAAATATAATCAGATGACACAGGCAGGAATTGAAATTGTAGGGTATCCTTCAATTCGAGCAGAACTTGAATGTATGCTCTTGATCAATCAAATCAGTACAGAATTTCTCCAAGGAAAGGTCCAAATAGAATTAGGACATGCACAATTTGCTAACAGTATTCTAGATGAACTAACACAAGATGAACTCTTAAAAAAGCAGATTAAGACGGAGTTATTCAGAAAGAATATGCCTAAATATCTTGCTTATATATCCGTTTTTAAAGACAGAGAAGAGTATGAATTCTTAGAAAAGTGGCCGCGCTTATTCGGAAATATTTCTTGGGTTTTACGTAAAATAAAAGAATATGTATTACCAGAAAAAGCACAGCAGATCATCAATGAATTGACTCAGGTTACTTCTTGGTTGGAACAGCTGCCGAATCAGAAGGTCTTGCTAGATTTGAGTGTTGCCCCTCCACAAAATTATTATACTGGGATTACTTTCAAAGGTTTTATGGAAAGTATTTCTGAATATGTCTTTAGTGGCGGCAGATATGATCAGTTATTGGAGAATTTTCAAGAACAGGCTGAACCTGCTGTAGGAATGGGAATCGATTTGGAAATACTTGCGGATTTTTCTACTATTTCAGTACAAAAAGAAAGAAAAGATTTATTATACTATCAACCTAATCAACTTGGTCTAGTAAATAAGATTCTTAATGAACACAAATTTGAATTATCAATGGAAGACGACTTAAAAAAAGCATTTATTGCTGCACGAAACCAAAATACTAAATTATATATGATTGATAAAGGGGGTAATTTACGAAATGTCACTGAAGATTGCTTTGACTAAGGGAAGAATTGAGGAACCAGTGATCGAATTGCTTACGGCTGCCGGAGTTGATTGCGAGCCGCTCAAAAACAAGAAAAGAAAATTAATAATTAATACTTCCGATGGAGAGTATCAGTTCATTTTAGCCAAGGGTCCAGATGTTACAACGTATTTAAATTCCGGAGTTGTAGATATTGGGATCGTTGGGAGCGACATCTTGACAGAACATCGTAATGAACAGTACGAATTACTGGATTTAGGAATTGGAAAGTGCCAATTTGTACTTGCCTCAACTACAGACTTTGAGATTAACAAGGAGGGACGCAGAGTAATCGGAACAAAATATCCACTGATTACGCAAAAGTATTTTGAATCGTTAGGACAAGATGTTGAGGTGATCAAGATTGAAGGTTCAGTAGAATTGGCACCATTGATAGGATTAGCTGACGCAATTGTTGATATCACAGAAACGGGGACGACATTAAGAGAGAATAATCTTTTTGTTTACGATTATTTGGACAAAGTGTCAACAAGATTTGTTGCTAATCGAATGTCGTTAAAACAAAAAGCGCGTGAAATATATTCATTAGTAGATAAGTTGGAAAAAGTTATTAAAAATAAAGAATTAATAAAATAGGGGCGGAAAAAATGAAAATATATCGTGAATCTTTAATTGAAATGAAGAAGATAGTTGCAAGATTAACTGAGCAGACGACCGATTTAGAAATTGAACGACGTGTTACTGCAATTGTTGAAAATGTCAGAAAAAATGGTGATGAAGCACTCAAAGATTATGAGCAAAAGTTCGATGGTATTTCACTAGACAACTTCAAGGTATCTACAGCAAAAATTGATGAGGCTTATGATAACCTGCCCAGTGAGATTAAGGAATCACTATTGTTGGCAAAGAAGAACATTATCAGTTACCACGAACTTGAAAAAGAACAAGGGTTTATTGATACTAATACTCCCGGGATTATTAGGGGGCAGAAAGTTACACCGCTAGAACGAGTTGGTATCTATGTACCAGGCGGTACAGCCGCATATCCTTCAACAATTTTGATGACGACATTGCCTGCAAAAATTGCCGGTGTAGGTGAAGTTATCATGGTGACACCACCACAAAAAGATGGAATCAGTCAAACTGTTTTGGCAGCCGCAAAAGTTGCTGGTGTTGACGCTGTTTACCAAATTGGTGGAGCACAGGCAATTGCAGCTTTGGCATATGGAACAGAAACAGTACCCGCTGTCAACAAGATTGTTGGACCAGGAAATATTTATGTTGCAACTGCAAAAAAACAGGTTTTCGGTAAGGTTGCAATTGACATGGTTGCAGGCCCTTCAGAGATTGGTATATTGGCTGATAAGGATGCCAAGCCTAACGAATTGGCTGCTGACCTACTTTCTCAAGCAGAACACGATGTACGCGCCCGCGCAATTTTAATAACGGATGATGAACAGTTAGCACAAGTAGTTAGCGATCAAGTAACAAAACAATTAGCAACGCTTCCTCGTAGGGATATAGCAACAAGGTCAATTAACGAACGCGGATTTATCGCCGTAATGAAATCTATTCCGGAAATGTTTGAATTGATGAATGTTGTTGCTCCAGAGCACTTGGAAGTACAGCTTGAAGATGCAATGAAATATTTGAGTTTAATCAGGAATGCAGGCTCGGTCTTTTTGGGCAGGTATGCAAGTGAACCACTCGGAGATTATGTTGCTGGACCAAACCATGTATTACCAACTGGTGGTACAGCTAAGTTTTCATCTCCATTAGGTGTTTATGACTTTGTTAAGAAAACATCATTTATCAATTTTTCAAAAGAGTCACTGGTAGACGATTTAAAAGCTATTACAACGCTTGCCCGTGTTGAAGGACTCGAGGCACATGCCCGCGCTATTGAAGAAAGATTCAATCAAAAGGAGAATTAATATGAGAGAAGCCGAAGTTACAAGGAATACTGCTGAAACAAAAATAAAAATCAAGTTGAACTTAGATAAGCAAACAGGAATCAAAATCAATACGGGAGTAGGTTTCTTTGATCATATGCTGACGCTCTTTGCAAAGCATGGACGTTTTGGTCTAGAAGTGATAGCGGATGGCGATTTAAATGTTGATCCACATCATACAGTTGAGGATACTGGGATTGTTTTAGGAATGTGTTTTAAGGAAGCTTTGGGAGAAAAAAAGCAAATTGAAAGATATGGAACAGCTTTCGTGCCAATGGATGAAACACTTGGTCGGGTTTGCGTTGATTTGAGTGGACGTTCATATCTTGTTTTTAAGGCAGAATTAGAGAATCCACGCTTAGGTGACTTCGAAACTGAAATTGTGGAAGATTTCTTTCAGGCGGTTGCATTTAGTACTGAGATGAACTTACACGCTGAAATTCTGTACGGGAGAAATACGCACCATAAGATTGAAAGTTTATTCAAAGCATTTGGCCGGGCAATGAGAAAAGCAGTAACAATTAATCCAGAGATTGAAGGTGTGAACTCAACGAAAGGAGTGATTTAAGTGCTCTCAATAATCGACTATGATGCAGGAAACACATTCAATGTAATTAAGGCATTTAAATATCTTGGAATTGAGGTTCAGTTAACAGATAATCCGGAGAAAATTATGAGAAGCTCTGGATTAATACTACCTGGGGTGGGTGCATTCGGACCCGCAATGGAAACTTTAGAGAAAAAAAATTTAATTGGCGTTATTAAAGAAGCAGTTTTGATCAATAAAATACCCTTGTTAGGAATTTGTCTCGGAATGCAGATGCTTTTTGAAAAATCAAGCGAATATGGGAACCATAAGGGGTTAGGCCTAATCCCAGGCGAAATTAGTGCTATTCCGGAAAAGAGTGGATTGAAGGTTCCTCAAATGGGCTGGAATGAGAACCATCTTAAGAAAGATGAAACTGATTTTGAATTTATTGCTAATGAATATACATATTTTGTACATTCATATTACGCAGTCTGCGACAAGAAATATTTAATTTCAACAGTTGATTATGGGGTGGAAATACCCGCGATGGTTCAAAGCAAGAATGTTTTTGGAACACAATTTCATCCTGAAAAAAGCGGTAAGGTAGGATTAAATATTCTAAAAACATTTTCAGAGAAGGTGGTTAAATAATGATTTTTCCAGCAATTGATTTGAAATCAGGTAAGAGTGTCCGTTTATACAAAGGTAACTTCGCAGAAGAAACATTAATAGAAGAGACACCTGCACTACAAGCTCAGAAATATCAAGAAGCTGGGATTAAGTGCTTGCATCTAGTTGATTTAGATGGCGCTTTGAAGGGAACACCACAAAACGAAACGGTTATCAAGGATATTAGGAAGCTCTTCACTGGACTAATCGAAATTGGTGGCGGTATTAGGGATTTGAACCGTGTAAAACACTATCTTGACCTTGGAATTAACCGTGTAATTATTGGGTCTGCCGCGTTATTCAATCCTGAATTCGTAGTTGAATCCTTAAAAGAATTCGGTGCAGATAAAATTGTAATAGGTGTGGATGGAACTAACGAGCTAGTAGCGGTAAACGGATGGTTGGACACATCAGATACAAAGATGGAGACTTTAATTGCTAAGATGGAACAGGTAGGAGCCAGAAACTTTATAGTAACCGATGTTCAAAGGGATGGTACGATGAACGGACCTAATGTTGAGCTATTAAAAAACTTAAAAAAGGTTTAATGGCTGCAACATTATTGCATCTGGCGGAATTCGTGATATTGAAGATGTAAAAATACTAGTAGCAGCTGGTTTGAAAGATATGGTGGTCGGCAAGTCATTGTTTGAAGGCAGATTGACATTACAGGAGATTGCTGAGGTGAACGATAATGCTGGCTAAGAGAATTATTCCGTGCCTAGATGTTGATAATGGGAGAGTAAAAAAGGGAATTAACTTTGTAAATCTTGTTGATGTTGGTGATCCTGCGACAATTGCGGCAGAGTATGAAAAACAAGGTGCAGATGAATTAGTCTTTCTTGATATTACAGCTACAAATCAAGAAAGAAGGACAATGAAAGAAGTAGTTGAGCGTGTTTCCAGTCAAGTGTTTATGCCATTAACGGTTGGCGGCGGCATTAAGTCTGTTGAAGACATGCAAGCATTGTTGCGAGCGGGGGCAGATAAGATTTCGTTGAATTCTGCTGCAGTAGCAACACCTAAACTAATAACGGATGGAGCAAAAAAATTCGGCAATCAATGTATCGTGGTGGCAATTGACGTTAAACGAAATGTGGAAAAGGATTATTACGAAGTTTACACTCATGGCGGTAAAACAGCCACTGGAATTGATGCGCTGGGGTGGGCTCAGAAAGTTGTCAAGCTTGGTGCAGGCGAGTTGCTTGTTACAAGTATGGATAAAGATGGAACCAAATCGGGTTTTGACATTGAATTGTACCAAAAACTGTCTGCACTGGTCGATGTACCGATTATCGCATCTGGTGGAGCCGGGACAAGTACAGATTTTACCAATGTTTTTCGGGAGAGTACAGTGGATGGGGCGCTGGCAGCGTCAGTTTTTCATTATGGTGAGATTACAATCCCCAATCTCAAGAAGATACTGAAAAATCAAGGGGTGAATGTTAGATGAGCAGACCTAATTTTGCAAAGGGCTTAATAACAAGTGTAATTGTTGATGATAAAACAAGCGATGTTTTAATGGTCGCATGGATGAATGAAGAAAGTTATGAAAAAATGATTGCGACTGGTGAAACCTGGTTTTGGTCACGTTCGAGGCAAGAATTGTGGCACAAAGGGGAGACAAGTGGCAATACACAAGTTGTGAAAAGTATTTTGCTAGACTGTGATCAAGATACGCTTTTAATACGTGTACAGCCAGCTGGACCAGCCTGTCATACTGGAAAACGAACCTGCTTTTTCGAAAAAATTAATTTCAAAGGAGAAAAGTAAAATGCAAAATCTAGAAGAATTATACCAATTAGTATTGAAAAGAAAAGAAAATCCTAAGGAAGGATCTTACACAGATTATTTATTCACCAAAGGGCTGGATAAAATTCTAAAAAAGGTTGGTGAAGAATCAACAGAGGTAATCGTTGCTTCGAAAAACCCTGATAAGAGTGAACTAGTATACGAAACTGCAGATTTGCTTTATCATTTGATGGTCCTTCTTGTAGAACAAGGAGTGGGATTTGATGAGATAAAGGTGGAGCTTGCTAAAAGAGAAGGTTTGATGAGTAAGACTAAGGATCGTCGTAAAATTCAAGACCTATAAGGAGATACTAATGAAATCGCAAATAAAGAAGATTGAGAATTATATACCTGAAGAGCCTATCGAGAGTGTAAAAAAACGATTGGGATTAGATAAGTTAGTTAGACTATCTGCAAACGAGAACCCATTTGGAACTTCTCCGAAAGTAAAAGAAGCAATTCTAAACTGGAATTTTGGAGAAGAAAACCGTTATCCAGATGGGTATGCAAATGACTTAAGGAACAAAATCGCAGATTTCATAGGTGTAGTTCCAGAAAAACTGGTTTTTGGGGTCGGTCTTGACGAAATTATTACGATGATTTCACGTATCTTCCTTGAGGCTGGGGATGAGGTAATACTTAGTAAGCCGACATTTTCAGAATATGCACTGCATGCTCAAATCGAAGGTGCAAAAGTTATTGAGGTCCCATGTTTACCTGAAAATGGGCACTATGATTTTGAAGGCTTTTTGAAGCAGATTACAGATAAAACAAAGGTTATCTGGATATGTAATCCTAATAATCCGACTGGAACGTATGAGGATGTTGATACATTGAAGACTTTCTTTGATAGTGTTCCAGATAACATTTTGATTTTGTTAGACGAGGCATATATTCATTATGTTACGAAAACCAAGAATGCCAGTTTTTTGTCAGAATTGGAGAATTACAAAAATGTGATGTTGTTAAGAACCTTTTCCAAAGCATACGGATTGGCAAATTATCGTGTTGGTTACGCAGTAATGGATGAGAAATTAGCAAACTATATGCAAGCAGTGAGGTTACCATATAATCTGAATTCACTTGCACAGGTTGCAGCAATAGCAGCATTGTCAGATCAGGATTTCGTCAATAATTCTGTTGAAAAGACGCAAATCGAGAGGGATAACTGGGAGAATTTCTTTAAAGAAAATAAGATTAAGTATTATGTTAGTCAGGCAAATTTTATCTTTTTCAATTATCCTGATGCTAATAAATTAGCGGATGAATTATTGAAGAATGGATATCAAATTAGGCGTGGTCTATTAAAGAATTGGTTGCGCGTGACAATTGGTTCAGAAAAAGATGGAGACAATCTACGCAGCATAATTTTGAAAAATAAAGAAATATAGTCCAATATAATTACGAAACTGCCATCAACTCTGATACAATGGATAAAAAGCAGTTATTATCAATGATGAGGTGAGTATAATGGCAGAAAAAATCCGTTATGGAATCGTCGGTACTAATCGATTAGCAGTCAAATTTGTTGAGGCATTGAAAGAAAGTTCAAAAGGTGAAGCAGTTGCAAATTTTGGGCATGATTATGAAAAAGCACAGCAGTTAGCCCAAAAGCTGGGGATACAAAATACTTATAACAAATTGGAATCATTGTTCAATGATGATTCAATTGATATTGTTTACCTAGCTATAAAAAATGAAGATCACTATGAGAGTGCTAAAGCTGCATTAGGAGCAGGAAAAAATGTTTTATTGGAAAAACCATTTACGAGACACAAAGTCGGTGCTCGTGAGCTCTTTTTACTGGCCCAGCAGAAGAATTTGTTTATCATGGAGTCCCAAAGTGCAGTTTTCTTGCCAATTATCGAGAAGGCGAAGCAGTTAATTGATGAAGGTGCAATAGGTGACGTAAACTTCATAGATATTCAAGAAAATTATGATACTACTGATAAAAAAGAATGGTTTACAAAGTTATCTGCTGGAGGTGGTGCTTTCATAAATGGTGGAACGACTCCAATAGGGCTTATTCAGTATTTGACTGGGAAAGATGTTACGGAATGGAACGGATTTGAGTTCAATCAAGTTGGCGAAGCAGATACCAGATGTAATTTGACTTTAAAAGCTGGCGATATTTTAGCCAATATTATTATCGCAACTGATTTTGGTCTGGAAACTAAGATAGTGGTATATGGAACAAAGGGAAAGTTGGAAATTCCAAATTATTGGGAGTCCAAGTCAGCGTACTTGAAAACGGATGGCAGTGAAGCAAAGAAGTTTACAACCGATGGCCAACAAAGTGAGATTGTATATGAAATTAATCATATAAACGAGTCTCTGTTAAATAATGAATTGAAAAGCTCTATTGTAACACCTGAACTGACTATGCATACTATGACCATAATCGAATCAATGTATCAAAAATGGTATGGTGATCCATTAAATTAACAGCAGGTTTATATAAAATCAGAACAGTACAAATTTCTTCGCTGTGAGTGATTTGAAATTAGGCGGAGAATTCTGAATTATGGAATATGTGAATATGTTTATGTGAAGTAAAAAAGGACTGGGTCAAAGATAAATTTAAGATCCAGTCCTTTTTATATGTATTATTTGATTAATTTAATTTGAATTATGAAAAGTTTATAAAAAAATTATTTTATATAAAGCGACAGCAAAAATTCCTGCAAGAATTGGAGCAACAACTGGAACCCAACTGTATTTCCAATTAGATGTACCCTTGTACTTGAGTGGGAGAAGTTGATGTAAAATTCTTGGTCCAAGATCACGAGCAGGATTTAATGCAGGACCCGTAGGACCACCGAATGAAGCAACGATAACCATAACTAAAAGTCCTATTCCAATAAAGCCAGACATTTGGTTACCATGACTAAAACTTGGTGAATTAGTGATACCAAGTGCTCCAAAAACAAGAATAAAGGTACCAAAAAACTCATTTATAAAACCATTGAGCCTGCTTGATGTTGCATCCGAAGTAGAGAAAGTACCAAGCACAAGAG
Source organism: Liquorilactobacillus mali KCTC 3596 = DSM 20444 (assembly GCF_000260415.1). GTDB lineage: Bacteria > Bacillota > Bacilli > Lactobacillales > Lactobacillaceae > Liquorilactobacillus > Liquorilactobacillus mali. Next base: position 45,855 of record NZ_BACP01000064.1, read on the forward strand.
TGGTGTTCTTGGTCAAATCATAATGGGGCTTGAAACATAAATAAACGACAAATTGTCCAATAATTGCTCCTAAAAGTTGAACTGAAATATATGGTAAAACATCACTCCAGGGAAAAAGTCCAGAAAGTGCGAGTCCAATTGTAAAAGCTGGATTGATATGGTTACCTGAAATAGTACCAAACATTAAAGCGGGGATCATAACTGCAAAGCCGTATCCGACAGCAATCACAATCCAACCCCCATGGCTACCTTTGGTCTTTTCAAGATCAACAGTAGCTACTGAACCGTTACCAAGAATTACCATGATAGCAGTTCCAAAAAATTCGGCACAAAGCCGAATTGCTAAAGAATATTCCATGACTACCTCCTTCAAATAATACTTTCTAATAGTAGCATAAAAAAAATATAAGTAAATATTACTTTTTACTTTATTTTAAAGAATTCTTGTTGGTTTTTTGCCCAAAATAATTTAGAATGGAGGTATTGGATAGAGGAGGTTATTTGTCGTGATTACTAAGCAAATGGAACAGATGCTAATCTCTAAACAAGATGGTTTTTTGATTCCAGCAGAAATAGTTGCAAATGTACAAGAAGATAACCATTTGGATCACGCATTTCTTGTCTTGACTAAAGTCAAATATTCATCGATTCCTGTTCTTGATAAAGAGCAGCATTTTAAGGGAATACTGACGTTACCCATGCTAACAGAGACAATGCTTGGATTAAACGGGATTGATCCAACTCGTTTGAGTAAGAAGAAAGTGTCTGAAGTAATGCAAAAAGACTTTCCAACTATCAAGTTGCCATATGATGTGGAAGAAATTTTGCATTTGTTAATAAACCATCCGTTTCTAATTGTTATAAATGATGATGGTGTCTTTACTGGGATTGTGACGAGACGTGAGGTTTTAAAGGCCGTCAACTATATGACGCATGATTTTGATAAGTATTATGCTATCAGAGAGAAAGAATCAAGCACGATACAAGATTAGTTTTTTTACAATAAGGGAGGAATCAATGTGCCAAAACTTAACACTGAAGAAATTATTAAAACAATTGCAAATTCAAAGAAAAAAACACCTGTAAAAGTATATTTAAAGGGAACATTAGACAAAATTGAAGTTCCTGCAACACTTGAGACGTATTTTGAAGATAAGACGGGTGTTCTTTTTGGTGATTGGAAAGATGCTTCAATATTTTTAGATAATAATAAGGCAAAAATTAGCCAGTACCATGTGGAAAACGATGGAAGAAATACTGGGGTACCAATGATTGATAAAAAGGTCTTTAATGCACGAATCGAACCAGGTGCGATTATTCGCGATCAAGTAGAAATTGGTGATAATGCTGTTATCATGATGGGTGCTGTTATAAATATTGGTGCTGAGATTGGTGCAGGCTCAATGATTGATATGGGTGCAGTTCTTGGTGGACGTGCATGGGTTGGCAAAAATTGTCATATTGGTGCAGGCACAGTATTGGCTGGGGTAGTTGAACCTGCTTCGGCTCAACCAGTTACTATTGAGGATGATGTGCTCATTGGTGCTAATGCAGTTGTTTTGGAAGGTGTACGTGTCGGTAAAGGTGCTGTAGTTGGTGCTGGTGCCGTGGTAACACATGATGTAGAACCGGGGACTGTTGTAGTTGGAATGCCAGCCAAAAAGGTTAAAAATGTCTCAGAAATTAAAGAGGGTAAAACTGATTTAGTAGAAGACTTACGTAATATTTAGAATAAACCAAGTAGTTGAAGAAGAGGCTGGGGCATTGACTCAAGCCTCTTCGTTTGGTTATATGGATGGTTTTGTGGAATATTGGTCTCATAATTTTGGTATATATTACGTATTTTTTTATTTGTTTATGATGAATTATGGCATATAATTATTGACTAAAAGGAATGAGTTTAATGATTTTAACTGAGAGAGAATTAATAGGGATAAGACGCGAATTACACCAAATTCCTGAAATTGGAATGGAAGAATTCGAAACGCAAAAAAAATTAATTTCAATTATTAAAAGCATGAATAGTAAATGGCTAGATTTTAAAACCTGGAAAACAGCAACTATAGTGCATTTAAAGGGAATTGATGAAACTTATACAATTGGTTATCGGACTGATATTGACGGTTTGCCCGTAACTGAGGAAACAGGCTTACCGTTTTCTTCAAAAAATGAGGGGCGAATGCATGCTTGCGGACATGATATACATATGACTGTTGCCCTTGGAATATTGAGTTTTTTTGCAGAAAAACAGCCTGGTGTAAATATGACATTTATCTTTCAACCTGCTGAAGAGAATGCTAGTGGTGGTAAGCAACTGTATGAGAGTGGGGCACTTGATCATTGGATGCCAGATGAGATTTATGCATTCCATGATAATCCTGGTTTAAAGACAGGAGTAATCGGTTGTCGGCAAGGAACTTTATTTGCTGGAACATGTGAGATTCATGCAACTTTTACTGGAAAAAGCGGTCACGCTGCTTTTCCTCACAATGCAAACGATATGGTGGTGGCCGGATCTTATTTTGTAACTCAGATTCAGTCAATTGTGAGCCGAAATGTTGATCCAATTCAATCGGGTGTTGTAACACTGGGACATTTTAGTGCAGGAACAACCGGTAATGTGATTGCTGGGAAGGCCCAAATAGATGGGACAATCAGGGCATTAACGCAAGAAATGAATCTATTAATTCAAAAAAGAGTTAGGAAAATTGCTGAGTCTGTTGCGGAAGCATTTGAATGTGAAGTTGACCTTGACTTGCATCAAGGCGGATATTACCCAGTTGAAAACAACTATGAAACAACGAAAGAGTTTATTAATTATATGTCCAATACTAAAGATGTTGTGTTTGAAGAAACAAAACCTGCAATGACTGGGGAGGACTTTGGTTTCTTGTTGTCGAAAATACCTGGGACAATGTTTTGGTTAGGAGTAGATAGCCCATATTCATTACATTCAGAATACCTTGCACCAAAAGAAGGAGCAATTATAAAAGGTGTGAATGCGATGACGGGTTATTTGAAAACCAGAATGAAAGATATCAGCAAAAATAGAGAGAACGACTCTCTGTGATTAGCTATTGAGTTGTATTTATTTGTATAATGCAAAGGATAAAAAAGGCTGGTTCAAGAATTTTGAACCAACCCTTTTTTTATGCTGTATAAACATATTACATGAGTCAAAACCCTTCGTCTAATCTCAAGTTGCTCATCTTTATGACTCAGTTTACTACTCTAATTAGTCAGCTGATCACTTGTTATTTAGATACAGCAGCCAGATTAACGGGAGAATTGTTTATTTTAAATCCCTTTTGAGTTAAAGTTTCGAGATATTCAGTTAAAAAGGCTCTTTGCACTGTATATTGCGCACCATTTTTCGTATAAATTACCACACGAAAAGATAGAATACCATTACCATTATCAACGGTACCAAGAATTGTTGGTCCTTGTGTGATTTCTTTATATTTTGGTGTAAGTTTTTGGTTTATATCTTTTATTATGGTGGTCATTTTTTGGATATCAGATGATGGATCAAAGTAAATATCGATCAGAGCCCGCATATCATTGCGCGATAAATTGCTGACAATTGTGATATTTCTATTTGGAATGAAGTGTAAAGTGCCGTCATAATCAATGATTTGAGTTGTTCTAAGCCCAACTGCGTGAATTGTACCACTAACTGTATCAATTTTTACCTCATCACCAACATCAAATTGTTGTTCTAGAAGAATGAAAAAGCCAGTCACAATATCTTTAACAAATCCCTGTGCACCAAGTCCTAAGGCTACACTGAAGATTCCGGCTCCAGCAATTAGCGTTCCAACGGGGATGCCAATCACGGACAAAATAGCATAAAAGTAAAAGAAAAGAATACAGTAGTGAAAGATATTCAAAGATAAAGTATAGATTGTGCTTATCCGGTTTGTTGAAAGATGATCATTTATTTTAGCCCTTTTAAAACTATGGATAATAATTTTTTTACCAAACCAGTGTACGATAAGGAAAAAAATGGATAAAAGAATAAGTGAAAGTGTAATGGCAACCATATTACTAAAAATTTTGTCCCAATCAATTTTGACAAGGAAACGCGTAAAAATATTGGTTTGTTTAGAAACCTGGGTTGAGACACTACTAGTAAGCGAATCAGAACCCTTCAAATAAAATAATTGCATATAATCGTTCTCCTTTAATATTTCTATAATAACAAAAATTAGCAAAAATAGCGTTAAATTTTCTTTTAATTGCAGTTTTTTGGCTGCAATGCTATCCTATAAACAAGTAGGAAATGAGGAGGCACAACTATGGAATTAACATTGGGGCAGCTTGCGGGATTGATTGCAGCAGTTGCATTCTTATTGCTTGTCGTTTTTTTATGCATTGTTCTGGCAAAAGTCGGGAAAATCATGAATGAAGTAAACGAAAGTGTAAAATCGATGCGTACAGATATAAATGGTCTTTCAAGAGAAGCAGAGGCAATTTTGGCGAAATCGAATACACTGCTTACAGATATTGAAGACAAGTCAAAAACGATTGATCCACTTTTTCAAGCAGTTGCAGATTTGAGTGAAAGTGTCTCTGATTTGAACAATGCAAGTCGAGGACTGGCTACGAAAGTATCATCATCGACAAAGAGTGTTGGAAAAACTTCAGTTGTACTTGGTGTAGCAAGAAAATTGTACAATCTAAGAAAAAAGAATAAATAGTTGTCTGGAGGATAGAGTAATGGGAAGAAAATTATCAGTTTTTACAACTTTAGCAGTTGGGACGGCAGCATATTTTATAACTAAAAAAGTATTATCTGATCATCAGGAACAAATAAAGGAAAAAGTTGCACAGTTGACTGATGAGGGACGTGAAAATGCAGTACGTTACTATAATCATGCGCGTGATTATGTAAATGAAGGGTATGATCTTCAAGACACATTGAATGAATTGAAACAAAAGGTTGTTGATACAGCCGAAAGTCTTAAAAACAATGACAATGTGGAGCAGGCTCTTTCCTCCTTAAAAGAGGCAACTTCGGAATTAAAGAGTCAGTTTAATAAGGAAAAGAATAATGAGAATGATGATGTTGTTGAAGATGACATCGTGATTGATGGTAGATCAGCGTTTGGTGAGGCAAAAGATGCTGCAGAGTTTGAAAAAGATCATCCGACTGAGGTCTTTTACCCTAAAGAAGACTAAAAAATAAACAAAAAAGCCATCTCAAAA
>NZ_BACP01000063.1 GCF_000260415.1 Liquorilactobacillus mali KCTC 3596 = DSM 20444
CTTAGTTATTCCGGCATAGCTCAGTTGGTAGAGCACCTGACTGTTAATCAGGTTGTCGACGGTTCGAGCCCGCCTGCCGGAGTTGTTGTTTATGCTGGAGAGTTGTCCGAGTTGGCCGAAGGAGCATGATTGGAAATCATGTAAACGGGTTATGACCTGTTTCAAGGGTTCGAATCCCTTACTCTCCGTAGCAGAATGACCCGTTGGTCAAGTGGTTAAGACACCGCCCTTTCACGGCGGTAACATGGGTTCAAATCCCGTACGGGTCATATATTGGAGGATTAGCTCAGTTGGGAGAGCGTCTGCCTTACAAGCAGAGGGTCACAGGTTCGAGCCCTGTATCCTCCATAATATTACGGTCCTATAGTGTAGGGGTCTATCACGCCTGCCTGTCACGCAGGAGATCGTCGGTTCAAATCCGTCTAGGACCGTTGTATATTTATATTTATATTTTTAATGGCTCGGTAGCTCAGTTGGTAGAGCAATGGATTGAAGCTCCATGTGTCGGCAGTTCGATTCTGTCCCGCGCCACCATGGAAGGGTAGCGAAGTCTGGCTAAACGCGGCGGACTGTAAATCCGCTCCTTCGGGTTCGGTGGTTCGAATCCACTCCCTTCCATTTTTTAATAATAGGGGTATAGTTTAAAGGTAGAACTACGGTCTCCAAAACCGTCAGTGTGGGTTCAATTCCTACTACCCCTGCCATTGATGGCGATAGTGGCGAAGTGGTTAACGCACCGGATTGTGGCTCCGGCACGCGTGGGTTCGATTCCCACCTATCGCCTTTAAGATTGGGTTATAGCCAAGCGGTAAGGCAAGGGACTTTGACTCCCTCATGCGCTGGTTCGAATCCAGCTAACCCAGTTTTGGATTTGTACTATATCTGGCGGTATAGCCAAGTGGTAAGGCAGAGGTCTGCAAAACCTTCATCACCGGTTCAAATCCGGTTACCGCCTTTAGTTGCTTTTAGGCGCTAACAGTAGTATAGTTCTACTCTGTAATGTGATATATTATGCCGGTGTGGCGGAATTGGCAGACGCGCTGGACTCAAAATCCAGTGCCCGTTGAGGGCGTATCGGTTCGACCCCGATCACCGGTATTGATGAAGAAGTATCAACGTAGATATACGTTGATACTTCTTTTTTACTATGTGCACGGGGGAGGGGTTATACACGGAATGAACAGAGAAATCACAAGTGAATGGGACGTCATTACACTGATGGCAAAAACAATAAAATTCATTAAAAGTGTCATCGCAGTCATATTGGTTTAATTCCAATCATTGATATTTTTATAATTATTGAGAATAATTAGGAATTCTTAAACCAATGATTCGGTTTTTTTGTTTTAAGAAGTAATCAACTTCTAAAATCTTTGTCGTTAGTAATAACCGATGATTAGTGATCACCCTTTTACTAAAGATTTAAAATGGAAAATTTACATTGAATGCTAGCTCATCGGCACTCGGATATAAAAGTAGAATCGGAAGAAACAAATATTTTTATCACTAAATTATTGAATGAAATAGTTTGATGGACGATTATGTACCATGAGATGTAAATACCACTAGAATATTCTTTGTGATTGAGGAATCTGATATTAAAGAGATTGTTCAGTTATTATTTTGTAGTAGGCACTGCACATTGAAAAAGTATGATTTTATAATATTTGTTTTATGAACCAAACTTAAATTCGAATTTACAGCAATTATTGCTCAATTATCATTTATAATTGTTACAAAAAAAGTTAACGCAAGATTTTCTGTGAGTAGTCTATTTTGAGTAATTTAACTATTTATATTGTATACAGGTAAGACCCACTATAGGAATCGCCAATAAATTAATCATATACCTTAGTCAAATACAATAAAATTCATTGCCACGTAAGTGTGAGATTCCCTATCTTGTAAAAGCAGAAAGATAAAAGATTTGATAAGCATAGCTTACTTTTGATTAATAAAAGCTAGTTTATCTTTGTAAAAAAATAAAAATAAGGAATTAAATTAGATATAAACAGTTTATTTTT
>NZ_BACP01000062.1 GCF_000260415.1 Liquorilactobacillus mali KCTC 3596 = DSM 20444
TTTAAGTCTCAACGATTCAAGTTCTAATTCCTTAGAAACACCACTATAATAGATACTATTATCGAGAGTATATTGTTCTGCCGATTGACCATTGTATACACTCTTTTCAAGTTCCTTAGTGATACCACTTAGAGAATTAGTTAATTGAGTCTTATTCAAATCAGCTAACGAAGATACAGTAGTTTGCAACCCTGTTAATAATGAATCAATTTCAGTTTGAAGAGTGTTATACTCATAACTTCCATTGGTATAACTAGATTGCTCTTTTTTCAAAGCACTCAATTGGTTCAAGTAGTTCGTGTACTGATCAAACGTTGAAGAATATTGCTGTGCCATTAAAGCACCCTGAGCATTAGTATCAAGACCCAAGGTCTTTGCAAGATTTACCATATTAGTGATTGTGTCTGTGACCGTTTGATATTTAGTTATTTGTGCTTGCAACAATGTGTTCTCATAATCAAATCTCTCTTTAATAGCAGATTTTATATTAGTTTGAGCATCAATAATTGCAGATTCATAACTTGAAATATCTGTCTTAATCGTACTAATCTGATCGCTTGTCAAACCTGTAAGTTTGAGTTTCTCTTTCAGAGCAGCGATTGATTGTTCGTCAGACGTAATCATCTCTTGGTAAATATCTTCTTGCAACTCTAACTGTTGTACGATAAATTTCTGTGTGGCAGCATCTTTATCACTTTGACTAGATGAGGAACTAATTGCACTAGCATATTGAGATTTCAGAAGATTTAACTTATCGGCAAATTTCTGAGAAATAGTGGCAAACTGTTTCTCTAAAGCAGCGTTCGTATTCGTAGCAGTGCTAGTTAAATCTAGTGAAGCAGAAACATTACTACTTAACGATATTTGTCCCACGCTACCATTGCTATAAGCACTCGCTAAACTGATTAACTGTGAGTATTTATTCTGTTCAATCTGTAACTGAGCATTTGCAACACTTTGAGTACGGTCAACGTTCTTCTTAGCAAAACCATCTAATGCCTGATCCAATTGACTTTCAAGTTGTAATCTCTGTTGTAATTCTGAACTCAATCCAGTCGTCTGATCAAAGCTAACAACATCTAATGAGCTACTACCTAAGTCATCGAATGATTGACCACTCAACAGTCCATCTTGAAGATTAGTTACATTGTTTTTCAGTTCAGTAATGTTTGTATTCAACGAGGTTGTGAAATTCGTCAAATCATTAGCTATCTGGTTTATCTGAATATCATTGAGTGTCTTTCTCAAAGTTATAATTGCATCTGCATCACTTAACAATGCAGTTTTAATATTTTCAAGACTGCTTTGAACACTTGAAGCATTATCTTTCGATATGAATGACATGGTACTCAACTTGTTAAATTGAGTAATCAATTGCTTCATACTTGAAACTTGATCACTTATAGATTCCGAAGACAACTTAGCCTTCATATTGTAATCAGTATCTCCAAACTCTTCTAATGCTCTTGAAAAAATACTTGCATTATTACTCAACAAGGTTGTTAAGTTAGTTGCGGCAGTCGTCAAAGTTGCAACATTGTTTGTTTCCTTTGTAGTGTTATAATCTATGATATTTTGTTGTTGTTGCCACTTATCAAGATTTAAACTACTTATTGTGTTAGACACATCAACAATGTTTTCATAAACTGTCTTATAAGAATCTAGAAGTGTACTTACCTTATCGGCGGTATCACCCTTAAAGCTCTGAGAGTGATCCAAATTCGTTATCTGGTTACCACTTGACTTGAACCCATACCCTTTTAACTGAGACAATAATGAGTTCATTTGACTTTGATATGAACTTTTGAGACTGTTTTGATAATTAATCTGTTGATTATCAAGATTAATCCTTTGCTTAGCTAGGCTTATTAACTTATCTATATCATCTGCGGCTTGCGTAACAGCATTTTCTAACTTAGTAACTTGTGAGCTTAAACCGTCACCTGTATATAACTGTTTGCCCCAATAGCGCCATACATCTTCACTAACAGTAGAATCACTCGTTGTACTGTCACTGTAATCTTTTGACGCTATATTCTTAGCAGCAGTTGCAGTAATCGCATTGTTGTCACTACCTATCGCTGCTGAAAGCGACTTAGTAGGACTAGCAGAGGTTACATCAGAAGAAGCAATCGCAACAGAGTTTGATTTAGCGTCTTTTTTAGTTGTCTTCTCTGTTTTATTAACAGCGATTGTTACACTTTTAGATGTTGGCAAATTAGCGATTTTTTTGCTTAAACTATCAACATCTTTTCCACCTGTAACATTAGCTTTAACTTTAGATGTCTTGCTATGGACATTTGCTATTGAGTTTATTAACTTGTCAACATCTTTTTTTCCAAAAGTTGTGTTCTTTGTCTTCGTACTCTTACTATGAGTTTTGTCAACAGAATTGTTTAACTTATCAACATCTTTTTTCCCAGTTACCTTTGTTGTTACCTTTGATGTCTTACCCTTAATCTTATTAATCGCAGAACCAAGAGATTTAACATCTTTTGCGCCATACGGAACACCTTTGACTTTAACATTCTTACCTTTAACCTTGCCTATGCCCTTAGCTAGACTCTCAATATCCTTTGTCCCGCCAACTTTTGCAGCAGCCTTAACAGTTTTCCCTTTTAACTTATTAAGGTTCTTTTGTGCTTTTGTTATTGCAGAATCTAATTCTTTGTGATTACCTTTAAGGTTCGTCGTTTTGTCTTTGATTTTACTTAATTTCTTCTGAGCAGAGTCAATCTTGTCCAAAGCATCTTTTGCGTCACCTTTAACTTTAATAGGTTTTTTGGAAACACTATCTGCTGTTTTATTCACGCTATCTACGCCTTTGGTATAATTCTGAACATCAGCTTTAATCTTAGCAGTAGCAGTTCTACCATCTATCTTCTTCAGATAGGCGTTGACCACATCAGCAGATAAACCAAAATAATGATTGTCAGCTAAGAATTTAGCGGTAGCTTTCTTCCCATCTGCCTCAGCCATATTCTTGATAATTCCTTTAAAGCCACTCTTAAAACCAGTTGTTTGTGCTAAGAACTTGCAAGCAATAACAGGAGGAACGGCTTTAATATTGCTGGTTAAATCTGTAATCAATGCTTTCGCATCTACAGTACCATTAACATCGTATTTAGTTCCTTTTATTTCAGGGATCTGGTTCAATGCTTTAATAATTGAAGGAATCTCAACATGACCCGCATTATCATAGGTTAAACCATACTTAGTACCTTTTTTCTCTGGAATCTCGTTCAATTTAGCTATAACATCCGTATCAACTAAACCTGTCGTCTTGTCAACAAAGCTGTATTCTGTCATTGTTGTCTTAGGTACTTTGTCTATTTGCGTTTGAATCTTAGCATAAGCATTACCCCAATTTTTACCATATTGTGAAGCAAACTCAACAGATAGGTTCAACATAGATTTTCCAAGAGTACCTTGTTTAGACATCAACTTGATATAGCTTGCTCCACCTTGCTCATAAGCAGCAATGGTTTTCTTAATAGCATCTTGTGATTTACCACTAGCAGCTAAAATAGTAGTCATTCTATTTTCTTGTGTTGTCTTTTCGGTATCATACGCTTTGTTATACCCATCAACGACTTCTTGTGCAGCCTTTTTCTCTGTGGAACTCCACTTGCTAACATTGTTCGACTTAGTCCCCAATGAAGAGTTTTGCTTAGATAAATACTCAATTTCTTTTTGGTTCAGCTCTCCACCAGTAGCCAATTTCTTATTAATCGAATCAATCATATTCTTTTGATTTGACAGTTTTTCAAGACTAGAACCTTGCGCAACATTTGCTTTATTAAGAGTAGAATTATTCATCATCTTAATATCATCTGAAGAAAAAACGTTGTTGTTTAAGGCATTACCAAATTCTTTTATATGCTTACGAATAGCACTTGTCTGCTTATCCCATTGATTTTCAACCGCTTGACCAGCCTTAGAACTCCATACCTTGGCATTATTACTACCTTCGGTATATGACTGATTTAATTCTTTAAGCTGTTGTTTATACTCCTTAATTTTCTTCTGTCCAGCATTCCAGCTAGTTGTACCTTCACTGATAGCTCTATTTTGTGAATCAATAGCAGTTTTGAGTTCATTAACTTGCTTAGCATAGCCCTTATCGGTTGACTTAACTGCTTCAAAAGCTGTCGAACCACCCAATGTACTTGTTTCTTTAACTTCTTTGTCAATCTTTTTATTACCTTTATAAACGTTCTTTTGAGCTATTTCTGTCAACTCAGCATTCAATGAATCTAACTGTTCTTTGATAGAGTCATAGTTGTTAATCGTAATCCTAAGTTTAAGATTGTTCTTCTTAGCTAAATCATTATAACTATTTTTCAAAGTGTTGAAATCATCATCTGATAATTGCTTCTTGCTATTATTTGTACCTTTAGCAAAACTTGAAGATAAATCACTGTAAGACTTAGTATTACTAATAGCACCACCATTAAAGATAGAGTTTGAGTTAATACTCTTTTCAGTATCTTCAAATGATTTCTTAGTCTCTTTCAGACTACTGTTAAGGTTATCTACGGCATCTTTTGTTAAATTTGCACCCTTTATATTTATTTCCCATGGTTTTATTCCCAAAGCATCCATTATCTGGAATGCTGCAAAAACAGTACCAACAATGGGGATTAATTTCAAAAGTCCGCCACCAAGTAATTTAGCTACATTGAGCAAACCACTAAATTTACCAGTAACCTTTGCTACTGTTCCACTACCACTTGCGAGACTTGAAAAGAAACCAGCATTCTCTGCTGCTGCGCCAACTTTTTCAACCTTACTTACTCCCTTTACCGTGTTGGCAGTTTTTGACACTCCGCCACCTAGATCGGCTACACTTGCCAATTCTTTATTAGCAGCCAAATCAGCGTACGCTTTAGACTCTGCAGTAACTGCTAACGCTTCTTCTGCTGCTTTACTCTTGCCGAGTGACATTAAACTATAGAACGACTTCATCGCTTTTCCATATTGAACCAACTTGTTGACAGCCCATATGTCTAACAGAATTTTACCCAACGCTTCAAGCTTATCCGAGTTCTCTGCTGCATATTTGCCAAGTTCATAAAGCTCTTTTGCCATTTTCCCGAATCCTTCAGCATCTTTTTCGATACCAGAAACGAAACTCTTACTGTTAAATAGTTTTGACAAATCATTAGCAGCATCAGTGAAACTAGGTAATAACTTAGAACCAAACATGATCTTTAAGTTGTTCCATGCTTCCTTAAATCTAGCCATTGATTGTTGAGCAGTCTGATTATTACTATCAGCTAATTTTTGAATATAATTTCCTTTATCTCCAACTTTCTGAACACTCTTAGCCAAATCTTGGAATTGCTTATTGTATTGAGATAAAATAATACCAGCCTGTTGTCCAGTCGTCCCGAACAAAGCATTAAAGACATTACTTTTTTGTGCTTTACCCATGTTTTTAGTTTTTTGATTAATAACATCCATCATTGTTCCCAACGATTTGAAGTTGCCCTTTGCATCAACGAGATCCGATTTTTTTATCCCGAGTGGTGTTAATACATCACCTTTAGTACCAATTTTGGCAATATCTTTACCTAATGAAACGATTACTTTACGCAGACCTGTACCCATTATGTTATCACGCAAGCTCTTTATCTTGCGTTTCTACATGTTTCCATGCAGATCAGACTATATCTCAACCTTCAACATTACTTGTTAAGGTTCTCCCTCTTCGTGGATATTTCGTCCGTTCTGGACTACTTTATCTAGTCGTTGCACACTTTCATATATTCCTATATGACTTGGCTCAGTCTTACCATGTTTTTATAATTTAGGCTTGTACTGAATTAAAGGAGTTCTTTTTCAAAAACATTTCTGTTTAAGCGGCCAGTTTTACCAAAGCCTTATCTGCTTCAAGTCCGTGATTGGCAAGTTCACCCAATGCTGCTGACGATTCTGCTAAACTAATTCCAGAGTTATGTGCTGTATCACCAACGTACTCCATACCTTTACCAATACCAGCAAATGCAGTCGCAGACATATCGGCAGCATAAGCAAGTTCATTAACAACTTTTTTAGTATTCTTTGTCATTTTGGCAGTATTATTTGTTCTTAGATTAAAGGCATCAAGTGTTTGAGATGAAACCTTAACAACATCAGCAAAATCATCTCCAGATGCTACAGAGCCTTGTAATTCTGATTTCATAGCTCCCAATGCAGATGCGGAAGAATAACCACGCTTAACTAATTCTTGATATTGTAATGCGATATCAGCTTGAGATTTACCATATTTAACCGAATACGCTTGTCCATCTTTCTGCATTTGTGCAACGTTCTTAGTAACTTCTGAAACCTTCTCGCCACCACTTTTTAACAAATTTCCTGTAACTTTATAGGTATTTTGTAAACTCGATGCCTTTTTTGCGCCATCAACCAATACAGATCCTAGTCCCCCAACTGCCAATGCAGCGGTTGTTGCACCATTAACAAGAGAACCCGTGTCTAATTTAAGAGGAGTAGCCAAAGATTTTGTTAGACTTGGAGCGGCTGCTTTAGCTTGTGCTTTTGCATACATGAGTTTTAACTTATTCTCACTTTGTAGAACGGCTAACTCTTGTTTCTGAGTTGAACTTAGAAGTTTTTCAGCACCAGTAGACTCTGTTATTAATCTTTTCTTCGACTCTAATAATGACAATTGACGTTGAATTATTATGCTTTCTTCACGATTAGCTGTTAAAGCTCTAGTCTGCAAACTATTTTTTGCATTCTCAACACTAGATAACTTCTTGAATGCACTAGCAGATTCTTTAGCTTTTAGTTGAGTTTCAGCTAAGGCTATGTTCATCTTCTTAACACTGTCAACACCACTCTTCATACCACTAAATGCGCTATTGTTTCCACCATTTAATTTACTGAAAGTACGTTGATATGTTGTTTGTAATTCTTTCAATTTAACATTTAAGTCTTGAATACGACCAGACCAAGCAGCAATCTTACCTTGGTCATTAGAACCAGCAACCTTTGTTTCCAATGAGCCGATTTCTTTCATAGTCTGTTTCAACTCGTTCAAAGCCTTTTTCTGATCAAGAATTAACTTTGTGTCAGACCCGTCTGCTGTACTCTTCGTTACTCGACTAGTGAAACTATTGATATCTTCGGACTTTGTAACACTATTACTTGTACCGTTCGCAGTTTGTCTTGAAGCAGTTACTAACTTATTGAGACTACCTTGCAGAGCTTGTTCTTCTCTAAGAGTATTCTCTTTAATTCTTTCTCCGACCTTTTTACCAGTCTGTTCAATCTCCTCAGATTGCTTCTTAAAGTTTTCAGCAACGTTAGAGGTGGCGTTATTCTTAACGTCTTTCATATTGACCTTTAAGTCAATATTCTTCTCCATTTCCTCACGTAAATGTCTAAACTCTTTGGTTACCTGTAAAAGTTCCTTAGAAACGGAGGAAGTATCTAATTTAGGTTTAATGGTTACATTAGTTCCATCAAGGATATCCTTGATTTGTTTCCCCATTTTTCTAAGACTATTCTTATCTGCCTCAACGTTAATCTTAGCAGTGAAATCTGCCTTAAAGTTTTTCCATTTTTCTCTAAACTCACTTTCTAGTTGTGATTTAGAAGGTAGATTTACCTTTACCTTGATACCAAGTGTTTGACTCATTCTTTTCACCACCTAAGTTATTCTTGTCTTTGGGATTACTATTTCCATTCATCAATCTACTTATGTCTTTAAGTGTTTCCGACTCACTTTTCTCTTCCATATAGAATCTAGAAGTTGTATCTAACGATTCGTGATGAGCTAATTCCTTAGCAAGTTGAACGTTACCCGTTTGTCCTATCTGATTTAATCTACTCTTACGAATACAATGTGGTCTGAAATCACCAACACCAACAATTTCCCCAATCTTTCTAATGCGATTAGTAAGTGATTGTTTGCTCATTCTTCCCCATGCACCGTTTTTCCAAACATAGAACAATGCGTCACAGTCAATACCCTGTTCTTTACGCCAATCTAGATATTCTTGCACTTTCACCTTTGTTGAACCTTCAAAGGGAATATCAACAATCTTTCCACGTTTTTCCCTAACGTCTTTAAAAATCATTTCATCCATATTTAGATTTGATAAGCTCAACTGATGTAATGCACCTATTCGACATGCACTATCAAAAGCAATGTTCCAAATAATTTCGTCTTGGTAATCATATTTACTTAATGACGTCTTGGGTTTGCTTAATTCTTTCTTTATCAAATCAATCTCTGGCTGATGTAGGAAATAAACTGCAATTTTCTTCTCTTCCTGAGCATTTTTTATTCTGTCCAACTTGCCACTAAAAGGATGTGATTGTATCAATCTACGTTTCGTAGCCCAAACATAGAAACTTGACACAGCACTAAGTTTTGTATTTATAACTTTCTTTCCATTCCCACATTCATCTTCAAGAAACAACATGTATGCTTCCATAATGTCCAACATATCTTCTTCAAGAATGTCTTCATTAAGTAGATAGAAATTATCCCAATTCTCTTCGATATAACACATGAAAATATTCATATATGATTGATATACCTTATACGTAGTTTCACGAACATCTCGATTTTGAGCTTTCTTACTGTTTAAATATTTGTTATATATTTTTATGTTATCTGGATTTATCTTCTCCATACGTTCTTTTGTCGTATACTTTTTGATCTTACGTTTACCTGTTGTTTGATACTTTAATCCTTCTTTGTGTTCCATCAATTACACCTCTCTATTCAATTACTGTTTCAAAACCTCTACTTCTTAAACCTTCAGCAAGAACTAAGATTAATTTAGGAATCATTTGACCAAAGCCCTGTTCCATAAAATGTCTTGCTGGCTGTGCGTAGATAGAAGAATGTCCACCTTGATCTAAAACGATAGGCAATCCTTGTCTAAAATCATTCCCATGAACATCTACGTGATGACCCCATTGGTGAGGTAAAGGAGGGTACATACCCAACTCATGAGTATCTATATAGACGAGAAAACTAACACTTCTACCAGTAGAGGTCATTCTGGTTTTCACTGTATCTGCCATCTCTCCACTTCGGACGTAGTATTCAGATACAGCACCCGCTGGAAAGTCTCGTGTCAAGATCTCTTTCAAAATCTCTTCTGCTGCACGTCTCACTAATGTTGAAACAACTTCTTCAACACCTTTTTCAATGTGACTAATTACAGCCGAAATTCCATCAAAGGTTATTTTTCCTTCGAGTGCCATAAAATTCCCCCAATCAAAATAAACGCAAAGTAGGATAGAAATATTTTGAATTTCCATCCTAACCTTGCGTTTAATATTTATTATTTCACCTGTTTTTGTTGCTTTTAATCTAAGTCATCACCATAAGCGTTTAAGACTTTTTCTTGATAAATCTGAGCGGGAGTTAAGTGAGTTGCCTCACTCACATTCTCGTTCTTGACCCTAATGTCAACTTGTGGAGCATCTTCGTTAGCCTTGGCTTTTTTCTTCATTTCTTCTTGGAGAGTCTTTGAAACTTTTCCTTTTTGAATGTCGTTCACCCTATCGGCTTCGTCAAATACCTCTTTCAATAATTCTTTACCTTTTTCTGTTTCACTTGCTTGATTCACGAAAGTACCAACCGCAGAATGATTTAGCTTCATAGATTCCAAACTCACATCATGTTCCAGCAGTTCATTTGCGTATGATAAAAGTACAATTTTATAAACACTCGTAATAATGTGTACTAATACTTGATTAACTTCCATCATAGCTGTACTTGGATTATCAAGTACGTCCTGAATTTCCTCTTCCGTCATGTCACCCACTTTGATGTCTGTCAGAAGCGGAATAACGTCTTTTAGAATAGTGGCATCTGAAATCTTCAATGTTGACTTATCTTTTTCTTTCTCATCTTTCACATTCAAACTGATAATAAATTCATGTAACCCCATTATCACTTCAACATCTGACTTTCTAGGTTCATAAATGGTGATATCACCATATTTTGACTTAATAACCGTGTTAATTTCACGTTCAACTGGGTCTGTTCTTAAATTTTTAAGTTCAACCAACTACGCTCACCCTCTCCTGTAATTTATATAACATATTATAACATAATGTCAATATGTTTACTATCAAAACCAAAATAATGACAGTTATTTTTCTCGGATAGGGAGTTTACTTGCATTTAGGTATAACCATTCACCTGTCGAATTTCCGCCTATCCCACTATACCCACCGTATAGATAATCTAGATCATCTTTTTCACCAGTAGTGATATATCCACGTTCAATATAATGTGTACAATTGTCATATATTTTGTTGTGCAATAACGCCTTTACTGCTTCCGTCAAAAGTCTATCTGTATTCTGTAGGTTTTCCAACTTCTCCTTGTCCATTTCCCTCTTATGCTTGAACCACTTCCAACAAAAAGCAAGAGAGGTGACAACAATTGGAGCTGATAAGATTTGTGATGTTAAGTCGATACCTTCTTTTAAGTTACTTAACCACATATACTTCACCAGAAATTAACATGTTTTTATTTTTCATAATAATACCTCTTCTCGCCAACCACCCAACCCTAGATTCTTGATGTTATTCTGTTGCTGCGATATATGATTTTAACTTATTCATTGCAATGACAGTTACGTCATTCATGATAGTATCTTTCAATTCTTTACCTTCTGACAAATCTTTCTTGAAGACCTTAGCAGAATAAGTTAATGATTCTCCATCGCTATTACTTGCTGAAAAGCCTATCTTAAAATCATTGATTTCGCCTTGAACTATTTCTGCCTCATAACTATCTATTATAAAATTCATTTATTTATCACTCCTATTTTACAGCCACTATTTCTACCAGTTTATTTTTTGCTATATTTTCGAGATCACTTTGACTTGTCTGTTCAAAAACCTTGCCATCAGTCAAGTCTGATAATTCAATTTTAATGGTAACATTTACAAAATTACCATTGCTATCAGAACCATATAAACCCACAGAACAAGAATTTGCAACGCTATCTTTTATAACATAAGATATACTATTTACTTTAATTTCCACGTAAAACACTTCCTTCTCTTTTTTGTACAAAACTATTCATTTAATTGAGCTTCCAACTTTTCAATACGATCTTGTTGCGACTGCATTTTTTTGTACATCTCTTGAATCATAACAGTGAGATAAGATAACTGTGTACCATCATCACGTCCTTTTTTATCTGAAGCAAGAAATTCATCTGGCTCAGTGTACTGAGACACTTCATTCACGTCATCAATAATGTATGAAGCATATCTTTTATTGATCCCTTGTTTTACATCATCTTTAAATGAATATTTATATATATCAGTAGAATTGATTGCATCTATTGCGTCTTGTGCATCCAATTTAACAATATTGGTCTTAGCACTCAGTAATGAGGTCTGTGTAACTGATTTAACATGTAAGACTGCATTACCACCAGAACCACCATTACCATCAATGTAAAAGTCGCCACCACTAGTTGCTCTCAAGTTGTTGTTATTATTTAGAATAACTCCTCCACCTTGGAACATAGTATTGACTGTAAACTTATTGCTGTCCGCATATATCATACGTGTCCCGCCAGATTTAGAATCCCAATAGAATATTGAACCTCTAAGACCAATATTACCCTGTCCTGAACTACTTCCCACAACCGCATCATGAGCGCCTGTACTTGACATTATCAGATCAGCTGTACCGTTTATTCCCGAATCAACATAGAGTGGAGGAGTGATACTTACAGTATTTGCTCCGTATGCTCCTCCAACACCAGTAGCCCAATAAGCAATCGCTGGCTGAAAATCGGCACTTGCCATTGTTTTAGCACTATCAGTCGGGACAAATTGACCTATTCCAATGTAGTCACCGCCATAAGGATCTCCCCATACTGTTTGTTGAGCTAATCCCATAACTAAACCTGAACCACCCGTACCTTTCATGGTAGCAGTTTTATAATCCCATCCAAATCCTTTGATATATCCCTGAATTTCAGATTGATAATCACTGGCATTATTGGTTGAACCTACTTTGACAGGAACAGTAAATGACATTCCATTAACATCTACATCTGTACCCCAAACTAACCTAGTATCAGTTGTACTTAAATTACCTATATGCAACTTACTATTTGCTTGAATTACATTTGTTGATATTACACCATTCTTAATGTAAGTATCAGTCCCACTGCCATTAGTATTATGAAAACCATTTTGGTCTATCCATGTTTGATTTCCAGAAGCATTGACATATATACTACCGTTTGTAAAGTCGAGATTCATATTCTTGGCAACGGCTGTACCAGTTATTACATTGGCATTTATGGTAGGTATAACTACTGGATTGCTACTATCAATTTTGACATGATCACCACGTAATAAAATAGTCTTGTTACTATTATTTACTCCATGAGCGTCAAGTGTAATACCATTGCTATCCATAGAAAACATATTGGTGTAATCAGTATCATTAGGGGCTAAACTCCAATCAGTCGCAACTGAACCCTTTTCTAATTTGACGTTAGAAAATGTGATTGTCCCCACAAAGTTATCTAATCTAAATCCAATCATAGTAGCTATATTAGCAGTAGTAGTTCCTACACTAAATGTCTTAGAAAAATGTCCTGAAGTGTTAGAGCTTGAAACCGTACCACTTAAACCCATTCCCCATGGAACATTATTCCATTGAATGCTATAAGTTCCAGATGGTGAGCTACCTGAAACCGACCAATCAAAACTGACTGTAAATTGTGTTCCATAGACAGTAGCAAGTTTAGAAACGTTATATCCATTAGCTAATAAATAATTGGCCATCGTTTGATTAGCTGTATTTGTACCAGTCAGACTTGCAGATTTACTTGTACCCAATAACAAATTAGTACCAACCGCACTATTATCTAATTGAGTTTGTATTGCACTCGTTTTAACGTTAAATGTTCCAGCAGTAGCACTAATTTGGGTATCTGCATACGTCTTTGCACTAGCTATGGCATTACTTTGTGCATTGTTTGCTTTAGTTGTGGCATCTGAACTGGCAGTAGAAACGGCATTACTTTGTGCGTTGTTTGCTTTTGTCGTAGCGTCACTTGCAGCAGTAGAAACAGCAGCATTCTTAGCATTCGTTGCTGAAGTATCTGCATAGGTCTTTAACGTTGTGGTTGTACTTGACAAATTAGCACTAAACGTTCCAGCAGTCGCAGTAATCTGTGTATCAGCATAAGTCTTTGATTGAGTAATTGCATTACTTTGCGCAGCATTAGCCTTAGTTGTGGCATCGGCTTGTATATCTCCAATAGATGGACTCCAATCAGTTACCGTGTTTCCCATTTCCAATTTAGGATGGTAGAAAGCAATATAAGTACCTGAATTAACCAAATCAAAAGTTTTTAAATATAAATCGAACACTCTTAATCCTACATTGTCATAAGCCCAAGTTTTTGTGCTAGTTATACGGTATAGATTATCACCAACTTTGACTAGGGTTACGGGTTGTAAATCATGTCCTTTACTTGAAAACCATGTAATAAAGTTACCTGTGTAACTTGAAATAGTACAATCTGTAGCAATATAGATAGATTGAGTATATGTTGCACCCTTTATAGGTACGATACCTGTATTATTATTCCACGGTGAACCAGCTTGTGGTAGAATTTCATTACCATTAGCAGTGGGTCTACTACTTGAAAGGTTGACATACGCTTCCGTACCATTCCAAGTAGTATTCGGAATACCATATCCCATAATAAATGGCTGACCTGTTCCATCAATTAAATTAGTTCCACCAATTTGCTGATTATCTAAGTTGCTCTGAACGGCATTAGCTTTGGTAGTTGCGTCACTTGCTGCCGTTGCAATTGCTGCTGCCGTTGCATTGTTAGCTGAATTATCAGCATAAGTTTTCAAGGTTGTAGTTGTGCTTGTTAAATTAGCCGATAATGTGCTTGCCGTAGCAGTTATCTGATTATTAACATAATTAGTTGTAGCATTATCTTCTGGGTTAGTTGAATAATCCGTGGCTACTAAGCCTTTCTCAAGTTTCCATTTCTTAACCCATATATCTACAGTATCTCCTGCAACAACATTGAAGTATAATACTGAAGCCGCTCCAGTGCCAGAAGAAATATTACCTGTCGTTATCCATCTTTGATATGAAGTTGATAATGTCAATCCATTTGAAACATAGCCTGTATTTCCTTCTACTGTAAAAGCATTAACAGTTGTATTTGCAAATGTTCCCTTTACAGAAACGGATAAAGCATACTGAGCTGGATAATTTTTGGATAATTGATTATTATAAAATCCTCGAACTGAATTTTGAGTAACAGTTCCAGATAAATGCCATGCTGTATCGCCATCAGAGTCCGTCTCAATCTTAGTAGTCAATCCAGCCGTTCCACCAGAACCACTAAAACTTGTAGTTCCATACCATGGACTAAACATGCTTGTTCCATATAGTAGGTTAGTACCAACCGCACTATTATTCACTTGATTTTGTATTGCGCTAATATTCGTTGCATAACCATCACTAGTTGCCTGTAATGTGTTTATTTTTCCATTTGCACTAGCAATACTCGAATCCCAACCTGTTGCCCTAGCTTTCAATTGGGTGATATCTCCATTTGATGTAGCTAAGTCTGCTGCTATTTGATCAGCCTTTTGAGATACATTGGTTACAGATGTGACTGTTGCATTCTCACTAGGACAAGTAGAATAATCTGTAGCAACTGAACCTAATTCTAATTTAAAATTCCGAATTTTAAATACTCCAGTTGTACCTCCAGATATTGATAATCCAAAATCAAGACCTCCTGACACATCAGATGGAGTTTTCCCAGTAACTACTAATTTTTGCCATACTGAAACTTTACTTGTATCTAAGAGTGCTACATAATTTCCTGTAGCAGCTGAATTTGAACCATAAGATCTAAAGTGTATATCATTATCAGTTCCAGACCCTGACACATTAACAATGTATATTTCAGCGGATAAAGTATAGTATTGTGATGGCAAAAACCCCGATTGTATGGTGTGCATGTAGCCTTGGCGTGCTGAACTTGTGGTTGATTTAGTAAATGTTACAAAATTTATAGCATCGAGACTAGCAGTAGCTGGAGACTGGGCATACCAATTTTTTTCTAATGTGCTTCCGCTTATTAGGTTAGTACCTACTGCACTATTATTAACTTGATCTTGTAACGTACTCATCTTACTTACGGTACTATTTAAACCATCTGCATTAGCTGTAACCTTTTGTTCTGCACTAGTTACTCTACCAGTTAAATTATCAAAATCTGTCTTAGCCGTCTTCTCTGCAACCTCATCGTTAAGTACAGATATTTGTGCAGTTTGATTTGTAACTGTTTGACTAAGTGTATCAACAGATGTCTTATCAGCTTTGAGTTGTAAGCCTTCTGTGTTAGCCGTGATTTGATTTTGTTGTTTTACTGTTACATCAACGTTATCTTGTGCATTTGTAGTATAAGCACCGTTATTAATAGTCGATTTGACAGCTAAAAAGTTAGAAAATTGTAAATGACCATTTCTCTTTAATTCTGCTCTAATCGCAAACTTAGAAGCATCAGAATGAGAAATTTGATATTTATATTTCAATCTTTTTGGATTGCTACCAATGACTTCACAATCAGATATTTGTAACTCTTTATAATCGATCCTACTATTAGAAGTGTTGAATACTTCAAGTATCAAAACATTATTGTTGTCAAGAGTGACATCTGTTAGCTGGTTCATATCAAAAGCTACTACAATTACATCGTTGTCCTTGGCTTCAAAATAGTTAGATTCAATAGATATTGGAGAGTCTGCGCTTAATCCACTCTGCTTAAAATCGACCCAATTCTTGTTATTTGAATCTGAAACAACATTAGCTTTTGCGCTTACACTTTGCCATCTATTTAAACCTGATGTGAAACCACTATTTAAAATTTCGTTGTTGTTTGAATCACTGATATTGTCAATTTGTTGATTAATCTCTTCCGAAAATGTAGCTTGTAATTCTCCAGCTTTACTATCAATTTTTGTGTTCACATCTTGAACACTACCATTTAATGAAGTGATATCATTCTGAGCAATAACTATCTTATCGCCAAGTTGTGATATAGAAGCACTTTGTTCTTCTTGTTCGTCTCCTAGTTGTGTTTGTTTTAATGTCACACTGGAGATTTGATCACTGGTAATTTTTTGCTGTGCTTCTGAATGTTCAATTCTCTCAAAGTTATCAGCACTATTCATTTCCCAATATGTTACTTCACTACCTGTTTCAAGTTTTGCCTCATTGATTAAGAGTGCGTTTCCACTACTTACTGAACCAGTCAGTCCAAAAGCTATATTGATCGTGTCGCTTGAAGCAACAAAGGTTACTGAATATGTTTGAGGGTCAGTTGTTACATTCTGATCGTTATTTTTTGTCTTTAATATTCCAGCAGTTTTCTCTTGAACGTTTATCGTATCGCCAGACTTAATCGTCTTAGCAACCACCGATAAAGTGTACGTGTTGCCACTTGTTAGCCCGCTCACGCTCATAGAGATTGTCTCTGTACTCTTCGTTAATGAAGCCCAATAACATGCGTTATACAGACTGTCTGTCACACTCACGTAGGCTGGATTACTAATTACCCAATTGTACCAATCTCTTGTACCCAGCAATAAGTTTGCTTTCTTAACTTGAAAATCGTTCATCTTGTTTGTGAGCTTATCTTCTGACACTTTGCCTGAAATCTCATCAGCTTGTTGTGATAAATCACTTTGAACCTTTGTTATATTTTGGTTAGCTAAAGTGAGATCTTCTTTTGTGGCTTTACTATCTAAGCCCTCGGCATTGATTAATATGTCAGCCGTATTCTTTTCAATCTGTTCTTGTGCAGCATCAAGATTAGCTTTTTCTGCTTTAGTTTCGATTTGACCCTTAACAGTATCTAATGTTTGAGATATGTCATTCTGTCCAATTTTGACATTGGCTAAATCAGATTTGACATCATCCAAATTTGTCTTTGTGTTACCTAAATCTGTACTAAGTGATTGAGCTTTATCGTTTAATGTTTGAATATTGTCATTATGATCCTTCAATTCTTTTTGAGCATCTGCAATATCTCCACTTAAACTCGTTTGAGCATCAGTAATCCGTGTATTTAACTGACTCTTTGCCTCAGCTAAATCGGCTTCTGTCTGAGCTTTCAAGTTATTAGTAGCAGTTTCAATCTTGTCATCAACCTCTGAACTTGTTACACCGTCTTTGATTGCTACACCATTTTGAACTATGTCATTGATAGCCGAAACTATATCTGTTTTGACGGTAGTATTTAGGTTATCAAGATTCCCTATGTCTTTAACAGTAGGATATAAATATTCTCCATTAACTAAACTTTTAATAATTCTTGCCATTAACTTTTAACCACCGCCATCTTTTTAAATTTTTTATATGTATAAAAAGGGATATATTATCCCTTTAAATGTCAAGATTACTATTACTCAATAATCTTGTATGTTGCCAAATCGTTCTTATCGTTAGGGAACAAGTCAAAGACGATTGACAATGAAGTTGGTTCTTTTGCACTCTGTGTCAGAGTAAAGTTTGATTGTGGACGTGCATTGAAGTAATGTAACTGAATGAACGAGTCCTTACCACTTTGCTGATCACGAATGTAAGCATCACCGTAAATCTCGAATGCTGGAGCAAATGTGTCAGCACCAACAGTAACAGTTGTTACACCAGTTACAGATGCAACGTAGTAAACTACATAATCTGCACCAACGATAGCTTCGTCAGAAAGTTGAATTGCTCCACCTTCACCAACAGTAAAGCTCAAACCTGATTCACCAGCAGCGTTTGCAGCAGCAGTTGCGATTGCGACAGCTTCATCGGTTGCCTTTACAACAGCCCCAGCAGTTGAAGTACCAGCAGCAGCAGTAGTAATTACAACCTCTGCGGAAACAGGTGATTGACCATTCCCATTGATAGCCGTTACAGTATACTTGTACTGTGTTTCTGCAACCAAGTCGCTATCACTGAATGAAGTAGTAGTTGGTTGACCGATTTGTACGCCATCACGATATACAACATACGAGTTAGCTCCGTTAGGAGCTGACCATGTGATATCTGCTGAAGTATCTTTGGCAGTAACAGCTACGTCAGTAACCATTACTGGCACTGAACCAGCATCACCAGTAATCTTCTGTGGAATCTCCGAACCATCATGTTCAACTCCATCTTCTTTTAACTTGAATACTGATACTGAATCTGACTTAGGAACAGATTCTAGCTTGAATGCCTTGCTTGAATCCAAGGTAAATGTCTCACGTCGGAAGATATCTGCTGAACCTTGATCTAATCCACTACCAACTGTCATAGCCAATAGTTTCAAGTCAAACAATTCAGATTCAAGAGTCAACTTACCAGCACGGTTTGTATCCCATGCAATAGCATTTGCACCTTTCTTTGTTGCATATACACGATCTGAACTCCACTCACTTGTAGTAGCGTTAGCATAATCGATGTACATTGCAACTTTCTTACTAGCCTTTTCCAATAATGTAATATTGGAGGCATCTTTCATACCAAAAATTGCCATTTATAATCACCTCATATATTTTTTTGTAGCGATATCTTTTCTCGCCAATTCTTTAATTCCATGTCTGATGTATCAAACTTATAGGCTGTGTAGATTTGTAGGTTCTGTTCATAGTATTCTTTTTCCATGTACAGTTTTATTAAATTGTTGAATTGATAGTAGTTCATTTCCCCTATCTCTTTGAATGAGATATACGAGGTAGACGAGCCTTGTAAAATAAGGATTTTATCGCCCAATTCAACCTTTTGTTCTTTGCTTAACTTTCTTACTCGTCCTTTATACACATTTTTCCAAATTCTCAATTGCGCCTTAGACATATTCTTAGGAGCAATCAAGTCTTCATTGGGTTTTGCCATTGTGATAGCCTTGACACATTCACTAAAATCTAAAAACTCTTGTTTATCAATTACCCAATTTAATTTCTTACATATTGCTTTTTTGTTACTTAAAAACTGAAAATCATCTTCGTTTAATTTAGTCCAATAAGCAAAGCCTTTAGCAAACAGTTGGTGTAGTGTCGAGTCTGATTGTGAAATCATGTTTCCGATTTCTTTATTACCCTCTTTATCAAAGGACATATCCCATAATGTTGGGAATGCTTCTTCCATTTGATCCACTATCTCTGCCATGCCTGAGTAAAGCTCTCTTATCGTTATGGAGAATGGTTTTATATAAAGAGAAAGCTCTGTTTCTCCCATCGTTACAATCTCATCAATTGTCGGAGCATATATATTAACTTTGTCATTGAATGGTATAATTCCTTTTAATAATAGGCTTGTGTAGTTTATATTCATGTCAATATTCCTACTTGTAATCTATAACTCTGAACATTATAGTATATCCGCCAAACCTATTATCTTGTTGCCAATTCTCGACTAAGTTACCTTCTTGAATCTTACCCATTCCATAGAAATTATTATCTTGGAACAAGTCATAAACTCTTTGCAAGAGTAAATCTTGTCTATATCCTTCGTCCATTTCCATGATATTTCTATCGACTAATATGTTGAAATACAGATAACCCATTACATATCTTTCAGAGAATTGTCTCCACGATTCTTGTGGGACAAAACCACTTATACCCATTGTTATATAACTGCTTTGACTCTCAACAGTTTTAGGTACATAAGTAGT
Organism: Liquorilactobacillus mali KCTC 3596 = DSM 20444; assembly: GCF_000260415.1. GTDB lineage: Bacteria > Bacillota > Bacilli > Lactobacillales > Lactobacillaceae > Liquorilactobacillus > Liquorilactobacillus mali. Next base: position 19,710 of record NZ_BACP01000062.1, read on the forward strand.
TCCGTGAATCTTATCCTTGACGAGAGCTAATTTTTCATCTTCTGTCAAAGCCTCACGAGATAAAGCATCCGAAGTAGGGTATTTCAACATTTTAGCTATATCGTCATCATGACAAATTGTATCTATCATGTTTTGCTTCCATGTTGTAATCTGCATTACAGAACTATTGGGAGAGTGTAATTTTCTTCTAGTTATTTTTATCAGATAAATACGCCACCCTTCTTAATTTAAAATTTAGCTATTATCTTTACAGATAAACTTTGATACTGATCATTAACTTTAGCAAGAATGTTCATCATGTTTCCTATATAGCGTGAGTCGTCTATAACACTAAACTGGAACATATCTTCATCACGTTCTAGTATATTTATAGGCAAGGTTTGAACGCTCTCTACGTCCCATTCTGACACTTTGAGAGGGGTCTTACTTCCGTCTTCATTCACTTGAACTACCGAGTAACTGTAAGACCTTCCTAATCTAGCCTTTTGCTCACCAACTATATTAATAGTAGGAATTGCAATATTACTACTATCAGAAGGGTTCTCTTCTTTTTCACCATTGAAACCCCAATAGTTTGCTATTCCTAGCTCAATATTGTCTAATTCTGGGTTTAATGTATCTTCATCTAATAGCAAGTTGATAAGTCCAATTCTTGAAATAGAATCGGCAAACTCAACCTTGTAAACTTTGCTACTTATGAAAAATCTGTCTCCTATAGTTATCTGACTTGTCTCGGAGTTATTTTTAACATATAGCATCATTTTACCATTGATTAAAGATAGGTTGTTACCCGTAAAGGAAACACCTAATGTATACAATGTCTGGTTTTGGACGTAAGCGCCCCAACCGTTACCATTGTTTGAAACTTTTTTAGTCTCTTTGTCTACTATCCATTTAATCGAGTGATTTACGTGTTTAATCTTTAATTGCTGATGTGTAGGAATTGTCTTAAATTCACCAGTGAAGATCAGCCATTGTTCACTACGCCAGTTTACATAAGAACCGACTCCACAATTAACACTATTGGGTAAGATAATATATTTATCATCAGATAAATCTTTATTATTACTTTGTGATTGATCCTGAAATATAGCTTGTGTCGGAATATTATCTATAATGCAATCTTCTTTATCTAGTGCATTAGCAAAGTATTTATTAAACTCTCTCGTCTTATCGTGCATGTTTCTATCATATCGAGTAGCGCCGACTCTCTTCATATGATTTCTAAAACTATCTGAAAAACTACTCATTATGCCATATCTCCATAAAGGTCTGATTGTGCATATTCATAATCATTTAGACCTTCTTGAATTTCGGTTCTTAATTGGCGCTCCATTTTACTCAATTTATCTAAATATTGATAACCTTGAACGGCTTGATAATCTCTATCACCGATAGCCTTTCTCGTCATTTCTTCCGAGTTTTTAGTTCTCATTACCCATTCAAGTTTCATTGCTTTTGCCAAATAGGCAATTTCAAATCTACTAAGTGTGACATTGAACTGTTTAGCTTCTTCATCAGTATCATACACATCTTTATGATAGTTGATAAACATGACACGACCAGCATCGAGATATCCATAAAGCACTTCCTCTAATTCGTCATCATCAATAGCACTGAAATCGTAACTATCAATGGTATTTAAGAAAACCTTATAAACCTCTGAATATTTAGTTGCCATATTTATTTATTCCCCCTAACCCTCCTGAGAGGCTTTCACGTCATTCCAAAAGAGGTCTTCCTTATCATCAATAATTCTACTAATTAAGTCCATTTTTTCTCCGTCTAAAGAGCGATCCTTACGATAGATGTCAACTGAATTTTCGATAATAGGATTCTTGATTGAGCTTTTAAGAGCTTTCTTGTAATCTTCTATATCAGATTCTTTGATAAAATACTCAAAATCACTTGATGCAACCGTTGTACTGTTATCAACTGAATCTAAATCTACATCTTCGATATATTCAAAATAGTCTTCGTAGGTTTTTTCAATATGCAATGCTGTAGCAACGTCCATGATACTTACGTTTTCGTCCAATACGTCTGATATGATTAATCTCATGTCTGTGAAGTAAGGGCGTAATTGTGACAACATTGTTCTTAATTCCCCAAAGGTAACTGTCTCTTCATCTCCACGTTCCTCAAACTTTATAAAAGTTGTCTTATGAACGTCTTCCCAGAAGAAGCTACCTCCAAGATTGCTTTGGATAAAAATTTCTGTTTCTTTATCGATACTAATTCTTTTCTTCCTTTTTCTTTCTGACATTACTTACACTCTCCCTTTCTCTATTTAACTAGACACTCTAGTTATTTATTATTTCGTCATTTTGATCATGCCGTAAACTTTCATTTGCAATACTGAAACACCGAGTTTCTTTTCTGTCAAGAAACCATATTGCATATCGTTACGGTCTGTGTTGTCAACTTCTTTAATGACAGATGCGCCTTCCATAACAACACCAACAATTTTTTCATTTTGTGGTAAGATCAGAAGACTGTTGTCGTCTAAGGCAAATTCATCTTTGTTTACCTTGAATGCCTGTGGAATTTCAAATAATGGAAGACCACTGACTGTTCCAAGGTAGCCAAGTTCATTTATCTTATCTTTCAATGCGTCTGACAAATCAACTGCTTTAGCAACTCTAGCAAGAGCTAATTTCGTACCATAGATTTGTACTGGTGTACCAGACTTAACCTGAATACGTTGTGCTAAACTAACCAATGAATCAAGATCAATTGTACCCTCGAATCTATCTGCTGCATTTAACATGCTGTATGAATCTTGCAAAGCTGTTCCGATAGATGTTTCGATATGTGATGCAAAGCCTTTAGCAACATTGTCAACCAACTTATTCCAGTCAATTTCACCGTTCATGAATTGTTCAAATTCAGCATATACTGCTGCGCCATACCAATCTGTCTCAACCGTGTATTTCTTGCCTGTGATAGTCTGTCTACGAAGATCTTGTGAACCAGAAGCCACACGTCCTACACGTACAATACGTGGATCTTGAACAGTAAATACTGGCTTAGTACCAAGTGCTACGTTACGAACATCTGCCAAGCTATCAAATTGATTTGTTAAAATCTCTGGAACAATTGCATCAATTGAAACTGAAACAATTTCAAAGATATCCCATTTGTTCTTTTGGAAGTTGTTGTAACTCCATTCCCCGCCAACCTTATCCATGATAAGATTTCTTAAAGCATCGTTTCCGCTCACACCTTCAAATTCAAGGTTTTTGTTGTTATATAAATCACGAGCTAAATTCGTTAATCCTTTAATGTCCATCATATTACCTCTTTCCTGTTTATTTATCTAATTGCAAGAACTGCTACATCGCCGTCAAATCCATGATCTTCAACACCGATTACAAGTGCAATTCCACGTTCTCCGTCTGCTGCTGCTACAAAACCAGCCCCATTTGGGTTAATTGTTAATTTGTCGCCAGCCGCTACATTATCTGGTACAAGATCTGTCGTTACTGAAATAACGTCACCTTTACCAAGATGGAATGCACGACCTGTCTTACCAGCCTTTAGTTTGTATTTTGCTAAGTCCCAATCTGGATAACCATAATCAATTGGTGCGTCTGCCAAGAATACATCTGCATCAGCTTCCGTTGCTGCTGGAGTTACAATGCGACTTTCTCCATCATCATTTAAAACTCCAAGAGTTAAAAATTGTCCGTTTGCTAAATCTGTTCCTACCGCCACAACTTGTTCAATGTGTTCTGTAGCTGGAATTTTGTCTAAAAATACTTTTCCCATTCAATACACAACCTTTCTTATTCTTTGTTTTTGAAATATTTACCAACAGCGCCATATCTACTTGTCTTATCCTTTGGTTTTTCAAAGTTGCGAGCATATATTGCAATATTACTACTATTAGATTTTTTGTTCTCATTTTGGAAAATTGCATATGCAACTTCTTTTTCAACTTCTTTAGCCGTCAATTTTTCAAATTGAGATTTAATACTTTCAGTTTGCTCATCACTGAGTTTTGTAAATTGCTCATTCAAGATTTTGTTTTTCTCTGTTGCCTCATAATCTGATCTAAATGTTTCTAAGTCAGATAACTGTTGTCTCAAATCAGAGATTTCGTCTCTTGCCTGTTCAATATTTGCTTTCTCATTTGCATCAACGAACATTGAAAATACTTGTGTCTTACTTGATAAGTCAATTGTAATTTGATCATTATCATCAACTGAATAATTATATTTGATGTAAATGTAACCGTCTGACTCGCTATCATAACTTTGAGTTATAAAGTAGTCACTGTACGTTTCAACAATGTAAGACCAATAGTCGTCTGTATCAAGATCATTCAATGCTGAATTAATTCTTGAACGAATATCTTCCTGAGATAATTCAAATTGACTCTTTTCCCTAGTCTCAGTTTCAGTTTCACCAGATTCTTCTGCTGTTTCTGCTTCATTTTCTGCTGACCCCAAATCTTGTTCTGCTGGCTCTGATGTTTCTTCTGTGTCAGCATCTCCATCGTTTGTATCGGTTTCTTCTGTTTCTTCATTTTCAGTTTCAGTTTCGGATTCCGTCTCTGTTTCTGCTTCATTTTCTGCTGAATCAGCTACTTCGTTTTCCGCTGGTTTGAGCGGTTTTTCCTCAACAGTTTCTTCTTCGCCTGTAACGTTTTTCTTTTCCAATACGTTCACTCCTTTCTCTTGTGAAAACTCATAGAACATTTCTTTAAATGTTTCTTTCATTTCCTTTTTGGTAAATACAGTAGAGATTGTCGAACCTGTCATAGCTGGAGTTTTGTTGTCTCCGAGAATACATAAACCTGTTATTGTTGCAGATGTGTAAACAACTACACCGTTCTCATTGACACTTCCACGAGCATCGCTTATCTCCATTGATTGTCCCTTCATATCTCCTGACTCATTGAAAATATCAATTGCGTCCGAGAATCTAGTCCAAAGATATCCATAACAGGTCAACCATTCTTTCCCACCAGTAGTTTCGATGCAATAATCATTGTCTTCTCCGACAAAACCATACGCCTGTGTTTTGAAAGTAACTTCGATGTTGCCATCTTCTTCTAGTTTGTAATTTTTTTCATGTCCGCCAAAATCACTTTCATCAGAATTATCCTTGTTGATATATCCTATAATTGGAACATATGGTAATGTTTTTGCCATTTCTAGCAATGTTTCCTTTGAAAATATCGAATTATTTAAGTTTTCACCTGTGTGGGCTATATAAATCTTTACTTTCTTGAATCTTGAATCTTTGTCCATTTCATCTTCGATTTGCTCAAAGTGAATTGGTAATTTAACACGCTTAACATTCATGTTTTGTTATCACCACCTTACGAATTTTTTAATCTAATCTATCAGTATCATCCGTAGGTTCATCAGTCTCAGGTCTACCCTTGGTATTTGTATTATTTTGTTGGCTACCCGATAACGTATTTGAAGTAGGTTTGACAACCATAAGATCATCAATATCAAGAACATTTTGTTCAAACTGTAGTTTAGATATAATTTCAATAGGTTCTAATCCGCAAGCTGCTAAATATTCCAATCTTGAACCGCCTAGAGTTAATTGATCCTTTAGGAAGGATAAGTCGTCTTTAAGCGTTGCGTTAGATTGTCTTATTAACTTAAATCTCCAAGAGACTTTAGATTTAACTTTAATAGTTTGTAAAAGCATGTTATAATAGTTTTCTAACATGGGGAATACTGTGCTATAAAGCCAATTAGCGTCTTTTCTTTCAGATTCTTTAACAATATTTGCAGATGTTGTAGACCCACCAAACATTCCTTCTGACACGCCAGTATCGTAGAATATTTGCTTTGAACTCTTGTTCAACGTGTCATATGCGCTTGTAACACCACCACCAACCATTGATACATTTGTTAGGTTATTTGGAGATGTTACAGCAACAACACCTGAAGGCAATCTATTTCTTATTTGTGCGTCATAGATTTTTGCCGTTTTAACATCCATTGTTGGTTTTCCATCACTATTCAAAGGTATCTTTGAATGTATAATACGGATATTATCAATGGTATCTTGTACTTCCACATTACTTTTTGCTTGATCCATTGAAACACTATCAAGTAACAAGCCAGAGAAAGGAGATATCGCTTTACCACCATTGTTAAGTGCCCCAAGGTCGATTGTAAAAGCTACTCCATTGTCTGATAGTTTGTAAAACTTACCATTATACCAACTGTCTGGTTCTGACGTATTACTCGAAACATATGAGTTGTATGCAGTAGATATTTCACTAGGCATACCCACAATTGTATCTTCCGTAAACTTACTCATATCTAACATGAATTTAAATACGCCATTGCTTTGACCGTATATCTCACACCATTCTGATGGAAACTCCATATATTCAACGCCGTTTGTATCTTGTATTAAATAGAAATAACTAACGCCGTTTATAAACATTTCCTTTAAGAAATACGGAACGAAATATTTTAAATTAAATTGTGAAAAACTATATCCAACATCGACATAGTCATTTGACAAAGTATCATCTAGATCATATTGCTTATTACCCAAGACAGGATAAAGTGAATAATTACATGTTGGAATCGACAAATAATAGTCTATAATTCTAGTAATTAACCCATTGGCATTGTAGGCATTACGCATTGTAGCTGCGATAGCATCTACGTTATTCTTAGGATTCTTTAAATAAGTTAGAATATTTGTTTTGCTAGTGGTAGCAGATGTAGTGGACGAAATTCTTGCCCTAGGATCTGCTAAAGCATCAGCAAATTGTAGATTAGACTTTCTTACGTCTCTGACATTAAGTCTTTGTCTTTTTGTATTCCTGTAATTATTTTGAGCCTTTCTGTTCAATCTTTCTCACCTCACCCCATCATAAAGTATTTCAACAACTCCTGATCGGAGTAGTCGTCTTTAAGTTTCTTTTCTAGTTCGTCTGCATAATAATTTCCATATGCTATCGAACTGTATCTATCTTTTGTGGTCGTTCCAACTTCATGAATTTTAATAAGTCCACCATCTCTAACTTCATACTCTAAGTTGACTAATTCATTAACCAATGCAGTTGCCTGTTGATAGGCATATAACAACTTCTGTTGTTCTTCTGGCGATTTCTTAACAAAACCACCCTCTGAAACGAACTCACTTCGTTTCTCAATATCATTCATGGGTAATCTTAGTTTCCCATTTTCAATGTTAGACTTTAATTGAACTGCTATTTTATGGTTAAACTGTGCATTAGCCTTGACGGTATATACAATTTTAATTCCGTCAGCCTTGTTTCTTTCGTTAGTGGCTTCATCATTTATACATGACCAAGCTGGATATTCCACATCACGCTTACTATCATATAAAACACGACAACAAGCATCGAAAACACCAAGTCCATTACCATTTGCATCCATTACTACATAGTCTGCTTCAAAATCGTAATATAACTGTTTCATTCTAATTGCTAACTCTTCCGTAGCAATTGATTTCTGAATGCTTTCAAGATAGACAACATCACGTCTGTAACTATCTCCGTCTTTAATTAATCTTATTAATGTAAAAGCAGAGGTATCATTCTTAACATTTTTGTTACCACCCATTAAAGCTATATCTAGGGAAATTAATCTTAATTCTGACTTATCAGCTCTTTTAATATTTCCTAAATGCTTTGGGTTAGATTTTTGCTTATTTTCCAAATATTCCGTATCAGTAGGAGGAATAAATGTTTTGTTGATCGTTCTTATGTTGTTTAAAGGTGTGAGTTTGTAGTACGCTTTATCATTTTCACCTACAAACATAGCTTCATATTCCATGTTGAAACCTGTCTGATCCATATTGTCATCAGTTCTAATTTGCATAATTCTTTCTTTTGAATTGATTTTATGGTGTGTTGACAATTGATAAGGTAAATCTACTACGAAAAAGCTCTGCCCTTTTAACATTTTCTTCAATGAATTATTAAAACTGTCCCATATCCAATGAGATTTATACCATGCAGAAGAGATATAAATTTCTTTATTTTCCTCTGCTTTAGAGTCTTTATATTCTGGAAGAGACATATAAGCTGGCTGTCTATTAACCTGTAACATAGGCTTTAAAACCTTGTCTATTATGTCTTTTTTAACCATTCTGAACTCATCAACGATTAGGATATTACAACGCAATCCACGAGAATTATCTGTACTTGTTTCAGCAGATATTCTTGAACCATTCAAGAACGTTACTTCCGTAACATTCAATGAAGATTTAATGTTTCTAGGATCACCAATCTCAAATCTTATTTCTGGATGGTCGTTATAAAGAGTCTGTATTTTTTCAGTTATAATTTTCTTTGCTTGCCCTCTTGTTCCAGAAGCTAGAACAATTCTTGTGCCGGGGTATAAAATACATCTGATAATGCAATATATTGCAATAATGAATGATTTACCCTGACCACGACTCGCAATATACATAAAATTGTCTACTCTCTCCATCATGAATAATAAAACTTTCTGGAAGAAGAATAGTTTCAGTCCTAAATAATTCTCTGCGAATTTGTGTGGGTTCTTACGCCAATAACCAACCCATTTCATGAGATTTGCTTCTCTTACACGAAAATACCCATCTTGCTTGGTTTCGTTCTTTTTCTTATTAAGCTCCATCGTCATATAATTCATTTACCTCACTTTCATCGGCAAGTCCGAATACTCGTTTCATTGGTATAACAAACCATTTTGATATATATTCCTTAATATTGTCTACGTCTTCCAAGCTCTTCTTTTCTGGAATTGGTTCGTTATTTTCCCAATCCTTAATTCTCTGACCAAGAGTTTTCATTCCGTCATCTGCTGCATTTAAGACAGAATCAAGACCTAAATCTTTCAAGTCTTCAGAATATGATTTTCTTAATTTTTGAATTGCATTAGAATCACCTAGTTTAAGACTTTGGTCTAATGCAGTTTGTAATTTGACATTTTGGATATATCTCATTAACTCAAACTGTGTATTAGGAGTCTTGATATTAGTCAATCTCTTTAATGACAATTCAAAATTATAATACTCATCTTGTTGATATCCAGCGCCCCACTTTTGTTCTATTTCATCCGTAACCTGAAAGTCGTTTTGTTTATCGACCTGATTTACTACTTCAAATTCTGAATCAAGGAACGTAACGTATTTTTTGGAAGGGGCAATCTTTTTAAGATAATCTGTAAACAGTTTTCCATCGTCAAATACTTCTTTAACCATAGAATCGACATAGGGAATATTCATCAGTTGACAAAGAGAAATTAATTCATCTTTATGCTCTGGCTTTCCTATGTCGTTTGCACAATCTGTACAGATTACAGCATCATCATTTAACAAAAGATTCTTATGCTTGACGATTTGTCGTACTCTTTTAATTTTCCCACATATAACACATTGCAATGTTTTAGCCACTTTGTACCACCCCACTTCTTTCGAGTGATTCAATTCTTTCTAAAGCATTTGCTAGGTTTCTTAGAGAGCTTGAATATCTCTCTAGATCCGCCATATCGTGAATGTCAAGTTTGTTTTTCTGAGCTTTCCCATTTTCTGTAATTTTCTCAATTTGCCCCTCGACAAACACAATTTGATTGTAAATTCTATCTGAAATTCTCACTCTCTCACCTACTTTGTTCGTTTAATACAATTAAAACAACAGTCAATCTTTAAATAATAAAAATAATGTATTGACAATCTTTGTTTATTTAAAGGAGGCGATTGTCTACATAAACGAATGTGGTCTATTTTGATTGACTGCTGTTCTAATTGCATTAAACTTCGTTAAAAACACATGCAATTAGACGTATACCCTTAAACCAATCCAATGTATACGGGGATTTTTCTTGAAATTAATCAATGGACATTAAGCTAGTTTGTGGAGTCATAAACTCCGTTGTCTAAATTAATAGAATAATGGGTTATGCGACCCTAGTAACGCGTCTTATTAGACTAATAATTTGCTGAATTTTGCTTTAACTGTGTATTTATCTGGCACATCAACTGTTTCACCTGTAAGGTTACTTACTCGTTTGTGTGCTTTCTTGAACTTAACTCCGAATGTAGCAAAGTTACGAATACTTAGGTCTTTATGTTCTGACAGAACCGTTGTGATACCTTCAACAACATGATCTAATTGTTTTTCTGCCTCAACCTTTGTGATACCATTCTGTTCTGCGATGATATCGACTAAATCTTTCTTTGTTGCTCTTTCTTTTGCCATTTCTCACTCACTCTCACTTTCTAAAATGTTAATATTACTACTATTGGTGCGAAAAAATAAAAGAGATGTCCCTTTCTTATCCACATAAGTTCGATATTCATCATATCGAACAACAGGTGTAACGCAAAGTTATTTATTTTTAAATCTCATAGCCCGAAAACTATGTACGAGGTTAATACCCCTTCACTTGTTATGCAGTGTTACTTTTGATTATTCAACCATTTTATCGACTTTTTACAAACATTTTTCAAAATTTTATACACATTTTGAAATGAAGTCTGAGATTTGATAGCAACTTCTTTTGCACTCGTCTTTCCATCGAACATTTTGACTATTTCCTTTTCTCTATCCGTACAGTTGCTCATAATCTCTCCCCAGAGCCAAGAAATTCCACCTCTGATGTCGTCTGACACCGTTCGAGTATAATTACACCCAGAGACAATAAAACGTCTAATATCGTCCTCTGATAGCTTCTCAGGATTGAATAAACGCTTAATGTAATTAATGTCAATATTACTACTATCAAATTTAGAATTACTCTCAATAGTTTCTAATTCATTGTTAGTCATATTTACTGCGTTTCGACCTATTGCAAAGTTATTTCTGTAATCACGTTCACTTCTGTAATAGGTTTCCTCTATTCTCCGTCCACTTTTGATATCTTGGCTTTCGAGAAAGTAATTTGTAATGTTGTCTAAGTGTTCCCCTAGCGGAGTACCTTCTAAACTATTCCCATTATCAATCATTTTTCTAACATTCTTGTTTATCTCGATTTGATCAATCGTATTCTTGATATGTTTACCTCGTTCAATAATCGTCTTTTTATTCTTGTTAAAAATTTCAGCCATATTTTAATTGATTCCCCCATTTTAAAATTTCGTAATTTTGAATATCTGTCGTGAGATTGAAAAAGTTAAAAAGTTAGAACAAAAGAGAGAGAATATTTTCGTTTCGATGAGAAACGTCAATATATCTTCTATTACTAAAACTCTTATATATACTAACTCTTCTTAGTATTGCCCATATTTTTCACTTTTTTGGTAACTATTTGAGTGTTCTGAATAGATTTGTTTACTTTTTTGGCAGATATTTGAATGTTATACCATATGTTTGTTTACTTTTTTGGCAGATATTTGAATGTTGCTTTTCTTATTATTTACATAAAAAAAGTAAATATTTTTATATTATACCAGCATTTTTAATATTTCCTGATTAATTTTCTCTGGGTTATCGACTACCACTCCCTCTGAAACATAATTAATTCGATTATCTATCCATGCTCTAATCATAAATCGTTCTAATCCATATGCTTCGCTATATAAACTGTAATAATTTTTCTTAACACCTTGTCTATGACTCAAATTGGCTTTTATAGTCGAGATTATGCAATTATCTGTGAGCCATCTTCTAGCTGTAAAGAATGTACCAGTGCTAAGTTTACTTCTATCTTCCAATAAAGAGGCACTTGCATAAACTATTCCAGAGTCTTCATTTAGATTACTCTTGTCTTCGTACAATGTTGATTTAATTGCTGCATATGCTGATATAACAGAAAATACTTTTGGAGAATTTAAGTCTCCTGTTATTTTGTATATATCTTCTGTATATACTTTTGAAAAGTCTTTTGAATAATCTTCAAAAGAAAGATCATAAAATTCACTTTTACCGCTCATCCATTTTTTGACAATTTTTATATATCCATTGTCTATTAGTTCTTGAAAGTACCCATCAATTTCCTTCTTCATAAATTTACTTAGTCCAAATCTACCAGCAATGATTTTTGAATTAAAATCAAGATATTTCCAACCATGAGCGTTGGCGGATAAATAGGTATAAAGTGCCAATGATTGACTCCTTATACTTTTGTCATCGAACATACTGGTGGGAACTTTGCCAAATTTTCCTGAGAATTTTATTCCTTCTTGTTTTTTAGCACGATGCAATATCTTATACTGCTCACGTTTCTCTTCTTTGCTCAAATGTGTTTTGTTGAGTACATCAATAAACTTCGTATCTAGCCTATTGATCTTTTCCTTCTCCATTGTTACCATTCCTCTCGTTTATGTTATCTCCTTTGAATTGAACATAGTAATAGTATACATATCACAATAATATTTGTAAATATAATACTCAAATATTGACAAATATTGGCAAATAACATATTTTAATAGTATACATATTGCAATAATATTTTATAAATGCTAAAATGTAGTTATAAAAGGAGGAATGAATGTGGAATTAACAGAATCTCAAAAAGAAGCAATTTATTCAGACAGCAGTAAGATATTGGTTAATGCCTCTGCTGGGTCTGGTAAAACTAGTGTGTTTGCAGCAAGAATAGTAAATTTGATAGAAAATGAAAAAGTAAATCCAAAAAGAATACTCGGTTTAACATTCTCCAAAGATGGAGCTAACAATATGAGAAAACGAGTAATAAAATACATTGGAAATGTCGGAAATGACGTTGAATTATCCACTTTTCATTCATTTGCTTACAAACTTTTGCATAGTAATTTTCCGAAATACTATAATCACATACAAATGATGAAGAGTTGGTGGAAATTAAAGACATTATCTGGAATTGTGGGGAGACCAACAAACATGAACCCTGACGGCTTAAATATTCCAGTTACAGCGCCAGAATTGAGTATGTTTGTGTCTTATCAAAAATCGAACATGATCTTAAAGGGTATGCCAGTCGTAATTGACGAAAAGACTGGATATGTAAGTGAGGATTTGAGAGAATCATTGCAAAAAGCCTATGAAATGTTCCTTGAACGGCAGAAAAATGCTCGTTTAATAGAATATGACGACTTATTATTGCATTTATATTATAGGTTGTATTCTAGTCCTGAATTTAGAATGGAAGTCGCAGACAAATACGACTATATCATGGTCGATGAGTTCCAAGATACATCTAAGATTAACTTTGAAATTCTCAAAATGATTGTGAAAGACAACCTTTTTGTAGTCGGTGATTTTAGACAAAGTATCTACTCATTCATAAATGCAGATATCAACAATATTCTTGAATTTAAGGATAATTTCAAAGACGCTCATGTAGTTGAGTTGCGTGAGAACTTTAGATCAACAGAAAAAATCGTTGACTTGTCAAACGAATTGATTGATGGGCGTAATATTGAGAAGTACAAACAGTTTGATAATGCAAAATCAGCAATTGGAATAGAGGGAAATGATATTCAGTTCAAAATATTCCAGACTGACGAAGACGAAGCAGACGCTATTGTAAGTAAAATCAAAGAACTTGTATCAGAAGATTACAATGATTATCAAGATTTTGCTATTTTGCTTAGAACCAACTCTCAAATGAGTGTTTATGAGTCACTTTTTGCTGAAGAAGAAATACCAGTCAACATATCTGGCGGTCATTCATTCTTTGAGAGGTCTGAAATTGATGTCTTGCTAAGTTACTTAAAAGTCATGCTAGATCATTCAGATAATCAATCAATGGCAAGAATTATCAACGTTCCAAACAGATTCATCAGTAATAATGTACAGGCTGCTCTTGATAAATATGCTTTTGCTCAAAAAATATCTATTTTTGAGGGTATGAGGTCATTTTCTGCACTTTCTGACAGAAAACCGATACAATATTTATCAGAAATCCTGTCTCATTTTGAAGACTCGTTGGACATTACTCCAGCAAAAGACGTTTTGCAGTATGTGCTTAATAGTACGAAATACAGCCAACACATCATGAGTACAGCTAGAACAGAAGTAGAAAGACAAGCAAAGATGGAATCAATCTCTAGTTTGATAGGTATTTCGTCAAATTTTGAGAATGTTGAGAAATTTCTGAAACATATCGACATGATCAAGGATAATAATAAGAAATCTCAAAAAGAAGCCGTAAATTTAATGACAGTACACTCTTCAAAAGGTTTGGAGTTTGACCACGTCTTTATTCCAGCGGTTAGTGACGACTATTATCCACACGATATGTGTAATGGCAACTATGAAGAGGAAGCTAGATTGCTCTATGTTGCGATAACTCGTGCGAAGTATAATCTTGATCTCTCTTATTCGGCCAACAAGACTAATGGTAAAGGCGCTTATCGTAAGCCCTCACGATTCTTGAATTGTATCTATCCAGATTTGAAAAAGAAACAAAAATTGTTATATCAAGGCACAGATGTTGTCGAAGTTTAAGCCAGAGGTAGCCCTTTGGTTTTTTTATTGTTCACAGAATTTAAGACTGCTGCTAGAACATTGTCTATTTCGTAATGATCCGAAATGAATTGTTTAGTTTGCTCGATAAAGAAACCACGTAGGAACGAGAACATGAACGCTGCTGGGTTACTAATCTTCTTGTAGCGATAAGCTAACTCTGAAACGACTAAAATAGCCCCTTCTAGCCTGTCTTTGAAGTATTTATTGCCGTCAAAAGTCATAAACTCGCTGTATTCTACTGGTATTCCGCTCTTGATGAACTTGTTTCTTGCAGAATAACTTGCCTTGAATATTATATCAATCATGGCTTTTGTCTTAGTATAGCTGTGATTAGCAGCTTGTTTTAGACGTAACATTACTCGATCTGTGAGCGTATCTTTGTATCTGACAGCTAAAGCGTCAATCAAGAAGTCGTCACTGCCTGATTTCGTAGTTACACTTGTACCACTTGTAGACGGTAACTCCTCGTAAGGTGTACTTGTATTACTTTTTTGCGAAGTCGAAGACGCATTTTTTGCTACATCGGGTTTTAAAGTAATTGTATAGTTGATCTTGCTGTTCTTGTAAGGCATAACAAGATTGTCTGCCTCAGTATGTTCTGGGTTAGCTACAAATATTCTGTTTTGCTTTAGACCAACCTTTTTTATTTCGATTAATTTATGTTTTATTAGTTTATTTCTTGAATCAGATATTTTTCGTGGAGATACCCTTAATATTTTGGCAGCCTCTTCATTTGAGAACAGAATATAAATACGCTGTCCATCTTTCCATGAACCGTCTTTTGAATTATATATGCTGCACATCGTGCGATTGGAGTAGACTGCATACAACATTATTGTCGTCATGTCAAGTTTTTTATACTTATCGTTGTTGATTAAATCGGAGTTGACTTGCAAATAAGCAGTTTGGGGTAGGTTCTTTTCGTTTATTTCGTTTTTGAGCATAATAAATAAACCTCCATTATTTACTTTTTACGCTCCATATGCTATTATGTACTTGTCTATGGTACATGATATTATACAGAAACGTATTAACTAGATTGGATTCCCGTCCAATCTTTTTTGTTATCTAATAATCTCTTTATATATAAGAGAATCTGATAATGTGTTGATGAAGTCGTTGAACTCTATTCTGTTTTGTGGCACTTCGTCCACTAGTAACGAACCATATAAATCGTTTAATAATTCCTCTAGAAGGTCAAGTCTCTCTTCCGAGATTCTTTTATCCCCTTTCGTAAAGTCTCTGAAGTAGTTAGCATTCAACCCTAGTTTCTTAGCTAGTGGCGACATTGCTACGAAATACTTCTTGTGTAAGAGTCTCACTAAATAACCTAAATATATATTGCGTAGTTTTTTATCGTAACGTCTCGTATCAATCATAAATATCACAACTTTCTAGTGTGGTTTTCACACAAATATTTACAATCTAAATTAAAACATACATCGTTTTTTAATGCAAATATTAAATTATAGAGACAACACTCATATATCCATACATAATAGTTAATATCTATATATTACATAATACATTAGAATTAAAATATATACTTACATTATAATTAACATTATGAAATACATTATATAATGTTAATGGTTATACTCTTTTAGGCTTTTAGCATAGCATATTTATTTTTGAATCGCTTATTTTAACAGTTTTTTAGTTATTTCGATATCTTTGGGTTGAAAAACACACCAAGTAATACTATAATCTTTTTATAGATTAGTACATTGTGTTTATGCAATGTTTTAATATTATATAATGTTAATAGTAAACCATTAGGTTTATATCATATGTTTATCATTGTAAATATTTTTTGCTTGACAAATGGGAGGATTAGTTTATGGCTCAAAAAATAGCATTCATCAATAATAAGGGTGGAAGTGCTAAGACTACAACTTGTGTTAATATTGCTGGGTGTATTCACACTAGGCAACCTGAATGTAAGATTCTGATTATCGAAGGTGATGGTCAAGGTAATGCTACACGCAGTTTCGGAATAGATCCAAATAGTAAGAAGATTGAAACTACCATATACGATTTATTTATGGACTATGCTGATGCTGAAGAAGCTATCTATAAAGATGCTTATAAGAACATTGATATAATTCCAGCTAATAGCGACATGAACTTTATTGAGTTTGATAAGATGAAACAGTTTGAAGACGATTTTGGATCTAATAATATTAGAGCTATTCGTGAATTAAACAAACGTGACATTAATATAGAACAAACTACTGATGAGCAGCTATTGAGAGTGATCAATACGATTGCTTCCCCTACTAAAGATTATTTCAATATGTTAGATGGCAAACTAGATAATCTTGATAAACAATATGATTATATCCTATTTGATACGCCACCTGAATTGAAAGCTGTAACTAGTTCTATTATTGCTACTACTGACACTGTCATTATTCCTTATGAACCAGATATGTACTCAATTGATGGTGTGAAAAACATTCTAGAAAGAGTACGAGTAATTAAGGAGCAATATAATCCAGATTTAAAGATTGGTGGTTTGTTAGCTACCAAGTACAAGAAGTCTACTAAGCTACATGCTGATGTGACTCTTTCGATTACTGAATATGCGAACACTAATAATATTCCCTTCTTTTCTACTAAGATCCCGAATACAATTAGGTTTGCATCTTCTACTGCATATCGTGGTTTACCAGCAACACTATCAAGTAAGAGTAATAGTCTGATTGATACTTACTACCAATTATTAGACGAAATGTTAGATAAGAAAGTAATTACGTTATAGGAGGCATGACTTATGAACGAGTTGACTAATAGCAATAGACGTAGAAAGAAATCTAAGGACTTTAAGAACTCCCCTCTTGCTAGTGTATTTGAACCCGATAAAGAGGAAACTACCCCCACTACTAGTCCCGCCCCTACTAATGAAGAAGTTAAAGAGGAAAAAGCTCCTGTTGTAGAAAAGCCTACTGAAGAGAAGGCTGCTGATATATTCAGTGATCTACCAAAGAAAACTAGTAGTACAGTAGTCAATTCTAGTAACGGTCTGCTAAAGTCTTCTGATGGTAAATATGTATTGAAACAGAATACGATCTATCATAAAGTCAAGAAATTACCACGTACGATTAGTATTAGAGAAGATATAGCAAAAATTTTAGATGAAGTTTCACTAAAACCTGACGGCTCTGGGAGCTATGCACGAGGGGTTAAAGCATCGATATTGAACAATGCGATCATAAAAGAGTTGTACAGTATGGGTAAGATTAGCAAGGAAGATATGATGCATGAATTAGAACCATATGAATAAATGATAAAAATTTGAGACTATCTGAATAAGATGGTCTTTTTCTTTTTGCTCTAAATTTTAATTCATTATATAATACATTATGATTATGAAATGTTAATATATTTAGTAATTCATTTTGAATATAAAGTGTATTATAATTATATAATATATTTTAACATAAGTATGCACGCTGATTTTACTTTATCCTAGTCTCTTCTGAAAGATCATGTGACGAGTGTTTTACTTAATGTATTATAATTACATAATCTATTTAAACTACTTAATTATAATGTATTACTAAATATGTTATAAAATCAAAATGTATTATAAATACATAATGTAAGTTGATTAGGTAATGTATTTTGTAATGCTAATCTGTTATAAATTATATTTTGTAATGTTAATTCATTATGTAATTCATTATAATTATGTAATTAAATAGTATGCACACGTTATAATGATAATGTTAATGTATTATGTAATGTACTTGTATTATGTATTTATAATGAGTATTAAAATAAATTATATAATGTACTATATAATGAATTAGCTAATGATAAACAATTGGGTAAATGCAATGGTTTATATAATGAATTAAGGCGATTAGATTGCTATTATAGTGCTATTGTTGAATAAGGCAACGGAGTTGCTGTAAATGGCGAGTGTGAAAATGGATAATGTAAGCGAGTTGATATGCTTGATTTAAGGGTCAAAAAGTATGCACGGTAAAATAGCTCGATTTGACCTTGTTTAACCAATATTGTTTAATTTGAGGAGTTTGATAGATTAAGGGTAGAAATGAGCATAAATTGAGGGCAAATAAAATTACAATAAAATATTTGTAAAATGTGAATAAAGAATAAATTGGATCACTTTGGCAGCTAGATTAATTGGCAGCAAAATTGTTATATAGTTTTAACTGTTATTAATATTGTTGAAAATCGACATTTACATTTACATAAATTAGATTAAAGGAAATCATAACGCAATTGTTATGATTTTTTTGTTGTGCTGAATTGATCTATTGAGTAATGCTGGAATGAAATTTGAGGGAGAGTTTGAGGAAGATTGAGAGTGGAATGGAAGGTGATTATAGAATATTTGGCAGCAGATTTGATTAGGCTGAATAAATTATGGAGATAGTGAAGATAAATTATGGGGCAGCTTTGAGTAAAACAGGGGGCATATGGAACGAATATTTGCATATATTGGTGAATATTTGAGTGTAGGTTAGGAATATTGAGGGTAAATTTGGGGAAGATTAAGAGTGAAATGAGGGTAAGTTGGGTCGAAAAATGGTGTGTGGGTGTAGCTACTGATTTCAAAACGTTCAAAAAATTTCCATTCATTCGAGTAAAATAGCCCCCGACTTGTTATAAAGAATAATAGTTCTTAATAATCGCATAGCATATATTTAAAATTATTTATTTTTATTTTAATAGGGGCGGTTAGTGTAAAAATTTTACTCAATCATGTCACACAATTTTTTTCTTGATATTCCATTTCAAAAATTTAAAATCGTTTTGAAAAATTTCAATAGTGTTTATCTCTATCAGCTTACATAAATTTATCACTATACTTTCATATCAAAAAATCACACAATTAAACACGATATCATAAACATATCACAACAATATCACAATGATATAATTACTTATGCACACTATCACACTTCACAACTTAATTAACTATCACACTATCATACTCAATCAGCATTCAATCACTCAATCACACAATCAATCACACAATCAATCACACTAACACATTCACACACGACACACACAATCAATATATCAGCATTCAATCATACGACACAATCAATCACACACACAAAAACATACAATATATACACACGCAAAAACATAGCTTAATACTATTCATATCAACGACCGCACTCACTTTTTATTTTTCATTTTTGATTTTTCCTTCTATTAAAGCAACGTTAAACATAACTTGCGATATTCATATTATTAATTCAATTTAATTTAACACTTGACAGTTTAACATTATTCGACTATACTTGTGTTTGTTGATTGATATCAATAAGCAAGAACGATAACAATCAATATCAACAATCTAATATCAATTTAATTTAATACTTGACAACTTAATAACAAACGATTATACTTGTGTTGTTGATAAGTAAGAACGTGATTACTTGATAGATAACCGACTAAGTGCGGTATTATCAGTTAAACGTACAAGCCTATCAATAAAGAGTAAAAAGAGTTTAAAAAAGTAGTTGACAAGTTATAATGAACCTGATATACTTGCAACATGGCAATCAGGTAACAAGGTTTTATAGATTGCCAGTTTCAAAAAAGTTTAAAAAAGTTCTTGACAAAAAAGATATCAAGTTTATAATTGGTATCATAGAGTTAAGGAAACGGCGGGACAACGCCTTACCAATCAGATACACGGACTTGACTACAATGTATATCGACTTTAATAGTATTCTATACGACAGTTAGTTAAATAAATGTATCTAGTCCTTTGAAAAATGAATAACCTTGATAGCATAGCAAGCTATCATAACACTTGAATACCTAATGAATTGTTAAGTTAAGATTGCGAGTCTTAATAATCAAACAAGTATATTTTTAAGCACTTGAATACAACAAGGCACTTGCTTAAACAGTATGGAGATAAATAAAGCATACAATATACAACGGGCGAAAAACTACTTGCCTTTAATCTTACGATTGAATAAAATAGGTCAACGCAACAACGATATAAGCGATTATATCAGAGCGTACTTGATTGACGACTTAGGCAGCACCAAGTATAAAAATATGTCAAAGTTTTAAAGTTTTAAAGCAGTGTTCAAATAGACTAGCAACGTTTTAATGGTTAGTCTATTTTATAGAATGCTTTAAATAAGCATACCAATAATAAGGGGTGTATTAAAATGACAACAATCAAAAATAGTAGTTCCGTAACTAAGGCAACCAAAGGCAATACAACTTACTACCTAAGTAATCGTGACGAACAACGTGGTATTGATATTCAATTGGATATGCAAGGCTATACAGTAATCGCACTTTAATAGTAGTAATCTTGCAATATATAAAGGTGGTTTTAATAATGGGTAAAGTAGTCGCTGTAATTGGTTTAACTAATAATCATAGTATTAATATACTTGATATTGATACAGACAACGAAAAAGTAATATATCGTATCAACAATGGTAAAACGCACGTTGTTAAATTGTATCTTACTAATAACCCGTATTTCATGTGTGGGACAACTAGAATAAGGTTATGTACTGCTATGAAAGTTGGTTAAAAGCGTGGCATGGTTGCTATGTTAGTGTTCGATTCACTAACACGCTATTGTTACATATATTATTCAAAAAATGGAGGTAGTTATCATGTATCAAGTGTACGATAACTTTGGTGGTTATCCAGAGCAGTTAAGTAAGAACAGACTTATTGAGCTTGCTAAAAGTGTTTGCCCGTTTAGTTTGATTAGTTCGACTTTTGAAGCAATCAACGAATTGCAACAAGCAGGGTATTATGTATCAAGAATTGACTTATTGTATTAGACAAAAATCAAAAACAAAAAGGTGGAATTTTATTATGAAAAAGACAAGTTTAGTAGCAACTGTAGCTGTAGCGTTAGGCGTGTTTGGTGGTCAACAATTTATCATTTCTAAGCAAGCGGGCGATATCAATTCAGCTAACCAAAGCGTTGCAACAATGAAACAGAAAAACTATGAATTTGCAACTGGTAAACGTGCATTAAAACTCGAAAATGGTCAAACTATTAAGACAGATAAATTTGAAATTCAATACGTTGCTAACGGTAAAAAGTGGAGTGCCGTAATTGTGCCAACAGATAAAAACTCACGTTTATTAGGTCAACAAGGCGAAGGGGCAAAGGGTCTTGAATTAGATAGTGTATCATACCTTGATACTGGTTTAACTACTATTGTTGATAAATAGTAGTAATATTAACATTTTTAATGTAGGGTAAAAAAGAATTTTTTGTCAATAAAAAACATGGCATGGTTGCATTTTGGTGGATTCGATTTCCACCTATGTTGTTGATACATAAAAAAATAAAAAGGGGCGTATTAATATGACAAAGTACATAAATAAAAAAGGACAAGTTTTATCTATCGAGCCAGACGACTGCTCAGAAAATCCCGTACGTGATTGGGATATGTTAGGTACTTACTATACTTTTGAAGGTAGGGCATACTCACCTAGCGAACACAATTACAGTGACGCTATGGAATTTTTGGGCAGCATTATCGGTGACGAATTAGTTGAAAAATTACATGTAAGAAATAATAATACAGAAGATTTTTTGAATGACGTTTTTGAACGTGCGAATAAGTTAGGTTATATCATGTTTCCGATTAGTAAGTTCGAGCATAGCAATGTAGTTTATTCATTAGGTACGGCAAACGGGTGGGATTGTGGTACGGTTGGCGTAGCTTTTGTGGCAAAAGAAACAGTTTGTGCAGAATATGGCGTTAAAAAAGTCACTACTAAAGTCCGTAAATTAGTTAAACAACGTTTTGAGGGCGAACTGGAAACCTATACACAATGGTGTAATGGAGATGTTTATGGTTTTACAGTTACCGACAGTAAAGGCGAATTAGTCGATAGTTGCAGTGGGTTTTATGGTTTGTGTCAAGACACAGATTTGGACGAGGCAGTAAGATCGGGCTTACTGGAAACAGTTGCAGAATTAACCAATTGTGGTAAACCGAGTGACTGGAAAGAGGCAATAGTTGACCGTGTAATTTATAAAGAGAAAATTGCATAATGTAGGCAGAAAAAAGAATTTTTTATAAAACAGAGGAGATAATATCATGTTATTAAAATTTAATTTTGGGGATTATGATTTAATTCAGGTATCAGAAAACGAGTTCAAAAAAGTGTTCCATCAGAATTGCCAAGGCAAGACTAAAAAATATTATTTTGATGACTCAGATATTGAGACAATCAAATATCTTGATGAACAAATCAATGGAGACAATCCTGAAACAGCAGAAAGTGCGCTGTTCTATTTAGAAGATGTTTTTCTACATTAAATTGAGTTAGCGAGAAAAAGAATTTTTAGTCAAAAATAAACACGATATGGTTATTTAATGTAAGTTCGATTCTTACACGTGTTGTTGATACATAAAATAAATTTTAGGGGTTGTATTATTATGGAAAAAAGCAAAGATATATTGGAGAGAATTGCGGACAAGTCGTGGGGTCACGGTTTATGTTTTGAATTAGGCGGAAAATTTAATACAGAACGTGAGTTAGAAAAAATTCTTGATTCATACGGAATTGATAAGGATAACGCAGAAACATTAATGAACGAGGGTATCGGTTATGCCTATATTTACAGTGAAGAAATTGAGGGCGTACAAGTTGAAAATGAAAATGAATTGTGGGTAGTCAACAATGAGTTATCTACTTTTGACGGATTGTGCGATAAGTTATACAAGGACAAAAAAGGGAATTATATATTAGGTTTTGCATATGATACTTTTGATATACGTTTTGCGATTGATATTTTAACCGCAACAATTGGCGTAATCAATTTTGATAATGAGGGCAATGCAACATATGAATGGAAATACACTATGCAAAATGAAGATATAGAAATGCTGCAAAGAATTATTGAAGAGAATGATATGAGCCTTGATGATAGTATTAATATTACAAGAAATAATTTAAGTAAGTTACCATATCCAGTAGCGTAAAAAAGAAATTTTGGTTAGCATAATATGGTTGTGGCAAAAAATTTTTGCTAGTGAGTTCGATTCTCACTTGTGTTGTTGATTCAAAAATAAAACAAGGGTAGGTACATATTATGAACGTAGAAAAGTTAATCGAAACGCTTAACAATCAAACAGTTACACTTGTTTCCAATATGGAATTTGAAAATAAACTTGTTGAGGTAACAACGTTGGAAAAAAGATTAGCAACAACTTGTGAAGAGGGTTGTTTAATCAGTGGCAAGGAATTAAATAGTCGTCCAATGGATTCAATGATGGAAACATTTTTGGCTGATAATGGTATGGCTATCTTTGATAACGATGCTGTGTATTGTGAGTCAATCGAAGAAATTTATGAGGTAGGTAAGAATTTAAAGGATTGTATTAGCGAATTAAGTCGAGGGTATATTTCACAATTAGGTTGTCAATTGACTGGATTAGAAGAAGAGGAATATTGGGAAACACTTTTTGGTAGCTATCCTAATGCAAGAATTAATGAAGATTATGAAGTAGTTATCAACGATTAGTGTAATAAGAAAAGAATTTTTAGGAGGAATTAATTATGACAATGACTTACGAACAATTAGCAGAAAAATTAAAGGTGGCAAAAGATTTTAGAGAGAGTTTTGTCGAATGGACGAAAGATTTCTATGAAGCAGAATACTATTACAATCATTGCACTAAGTATGCAAAGAAAAATAATATTGCTATTGAGGAAGATGCTGTTAAACAACATATGTTTGACAAATTGTATGAAATTGCAGATAGCAGAGGTAATGAATATGAAAGATGTTTAATTGCGGATATGGCGTGGGACTTATGTGGGGATAATCAACCTATCAACTATGGTATTGGTACTGTTGAAGATATTTTTGATAATATTGAAATATTTTTGGAAGCCAATAAGAAAGTTGCTGAAATTGCTAGAAAAGAGACAAATGTTGATGAAGATACATTTAGTGATGAGAGTAATGATTATCTAACTGATAATTGGAGTGAAATGTACGATATGTTAAAAAATAATAAGTAAAATAAAAAAGAATTTTTAGGAGGAAAAATTATATGAGTAGAGAAACAACTAAGCTAGAAAGAATTTTAAATTTCATTGAGGGAAATGGAGAAATAATAACTGGTGTTAAATGCACTAGTTTAAACAAGAATGGTTTTAATGATATGGAAGGTATTCAATGGATAGTCGGTATCAAAATTCTTACAATCAAAGAATATAGAAATGTTCAATTTAGTTGGTTCACTAATTCAACATATATTGACGACTACTATTTAGATAACAACGACAACCCTACTAACAAAGAGTTCAAAGATTCTGTTATGAAAAATATAGAAGAGCTTTTGATCAATACGTTAGCAATGAAAAAATGTAGTTAGCTAAAAAAGAATTTTTACATGATTAAAAGCGTGGCATGGTTGCTATGTTGGTGTCCGATTCACTAACACGCTATTGTTACATAAAATAAAATAAGGGTGGTACATAATTATGAGTTATGAAACAGTAAAAAGTTTTTCAGCAAAAGAAAAAGAATTAATAATTAGAGGTACTTATTCATCAAGTAACGTGACTGACGCATATGGACGGAGAGTAACTGACAAATTTGAGAAAAAATATAAGGATTTACAAGATTTCAAAGATAGTTTGCTAGGTTTTGTTGATGGATATTTTGATGGCACACTTAGATTTTCCAATTCATCTACTTTTGTTAAACGTGTTCGTATGTTACAACAAGAAAATCTGATTGAAAGTCGCAAAGATAAATATGGACTTGTATGGCATTATGTAGTTCGTAATGAAAAAGCGTATAACATTATGGTGGGTAAAGAAAAAATCAAAGTACCTACTTATTCAATCGTAGGTAATCAGAATGTTGTGTTAAGAAAAGTGAAATCTAAAATCAGATTAGAGTCCATGAGAAAACCGACCGTGTTTTATGAAAAAGCAGAAGTAGAAAGAATTTTTGACCTTGTCGAAGATTGGGTCGGTAGTTACGGACTAAGAATAATTGAAAACTAAAAAGAATTTTTGGTCAAAAATAAATATTGATTAATAGTAGTAATATCAACATTATATGTTAGCAAGAAAAAGAATTTTTAGTCAATTGGCAACGTGGCATGGTGCAAAATATGAGTTCGATTCTCATACACGTTCTTGTTACATGGACAATGTAAACAAAAAATAAATTTTTGGAGGAATTAATTATGCCAACAACAAAATCAATTGCAATTAGGAAAGATGTTTATAATTCATTAATGATTTTAGTAGGAAAGATGAGAAAGCTGAATAATTCAGCAGTAGAATTTGAAGACAAAGAGGGGCAAGTAATTACGGAGAACATTGAGATTCCAGAAGTTGACGCAAGTTTGCGACTTGTATTAATACCAGAGAATTGTTCGATTAGATATGATACCTCAATGGGAGATTCAATTGAAGAGAATTTACCACTTTCAGATAAAAAGTTGTCTGAGGTTGGTTTGTCTATTGCAGTTGTTGCAGAAGTTGACGGTTGTGATGATGAAGAGGTGGACATTGATACGACAAAATCAATTGGACAACAAGCAGACCAAATTATGAGATATTACGGACAACGTAAACGTGAAGGGTTTTTCAAAATGGTTTAGTCAATTTTTGAAGGATTTTTTCATTCAAAGTACATAAAAAAAATAAATGGAGGTTGCATATTATGACGTGGGAAGAAGAAATTTACAAGGCAAGCGAGGGTAAAGTTACACCTGAAAATTACAATGATTTTAATGTAGCATTCTACCAAGCCTTTATAGACCAAGTCGCAAGTGAATATCCTAGTGAGGGTAATGTTGGCGATTCAGAGACGGGCGTAGTTAAAGTGTGGGGCATGGAATTACATGTAGAATTTAACTTTGAGTATGTTGATGAAAATGAAGGCATTGAAACACAACCTACCGATATTGCTTTAGTAGAGGAGGAAGTAACAAAAGTAAAATATCTAGGTATAAAAGAAGACTTAGAACACGGTTGTTATATGGTACGTTTCAAAAAGGAGGATCAAGTCAAAGAAGTATTTTTCCAAGATAATGAAGATTTGGTTCAATCAGTTTACGGTGAAGATTGGATAAACCACTTAGAAGATAGTGATGACGATTTGTTAGATATGGCAGATAAGCATTTTGAATTAGAAAAGAATTTTTGGTTTGACTGTGTAGCAGAAGTCGTAAAATAAAGAATTTTTAGTCAAAAATAAATGGAGGTAAATATCATGAGAATATTTGAGAATTTTAAGGAGTTAGAAGAAAGTAACAAGAGTTTGGCACAAGAATTACTGGAAAATTTTGGAGAAGGAGATTGGCAACAAGATCAATTGTATGTTCACGATAGTCTTTCTGAATTTGCTGAATATGAACTGACTGACGGTTGGTATGAAAATAATAATCTAGATAGAGATTACAATGGAGCGCCCGATTTGATGGATTATATTGATACAAAATCATTGGGTAGAGATTTAAGTGAACGTTGGGATATTAGCAGCCACTTTCTATCTGAAAATGGTTCGGTCGTTGAAACTGGTTTTGGTTGGTAGAAAAGAATTTTTAGTCAAAAAATAAAATAAAAGGTGGAATTAATTATGACAAAAGCAGTAATGGGATATGAAAAGGAAAATGGTTTAGTTGTTGCAAAATTTAAAAAGTCGTTCTTTATGAAAATTGAAGGTGTAGTAAAAGAAAGTATCACAGTACACGATACAAAGATTGAAATTATAGATATTACAGAACAGAAAATTTCTGATAGAAGATATGAAGAGGCATTGGACGATTACGGCTTGTATTGTTGTTATAACGATCCAAAAGAAGTTATGGAAACAGCAATATCTGGCGAAGATTCCCCCGAAGATTCACCGTATATTTGGTGTAGTGCTTTAATCAAAAGAAATGATGAATATTCAATCGTAACTTTTGACTTTTTTGACGGAGCAGGATTAACAGTTTTTACGAGTCAAGATTAACAGTATAAAGAATTTTTAGCATAACCATGGTTGGTGCAAAAAGAAATTTTTGTTAGTGGTTCGATTCCGCTATATGTTTTTATTACATAAAAATTAGGAGGTACATATTATGAAAAAAGAAAAATTACTTGAATCAGTAAAATTGATTAAAAAATTAACAAATATTATTCAAGACACAAACTCCGAACAATACTCTATTAATTTAGTTAAGAAAACTAGACAAGAATTGTCGCATAGACTTGACCGTCTAGCAATAAAAGAATTAATGAAAGAGGCTGACGTTGATAAGAAACTATACAATTCAAGAAAATTTTACGACTATCTTTTCCATGAATTAGAGGAAGCAAATTATCATTATCCCGCAGAAGCATTATTGAATTTGGATAAGGATGTTGTGGATGGTTATGAAATAAATGCAAATTGCAAAGACTACATTTATTTTGTAAAGACAATTGCAAAAATAGTTTTAATAGGAGGGGAATAATATATGTATTTGTTAGTTGAAAAAACAATTCATGGTGTAAACGGAAGTTATGCTGAGCTTGACAGTGTTGGTTGTTGGTACGTTCAAAAAGAAAAAATACCTAACGGTACTGACGGACAGACAATGTACAAAATTGATCTTAGCAGACACAATTTAAAAGACTTGTCTGATGATACTCCAGTATATTCAGGTGTAAACGATTATGAAGAATTTACGGGAACACCAGAATATGAGGATAAACAATCACTAATGGAAAAGGTAAAAGAATTTTTGGTGAGAAATAATCTTGAAGTCAATGAATATAACGTATACCTCTTTGCTGAATTAGCATTGGTGGTATGCAATGTACAGGACATTGAGAAATTTATAGACAACGGATTGAAATTACAGTAAAAATTAGGAGGAATTAATTATGGGAAGTTTTAGTTGGAACAAGGCAGATAGTCTTACACGTATCAAGAATGTATATTATGGTGCGCCCTTTAAGTTATTAATACCAAAGGAATTTGGTGGTGGTTTTATCAGAGACCACTACCAAGATTATGGTATTATCACAGACCATAAAACTGGTTTAGATTATGATATGTATGAATTACTTGCCTTTTGGAATAAAGACCAATTATCAATGGGTGGTGAATTAAGGTTTAATGGAGATTTTCCTAAACTAAAATCTGTAGATGAATACACAGACAGAAACAGAGGTTTAGGTATTGATATTGGTTGTTATGACAATCAGATCGACAAACTCAAATATCCATTAAAATTAGTGAGTGTCGGCTTTAAAGGTTCTTACGAAGATTTGGATAAACCTAGCTACGGAGATCCCAAACAAGGATTTTATCCTGTTGAAAGATAGTATCTGTTTAATGAAAAAGAATTTTTAGTTAAGTTATAGATAGGGTGGTAATTTTTATGAAAGAATATCGTGAAAATTATTTGAGAATAATCTTGCCTGATAAGATCAAAAATACGAGAAAAGTGTTGTTTAGACATGAAGAAAATTTTCTGCCTATACACGTTCTTGTTGATCTCGACAACCCAAGCGATACACGAGTTGGAGAACATATTAAAGACTTGTTGACTACTGAAGAGTGGGACGATGTTTTAAAAGATATCAGAGAAAAAGAAAAAACTGAACAGATAGAAAAAGAAAAAAATTAAAAATCGGACTAGTTTTGGCAGCTTAGAGGTTAATCAATTTTTAGGTGATTGGTCAAACATTAGCAGCTTAAATGAACGACCAGAGTTTGTTGGTACAAAAAATTTTTGAAGGTAAAGTTAAGGGGAATTGGCTGACCGATGAAAATGGTAAGCGACATAAGATTGATGCTAATCAAGTAGTTAGTTTTAAATTTTACGAGACAAAAGAAGATTTTGATAAAAGGAGAGCTTAATTATGAAAATAATTTCACCCGTTGTTGCGAGAAATGTAGCAGATAAAGTTAATAAAGCTCCTAAGATTGAGGAAGAAGACATGAAAAAAATTAATGAAATAATTACTTCATGTTCAGAAGAAGGGCAATACTGGTTCAGAATAGTATCTAAAAGAATGGAAACTCCAATGGATGTTATTCAAGACGAATTATCAAGATTAGGTTACAGAGTGGGAGATGTAGAACCTCACGAAGAATTTATTGTAACTACATTTTGGTTTAAATAGAGGAGGGTTTAGCTATGGGAAAGAAGACGGGCAACGTATCACATATTAGATATATTATGAATAATGATCCAATAAAAGGAATTTTAACAGTTCATGATATGCGAGATATAGAGTTTATTGATGAAAGAGGAAATTGGTGGGAGACAGAAAGTCCAGTGAAAGAAGAGATTCACTATATACCAAAGTCAGAAGAATATTTTGATACATTAAAGGAATTAAAGCAGAAGTATAATGTATAATGTTACTAAGTAAAAATAATCAAAAAAATAAAGGGGATAATAAATATGATTAATGCAAATTTTGGGGATTATGATTTAATTCAGGTTAACGATAATGAATTTAAGAAAGTATTTCATTCAAACACACAGGGAGTTGAAAGAACATTCTTCATTTCAGACAAAGACCTAGATTCATTTAAGTCTTTGATTGATGAAATTGAAGAAACAGAAGATTCAGACACTAAGTTCAACAATATCCAGTATATAGAAAATAACTTTTTAGTATAGTATCGAGTAAAAAGAATTTCTGCATAGTCTGGTGGCATAAGAAATTATTGTGGGTTCGATTCCTACTTGTGCATTAGTACAAAATAAAATGAGGAGTGATACATAATGAAAAACAATATTGAAGAAATCTTTGCTGCAATGCAGAAACATGATTCATGCGCTATCTACTATGAGGTTAGCGAAGATAATTTCTATTTGCAAATTGATCCAACAATGTACACAATGAATGAATTATTCAAGTCAGGAAACATTAAATATGTTGCTACAAAGAATGTACGTGGGTTTAATAATTCTAGTAAGAAAGAATTACTTAACAGAATGATTGTTCTTTGCAACAAATTAGGTTATAGTAATAGTATGAATATTAACATTCAAATCGAAAAGCTAATCAAGGCTATGTATGTGTATGATATCTGCAAAAAAGAATTTTTGCAGATTGCTTAGTACGATATGGGCGATAAAATAACTATTTTATCATTGGCAATAGGACATATTTTAAATACTTGACTATACACGTGTCCCGTGTATAATACATATTAAGATAAGGTAAGGTAAGTAAGACTATGATAAAGAATTTTGCTGACAAGGAAACAGAGAAAATATACAATGGTAATTTTTCAAAAAAGCTGCCTCAAAATATTCAGAAAAGAGCTTTGACCAAACTTATGATGATCGAAAGCTCAATGAACATTAATGATTTACGTGTGCCACCATCGAACCACTTAGAAAAACTGGTGGGAGATAGAGAGGGGCAATACAGCATAGCAATTAATGATCAATATAGAATTTGTTTTACACTTGAAGATATGAATGATTTCTATGATGTAGAGATAGTAGATTATCATTAAAGGAGAGATATATTATGGAGAAAATTCCAACACCAAAAATGAGTGAAATTTTAAAAGAAGAATTTATGCAACCATTAAATCTGACCGCATATTCTTTAGCAAAAAATATAAATGTTCCTGTATCTAGGATTCAGGATATAGTACATGACCGTAGAAAGATTACGGTAGATACTTCCGTAAGATTAGGAAGATTTTTGGGTACGTCTGATCAATATTTTTTAAATATACAGAATGATATTGATCTAAGAAATGCAAAAAATGACAATAGCGAGGATTACGATAAAATAAAAAATTTCCAGCCTTTATGCTAGTAATTTAAAAATAGGGTTACCAAAAACCTTATTTTTTTATTGTAATAGTAGTAATATTGACATAAAATTTAGGAGTGAAGTCGAGTGAAAAAAAGAATTGCAAAGAAAAAATATTCAGTAGAAAAGAAAAATGATTATCTGAAGTTTATACATGAATTGGGAGACATTGTACTCACACACTACTTTGATAATCCAGTTTGGCGACCACACGATTACGATAATTATGAAAAACTGTTCAGGATCAACATGTACATAAGGCAAATTTCTTGTACTATTAAGCCAAGAAATTTTAATGACGTGTATAAGATTGGTCTGTTTGTCGGAAGAGATGAACAAGACAATATCACGTATCGCCTCTATTTAGACACTCTTGATGCAGCAGATTTTACAAGATATGATGAGAGCCTGTTGACTATTGAGGGCGTTTTTGAACCAAACCATCTCAAATACGATATCGCAACTATCAAGGACTATATGTTACTTCATTATCTGGAAGATAAAAAAGAAATTCTTGGCCGTAGTACAGAAGATATTAATAATTTCAATAAAATTATTGACAATATTATTGAAGCAAAGAAGTGTGTCGGTGCTTCGGAAGTTGGTATCAAAGTAGAAAAGAATGCGAGTCCCGACATGGAATTATTCTTTTATGGGGTATCTAGTGAAGAGGGCGATAAGTTATCAGATATAATATATGGAGATAATTATTGGAAAAAATTTAGTAATTTTTATCATTCTGTAGAATATACCTTCTCTTATGAGGAAAGAAGAATGCGTAAAAGTGATCAAGGTAATTATCAATATATCTTATAGTAGTAATATTGACATGGAGGAATAAAATGATAACGAAAAAGTATTACACAAAGTGCAAATTGTGTGGTAAAGAAATCAATATCACTAGTGGAAATGCGGTGTTTGATCGTCACTTATCGACTCACAATAATCCGATAGGCAGAAATTGTAATCAATGGTATAAAGACTATTTCAAACGGGACAAACACACTTGTGTATGTAAATTATGTGATAAGGAATTTTACCATGATAATTTATATTCTTGGTCTAGTGAGCAGTATGTTAAGCATCTAAAAAATGAACATAGTATTACAAAAAATTAGCAACATGAAAAAGAATTTTTAGGAGGAAAAGTATGAGATATGACAATGTAGGTAAGATAGTTGTAAATAGAGTAACAGGACGTGAGCGTTTAGTAGGAGAAGAATTTGACGCTAATTCTTTTGTATCTATTACACTTTATGGTGGCAACGTTGTTAAAGACGGAATCACAGGTCGTGATGAAATCTTTAACAATTTGTCGGATAGAATAGTGGAGCTAGAGCTTTCTCCGAGACAGTGGGGAGAATTTGTGAGTTCTTTTGGTGTTGGCTGTGGTACTACTTGCACAATTAGAAGTGCTACTGGTCGTAAGATTGAAAATAAATATGTTACACCTAATTCATTAGAGCGAAGTGAACATACTATTAACCATGTTTTAAATGAAAAATTAAAAGATTTTTCTGAAAAACAAGAAGTCATAGAAGAAATTCTTGAAAAAAAAAGTATTGGAAAAGCAGATAGAGAAAAATTAGGAGCATTGTATGCTGACTTTGATAATTTTCTATCTTCCACAATTCCATATATTAAGCAGAATTTAAGAGAAGAAGCTGATGATGTTTTAAGTAGTGCAGAGACACAATTTAAGCATGATCTTAATCTTATTACAAACCAATATGGGGAAAGAACTATTAGTGAAAAAGTTAAAAATTGGGAGAATGGAGCGCTAGATGTGATATCGGAACATGGTTCATCGGAGGTTGAGAACGTATGGGGATAAAAAGATTTATTAATTATATAAGAGCTATGCGAAAGATAGATTCGCTCATAGAGAAAGGTTGGAATATAACCTATGAGATAGTTGATCAAAAAGAGAATGGTACTAAGGATATTACAGGTGTCGATTACACAGTCTCATCTTATGTGGAATCGCCAGAAATGAATCCATATGAAGGCTCTTATTTGGACTGTTATCAGGCTTCATTTAATACGCTCGAAGAAATGTATATATGGTTGGCAGACAATATAAAGGAGTGATAACTTTGAGTGAATATAGAAAACTTGGACAGAAAGAATTACTTTCAATAAATATTCTTCTTGATACAGGAGAACCCGATGATTGGTTCCCAGTTTTTACAAAGTTATTTGGTAATGGAGTTTGCGCACAATTCTTTGATGAGAAAGACAATTGTGACGAGTATTGCCCTCTAAGGATAAGATTGAGTGACGAAAATGGTTACAGAACCTTAACAATCGAACAGTTGCTAACGTTACAGATTAGAATGAAAAATGAATATGACGGACGTTGGTATTGGTGTCCTGTATTTGTTAGAGGTAGGAACGGTATATATCTTAATTTCTTTGATGGGGAAGACGAAAAGGATTGTAAGAGAATGCTAAGAATAAAAGAATTTTAGGGGGTAAAATATGAGTCCAATTGATTTTGCTGAAAGATTTGAGGTAGTAGAAGTCACAAAGAACATTGAAGAGAGAGTTGACTTACGATCTCTAAAAGAAATTCCTAGTGATTACTTTGATAATGTACCAGCGTTAATCTGTGAGATTCCAAACATGGCAGATGAGAATAAGAAAGTAGAAACAAACTATGGTAAAGCCGTATATTCCTATGATGTTTACGACAATAAGAATGACAATTTTATCAAAACTGGAATGACATTAGCACAATTAGTTACCTTCATTGTTGAAAGTACAAAAGAATAATATATTAAACCACTTTATAGTGGCTTTTTTATTTTAATTATAATTCAATTTAATACTTGACTAAAATACTAAATTGAATTATAATTAAAATAAATCAAGGGGAATGAGGTATATAGCATGAGTTCTGATAAAAGCGACACATTGGAATTACTAATTGAATTTAAAAAGAAATTTACAAGCTAGGCTTAGAAAAAACACCATCAAAAACATTGTATCAAGAAAAATATACGAGAGGAGCAGCTCCATCTCCAACTACCTTGTTGAACAGAACAGGTAAGACATGGAAAGAGATCTTAGAGCTGATAGGTATAAAAGATTTCAAGAGGGTCAAAGTTAGAGATACTAGCAACATGGGAAGACCAGAGAAGGTATATGACATTGAGAAAAATGTTGTTAGGCAACAGTTGGAAGAGTTTTTTAAGGTAAACAGAAACGTTAAGACTCAAAAGGAATTTAAAGAGCTGCTGAAACAAGATAAGAATATGCCTTCATTTGGTAAGATTTACAATTATGGGTACAATTGGAGTTATATCAAAGAAAACATATTGAAAGTTGGCGAAGAGGATAAACGAAGTAAAATGTTAGAGCAAGTAGTATATTTTTTGACAAAAGAGAAATATGATACAGAATCAATCAATCAATTTAGCTTAGGCAAGATATTACAAGAACAGAGTGAGTTACCTTCTATTGCTACGTTATATCACCATAAAATTGCTCTAAAAGACATCAAAGAAATGATGAATGGTAATAATATAAGTTCACGTTAGAACCTAAAACGTGAGTTCTTGAAAGAAACATATTGACATTTATGTGATAGAGGGTTAAATTAATCTCAGGAGGAATTGAAATGATAAAAACAATGGAAGAGTCCAAAATATCCAATGCTTTTGATAGCTTTATTGAAACTCGAAGGACGGCAAGCACGAAGAAAAAATATAAATTCTGTGTTGACAAGTT
Source organism: Liquorilactobacillus mali KCTC 3596 = DSM 20444 (assembly GCF_000260415.1). GTDB lineage: Bacteria > Bacillota > Bacilli > Lactobacillales > Lactobacillaceae > Liquorilactobacillus > Liquorilactobacillus mali. The sequence goes on from NZ_BACP01000062.1 coordinate 54,619, forward strand.
CTTCATTGACTTATTCGGAGTAGATACAAAGCACATCAAAAAAGAACTTATTCTCACAATGAGCTATGGTATGGTGTTTAAAGACTTCATTAAAGCAGAAAGAGAAAAAGGAGTCAAGGATTCGACTATTGCGACAAATCTTCATATTGTTTCATCATTCTTTGATCATTTAGGTAAAGAGAACGTTTATCCCGATGTCAACATTGTTAAGATTAAAAAAGACTATTTGAACACTAATGTATTAATAGACGACATTGAACATATTAATCCTATGAGCAAGAAAGACTTAGAGAATCTTAAAAAGTGGTTGACTGATAGGCAGTACAAATCTGACAATAATAGAATTGGTGAGAAGTATGCTATGTTGGTAGATTTTATGTTTGTTACTGCAATTCGTAGTACAGCCACATTTAAGATTAAGTGGGATCAGTTCCAAGTAATAGAATGGAATGGTTCTAAATTTGCAAAATTAATTGTGGTAGATAAGGGTGTTAAGAAAAACGTTAAATTCTTGCCATATCAATACTATCAAAAGATGGTCAATGTTCTATATAAGGGCGATGATAATGAATATATTTTTGGAGATTTGAATAAAAATAACTTAGTTCATTACATGGATCAGTTTAGTGTAGAGTTCGACAAGAAGATTACACCTCATTCATTGAAAGTAGGTGCTGGTACTTACGTTTATTCTATTACAAAGGATATCGTGAAGACATCAAGATTTCTTGACCACGAGAGCGTTGAAACAACGATGAAGTATATTCGTGATAATGGGAATCCCAATGAATCAGGAAGTGTAATTGCAAGTCGTAACAATGATTATTCTAAACTGAAAGAATTATCAAATGAACAATTGCTTTCGATTATTAGCAGACGAGATGAATTAAAAAATATTATTTATACAGAAGGTATACAGCTTGGTTATATTAAGGAGTAGTTTTAAATATTAACATAAATATCAAAATGTTGATTTGCGGACATCAATTGTTTATACTGTTTATATTAACTAGGAGGTAAGTTTTATGTTAGACATAATTAGTGAACCTTTACCATATGAATTTCATGACTTAAAAGATACTTATAAGGATGAACTTCTACAAGCGAAACTCGATAATAAATTTATTGACAGATTATTCAATGCTAAAGAAATAAATTCTGCAAAAATGCCTTTCACAAAATTGAAGAAAGCAACGATTATGTTGAACGCAAAAAGTAGTAATTTTAATAGTTTAGTAAAATATAGATTAAAAGATGGTAAAGGGGAGCTTTTTTCAAACAAACAATTTTTGTATGATAATAACGTTAAGTATTTATATTTATCTAATTACTCGAAAGAATATTTAAGTTTAAGTTCTTTAAAGAATATCAATAAAATATTTACAAATATTGAAGAGATCGAAGTAGAAAATAATAAATCAATTATTAATTTCGATTTAGAGGACATGAATAAAGTTGTAGACTTTTTCAGACACAAATTTATTAATTTTATGACATATAGAACGACATTGCTCGAACTTAGTAATTTTATAAAATTCATAGCTAAGGAATATAAGAGTGTTGGCATTGAATATGAAGTTAAGTGGAATTACAAAAAATTAATAAAAATTATCCCAGATAGTGAAAAACCATCTCCATTTTTAGATGGAAATGAGATTGCTCGACTGGCAGAACGTTCTGATGTGGCACAAAATGGAGTCGTGTTAATTCTGTTATTGAATGGTTTAAGACTGTCTAGAATTGACGAGAATGATGAAATTAGATTTCTTAAAGAGTCAGATGTTAAAGATGGGGTGATTCATGTTCATGGTAAATTCCCTAGAGATATTAAATTAACACCCAGAGAATTTTCCATAGTACAGGATGCGATAGAAGAAGAGTATTATGATACAAAACGAAATTGGCTTAGTACCATTCCAAGAACTGGCTATGTTCTAAGACCCTATGGAGAAAATAAAACAACAGCTAATTTAACTGAAGTGGGGATTCAAAAAAGAATAAGTAATATTGCAAGTAAATTTAGTGATTATATTGTTGAGCGCATATTCACTTATTCATCCATCAGGACTGCTGGAAGAAATAGGTTCATAGATGGACTAGTGGATCTTGGATATACATTAGAGGAAGCAGCATACCTCAGTTTGGAAAGATTTGGTGATATCAAATCTGACGTGGATATACTTCAAAGAGAAAAGACTGAGAGTGAATATTACATGGCCTACAAGATCAGAAAGACGTATAATAAAAGTAAAGACAACAGTTAATTTTTGGGGGAGATTAGGGAATGCAAAACAGAATGGACGATTTATTAGAGAATTTGATAGAAGATGAATTTTCATTGGAAATATTGAATTATCTTAAAAATAATAATATTGCGGTAGATATTAGTGAAAATGATATTCTAATGAATAGTGAAAGAGATATCATTACAATGTATTATATTCTAAATTGCTATAAAAAATGTGAACTAGAAGCAGTTGTAGAATGTATATCTAAATGTGAATTATATGATATCGAAAACATGGTTGTAGAGAATATCCATGATTTTGAATGGTGCTTTGGAACTCAACAGTTTCCCAATCCATTTTTACAAATAACTGCTAGTGAAATTAAAGAACTGACCTCTCTAATGTCCAATGAACATATCTCTAACTTCATTCATTCTGAACTTAAAAACTGTTATCGCTTTGGTGTAATATCAACAAGTAGAATGCTGTTAAAATTTTTAAGTAGATTAAAGGCACACAAAAACACAAAAATTTTAATATGATTGATAAGAATAAGGTTATGAATAATAGCCTTATTTTTTTGATTTAAACCGAGTATTTTGTTTACACGAGGTCGATAATTTGATATACTATGCTTTGTTCAGGAGGTGTGGAAGATGAATGGAGCAATTATCATGGCGAGTTTTGCTGGATCTGGAAAAGATACAGTAGCAGATATGCTAGTTAAAGATTACAATTCTATCTTTAAGCAAAAAGCCGATAAACTCTCTCTAGGAAAAGAAATTCATAACATTGCAAACAAATTTTTTTGTTTTAATAGTAGTAATATTACAATGAGAAAAGCAATGCAAGAAATTGGAGAGGGCATGAGAAGAATCTTTGGTGAGAATATTTGGATAAATTATTTAAAAAAAGAATATTATTCAAGTGATCTTGGTTATGTCTTGATACCAGACGTTCGTAAGCTAATTGAGTTTTCAACTTTCTTTGTTGAAGATGGGCTTAAGGCAATCTATATTAAGACAGACAAAGACAAAGCACTAGAAAGAATCAAAAATAGAGATGGGTATGCGGATAAGAAATCAATTGAAGACACTAACATTGAAAAACAGATGTCTTTTATTGAGAAGCTGCCGACAAAAACTATTTCTAAAAGTGGCTTAAAGGTCACATGCAACTCAGGTGTATTCAGTGATATTTATGTAATTGACAATACTCGTGGGTTAGATAATTTAAAAAAACAGGTTGAAGAATGGGAGGTACGAAATTGGCTGAACAAGGACAAATAGTTGCTACACACGCAGTAAATTTCTCTTACATCATTAATATGGATAAGCTATTTTCAAAAGAAAATATTAGTGGGTTAAGAATGGTTTACGGTACTAATGACGAGAATGAAATTTTGAAAAGAATTATGCAAGAACAAGAAAGTAAGATACAACAAGTGTTAAACAGAAACATTTTTGTTCCAATTGGAGCTACTTGTGAACGTTACGATTCTTACGTTGAAAGACAGAAAAAGATAATGGAACAAATGAATATGGGGCAAGAACAAAGTGTCCAAGGTAATCAAGAAACTGCTGATAGTAGTAATATTGACATTAAGGACGAAACAAGAGATAATAAAGAGGAACATTTCGTTCTTTCTGATCAAGAAAGCGAGTTGCTAAACAATATAGCACAAAGCATTTTTGAATTATCTTCAAAGGGGATCTTGATAGAAAAAATTATGGTGTCAGATAAACTCTCACACGAGGCAGTTCTTAATTTATCTAATCAGTATCGGAAACCAATTGTAAAAGGTAAGTTAGCATTGAATGAGTTCAAAATTATTGAAAAAGAAAATACGGAGGCGGAATAATATGGCGACAAAGACAAAAGCTAAATTGGAAACAGAATTAAAGCAAGGTTTTGCAATGTTTAGAGCTTGGGGCGAAGTCAGCATAAATGACGACACTTTCAATGGTGTTCAAACGTCAGAAAAGACTGGTTACAAGTATGTGAACGTTAATTTCCCACTTAAATTAGGTGATGGCAAGCAAGTATACCTTCAATTAATGGACGGATATCAACCAGCTAAGCCGATTCTTAAACGATTCTCTAAGAAAGCTGACGAAGGCATGATGGATATTAAGTGGGAGTTCCGTAACAAGAAAGATATTTTGGAAAATGTTGCTCCACAAAGTTTCATTAATGTTCGTTTGGAGAAAGACGACAATGGTAAATTAATCCATAAGCAATTCTTGTCAGGTATTGATGCAGCGGAATACATGGAGAAATTCCTTGAAAATGGTCAAGAAGTATTTGTAAGTGGCCGAGTAGAATATTCACGTTACAATGACGAAGTTCAAAGACGATTCAACATTAAGAATATTTCATTGAACGAAGGCTATACACGTAAGGGCGAAGAAGTACCCGCACATGAACATGAATTTAATGTTGAACAAACATATTTGATTGAAAAAGATTCAATTTCTTCCCGTTCAGCTAAGGAATTAAAAGAAGAAGGACGCACAGTTATTGATGCCTACGTGCCACAATATGTAAGTAAGGAAAATGGTCATGAAGTTAAAGATACACTTGCATTGCCACAACAGATTGTCTTTACTGCAAACGAAGATAATATTGACGTACGTTTGAAAATTTTGGATAAGCTATTCAAGATGAAAAGTCGTGACGTTGTGCGAGAACTCGTATTGAAGATTGCAGTAAATGAAGGCTACGATCAAGCTACTGGAGACATTGAATTAACACCAGAAGTGCAAGAGTTAATTGATTTAGGGTTCACTACCAAAGAAGACGTTAAGAAGGAACTTACGATTCGTGGGAATAAAATTAGTGAATTGATTTTTGATGGCATTAAGATTGTCAAAGATAAGGAAACAGATAAGGCTAAAATGGCTGTCAGAGATCGTTATGACATTAGTGTTTTGAGTGTTGCTGATGAAGACGAAGAAGAAGTAATCAAGGACACAGATGAAGACGAAGACAATCCATGGGACGATGGTTCAAAAGGTGTAATAAGTGACGATAAATTTGAGGCTATGTTCGATTAATAGTAGTAATATTGACATTTTAAGGAGAGTGGAAGAATGCAAGGAAGAAAACCCAATAGTCGTAAAAAAGGTATTAAAATTTTAGTTTATGGTGATACTGGAACAGGGAAAACCCTGTTTGGTTTATCATTCCCAAAGATTAAGGCAATTGATTCAGAAGATGGTTATAGCTGGTACGAAGACGATCCAGTGGACGGCAGAAACTTATTAGAGATTTACGATACTCAAAGTTTCTACGATTTGAAAGATGTTCTTGAAGATCTTATGGAAGATGAAGAGGTTGGTACATTTATCATTGATTCTGAAACAAAGATTCATGAAGACATCCAACAAGCATTACTCGATATTGATGAGAAACGTGCAAGACAAAAGGGTAAGAATACTCTTGACGCAAACTTATCAATCAGATCTTATGGGAAGATTAAGCAACTTGAAACACGTTTACAAAATGCAAAAATTGCCTTGGCATCTCGTGGTATCAATGTTATTTCTGTAGCACAAATGAAAGATGTTATGGAAGACGTTTCTGAAACAAAACGTATCAAGGTTGGTGAAGTACCAGATATGAAGAAGAAAGCAACCTATGATTATGACGTAGTTATCAAGTTGTTTAAAGACGATGAAGATAAATACTTTGGAAAGATTGAAAAAGATCGTACAAAGACAACAACTCTTGGTCAGGTCATCGAGAACCCTAGCTATGAAATTTGGCAAGAAAGACTCGAAGGCAAGAAAAATCAGGGAGACGTTGTTAAGAAAGATTTCGTTGGTAACAATGATGAGTCTAAACGTAAGTATGAGAACGAACTTGAAAGTGAAGAGGAAGCAGCCTTACCACCAGCCGATCAGATTAAGAAGTTTGTTATTTCAATTAAGGATAAAGAAGATTTAAAGAAAGAATTTGTCACGGAAGTAGCGAAGATATCTAAGAAGACATTGAGCAAAATGAGTGACGAAGAACTGGCTGAAGTCTTGAAATTAATCAAAAATTTTAAGGAAGATAAGGGGTTGTAATACCCCTTTTTTCGATATCATCAATATAACACAGGTGTTGCGCAATTCTAAGGGAGCGAAGAAATGCGTAGTTATATAAACAGAAAAGGTAATAAAGTTGTAGTAAGTGATAAGCATCTTGATGTTGCTATCAGAATAAAAGAGGAACTTCAAAAGACATCTCCGACAAGACGTACATCTTGGGCTGCACATAAACGTATGATGCGGAAAGAGGGTTTCTATGACAGTGATACAAACGAAGGATATCGCTGTCTGATTAAAGCTGTACAGAGAAAACGTGGGACTCTACCCACCGCAGTAAAGCACGTAGATTTAGTTGCGGATAATAAGTTAAAGAGTATCAAGGAAGAAGTCGGAGAGTTGTACTCTTCAAAACTACAACTACAAGCACAAGGAAGAAATATCAGAAAACTTGTCAGAGCGGTCAATAAGGACGTTCTGTTCTTAGAGGAAATTAAGGAAGCGATTAAAGAGAAAGACTTTGTTAAGCCTAGCTCTTTCAATAAGTATCGTGCCAATTCCAAAGAAGAAAAAAGGGAAATGATTGTTTGTTTATCAGATTTTCATTATGGCGCTTTAGTAGATATCCCAGAGAACAAGTACAACACTGAAATTGCCAGAGAGTTATTAAATGAATATGCTCAAAAAGTTATAAAGAATATCAAAAAGGAAAATGTTAAATCTGTCTATGTTATGAACTTAGGTGACTTGATTGAAAACGTATATATGAGAAACCAAAATCTATACAATGCAGAGGAAACATTATCAGAACAGATAGTTAATGCTACTGAGTTAGTCATAGAATTTCTTGAAACAATTTCTTCTTATGTTCCAGTTAAATATTCAGCTATTGCGGGTAACCATGATAGATTGCAAGGGAATAAGAAGTCAAATCTGAGTGCAGATCATGCTATCAGAGTAAGTAATAAGATTGTCCAGACGTATGCTAAATATTCAAACAGTAGAGTTCAGTATATAGAAGCTAAGAGAGATTACGTGCATTGGATCAAGGTTGGCAAATACGTTTTCTGCTTTATTCATGGAGACTTGAATAATCTACAAAAGAAGACGTTGTTAGCCGAGTTAAGCTCAATGTATGGAGAACATTTCGTGGCTGTTATTGGTGGTCATATCCACCACTTTACCATGCTAGAAGTTGGCATGAATGAGTATCAAGTTACTTTCGGGAGTATTAAGGGAATCGATGAGTATTCAGTAGACACTATTGGTTCAAAATCGTCACGTTCTCAGGGTGTAGTTATCGTGGGGAAGGACGAGTATGAGATCAAAAAAATAGGATTATAGAAGGTGTCTAAATGGGGGCAGAAATTAGCAAATTAAAAAAATGCTATTACTGTAATAAAGATTTAGAAGAGAAAGATTTGGTTACGAAACCAGTCCCCTTAGTATGTAAGAATGGGAAAGTTCGGAACTATAATCGTTCTTTTCACGTTGATTGTGTTAAGCAGTTCGTCAATGAACATGAGGATATGTACAAACGAAAGCAAGAGAACAACGTATGGATGCAAGTAGGAGAATATTTTAAAACGGATATTCTTGGCTTAGACGATTCTGATACGTTACCAAAGTTTGCAGTACAAAGGCTGCTAGGTTTGCGTACTGGTAATTTCACGGCAAATGGAACTAATACAAGAACGATTAAGAAAGGTTATTCGTTCGATACGATATTAGCAACCATGAAAGTTGCGAACATTGAAATACAGCAAGCATTAAAGAAACAGAATTTTAATGATGATCAACACCTAATAAACTTTGCGATATTTATTATTAATAAACATATTGCAAGTATGGATAAGCGATTGCGCAAGATTAACAAAATGAACGAAAAGACCGAGGAAATTAAGGTAGAAAAGGTACAAGTAGCTGATTATGTTAAAAAGGGAACAGTCAAACGCAAATTTGACTTTGTCTAGGTGGTATGTATGGACGATAAGATTTTACAATTTTACAATGACACAATTGAACAGAATGAAGTTATATTGTTGAGTTCTTTTGGCAAAGATTCTGTTACAAAGTCTAAGGTAAAGACAGAGCTGATACAAGAGGTTATTAATGCAGTTGGTGGCGAACATGTATCAAGAATACTGGATGACTTTTATAACTTATTGAAAAGGAAATATATTCAAGATAAATTCTTTTTAAAGTTTGACAGATACAGTATAGACAAATTTATTCGTGATGAAAAATTTACGATGGAAAGATTGTGGTATAGAAATAGGAGGGTTCTTTTTGAGCGAGAAGAAAAACGAGAAAAATAGTATGATAAAATCCGAGTTTTATAAAGAGCTTTTGAAGCATAAAGAGATAGCAGAAAGTCAATTTGTACTTTCTTTGTACAAAAACCCAGATCTCTTTTTCGAGTATGACCTAAAAAGTCCAGATATCTCGAACGCTTCATGGAGACTTTATTATGGAATCTTAAACGACCTATTAACAAGAAAGAGATTAAAGGTCGTAGATATGATTGCTGTTGAAGAATATATTCAATCTAAGTCTGATAAACTTCAAGAGTATTATTCAGCAAACGGTGGTTATGATACGATATCTCGTGGTTCACAAATGATTGAAGATGAAAACGTTGATGTTTTCTATTCTGAAATTCAACGATACAAAATCTTAATGAAATTGGTTGAAAAAGGATATCCTATCAAGAACGATTGGAATAAATATTCCAAAATGAGGTTGGAAGATTTGTCCGATTATCTTGAAGGACAATTAAGTTCAATATTCTTAGATGCAGATTTTGGAGACGAGAAAGTAGAAAATATCGTAAGTGGTATTGATGAAATGATTGAAAGAGCCGATTCAGGAGTTGATAGAGGATTGCCTTTAGCATCTCCATTAATGAACAGTGTTCAGAACGGTATGGCATTAGGAAACATTACAATGTTAGCAGCCAACTCTGGTGTTGGTAAGACCTTCTTAACATTGAACCAATTATTGCCGACACATATCGACTTAGAAGAACCACTTATGATCATTGCCAACGAGGAAGACAAGGCAAAATGGCAAAGAGATTTATTGACTTGGCAGATCAACAATCTTCAAGAAGGCGTTACTTTTGATAAGACACGTTTTAGTCAAGGAAAGTTTGACAAGGAAGAGAAAGCAGCACTAGCTAAAGCGTCAGAATGGTTGAAAAATAAAATGGATAGCGGACTTATTCAATTTGTGAACTTGAATAACTTCTCAATGAACAAATCTATTAAATTAGTTAAAAAGTATGCTACTGGTTTAGGTATCAAATATTTTATTATTGATACATTGAAACTGGATAACGATGCGAACGCAAATATGTCTGATAATTCATGGTTGTTATTACAACAGAACATGGTTAAGTTGTATAACGTAGTCAAACCAACAAATAAGAATTGCCATGTGTGGGTAACCTATCAGATGTCAAAGAACCCTAAAGGTAAATACCTTAGTCAAAATGATTTAGGTATGTCAAAGAATGTTGCCGATGTTGTTTCTTCTTTAATTCTAGTTCGTTTAATTTCAGAATCAGAAAAAGGAGAAGGAAAAGGCGCATTAAAGGTTAAAGGAATGTCTGGGAAAAGAATGACTTTAAATGAAGATCTTGATTACTTTGTTGTATTTTGGGATAAGAATAGACAAGGTTCAACAAGTGAACAGGTTGTATTGCGAGTTAATCGTGGTAGAAATACTGTTAAAGACATTGGAAAAGTAAGAATATCACCAGAATATAACTAAACTTCAGAAAGGATTGCATTTAGCAGTCCTTTTTGTGTTGACTAATTGCTCTCAATGTATTAAAATTTAATAGTAGTAAATTCGACATTAGGAGGAATATATGAATTTAAGGTATGGAATTATTTTAGATAATTTTAAGAAAGAAACAGGTATTCAAGATGCACGTTGGGTATTAGGTTGGGAAGGGTTTTATATTATTACACTTGATGGACAAGTTTTCAAAAAGAACAAGTACAACGCTTTGTTCAAGAGGTTAGCCATTAGTGATAAGAATGACGAAAATGCAGTAGTTTCATTCAAACATCCTTTTAAGAAGAGTGGACAAACAACAAAGAAAGATCAAGTTATCTATGAGGCATTTATTGAGAAACTAGATAAGGGTTGGAAAGTTGTTCGTGATAGTAGTAATTTTGACATAAATAGACTTAATCTTGTACATTCAAATAACTCAAAGACAATTGGTTATTACGTGGATAATGTTTGCAAGAAAACATGGAGTTCAATTAACAAGGCAGCGTTTGATTTAGGTATAGAAGAGAACATCATTAAGAATATGATAACAAAAAATGATTTCTACAAGAACTCACCGTTTGAATTAAGGATGGTGGTATAGTTTGAAATATTTTGGCGATGACTTCTATGATGTATTGCGAGACCTTGATAGGACTGAAATGTGGGCTAATAGACTTCCTGATACAGATCCTCGAATTATATTCATTCAAGAATATGCCAAGAGACGTGAGGAAGAGGTTAGAGAATATCGTGAGAATAATTCAGATGCAAGGAAAATTATGGAATTACACTATCTCAAAGGTTGGACTATTAAAGAGCTTGCGAAAGAATATTGCAAGACAGAGTGGGCTATTACAAACATAATTTCAAAAGCTAGAAGATTCTTTGCCTTAGATGTTAAGACTGGACAGCTCAATAGATTCAAGACTTTTGGTGAACTTGCCGATTTTCTAGATATAAGCATAAGGAATACTCGATATTATTCAAAAAATTGCGTTTTAATTAATGAACGCTGGAGAGTATTTAACCAAAGACAATGGTTGGTAGAGGGGGAAGAAATGTATGAGCATCTTAGGAAATGAAGATTTAACTTTTAGAATTAAAAGAGATTTTGGAATGACGAAATTTCTCATTAAATGTCGTCCAAATTATATGTTCAAGACCACACATGTTGGTGGAGATTCTTTTGAACAAATTAACACTAATAGTAATGTAGTTGTGAAAGAACAAGAGATTAACAAATTAATTGAAAACGGCAAGACGGTTGTTGTCTTATATGAAGCAGAGCTTAAAATGGACTGCTACAATTTTGAAGATGGAGTTGCGCTATTGAACATGGTGGTGTCTTGTTAATGGCAGATACAGAAAGTGTTAAAATCACAGGAAGGTTGAACAGAATTAAATTTGAGTCACAAGATAATGACTTCAAAATAATGGATATTGCGTGTGAAGACGGCCAGTTAAGGACTCTTAAAGGTGATGCGGATATACTGTTTAATACCGATTATGAGTTTACTTGTTCAATTGAGAATCACCCACGGTTCGGGAAGCAATATACTATCCAGTATATGAAACGTAAGAAACCGATTGACTCTCTTAGTCAAGAAGATTTTAAAGAGTTCCTAAACATTGCAGTAGGTGGAATTAAAACAAAGGCTATTTATGAAACGTTGGAAGATCCTATCGCAGTTTTCAAGAATGGAGATATTGAAGCGTTAAAGACAATCAAAGGTATTGGCGATAGTTATGCTAATAAGTTGTTGGAGACATACGAATCCCAAAAAGATTACAGCGAAGGATATATTGAGTTTAGTAAGTGGGGTTTCACTCCTAAGTTCACAAGAAAGGTTATTAAGAAAAAGGGTTCAGTTGAGTTAGCAATCAAAGCACTCAAAGAAAATCCATATAGCCTCATGGAATTATCGGGAGTTGGTTTTAAAACGATAGATAACAAAGCCTTAGAGCATGGTATCAAACCTAACGATAAAAGACGTGTTAGAGCGTTCATTGAGAATTTCTTTAGTAATCTTGCTATGGACGGGAACTCATATATCAATTTGAATAAGTTTTTGCTTTATTTGAAGAATGAGATCTTTGAGTGTGACTTGAAATATATAACAAAATATTTAGCTGAAAGTGATAAATATGTTGTATATACTCATGAAAACGAACGAAGAATAAGTACCAAAATGACTTTTAATACATTACAAGGTATATCAAGAGAATTGTTGAGAATATTGCTATGCAAGAAACACTTAAAAATTGAGGGTCAGGATAAGATTGTTAAAAAGACCGAGGAAGAACAAGGTTGGGAATATTCTGATGAACAGCGAAATGTTATTGATCAGATGACGAAATATAACGTCTTTCTTCTACAAGGTTTAGCTGGTACTGGTAAAAGTTCTGTCGTTAATGGTTTCCTACAAATATTACAGCAGAATAATTATGAGTATAAACAATGTGCATTGTCTGGTAAGGCTGCTCAAAATTTAGCTGGGATCACAGGTAAAATGGGAAGTACCATTCATTCATTGCTTGGATATACACAAGAAGGTTTCTTTTACAATGAAAACACGAAACTACCTACTCATGCCGTAATTTTAGATGAAATATCCATGGTTGATATAGATATCTTTTACGCATTGTTAAAGGCTATTCCTAGTGGAGCTAAGTTAGTTATGATTGGTGATAGCGGACAGTTGGATTCAATTGGTGTGGGTGTCATGGAAGAGATAATTAAGTCTAAGGCAATTCCGACATTCACTTTGAAGAAGATTCATAGACAGGCGCAAGATTCCGCTATGATTACTCATTCAATAGCCTTTCGTAAAGGTAAATATCCATCAGAGTTATCTACGAAACACAAGTATAAAGTTTATGGTTTTAAGAAAGATTTAGGATATACTTTTGTTCCTTCAAATGAGTCAAATATTCCGATTGAAACAATGAGGATATATAAGACTTTGGTCAAGAAATTTGGTGTAGATGATACACAGATTATCACTCCGACAATCTCTTCTGGAACTACAAACTGTAACATGTTAAATGATACGTGTCAGAAATTAGTCAACCCACCTAACCCCAATTTATTAGAGGTTGAATTAAATAGAGGTGGTGGAGAGAAGTTCATTATCAGAGAAAACGATCGGGTAATCAATACACGTAATAATCCTAGGACACAAGATGTTGACGGAAAGAGTTTGCCAATTTTCAATGGTAATACTGGAAGAGTTGAAGAGATTGTACTTAATGCTGAGGGTCATTTAGATAAGATGACAGTTAATTTTGACGGTATTGGCAGAGTTATTATCGGGAGCAAGGATATAAAATACATTAATTTGTCTTATGCTATGACAGTTCATAAGTCACAAGGTAGCACAATTAAATGTGTAATCGTATCTTTACCATTCCAATATATGTTAGATACACGAGAGCTGTTATATACAGCAATCACTAGAGCATCTAATTTAGCCTATATCGTCACGTCACCTAAGACATTGAAGAGTACAGTTGGAAAATCAAGTAAGAAGTTACATGATAATGAACTAGGGGCATTAATTCGTTTACAAGCTATGAAAATTATAGAAAAGAACAAAAAGAAAGGAAGTAATAAGAATGAGGGTATTTAAGATTAAGGGAGAAAAGGCACATTTGGTCAGAGTTTATAAGGTAGGAGGAGTTAATTATGCCGATTTTGTAAAACTGTCAAATGGAGAACAGATCAGAGGTGTTAAGGTTGTTCGTGAGAAGACTAAGAACGAAAAACCAGTAGAAAAAGAGCAAGCCAAGGTTGAAGAAGTAGTTCAAGAAGCCGTGGAAGAAGTTAAACCTAAAGAAGATGGATATGCTGAAGAAGAAGTTAAAGAGCCTAGTCAACAAATAGTAGTAACTAGCAAAGACTCACAAGCCACATTCAATTATCCGAGTGCAGAGTTCGATAAATTTGTAGAAGAGAATAAATTGAACCCTGTCATGGTTGATAATTGTATCGAGGGTAAGCAGAAGACACACAAGGGTTATGAATTTAAACTCAAAGATTAATAATACACATATTGACATTTTGGTCTAGTATTGATATACTATCATTGAGGAATTGGTTCGGGGAAATATCAATTTCGGAGAAGATAATATGGATATTAGGAAGTTAAAGACTTGGGAGTTAATCGAGGCGTTAAACTATCTAATTAAGGTTGGTGTGCGTAAAGGTGCAACATATGAATACTACCTGAATGAATTAAATAGAAGATCAAGATTACTCACAATTCTATATTGAAATAAAACCACATTTTAAATGTGGTTTTTGTATTAAGAAGGGAAGTTACACATGACAAAAGAAGGAATATATATCAAAATGTTTTCACATAATGACTTAGACGGAGTAGCGTCTCCAGTTATTTTAAGACAATTGCTAACTATGAAAAGGGGTGACCTTACTTTCTACCCTCCGACATTTTCATCTACTGGAAAAGAGGGAACGATTGATGACGACATTATAGTTTTCTTAAATAGTGACAAGGCAAAATTGACTGATGAAGTTTACATTATGGATTTGACACCGTCAGAAGAAGTGCTTAATTTGTTGGATCGAAAATCAGAGGAGTATGGATTCAAGTGGCAAGTATTTGACCATCATGCTACAGCAGTATGGAGTATGGGAAAATATCCTAGCAATGTTCACAATTATCAAAACATGGGAGACCATGAGCATTCAGCAACCTCAATAACAACAGTATTTGTAGAGTATGCTACACCGATTGAATTAATGAAGATTGAAAAATTCAGAAAAATTGGACAATTAGCAGAGGTTGTTAGACTGTATGATACTTGGGAATGGTTCAATAGTGCTAGTGAATTAGCAATACAAGCTAAGAAATTGAATGACTTATTCTATCTTTACCCGCCTTCACAACGTTTCAATTTATTATCAATCGTAGCATCTGCTGGTGTTGACGAGATATTGAATAAAAATAGGAATTTCATTTATGCAGTGGAAGAAAGAGAAGCAGAGTATATTGAAAGCAAAATCAAGAATAGTAATATTATAAGATTTGCTGAATACGACATCGCAGTAGTTTATGCTGAACAATATATCTCTAATCTTGGTAACGCAATGTGCAGAGAGTTAGATGTAGATTTCTCAATAGTGTTACATGGAAGTAATGGCAGACAATTATCACTTAGAAGTGTCTTGAATATAGACGTATCAAAAGTTGCTAAAGAATACTTTAATGGTGGTGGACACGAACACGCTGCTGGAGGGAAAGCAACAGATGAGTTTATTAGGGCGGTGTATAGTTTATGAAAAATGAACTAAGAATAGAGGCGGAATATTTACCTATATCAGTGAATAAGTATTTAGCGCCTAGAATACAAACAGTCGGGAGAAAGAAGTTCCCTGTTATGTATGAAACAAAACTGTCAAAGGATTGGAAGACAATGTTCAGACTTGACGCATTGAGAGCAATCAGAAAGCAAAAGTTTGATATGGAAGAGACAAAAGACGGATATTGGTATCTAGATTGTGGTTTCGTTCTGAAGAGAAAAAATCAAGACTGCAATAATTTCTTTAAGATTATGATTGATGCGTTAATCGGCGTAGCGATCAAAGACGATAAGAACATAATGCCGAGAGTTCAATGGTTGAACAAAGATACAAAACATCCAAAAACAGTTGTAAGGTTGCACAAGGCTGGAGAGTTTGATTACAAATTATAGGAGGGCATTCATGCTAATATATATTTATTATGATAGACGTGATGGTACAATTTTAGGGGCTTTTAAAGAGCCACAATCTCTTCTGGATATGGATAATGAAACGATGCTACATCAAGAGTATTTAAGATAAGGAGAGATATTCATGAATAAAGATATATATGAAATTGGTTACGGCCATGGAGAAGAAGACTATGGCAGAAGTATTGACGATTGTGACAAAGCTATTGCTCGACACAATACTCTAAATGGCAGTCCTCTATCAGAAGATGAAGAAGATATTTTTTATGACGGATATTCTGATGCGCAAGACACTTGTAGAGCTGATGAAGATTATATTAGAGGGAGTGGATTTTAATGACTAAAAGTGTTTTACATTATCCAGTATATGTAAATATGTATTTTGGTGGAGAATTAGATGTAGTAGATGATAAGTTACCCACCTTTACTCAACGTACTAAAAGATATGGTAGCTTTAAAAATAGAGATGAATTATCAAAAAAGATATTATTCATAGTATGTGGAAGTAATCCTAAAGATATTGATGAAGATGTTATGGTAGGACTTCAACAAGAATTAAATACTGATTTTGATTTGAATCAATGTGGGGATATTAGAATAACTCTTAAAAATATTAGAGACTTTAATAAGTATATAAGGAAATGCAATAAAAAAGGACTTACTGATTCTGAGATAGAAGGAGTAACAACTTACTTTCCTTATTGAGAGGAGGAAAAGAATATGAGTCAGAAGAGAGCTAGAAAATGGTACGATCAGTTAAAGGACACAAAGGTTCGTATGCGCAATGATGGTCATGAGATGTGGATTGAAAATAACACTCTTGTCACTAGGAATATAGATAATGGCATTATTAGCAAGTATGATAAGTATGGATTTGTAATTGCAACAGAAATAATTTAATAGTAGTAATATTGACATTTAGGAGGTATAATAACAATGTATTCATTTTTAATAATCTTAGGTATTTTGATATTTGCTTTAGTGGTCGAGTATTTAATCAAACCTATAATTTCTAAACGTATGGGAGTTGATATGAAATGCAAGAACCAGATTGGTCGGCACTGGAGAGGTATAGAGAAAACTTAGAGATAGAAGATGTTTTTGACACAAGAGAACCTTGGGAAATTGAGGAGGAGGAGGAAAATGAGGCGTACAAGAACAGTTTACGTTGTTTATGAGTCAGAATCTTTTGAGGGAATATCTAAAATTTTTGGAGTTTGCCAAGATATAGAATCTGCTGAACATTTATGTCATTGTGGTCATGGTTTTAGAGAATATGAAGAGGTAGCATACTTTGAATAAGTTAAGAGGTTCTGAAATGACTATTAAAGAAATTATCATGAAACTTGTGGGTCACATTAATTTTGTTGGTGAAACAGATTATGACAGCGCCAGTTGTGAAAATATTAAGACTCTGCTGAAAGTTATTGATGATTTAATGTCTGAGGTAAATAATGTCGAAGACACAGTCAAGGGACGTTGTGAATATTCAGCAAGACAAATCAATAATGAGATCAAGGACTTGAAAGAATTGTTAGGAGACTATATAGATTAGGAGGATATAGTTGATGAAACACTATGAAATAGGCGATAAGGTAGTTGTCGAGATTAAAGGCATGAGAGATATTGATTCAATCAGTAATGTAGCAAGTTATGCAATATTAAAAGATTACAATATGTTTGGCGATGATCTTGTTATTAGTGACGAGGCTATCTTAGGTAAAGTTGAAGATTTCACACCAAAACCAGAAAAAATCAGAATGACAGTCGAAGAAAAGAAAGAGTTTGATGATCTATGTAGTATCAAATCTCGCCTTGATATTGGAGAAATAATGTCAACGATTATACCACGAAAATACGACACCTTAAATAAAAGGTTGTATTATCAAGAGCTTCAAAACGGCAATATTAAAAAACAAATTGAGTTTGTTAAAGCACTTGAGCACCCAGAATTGATTGAGGTAGAACATGAATTTAAAATTGGAAATTCAGTGATCGTAGACACGGACGATTTTAAAGCACTAGGAATTATCGTTGGTACGGGTGTATGTAAATGTTTTAAGGTATTATTCAAATCAGGACTTGTTTCGTCAGTATTTTATAAGAAGATGAAACTTGTAAAAGAGAATGCGATAGATTGGGAGGATCAGAATGGGGAACGTCAAAAAGAAGAAGCCTAGAGACTATAAGGTCGGGGACAAGTTGTATGTAGTCATAGAAGATATTGATTTCTTTGGGAAAGAAGATACAACGTACAGAGAAGAGGAAATATCTGTAACGAGAATAAACACCAGCTCAATATACGTAAAATTTGTTGGTCAATCACGTGAAGAGAAGTTTAAACTGCGTGGTTCATTCCCAATTTCAGATGGTGGTTCAATGCTTGGACTTACGGAATACCTCACTGACAATCCAGATCTAGCCGATGAATGGAGCGAACAATACCAACATAACAAAGAAGTTAATTGGAAATTAGATGAACTATTTAAAAAAGTTAAAGAGTTATCAATTGAAGAAAAAGAAGACTTCTTAGCTAAGAATAAATTGGAGGATTAAAATGGGAAAGACAAATTTATACATTTCATTGCTTAAATTGTCAATGGTTGTTTCAACTACTTTAGGAGTAGGAATATTGACATTTGTTGCGTTGACAATCTTGGGAATTACTTCAACGTATTTCCTTTTCTGGGCGTTTGTCGTAGTTGTTATTATGCTCATTCTCGATATGTTGGCTACTGAAATAGTAATATATCTGTTTAATAAAGGAGATTCTTGAACGGGTGGTGAAGGTATGTGGCTATTATACAGAAAAGAATATGAAGATTTTTACTTACTTGGTCTGTATGCAGATATGGGAAAAGCTATGAAAGAAAGAGATAGTTTGGCAGCAGAAGATCAATGCAACGATTATGTTGTCCAATTTGTCGAGTGTTGTGGGTAATAAAAGACGTGTTTTATTAATAAAAACAATCAAAAAATGGAGGAATTGGAATGAGTAAAGTCGTAGATTTGAATGGAACAAAGTTTGAGGTAGAAGACACAAAGATCAAAAAGGTAACAGAATATCGCATTGGAGATACAGTTAAGATTCTAGATAATCGTTACAGCAATCCAGAAATATCAGACGGCATTATTGTAGATTTCCTCAACTTTAAGTCTCTTCCTACTGTTAGAATTGCACAGATTAGTAATAGTAATTTTTCAAGTAGCATTGACGTTTCCTTTATTTCAATTAATTCTAAAACAAAAGAGATCGAGATTATGCCAATTAGTCCAGATGAAATGAAGATTGACGTTACTCTAATGAATGAATTGTTTGATAGTAAGATTGCTACCAAGTTAAGAGAGTTGGACGAGTTGAAACATAAGAAGAACTTCTTTAATAAGTTCTTTGGACAGTCGGAAGAGGCGATTGATAAGATTGTCGAAGACGCATTTGAAACAGAGGAGGATAGGTAGTAATGGACAACAAAATCAATACTAGAAATATGAATATCAACATTAACAGTGTGAGATATAAGGTTTCTAGGACTAAAAAATTATGGGACGGAGGAGAACCTTGTTGGGGCGTGACGCTCTTTAAGGAAAACAAGATCAAGATAGACAATAGTTTATCTGCTCAAAAAATGGAACAAGTATTAGTTCACGAACTAGTTCATGCAACATTACATGAAGCTGGTCTTGAAAACTATTCTTGTGATGAAGAATTGGTTAATCCGCTTGGTAATGCACTTTACAGTTTAATCATGGAAAATCAACCGCTTTTCCGTACTATGATGGATAATTACAGGCGATATAGTGATAAGAGTTTAACAACAGTATCACAGATTGGTAAATATTTTAAATAGAAAGAGGTAAAAAATGGTAATTATATCATTGATCTTATTGGGAATACTAATTTATACCAACATTACTGGTATATGTGGGTTATTCAGAAGTGAAGAAAAAATTAAGGGTAGATTGAAAGATTTGAATGATGACAACTACAAGTCCATGGACTGTATGGCTGGTTGTTTTGGAATGCTCATGTATATTCCAGCGTTATTAATTGCAATATTTTGTGTTGGAGACAACGTGAGCATTCTCTTATTGATAATCATTGTTGTAGGTGAGTTTATTGAGGGCAATATTAGAATTAGTATCGTGAATCGAGTTGACAACAAGGACGGATATCTAAAATATTTGTTTAAAGAAAGATATAAGCTGCAATATATATTGTTTGAAATATATGAATTAATCGTATTTGTTTATGTATTCGTTGAGTTGTTCTTTAAATTATAGGAGGGTCTTTAGATGATTTGGGATAAGAAAACACCGCAAGTAAACTCGAACAATATTATCAATATTGACATATGGGTGATGTGTCAGTGGTGTCTTATTGCAGCGGAATCTCACCTATCATACAAGGGAACTAACATTAAGAGAGTTGGTCTTGCAGATGTTCTTAATGCGGGAGCGCAAGCAGATATAGGTGAGCCTAACACGGATTACGATAGTCGTATATTGATCTCCGTTAATAATCTAAGAGGTAGTTCAAAAATGCGTGATTATGTTGATAAGGAATTGGCGAAAAGTAACATTGAGTTTGAATGGTGGTGAGATATTAAGTGGTTGTGGCAACTGGAACAAAAGATCATAAACGTGTTTATGTATTAATGAGTAAATTCCATGATTGTCTTGGAATTTATCCAACTTTTGAAAAAGCACGAGAAGCACAGGGTTCTACCTTCACATTTATAGAGCAAGCTATCGAATATTATGTGAATGGACGCAGAATTGTTGAGGTGGGGAACACGGCAACAGATTGGATAAAGAATGAGAAAATTGATAATTAAAAATACTATTAATTTAATAGTATACATATTTTAATAATATGAAACACTTAATTGGAGGAATAAATAATGGAAAACAAGTTCAGAGGTTTAACAAGTAAAGGCAAGATGATTTACGGAGCATTACTATTCAATAGTTTTGGAACTATGTTTATTAGTGAGTTCGGTTCATCTAAGGCAGTGTCATATCCTTGGGCTAAACTCAATCCTGTAAAAGTCAAAGCAGCAGATGAGTACACCAAAGTTGATGATAGAGTTGGTATACAAGTCTTTGCTAATGATATTTTTGGTGTCAAAATTACTGATGAGAATGGTGCTAAAAGAGAATATGGCGTTGTTGAATTAATCAATGGACAATATGGAGTCAAATATAGTAGTGGACTGTTCTTTTCTGTATGGGATATTGTTCATGGATTAGCCGATTCAGATATGTTGAGCTTTGACCATATGGTAAAGGGTAATATTTATAATAATAGTTATTTATTAAATAAATAAAAGGGGTATGAACTATGAAACGTAAATACAATATTGGTGATTTAGTGAGAATTACTACAACTGCCAAAGATCCGATGAATTATTTAAGTGGAACTATTGTTGATATTAGAAGGATAAAGGCTAGTGACGATAATTATATTCAGTATAAAGTCAAGATTCCTACATCATTCGGTTTTCATTTAGGGATATACGGTGAAGAAAATTTAATATTTGTAAAGAGAGATGACTGATTATGGTAAAACATGGTGGTACAATTACCTTTGACAAAAGAGAACGGATGATTTTATCTGTCTCAATGTCGAATAATGAGTTAGCAGAGCTGATTAGATTATCTGCCAGACTGATTATTGAAAATAATGATTCACGGTTTACTGTTATGCAAATTCTTAGTGGACTTGCTTCAAATTTAGATTTGCAACAAATTAGTTCATATTGTGAACATTGTAAGAATGGCTACCCTACTATGGACTATCAAGGGTTCAAATTCTGTCCACATTGCGGAAGTAGGCTCTATAAGAAAAATTTGTAATATGAAAAGATTTTGATAGTACACATATTGACATATTATTTGTGTTCCAGTATACTATTATTCATAGCGATAACGAATCAAAAATATATGGGGGAAAGAAGATGCGTCAATTGCAGAGTGGTAATGCCAATTTTTTAGTTAAAACCGAAAGAGAGTGGGAGTTGTTAATGAAATTTCTTGAAGAACAAATCGTTGATCGAGTTATTTCTTGGGGGAACAAGTACCGTCCAACAGAAATCAATAATTGGAGCGACTTTGAGGAAAGAACCGTTGTTACACTTGAACAAGGAAAATTGACTTATGGTCGAATTGAGAATTTGGCTTATCCAACTTTTAGATACAATGGAGATCCATCATTAAAGATTTTTGAACTAATTTCATAATAATCAAGGAGGAACAGATATGAAAAGTGGTTATGTAACATTTAAAAATGGAGAATATATTCTTGCTACAAAACGAGGGCAATATGCAATAGAAACAAGTGATGATGGTTATTATCTCACCGATGAGGGTTCTGCTCTATCACGTAATAAAGTATTGTTATTGGATGTAGAAAAGGCAGCAGAGATTAGTAGGAAAACTGGTGGTAGATTAATTCCTCTTAATACGTCTAAGTTAGTCATGACTTATGGAATTAAATATGGTGAATCTGGTAACTATCCTACTTCTCCTTTAATAAGAGCTTTGAGAGCTTTCGATGAACTTGAAGAAGAAGAGATTTTAAGATTTTGGGGACATGAAGCTAATAAGATTGCAATAATTCTTAGAAAAGATTGGAGTAAACATACGGATGAATGAAAGCAAAGATGAATTATTTTGTGGACATACTCTTAGGGAATCATATTTTGAAGGCTTGATTAGAGCCAAGGAAGAGTTCGAGAAAAAATATCATAAAGAATTAAAGACTATCATGGAAGATCTGGACTTTAATCTTAAAAAAGGCAAAAAAAGTGTTACGTATTATAAAAATAAGGAAGACGAGGAAATTTGTGATTTTCTTTTTGGGAACAAAGGTCTTTTCAACCTGTTTTATGGCAATGTTGCTGAGGTTACCCCTATACCTGAAATAAATAGAGTTTATATCAGGTATGTTCCAAGAAAAAGTGTAGAGGCAGAGGTTAGAAATAACCTTAATTAAAAGTAGTAATATTACAATTTTGTGGAGGTGAATGGTCATAGTAAAGAATCAGAACGCCCCACCTAATCAATGACTTTTCAAATATGGATCAAGAAAGTCATGTCATCAGAAAATTGGGTGTGACTGGATAAGCAAATTAAAATAGCTAATAAAAATTAAGGGAGATATTTATTTAATGGAAAATTTAACAGGACGTTTTGAAGGAAATTATTTCGGATGGATTAAGGAACAATTGGTATCTGTACCAAAATCAATGTGGACAATGTGGGGATTTGGAGCTGGAATGGAAACCATCCTTTTTCTAACTGGACAAATTCAATTTATAACATTTATGGCATTATTAGGGACATTATTCGGTATGGCATGTGTATGTAGTATGGCTTCTGGACACCCAATTAACGGAATGCTGGGTGCTGTGAGTGTAATAGCATATATTACTGTAAATTTACCAGCACATCATTACTTTAGCGTTTTAGACCAGTTGTTCTTCCTATTCTTAATTGATATTCCCCTAATGCTGAAATGGCGCACATGGGGTCGTGGAGATAATTCAGAAATTAAAAATCTAATTGATGTTGATAGTCTTAAAAACACATTTTCAACAGGAGAATCAAAATTTGGTAAAAAGATTCTATCTATTATCAAAAATATTTTTAAGGCATTCTGGAAATATTTACTAGTTATTATTGCAGTATTAGCGTTGTGGTTTGCATTATATCACATTGGACATTTACGAATTATGAATGATTACAATGTATATTGGGATTCTTTGGCACTCGCAATTGGAGCAGTTGCTTCTGTATTATGCTTTACACGTTATACTCAAACATATACTTTATGGTTAGTGTCTGACGCTGTTAATATAGCTCTTTGGTTTTACGCTTTGAAAGACGGTTACTCACAAGCAGCATTGCCAATGTTGGCTATGACATTATTCTATACAGCTTCAGCGGTATATGGTAGATTCTTTGCAATATGGAATGGTAAAAAGCAAAAATAATCTTGTAGTAAAATTTGAATCATGTTATCCTAAATACATTCAAATAAAATCTATTTGAACACTGCTACCATTGGTCTGAACAGCCAATGGTTTTTTTATTGTCAAATTTTAATAGTAGTAAATTTGACATTTAAAAGATGACGAGTTATACTTTGAAAGTAGTAAAATAAAGGAGGGAAACATGAAAAGGTTTATTGTATTCATTACAATAACATTGTTAATCGGTGTTTCATTTATTGGAATAAAGCAGCACATCATTAGTGATAGTAGTAATATTACAATTGTCAAGAAAAAGTACAGAAATATCACGAAAGTGTCTAGCAACAATAAAGCGAGATACGAAGAGATCGAAAGAGAAGAGAGTATTAAAAATGCTCATGATGAGTCAATTTTAAGATATGCTCATGAAGTCGAAAATTTAGACATGAATACTCTAAACCGAAGATTTCATTCCTCTTGGAGCAATGACGATATGGGACTGGTTGGTTACATGATGAATCGAATAGGATATAGAAACTTCAACTTGTCTTCATTCATCAAAGGTGGTCAACTAATCTTTTACAGCCAATCAGACGTTGGTGATATTTATGTTTATGGAAGCCAAGAGAATCCACAATATTTAGCAATGAAAATGGATGGAGACAATGTACTAATGTTAGTCTCTGGAAAAATTAAGATAGTGGACAGTAATGTAGTTCCGAACGAAGTAATCAAATTAAATTAAAGGAAGGTATAGATATGAATATCAAAAATGTATTAGGTAAAGCACAGGCAATTACAGGAAAGCGTGGTACAGGCAAGACTACAAAATTGATTGAATTAGTCAATAAACACGTAAAGCAAGAAGGATTAAATTACATCATTCTTACTTCTGACAGACCTATGGCGGATTCATTAGAGAGAAGAATAAACTCCTCTAATGATGAATGGCACGAATATAAGATTTTAACTCTAAATGATTTTGTTGGAACTGTTGTACCGTCTGGGATAGAAAACATTGATATTTATATTGATGAAATTAATCTCATGGAAGTCGAGCTTTTATACAGACTTTTCAAAAAGTTGCCACCACTTTCTAGAATTATGGCATACACATATGATGACCCAGAGCCAATCGTGACAAATAGGAAAGAAGACAATGAGATCACATTCCTTCTTAAAGTTCCACACGTCAACGACATGTATTACGCATTGCAACCAGATGGAGAAGTAATTGCGACAGAGTTAAATAGTTTCAGAAATTGCCTATATGAGTTTACGCAAAATGAGATTCACAATCATGGACTTGACAATGATTATGTCAAACAGATAGCAATTATCAAATGATAAAACTCATATTTTATCTAGAATGAAGAAAACCGCTGCTGGATTAAGTGCGTGCATAGTATAATAGCATTACAAAGGGGTTGACGAAATGGACGAATTAGACAAGTTGATTGAACAATTTAATAATTTACGTGGTAATGATGCTGACAACGGTTATTATCTAACCGCTAATAGACGTGGGAATACTGTACAAATTAGGGACTCATTAACATTGCTAATGACTGTATCTTATGGTGGTTTGGAAATATATGGTTTAGTTGAATTTCTTGATAGAGATGAAACTGTACTAATTGGGAAAATGGTTGAGGAATGTATAGAAATGAATAATTAAAAAAGGGGTAAGGTATGGTAGAAAAATTAGAATTAAAGAAAGTGAAGAAACATGTTAAGAGTGTATCTCTTGCATATGATTTATTATCTTCAAGAGAATGGACACCTTCAAAAATGTTCAATTTCTTGTATATGAAAGATAAGAACGAGTACACAGAGCAAGAGAAAGAACAGATTAAGAATTTACTTAGTCCAAACTTTACTCCAACTCTAAGTGATTATTACAATATCGGAAGATACGTTAAGCAATTATTTGAGCAAGATGGTTATCCACCACTCCAACAAGCTTATGTTGCGTCTACCGATATTGTTATTAGTAGAGAATACATTGCCAGAGAACATAGTTTCAAGTTACAAGTTGAGATAGATTCAATCAAATATGAAATGAGAATAGGTATAAAAATTGTCACGGATTCAGATTATTTTGATGAATATGGATATTTTGTTATCAAACCTTCAGTTAAAACGAAGGATAGGAACAAAGATCTGCATTACAGAATAACCATATTTAATGTGGTCAATTTATCTGAGTGGGACAAGGACAATAAAGAAAAAACAAAGCGAGAGATATTTGATAAATATGACGAACTAAGACATAGCTATTCATATTTCAATCTTCTTAGTAAATGGAGATGGAGTAATAAAATGCTGCAAGGTTCAAAGGGATATTCTAAAGAGTTTTACTCAATAGCTAAACAAGTCAAAATACCTTTTTATAGTAAATTTCTTGCAATATTTAGATTCAATATTTTCGCATTTCTGTTCCCTAGCAGCAATCTTTCAAAATTGTACAAAAGGGGACAGGATATCTTAGCTGAACACAAAGAAGATTACACTGATTGTAGATATTATTGCAATGATATTTCATTAAGTCCTTATGTACAGAAGATATCTGATTTACCTAAATCGTTTAAGAAGATTGTCACTAGTGATGCAAAGTATGAGAAAATAGTTGATAGTTATTTAAATAAGTTTGAAGATATATTTGAAAAATTATTGGATAACCAAAACGTTTATTTGATACTAGATTCTATTGAATTGAAAGGAGAGAAAGCGTAATGAGTATTTTTAATTTTAAGAAAAAGAAGGAAGAAGTGAAACCTAAAGTTAAAACTGGTTTAATTCCAGCAGACAAAGCAAAAGAAATTCTTAATAAAGCCAATAGTTTAGAAAAATTAACAAAAAAAGACATTGAACTTATTAACGACAGAATAAAGAATCATGCAAAAACTGGTTCAAATAAATTTAGTCTTTTCTATGATACAACTGAATGTCCTCTTGAAGTGGCTATTTTTGAATTGGAGAAAGCTGGCTATAAAGCTACATTTTGTGAGAGGTATACAGACTTTACTTTTTAGGAGGAATGAGGAATGGAATTTATTTATTTATAGGGTCGGTAACTAAGAAAACTTATGCTTTTAATCGTAAGATGAATTAGTGCCTTGACCGACCAGAATTGTATTCTGTTACTTGGTTCTCAATATGCTGAAATTTTGGAGAAAAGCTTGACATCAAAGGAGGTGAACCTGAATGTATCAAGGCCTTAAACTACGGATATATCCTAATTTAGAACAACAAAAACAAATAGTTGAGAACTTTGGGGCAACTAGATTTGTTTGGAATCAGATGTTGGATATGCAAAGCAAGCGTTATAAAAATAATAAAGATTCTAAGTTCTTAAATGGTTTTGCAATGAACTTCTTATTAAGGCAATTAAAAACAGAATATCCATGGTTAAAACAAGCTGAGAGCACCTCACTACAAGACACTTGTGAAACTCTAGCTGTAGCTTTCCAAAGATTTTTTAAGAAGCTTGGGGGATATCCTAAATTTAAGTCGCGAAAATTTCCAAAGCAAAGTTTTAAATCTAAATGTATAAATAACAATGTTAGATTGATTGATAATCATTATTTGAAGCTGCCTAAATTAGGCATTATGAAGTACAGAGGGAAATTCACTGATGACAAAATCAAGTCAACGACTATCCAGTTAAGTCCAACAGGCAAGTTCTATTGCGTTTTACTAATTGAGTGTGAAAATCAAACACAATTTAGTAAGACAAATAAAACTGTCGGTTTGGATATGGGGATAGCTGATTTAATAATTACATCAGATGCTGTTAAATATCCGACAATTAGGTTTGATCAGATTCTTGCTAAGAAGAAACACTATTGGGAAAAACGACTAGCTAGAAGAAGGCTATTAGCACAAAAAGAAATAGCTTGGGATAAACACAACAAAGTCGTTGAACCTAGAGAACTAGCCAACTTTAAGAACTATACCAAGGCTAAACAGATGGTCGCTAAATATAGTGAAAAGATAGCTAACCAGAGGAAAGATTATCTTCATAAGATTACAATTGGGTTAGTTAAAGACTATGACAAAATAGTGATTGAAGATTTGAAAACTAATAATATGATTAAGAATCACAAATTAGCCAGAGCAATCGCTAACCAATCTTGGAGAATGCTTAGACTAATGTTGGAATATAAGTGCAAATGGTATGGCAAAGTCCTTAGTGTGGTTAATCCATACAAGACTAGTCAACTCTGCTTTAATTGTGGATATGATGATGGTAAACACGAACTAGATATTCGTGCTTGGACTTGTCCTCAATGCCATACACAGCTAGATAGAGATGTAAACGCAAGTAAAAATATATTAAAACTTGGTTTGGGCTAAACCTTAGTAAATAGAGTAAACCGCTGTCGAATACTGAAATGTATGAGATAAGTTATGCTTGTTCCTAGAAGCTCGGTACTTTAGTGCCGACGTAAGTCACACAACAATGAGTACAAGGTTTTCGATACAGCGGGTACAAAATTACCAGAGGGTGACGAGTTTATCACCATGCGCAATCAAATATTAGATTGGTATTTTTCTGACGATAAGAGTATATTATCCTACATTCATTCAGATAATGCAGATGAAGAGGTTGTTAATGAACTGTATATGAGCTTTGAAAGAAGATATCGTTTGTCTGATATTATTAATGAATTGCCACAGGATATCATATCTAAGGAAGACACTTATCCTCAATGGGTAGTAAGTGCTGTTAATGACAATGTAATGGAAAAGATTTGGTATCAAGATGATTACAACGAGATCATTGAGGAAACTAAGGAAAGCAAGGATTACAAAAAGGGTTATGACTCCTTAGTAAATCTATTCAAGGAGGAACTCAACGAGAACGAATACAGTGCTGAAAACATTGGTTATCCTAAGAAGATAAACAGTATACAAGAATATGAAAAAGAACATCCATATTGTTTTATGACTATTGTTGCTCCCCAGAAACGTTCTAGATAAATATGAACAATAGTAGTAATATTGACATATTAGTTAAATTATAGTATTGTTATTTATGATAAAAATAAAGGGGCGTGATAACAGAGTGGATAGTCAAAAATTTATTAAGGCATGTAAGAGGTTGGTGGTAAGTTATACTAATGAACATTTAGACATTACAAATCAGACCTTAGTTGGCGAATCAGATGTGTACGTTGTTTGGTCATCTAAAACATTGCAAAATAGCAAGGCGTGTTTAAGTACGAGATTACTTGATGAAATGTACTATGAAATAACCTACAACGGAGATAGGAAGGAATTATATTTTGATGCCTATAAGAAATTTGAAAATAGAAAGATTGATGTTGATTTTGAGGAGGACTAACAAGTGAAAGCTAAAGAAACAGTAAACATTATTGCGGGCATTCTTGGACTAAAAGATGTCTCTGATGATGCAAAAATTGAAACAATCAAGAACGTAGTTGGGGACAATCGTGTCCCTATCATGACTCATGACGGGTATGTTAAAGATATCCGAGAAAAATTCCCTAATAAAGTATGGAGTGACAAGGACTTTGAAGTTACCAATAGAGGAATCATTAACCAAGAGAAAGCAATGCTAGGAGGAAAATAAGATGATACGAAAGACTTTGATACCACGAGAAGAGTTCATAGCAAGAATCCTCAACGATGAAGACACATATAGTTTCAATGAAGCTATTGGTCTTCTAGCTGAATTAAAGCCAGATCCAGAAAAGCTATTCTTTGAAGGTGAGAAAACTACACAATTAATGTGGAGTGATTATCATAAATGTGTAACAGTTGATAGTATGCCACTTGATTATGATACTTTGAAGACCGCAATGCCGTTATCTGATATTGAGAACCCTTGGACAGCTCAACGTATTGGTACACAAGAAGAGATTGAGGAACTAATGAAAGATCCAGCTTGGATTAGAGAACAGGCTGCATCATTTGGCGCTTGCATGGGTGAAGTCATGGAACAGAATAGTAATCAAGATTAATTATGAAAGAAGGCTGAACTCATGGAGAAGAAGATTCTTACAGCAACAGTTATACAGATTGATGACAATAAAGATGAAACTTTTAAGATAAAGTTTGATAAAGACGCAAACCAACATGAATGTGAAGTAGTCGTAATAAGAGCTTTGCAACTATTGCTCAACAAATTTGTTGACGATTCAGGATTGGATTTTGAAGAAGCTCTAAAGATATATTCTAATTCAATTGTAGCTCATTTGGGCGCATTGCATGATATGGACGAAAGCAGAAAGGGGTGATTATTTACAATTCTTGAACGGAGTAGGTACTGGCATAATTTCAGTATTTTTTGTCTTTGTCATTATGACTTATAGTAAAGGGACACACCTCTCAATTGGAAATTACGATCTCGTAGACCACCCATATATTAGGTTAGCTATTACAATATTGCTATTGGTGATAATTCTGTTAAACGTATTTACAAATTTATTTCAGAAATAATAGTAGTAATATTGACATTTATACAAATGAGTTATATAATAATAACATGGTTGAGGTTGATAACAATATCCCCTTGGTTTGAATCCATAAAAATAGGCTTTTGATTAGTTCGATAGTCTAGCTTGTTGCATTAACAAATCTGAGTCGTAAAAAGCGTCAAAGAGGTCTAGTAACTAGAGAATGAGTACAATATTTGTCTACTCATAATATGATACTGACCAAGACGAATATTGTACAAAAAACCTTTGGCTGGCATCGGGCTAGGCTAGTAGAAGATGTCCACTGTACAAGATGATAACTTGTACACTCCCTACTCATCAATAGGGTTATTCTGAATTACGACTCAGATACATAAAGGATTGGGAGATAGGGCGATAGTATTTGTCGCTGTCAACTATCTAAATAAAATGAGGAATTTAGTATTCTTCAAAGTCGCTTGGTTTTGTTAAGCATCCGTACCTTTTCCAAGGGACTGGCAGTGAATGTCATAGAATTGATTTGTTTCTAGAGCATATCAGTGGGAGCATCACCCACCATTCACATTAACACCTATTCTTTAGTGAGTACGAGTGTTGAGCGTTCATCAAATTGCCTTGCATGGCGAGAAAAATATGTTATCGGAGTGAGGCGGCAATACCAAAATTCAATGATGATAATATTGACAGAATTTTACTCTTTTGTCTGTCAAACATAGTTGTGTAGCTCAATTGGATAGAGCAACTGACTTCTAATCAGTAGGTTATCGGTTCGAGTCCGATCATAACTATTACCAAAAATAAAAATCATGGAGTTTTTGGTAATAATGCACGTTTTTACCCCAACAAGTATGAGTTCCAACAGCTCATAGTGCCTGATTAGTTCAATGGTAGAACATTGGTCTAGTAATCCAACGACAACAGTTCGATTCTGTTATTAGGCATTCGTTAATAGTATGAATATTGACATTAATGAAAAACAATATATTAGGGGGAATAGTTTTTGAAAAAAGCAATAATTGGTTTGGTTTCAGGTCTTGTGATCTTAGTGGCATTAATTATCGGATTATTCAGGTTCACTGAAAGAATTGATAATGGGAATGTTGGTATTCGTTATTCTATGAATGGTGGAGTAAAGGACAAGGCACTTGGACAAGGTGTTCATTTTGTGGGATTTGATTATGTCACACAATATCCAATCAGAACACAAACTGTTCATCAAGAAGTCGGTTTAGCAACCAAAGATGGTAAGAAGACTGTTGTAAATATTTCATATGCTTATCATGTAGATGCCACTAAGGCAGTTAATGTCTACAAGAAATTTGGATCAGCAGATATTTTAAGTATAGAAAAAGGTTGGTTATCCCAAAAATTACAAAAGGCTGGCCGAGATACAATGTCTGAATATACATTGCTAGATGTGATGGGTTCTTCTTCAGCCAAGGTTCAAGGCGGTATTCTAACCGCATTCCAGCAATCAGTTGAGAAACAAGGCTTTATCATTGAGGATTTATCGTTTGGTGTCCCTAGTGTGGATGCACAAACACAAAAATCAATTGATGATTTAATCAAAGCTGGACAAGATAATAAAAGAGCTGAACTTGAAGCAAAATCTAAGCAAATTAAAGCAGAGGCCGCAGCCAAAGCTAAATTGACAAGAGCAGATGCTACTGCTCAGGCCAATGAAAAGATCAACAATTCTGTTACTGATAAGACTATTCAGTACATGGAAGCACAAGCTCGATTGAAACATGGTTGGGTTACTACACAAGGTAACGGTTCTGTTATCACTGATCAAACAAAGTAGGTGTGAGTCATGGTATTTTTCGTAACTAAAATACTCATATTACTAATCATCATTATTTTATTGGCTATTGCTTATATCTTAGTTAAACAATATTTTAGCCATACCAATAAGAACAAGAGCAAAACACGCATTAATGTTACTGATCGTAATGGAAATATTACACAAGTTAATGTCAATGGTGAGACTGTAAATATTGAATCAAAAAAAGATTAGGATGAAAATGGACAAGCCATTAATGGGAAATGCAAATTTTCCCTCATTCTTATTCCATAGCTTACTATGGAAAATAAAAATATGCTTTGTCTCGTATTTTTATTTGTTACACTTCAACTTCAACGAAAAATAAGAACCGAACAGAGGTGATAGTATATGATGATCTTTACATAGTATCAGCATTTAAAGTTGCTGGTACTATGTTTTTTTTTGACACAATAATAAAAAAGGGGCGTGTATATGGCTGTGATTGTATTAAGTGGAACTATTGGAGCGGGAAAATCAAGTCTAACAGGAATGTTAGCAGAAAAATTAGGGACTACAGCATTCTATGAAAGTGTTGATGATAATGAAGTGTTACCTCTATTCTATTCAGATCCAAAGAAGTATGCTTTTTTATTGCAAATCTATTTTTTAAATAAACGTTTTGCATCAATTAAAGCTGCATTAAAGGACGATAATAACATTCTGGACAGGTCTATCTATGAGGATAGCCTATTATTCCACCTCAATGCCGATTTAGGTCGTGCAAATCAGAAAGAAGTAGACGTTTATGACGAGCTGCTAGACAATATGTTGGAGCGTATCAGTAAATCAGATATTAATACTGCTCCAGACTTATTGGTTCATATTAGAGTATCATTCGATACCATGATGAAACGTATTGTTAAACGTGGACGTGAGTACGAACAGATTGAGAATGATCCAGACTTGTATGAATATTACAATGAACTGAATCGGAGATATGATAGATGGTACAATGATTTTGATATTTGTCCAAAAATTCAAATTGACGGAGACAAGTATGATTTCGTTGAAAACCCAGACGATGCTGAGAAAGTTTTAAAAGACATTGAAACGAAGTTAGCTGAAATCAGATAGTATTAATATTGAAATATGACAGTAGTCATATTTTTTTATTACCTCTAATTTTTTGGTTGTTTTTTCACACCATTCATAATATAATTAATCATATAAAAAGATAAAATTGAAAATGATAAGTGGGGATATTATTATGGCAATGACAATGGAACGTAAATTACAATATCTAAGAACATTAGCAGCAGAAAGCACGTACCTAAAACTCGGTACACGTTATCACTTAATTATATCTGATCACGAAGCACCTGTGTTGTTTAAAAATGCTGTAAAGAAAACGGGCTTTTGGGGTAGTGTTACAGGCGGAACAACTGGTTGGGCTTATATTGCATGTAAATCAATGGTTGTTAGGTTAGACGAAAGATATGAAGACAAGAACGTTGGTGGCGGAAGTTTTGGTAAGTCTTTAGCTGGAGAGTTGTTATTTGGTACTGCTGGAGCTATTGTAGGTGGCGCTGGTAGAGGTGTTCAAAAATCAAGATTAACAAAACTTAATATCAATATTTATGACAAAGACAATATGACGATGATACCTTTTCTGCAACTTAGATTGTTAGCAGCACCATGCGATTCACGTTCAATTACTTATCAACAAAAAATTGATTGGGTACAAAAATTCATACAACTAACTACAAAATATGGAGCAAGTTTTCAAGGCGAAGAACGCAAACCTGATATCGCTGCTGATTAATTATAGTTGTATGATTATGTAAGTAATACCTTGAACATTGTCTTAGAATGCGCCTGTCAGCATACATTAAAAAAAGAGTAAAAGAAAAAGACTAACCAATTTGGCTAGTCTTTTTAAATAGAAATATTAAGATAGGACAGACAGTAAAAATGTTTCATTAAGAACATCTAGTATCTCATCTTCATTAAATTTATATGTCAATCTAATCATTTTGATATTGTTGTCTTTACAATATTTATCTTTTTGTCTATCGTGGATGTTGAGCTTCATTTTATATTCTTTCCCACCAAAGAAATCAACCGCTTTATAATGTTGTTTTCCATCATACTCAATCATGATATTATAGTCTGGTAGATAAAAGTCAAAGCGTAGGTCTTTCTTATCCTTTAATCCTTCTACTTTATATTGTGGTATATCTTTAATATTATTATCTACAAACCATTGATGTATAAATCTTTCGTGCTTTGATATAGCATGGCATGTTGGACAACCATTGTTATGTGTGCTAAGTATATCATTAGGTGTAGTTTTAAAAACCCAGTTACAATTAGCATGTTTAATTCTTATAGGTTCTCTTGCTCCAAGATACTCACTCACAACAATATATTCTTTATCATATTTATCACATAATTCTTTTGCAAATTCTTCTGTCGTTTTCTTATGTCCCGAACCACATTTTGTGCATTTTGATCCAGCAAAGAATCTGTTGGGAGTTGTGATAAATATTTTACCACATTTATTATGTTTACATTTTATTTCTGTGAGAGATGTGGTATAAGGCTCTATGAAACTATACTCATTACCTGTTGTATTCCTTACTTTATATTTAAATGTATCGTTATCACATACAAATCCTTTGCAATAAGGACATGTTGATTTATTTTTAAATAATGATGCTGGAGTAATCTTCCATACATTATTACAGATTGAATGTAACAACTCCACTATTTCTGTACT
Source organism: Liquorilactobacillus mali KCTC 3596 = DSM 20444 (assembly GCF_000260415.1). Taxonomy (GTDB): domain Bacteria; phylum Bacillota; class Bacilli; order Lactobacillales; family Lactobacillaceae; genus Liquorilactobacillus; species Liquorilactobacillus mali. The sequence goes on from NZ_BACP01000062.1 coordinate 89,360, forward strand.
TTTAGTGTAGCTAGAAATTAAAGAATATGCACCGCCAGAATAGGTGAGTAGTTTCTTTTTAAATTGTTCTTCATATTTCGACATTTAATATCTCCTTTTTTACATAAAATAAGCTACTTTACATAATGTATTTTATCGAAAGTAGTGATAAAGACCTACATAATAGAGTTTTACAACTACTTTACCTATAATTAATTATGTTTATGCTTAATTTAATGTTATTTTATTATTGTATATGTTAATATTACTACTTTCATTGCAATTTGATATTAAGCTGTTGTAATCTTTTCGGATTAATCAATTCCGTTAATGCTGACGATTCCATCTTAGCCATGTCGATTAAATAGAAATCATTTCCAGATTTCATAACGTCTAATGACCAACATCCTTTCAATGAAAGTACGTCTATGATAGATTGAACGTTGTTATTAATCCTACCAACGTTATCATTGAAATCTTGATTCAGAACAGGTTCAAACGCTTTGTACGTTTCATACCACTCATAAATCCTATCATCAACTAAGCCTTGTGATTGCAGTACGTTCTTCATGACAAGTGGATTCCAATATGGAACAGTCTGAATTAAGTCTTTGGTATCACAATCAATGAAACATCTAAATTCAGTTCTTAACGGCATACCATCATATATGGTTGGTCTATTTTCGGGTTCATCAATGTATTCTCTCACAACTATATCGTTTGTACGACCAGCACCAACAGACATGGCATGATTATTGATTACTTGAAAGTATTCTCCGACTTGTTTTTGTTCTGAAGGAATCAAGTGACAATTCCTAAATTGAAATTTTGCACTGAATTCACCATTTTTCAAAAAATAGTGCTTGTTTTTATCCAAATCTAAATTTTTAAGAAGTATTTTATTGAAAGCATTCTTTGATACATCATTTGTGTCTTGATATTCAATTCTCATGAACTGTGATAATTCCATTGGCAAAGTAAAACATTTTGTTTCTGGAATTTTAAAAAATGTATTGCCGTTTTGTTCTGCCAATTTGTGTGCTTGTGCTAACTGTGGAAACCAATTTGAGAAAGTGTTAGGGTTCTGATTGAATCTAGCGTATAAGTTTTCTGTTAAATCAGATACACTCTCCATACGTTGCAATAGAGCATCTAAATTTTTCTTCTCATTAGGATCTGTTTGTTTGCTAATCACATCTTCTAAATCAGCAATGGACCGATCAACTGGTAGACCATCAGTTCTCATGTATTTATCTGGCGCAAACATTACGCCATCAAACTTTCTAACTGGTAATAATGATTGACTTGCGGTTTTTAATTCATTTTTTATTTCATCTAAACTATCCCAATATGCTCCCATGATTACCTCCATATAATTGTGATTTATTTTTAACGAACAATAAACATATACCTACATAAGTCGTTCGTCATTAATGTTGAATATGGAATAAGTATATGTTTATTGTTCGTGTATTATACTTGTTTTTAGTGATAAAATCGTCATTTTATTAACCAACATTTATCGTGGCAATCTTTAATGGACGGCCATGACCCAATCGACCAACTAGGCCAGATGCTAATGCAGTAAATAAATCATCACTAAATGTATTAATCTTGTCACCATCATTATCAAGTTGTTTAGCATATCCAATCTTCATCTTGTCACCATAACCATAATTTGTTACACCTAGTGAACCATACAAATTAGCCAAGCCGATTGCCAACAACTCATCAATACCAAACTGGCCTAAATCATTTGCGATAATAGTCTGCATTGGTTCTGGCAATTTCTTCTCTGTTGCTAGGTTATCCAGCATTAATCCAGTTGCTACGATATTCAATACTTCACGTTTCTTAAACAGTTGATAGAAGCCGCACCCGAAATCTTTGACGGTCTTTTCTGGAAAGTATTCATGTTCCATTTCGTACACAGCTTCACCAATTGTTAATGGTGTGATATTTTTCTTTTTCAATTCAATCATCACATAATCAAAAAGTTCTTGATCTGGATATTCCATATTCTTGTTTGCTACCAATTTCTTTCACTCCTTAGATGTATCTTTCTTCACCATATTTTTCTATAAACTCCGTTCTGGACAACCTATAAATATCATACAATTCGTGTTTATTAAGATTATGCAGCCTAATCCTGTAAACCAACCTCCACCGCTTATCCATTCCACTTTTTGAAATGAAAAAGTTGTCTGGAAATTCTTCTTTGTTAGGATAGTATTTTTTCTTATAAACATTTTCATCGTAATATTGTATCTGTGCATCATCAAACATGTCTTCATTGAACCATTCATATTTGTTTTTCTTTTTGCTCATTCTATTTTTACGAGGACATATGGGTTGACCACTATGTTTATGATATTGATAAGTGAACCATTTGTGCCGTGGATATTCCATTTTTAAACTTACTCTTCTTAAACTAAGACTCATATGCCACCTCTTCTTAAATGTATTTCTTTGCACCATGTTTCTCAATGTAGTCTGCTTTGTTCATATAGTAAATGTCATGCAATTCTTCGGCATTTAGACATTTACGTCTAATACGATAAACCCTTCGCCATCTCGGTTTGGTCTTGTGACTACCAAATAAATAATAAGTTGCATTGTAGTTTGTAATATCTAATTGAAAATACAGGTCTTCATTGAACCACTCGAACTTTTCCCTCTTCTTGCACTCCCTTTTAGAATGTCCTCTCTCACCAATTTCATACCATTTACCGAACCATTTATGACGCATATATTCCTGATTGTACCCCACAGGTCTTAAACTAAGACTCATAACATTTCTCCTTATTTAGTTTCTACTTTAATTAAGCCTTCTTTATAGGCTTGTCCGACACATGCAGAACACAAGTTGTCTTCATCATAATCAATGTTGTATTCTTTAATTCTTCCAGCATCAGCAGTAGCATTGCGACAACAACTCTTTATACCAAATTTGGATAAGGGTAGAGACGATACAATATGAGTAACTTGTTTTGATTTATTTTGGAAAATCTTCATAACGTTTCCTCCTTAATACATAGCACCTATAATTTCATTAACTCCCGAACTAAGTTGTTTCTGCGCACTACTCCATTCCCAATATAATTTATTCTTCTGTGCCATAAGTCTGGATATTTTTCTACTTAATCGTTTTTCATCTGATTCTGAAACTGTTTCATATTCTTCACACAAATCTTCGATATGCTGATCTAAGAGTTTCATTTTATCTTCAAGTGCAACAATGTTATTATGAGTAATCTCGATATTCATGATTTTATTCCTCCTAGTTCCGTGACTGGTAAACTGGTAGATCAAATGGAAGCTCTGCAATATCAATAGGATTCATGGGTATTTTAATTAGTGTATCGACAAAATCTTGATTGAAATGTTGGATATTTTCTTCATTAAAGAGAGCAGCGTCTTCTAAATTGAATGCCGAATATTCCATTCTCTCGTTAAGATATCCGTAACTTGGTCTTAGAAGTAAAAAATTCTTAGAATTTATTTCTTCTTTGAGGTTATTCAATGACTCGTGTTTAGATACCCAAGCAATTAAATCTCTGACATCTTTTACCCAATCTTCAAACTCTGTTTTAAATGCAGCAGATGAATCCATAAAATCACCACCACTTTCAATGAGGTACTTTCTGAATTTAGAGTAAACATCTTTCTCATGACTATATATACCATTTTGGACAAAATCTGACGGTAATTTTTCTTTTAGTTTTTCTGCCCTATCAAACAAATCACTAATAACTGCGTTTAATTTAACCACGTTTATTTGTTCTTTTCCCACGTCTTTACCCTCTTTAATAAAATTAGTTTTCATTTTTGTCATCCTTTCTGTTTTTGAGCTTGAATTTCACCAACATGATAAGCCATAAAATAAATGTAAATATAATACACCCAACTACACCAATGCCAACGTAACATCTAACCAACAAGAAATCTGATGAGACATGGAAATGGTTGACAAATATAAAGTAATAAATCAAATATAAAATACAGCCAATCATTGTTATCAAGCTACCCAAAAATATAATCACTTCTACCATTTCAAGAACAGCATTAGCAACCTCTGAAAAGGTGGGAGGCTTTTTACCTTTTAAAAACATATAATCTCTCCTATCTATCTATTAATTCAGCTTGACGTTCAACCCAATTGTAGAACTGCCTATCATGCTCTTTGATTGATGACATTATATGATTATTATTGTTTACTTGTATAATCAAATCGTAATAATCTTCATCGTCAATGCGGATTACGTCTGGCATAAAATTAGCATTTTTCTTTTTCCTGTTGTACACGACCCAAACCATAGCAAGAGATTTGGTATAATCAAAAATATCATCGTGAAAATAGGGCTTATCGGACAATTTGTCATAATCCTTGATTTGTTTAATTGCCTTCAGCATTTCGTTTCTAGAAAACGTTTCTTCATTTGTGGGTAGATTAAAACGACTACCGAAATAGTCATCAAATTGATAATCGGGTACATCTTCCCAAGTCATAAAACGCTTGTGGTATATGATATTAACGATTTGAGACACTAATTCTAATATAAGCAAGGTAAAAACAATTATACCCATGATGTGATACTCTATAAATACACTCCCCACAATACATAAACAGAATAAAAAAAGTAATGTAATCATTAATTTGAAAAATATTACACAAGTTCTATCCCAGATATAATTTGGTAGGCTTAATGATTTATAAATATTATTTAGTGTAATATCATTTTCTAGGCTGATTGAATTTCTACGCCTTAGAACCGCTAATAATGTATTGATTTGAATTTGTTTTTCAGAACTCTCGATAATATATTCTGTTACTTCTACCTTCTTTTCCATATTTCTCTCCTGTTATAATGTCAAGATTACTACTTGCAGAAACCACCATTAAGCAATTGTTGTAACATACTAAAGTTAGGAGTAAACAACCCCTTAGTTGTTATGACAATTGCTATCAAGAATACAAGGTCAAAAATCACCAATACAATCAATACTAAAATTCTAGCTATCGGATCATCTTCCCACCTTGTCTTGTTTTCATAGCATTCTTTAATGTTTCTAAACAAAAAGTACCCAGCTATCGTGAAACCAATAAAACCTAGTACAGACAATGCAATCGTTATAAATGACTGCATCATGTATTCATGAACCAATTCATGATACCCTTGTGGTGTCTTTTTCATTAGTTCCATAGCTAATACATTTAATTTATTGTCCAATTGTTACACCTCCACTAACTTTTCCACCTCATCTACTGATAAACTTACAAATGTACCAGCCGATACTTTGACAGTGACCGCCATTACCTTATTGTCACCTGTGATTTTGTCACTAATGATTCCTTGATCACCATTAAATACACCTTCTAAAATTAATACTTTGTCGCCTACTTCTAAATTCATAATTTATCCTCCTTTAAATGTTGTTTAATTCTATAATCTGATAGTTCCTCTTATCATGAAGTCTTCCTCAATCAATTTAGCTGCAAGGATATCTTCTGAAGTCAAAGTATGAATACCCTCACTTAATCGTTCAAATCGCTCAACTGAATATGTGAAACCTAGATTGTATTTGATCATATCAGTCCAAACGGTTTCTAATTCAATTTTGCCACTTTCTAAATCTTCTCGATATTTGTCAAAGTTGAATTTCTTTCCCTTTACTACATTGTCCAAAAGATCATATTCATGCTTAATGTTAAGCACGTAGTTTTCAGACTTTTTATTGTAACTCAACCACATATTCTATAACACTTCCTTATTGTAAGATGTATACTACCTAGGTTCGATAAATAATGGTGTATTGTAGATAAGTTTGTCCATTAACTCGAAATCAGTCTTGGTCTCCATACTCTCGTACTTTTCTTTTAGAGCTTTATACAGTCCCTCTGGGTCTATAAAATGTAACAAATCTTTATCATAGCTATCAGTGTTTTTAACATACATATATCTAGCTATGCCAGAGATTTCGACTTCTAAGAATGTATTCTCACAAACGTAAACCTCGTTTTCTAAGAAGGTATTGTTATAAACAGAAATTCCATATCTATACGCTTTAATTAGATTAAATAATTCTTTACCAAAAGAACCGCTGCCATGGTACACCTTATCTGGTGACATCCTAGACAGGTTAGATTTAATCATTCCGACACATGACCCAACAAAATGTTTTGAATCCATAGAAGATAGTAGTTCTCTATATTGATAGAGCATTTCAGCCAATGTACTGAAATATGTGCCAATAAATACTGGACGATTGAAAAATATCTCAATAAAATTAGGGTTAGTCTTCTTCAATAAAGAAAATAAATGAGTGATATCGAAACACTTAATTTCATAATTTTCACCTCTATATGTCTTACCCTTATTCCTATCACTCAGCACAAAGTCTTTCTTATTAGAAATAGTGAAAGCATAAAAATCATAATCTGAATTAAGATTGTTAGTTCCAGTTAATCTTGACCCCGTCAAATATAATAAAGCTAAATTAGGTATCTTCTCTCTAATGTCGTTCACAATCTTTTGCGGTACTGATACTTTCATGTTACCCCTCCTATTTATGTGCCCCAGCATTAGTGGGACAATGCCAATGTCTACGACAAACAGAGATATACTCTTCATCTCCGATTTGTACTTGTTCACCTTCATAAACTGGCTTACCATTAACCATTCGTAAATTCATTGTTGCTTTCTTATTACAATATCTGCATACAGTTTTGATTTCTTCGAGCTTATCAGCAAGTGTCAAGAGTGCTTTGCTACCCTCAAATAGATTATTACTAAAGTCATTTTTCAGACCATAACAGATAACTGGTATACCAAACAAATCCACAATGCTGGCTAGTTCCTCAACCTGTTTACTTGTCAAGAATTGAGATTCGTCAATCAAGATACATGATGGATCAATTTTCAGCATATCTTCATCTATGATATCTCCCATAATGCTTGTTTCATTGCTTACGGGTATTGCCTCATGAGAGATACCAATGCGGCTGCTAATGCAACCTACACCCGACCTAGTATCTAATGAACTCGTCAATAGAATAACTTTCTTACCACTCTCACGATAATTATGAGCAACCTTCAGCAACTCTACACTCTTACCACTGTTCATAGTTCCATATCTAAAAAACAATTGTGCCATCTATTTTCCTCCTTCACGTTTGCCTTGGGGACTATAATCTTTATATCCCTTGTAACCGTGATAATTATTTTCTGGACAGTTAAGATACCATTTATTGCCCGTAATATTAAACCTTGATTTTAATATCTTCTTGTCTTGTATTAATAAAGCATGATTCCTAGCTCTCTTGCGCATTTATACTTCCTCTTTTCTTATTAAACTGACAAAATTTCTAATTCTCTACCAAAGTGATAACCATTAACAGAAAAGTTATCTTTGCCAACCTCTCTTGCAATCCATTTTCCGTACACATAATTATCATTTTTGACAAGAAAACTCTCTTCCACTTTCACATCTGGAACATTGACAAAGTTATTTATTCTATACGGTTGTACACGATCGCCTTCGTAAATTTTCTTCCCATTTTTGTCTTTGATTCCAGTGTATCTTCCAAAAGCCCCATGAGTTTTATTCATTTTTTCCTCCAATTATTCGACAATCTTTAAATCATAACATCCATATTCACTAAGAGGTAAATTCCCAAGCATAAGAGACGTTTTTGTTGACCAAATTTTACCGATTCTATGATCCATTAGTTTAGGAGTTAAGTTAGACCAAAATTCAACATTATCTCCTTCATAAATCTTTTTGCCACTTTCAATATCTTTTCGTCCTGAATATTGTTCAAGAATTACATCATCATTTTTTACATTCCAAGTTTCATTTTTGCCTTTAACAATCACGTAGACCGAACTAGGAGTTCCATCTGTGTCCCTATTTTGGATTGCTGTCACATAGTCCGATCTAACATTCAACCTTTTATTAAATGCTCTAAAAATCATTCTTTCGTTCATCATGATACCTCCAAGAGTTCTGGGTTCTGGTGGATGTTTCCCACTACTTCTCCCTTACGAACTGCATAATCAACACGTACCCAGCCTGTTACGAAACTAGCATCTTCTTGCGACCATTTGACAACTAGATATTCAACATCACCTGTACTATTAACATATTTGATAATGTCGCCTTCATAGATTTCTTTGTCATTCTTATCTCTGTGACCTATATATTGTTCCCAAGTAGCGGTATCATTTCCGACTAAATCATCAACTAGTCCTCTAAAACTACCAAAGTTAAAACTTTCAATAGACATGTATTTATATTCCCCTAAATCTTCATGCCATGCTCTGAAGTTAATTTGTCTCATTTTCTAACCCCCATTTTGCAAACTCTGCCAATACTTCAAGCTCTTGCTTCGATGTTAATTTTTTAAAAGAGTTTTCAACAACCACATTTAAATTACCTACAACATGTCTCCTATGAAGTGTTCCTATAACACCTATTGGACTTAGCTCTAAGGATTTGTCTCGGTCTACGTAATTTTTGTACCCTTTAAGCCATTTCAATACAATATTTTGAACCTTATTCATCTTCTTCACTCCCTACAAGATTAATGTGTAATGATCTAACAGTTTTACCCATGATTATATTTTTTGCTCCCAACACATTGAGTCTTATCAAACTTGCACGATACCCATTATGTTTTAATGCTTTTACTATCGTATTAAGTGACTTATCATTCAACTTATTAAGATGTGGATTCTCTTCAGCAATTATTCCTAAAGCAATACTATTACTCTCTTTAGCTGAGGATATTAAACGAGACACTTCTTCCAATGATTCTTTTGTAACACTAGTTTGTGTTGGTAAGAAATCACAAATTTCATCAAATGTCATACACTTATTTTCTTCTATCATTTCATCATCCTTCTTTATAAAAGTAAAACCTAAGCGCTTAAAGGTCTCTTCAATTTCTTGATCTGTTGCTTTTACTCCATAATTATCAAATAAATTTTTTAAATTAATCTTAGGCATTATTACCACTCCAATTCAATCGTGTACGCAATGTTCTGCGACCATAATTAATAATCTCTCCGCATCGCAATCGTTCAAGTGTTGTTTTCTTATCTTCTCTAAATCCCCATCCAAGAAAGACGCTAACGTTGTATTTCTCTTTTAGTTTTCTACCATATTCTGTTTCAAAGAAATCATCATTAATATCTTTAATCGTGAATGACAGTCCATTTTCAAAAAATGTGCTATTTGTAACTTCGTCTACATGAATCGTATTTAACAATTGCACGTCATCTTGAATCTCATTATTCTTCAACCAATTTTCTAAATCTTCAAGTTGTGTCTTTGTTAAACTTAAATCATTAATTAAGTCATAATAATTGTTTTTGATACGTGCTATTCTTATCAATTGTGACTCTGGCAGATTCAATGGAATAAAGTATTTATTTTCAGTTACAAACGACAGATCATAATGATCATGTTTAAATTTTATGAGCTGTGCGTATATTCCATCAAACTTTGTTAAGTAAATACCTCTTTTAAACCACATATTACGATTTGCATCAATAATGTTGTCAATGTTTATACAAGCTATAATTAACCAGCCAACAAAACTAACGAATAATATCAACAAAATAAAGACCAACAATATATCAATGGTTATTGCTATAATATATTGATACAGTTTTCCATTTACGCCACATTCTTTACGAGTGCCATTCTTACTATTCCACAGTATCTTGGCGTACTCATTCATTACTGTAGAACGTTCGCTGCTATCCATTTAAGAAATCTCCCTCTTCCCACATAGACATGATTTCAGTTTTTCTGCTCTCCAATTTACTAGTTTTTGAATCAATATCCGTCAACATCTGCTTGTACAATTTTTCTCTATCAGTATCTTCAAGAACCTTGATTATTGGGTACTTTTCTTTTTCGACAACGTCAGTGTATAACTGTTCAAGTGTTTCAAATTTGACTTCTCTAGTGCTGCTGTTGTAATATCCGAAATGTTCAGATAGGTAATTTATTATTACCTTGTCTGATTTCTTTTTATATCTGAAGGGGCTGCCTTGCTCTACGTCATATACTTCTACGTCTGCATCCATATTGACGTAATGACGATAGGTACAATTGATTACATTCTTGCTTAGATCAATTTGTTCACCATAATCAAAGAATAACTTATATACATGCGGAGTCAGATATTTATTGCTATCAAGTAGTTCGAGATTTATCTTAATTTTGTCTCCGAAATAAAAGACGGCCATATCACCAGCTTTGTTACGTCCATGACCATGTATTTCATGTGTCTTGACTTTGATTAAGTCTCTCCACCTATGTCTTAATACCAGCTCTTTAATAAGGTACTTCTTCATATTTACATAACATTCAGCCATAATTTCTCCTTATCTCTTTAAATATTGTAATATTACTACTATCAACATATATAAATATAACCGTTAAACATCAAAATGTCAACGGTTATTGTAATATTACTACTATTAAATTATTCTTTAGCTTTTCTATTCCACTCTGTAATCTTGTCTGGTCTTAAATTACTCCATTCATCTACGATTTCATCTTTTTTAAGATCATAGACTTGCACAAAAGGCATAGTTCTTACTTCTTTTTCATTTTTAAGCCAATCAATGATATCACTGCTAAGTTTGACTGGCTTAAATGGTAGTTTTAAACGTTCCATGGTAATTTTGCACTTTATGCAATTGTCTTTCCATATAACTGTTGCCTGATACCTATTTTCTTGTTCTGTCATACAGCACCTCTACTTTTTCCTATACATTAATTGTAATTTTCTTCTACGATCTGTTATTAATTCCCCCACCAATTCTAACGCTATCTGAGAATCAGCAACATTTTTATGCCATACAAAAGTATGTGTCTCAATAATTTTCTTATTTTTAGTATCATATAAATACCAATGTACAATTCTCTTATCTGTATCACCAATCATTAATGAATAATCAGTATATGATACTCTATAAACCTCACGCAAACTACTATATATATCTTTTAATTCATTTTTTGCTTGTTTTTTGTGCTGTACAATATCATATAGCAATAATAATGCAAGCAAAATAATCACAGCTTCAGTCATTCAGTCACCTCTTTTTAAAAAATCATTATCTATTCTCTTACTATTTTGACATCATCACTAAAAACATATGATTTACCACCCAACGTGATTTGCGTGCCGGCCTTAATGTGTATGGCACTATTCTCTGCTATAAACAGTTTGGGTGTCTCAACAATGAAATCTATATTATTAGTTTCAATATTAGTGGCACTAATATTGTCTTTTATCTCCATACTCATTCTCCTTTATATATAATTAACGCTGATGGAAAAGGTGCAGCATCTTTTTGTTCTCCATCAATTGCAAATTTTAACCTACCACGTATAAACTTGATCTCTGCTTTGCCAAAAATATAGTCGTGCCAATAACTAGTATCTGTCCTTGATGGAATTAACAATACTAAATATTGATTATGCTTTAGTTTTGTCTCTGCCGCCTTTTTAACCCATAATTTAAGCTCTCTGCCGTATGGAGGATTGAGGAATAAATTTCCAGAAAGACCCCCCCAATCAATTGATAAAGAGTCATCTTTCTCTGTTAAATGATTGGTACACAGGGCATTATCATCTGTTGATGCTAAGTCCCAATTAAAGTGAAACACCTTATTAATCTTGTTAAAGAAGTCCCTAGGCGTTTCCCAATATTGCTTATCTGATGTAAACATGCTTTTATTTAATACCATAAGTCACCTCTTCAATTTTAATAAATAGCGCCATTGTAGAAGTTAAACTCTGGTTTATTAAAATCGAAATTAGCTAGTTCGCTCATTTTCAAAACTAAGTCTGCTCCACCAAATGACATTAAATTAATCGGTTCTCCATATTCTTCATCTGGAATTACTAAGACAACATATTTACCAAGCGCCTTAGCATATCCAATTTCCATTCCACATCCAATATCTTCTTCTGTTGGTAGGTAACAGAACATAGCTATATCTGATGTTTTAATTCCCACAAGATCTCCGTTGAATGTTGCCATCGCCCATTCTTTATCATGAAGATATTCAGGATGTTCATCTACACGAATACCTTTGTACTGGTGTTTCAAAGGAACATATGAATTTTCTGAATCCAAAGTTGCATTATCTTCTAATGCTTTAGAAAATTCATCATATGCCTTTTCTTGCTTAAGAGTGAACCAGCCAGCTCCATGGTAATAAGTCTTTTGAGGTACAGGCACTACAAATTCACGAACACCCACTTTTATTCCCTTTGAATCAATTTCCTCAAAAGGTTCTTTCACAATCTCTTTGACACGAGTATATTTTGTGCTTACCTTTACCATTTATACTTCTCCTTCTTTCTCTACAATTTGATTTAACATTTCAATGCTTTCGTCCAATAGTCCTTTGACATTTTCAATGACATAATCACACTTGTCTTTATTTTTCATGTCAGAATAATAAAGACCTAAACGTTTATTGATATTCCAACTTGAATCGCCACGATTAATTAACATGTCTTTATTGTCGTTATATGGGGAATAGATAAATACCGAAACTGTATCAGGATATAATTCTTTGATTTGTTCATACCCATGATAAGTTACAACCGCATAGGCGTTATTGTCCTTTGTTTTTTCTTCAATTTCACTTAATTCTAACCCATAGTAATGATCTCCATAACGATCTTCTTCAGCAAATTTCTCTGCTCTTGCCATATTAAGAAATACCAGTTTTGAAACAAAATGATAATCAACGCCATCTTTTTCATGCGTTCTTTTGTCTCTTGTAGTTGTGCTAACCAATTCCTTTTCTTTCCCGAAAACACTACTACCAATAGTTGTCTTACCAGATCCAGAAGTCCCAATTAAACAAAATAATTTACCTTTACTCATTTTTATTACTCTCCAATCTCGATTCAACTCTTGCTAACATCTCTTCAATAATTGCTCTAGATTCATCACTCATGTCACGTTTTTCCAATTGTTTCTTGAAACCGTCACGAGCGCTTTCCAAATATTCATCACCTATTTCGATTAAGCTGTTAGCAAACTTTAATTCTGCTGGCTTATTGAATAAAAGTAAGATACCCATATCGTTTAATGTCTTTGGTTCAAGTTCATGAACCAATATTGAGATTGCTTGTTCTGTACTTTGTTTCATTTATTTCCCTCCTAATTTTCAAGTGTTACATCTTTGTATACGTCAACATGGACTTGATTAACTTTTAAATAGACATCGTCACCAGAATCAAAATAGGTAACGTTTTCGTCTCCGAGTCCATCTTTAACTAGTTCACTTAGCTTGTCCCTCAATTCCTTAACTGTCATATTCGTTCCACCTCGAAAACTGGCGCTGGAATAAATTGTTTGAAAACACTTGGTACATTTTCTAATTCTTTAGCAGTAAAAGATTGTTTCAACCTTGTGTTTTCGGGACGATATGAACAAGCAAAAAATTTGTTGTCCACACCCAATGTCAAATATTGTTGTCCATTGTCACTAACCAAACCTAATAGTGGAATCATAATTCTAGGCTCATTATTCTCACCTGTGATTCTTTCAATAATTTCATTTGAAGGAACAAAATCTAATTCTGCTGGATTGATATTCTTATCATCAATGAGAATGTCATATGATAATTTACGAGAATCTACACCTTTATAAAACTTCAATACTCTAGTTAGATTTTCATTAACTTTATCGAACTTTAGTCCTTGTTGTTTACACCACTTAACGGCATCTTTCAGTAAAGAACCATTGCGACAAGTCCACAATATTAATTCATTACCCTTATTCTTTAATTTGATAAGTGCCTTAATCAAAGGCTTGTTAGCAACACCTATTTCTGGGTATGCTTCTTCACACAATGTTCCATCAAAATCTACTGCAATAATCATGTCTTTCCTCCTAAATGTCAATATTACTACTATTAAATTGGTTCGATTGTCTTGCTATTGAGATCAGCAAAATACAAAGCGTCCCTACTATCCATAAAAGTAAATTCCTTATCTTCACCATCTGGCAGTATGTCGTGAATGTGTTTAATGTTGTTCTTCGCTGCAAGTTTCTTGACAGCTTTCAGTTCTGAATGTTTGACTTCCATTTCTAAACCCCTAACTTTATTTTATATACTATATTATAATATTACTACTATTAAAAATCAAGACTCATAGCTAATATCGTCAATATTTTTATCCGAACGTACACTCTTGAACGTTGGGAATCTCAGTGACTTACCACCATTTTGATTTTCACTCTCTTCAAAATACTGAACATCAATGATTTTACCGATAATATCTTCAGGGTTATTCCAGTATTTAACTCTATCATCTTCAGTAAAACCAGATCCAACTTGAACCTCAAAATCTTTGAATTGAATAATAACTCCACCTAGCTTATTCTTATTTGCTCCCGTTCCCTCATAAACGTCTTTTACGAGTACGTCTGCATTAAAGAATTGCTTAATCTTCAATAGGTCTGGTGTACGTTTTGTCTTATAAAAGCTGTCATTAAAGTTGAGCATGAGTCCTTCCCAACCTAACTTCTTAACTTTCTCATCTTGCAGTTTTGCAATAATGCTAGTATCATTTCCAGAATACAATGTAGGAACGATTTTTAATTTGAAATCTGTGGCAACCATATCATAACTTGATGTGAATGTTACATATGATTCAGCCAACTTAGATTTTCTGTCAAGATAAGCTAGTTTAGATTCGCCCTCAAAAAATTCATCAAGTGGTAACCAGTCAAATACATTAAATAAAATACCAGTTTTATCAGCTTTGTCATTTTTCAATACTTTTGCTGTTGCTCTGAATAGGTCTTTAGTTTCGAGATTATCCTTATTATCCAGAACTAGTTCACCATCTAATACTACTGGCTTACCTTGATTGATAATATTTGCCAATACCTCAACTTGTTTTCCCAATAGGTCAAGTCCAACATATCTAATTCCTTGTCGTGTGAAGAATGCGACCTCGACACCATCACAGATAGCAACACAACGGTGTCCATCTAGTTTTTGTGTGATACTAAAATCTCTTCCACTTTCAACTCTGTCTGGATATTTGTTCATAGGATAAGCCAACTGGCAACTGAACTCCTTGATAAAGCCTTTACACAATGCTTTGTTAATCGACTTAGCTGTGATCCCAACTTTGATATTCTTAGCAAAAATGTTAAGGATAAATTGTTCAACGCTTTCTGAATACTTCTTAGCGAAATTTTTAATGTTCGATACTACTTGTAATTTACCAGTATTGTTTTCTTCAACATATTCCATTAATTCAAGAATGTTGTTAAAATCTTGATCTGGTTCAACCAAATCAGTTACCGACATTTTCTTTGTACTGATACCTGTACGGATAAAATCGTCAAACACAAATTTCAAGACTTCTTTGAATAATATGTTATCCTCATTTTCTTTAATGATAGATACCTTTTCATTTTTTGAAGATGTTTCAGAGATACGCTGGAAGATAGTTGCTATTTCGATAATGTTTTGCATTGTGATTTCTCCTTTTTTATGTCAAATTTATTTTCAATTCTTGTCTTAGCTACGTCAAAATACTCTTCGTTTAGCTCTATGCCAATAAATCTACGTTTTAGGTTTAAGGCTGCTATGCCTGTTGACCCACTACCCATGAAACAGTCCAATACTATGTCATTCTCATTACTGTGTCGTAATATCAATTCTTCCATTAGTTCTACAGGCTTTTGTGTTGGATGAAACTTATTCTTACCAGATACAATAGGATATCTTAATTCAGAACGGTCATACTTATCTGATTGTCTATTGAAAGTCCATTTGCCCTTCTTAATAGCTACTATTGCAAATTCATAATCAACAATATATCTTCTATCTCTATTTCTTGGCATTGGATTGGTCTTTTCCCATCTAATAAGGTCTTTTACTATCAATCCTGATTTTTCTAATTCTTTTGCGATATCCCCTAAATTTTTCCAATCATTAAACACGATCAACGTACCACCACGTTTAAGGGTACGAGCAGCATCACTTATCCATGTGAGAATGTCTGCATCATGATCCCATGTACCAAAATCAATGCTACTTCTACCCATAGTGTCAAAGTTGTTATCTTTGGCAATATTATATGGAGGGTCTGTTAGAACTAAGTCAATGCTTTCATTGGGTATCTTTTTCATTGCCACAAGACAATCGCCATTTTGCAAGGCATATTTACTCATGAACCAACTCCCCCTTCGCCTTTATGTCAATATTACTACTATTGATACGCTCTTTAGCAATGTAAAAATAATCATCTTCCTTTTCAATACCCAAAAATCTACGACTAGTATTTAAACAGGCGACACCAGTTGAACCTGAACCCATACAGTTATCTAACACTAGGTCATTTTCATTTGTATAAGTTTTTATGAGATATTCAAGTAATTCAACGGGCTTTTGGGTCGGATGCAGCCTATCCTTGTTTACAATGTTAGATACAGTAACTATACTTGTGGGATATTTCATATTGCTATCCTGAGCTTTTGTATAATTCTTGTGATCATAACTTCCGTACACTTTGCTATTGTCCATACTATTGCCTTTGTTTTCCCATTTCTTACCTCGTGAATGACTTGGCTCTCCACCTTCTGTCATTTGAGGATTATAGATTGGCAATTTTTTGTAGAACACAAGAATATCCTCATGTTTGCGCAAAGGCATTCGATTTGCATTAAGAAAACCTGTTGTCCTAACTTTGTCCCAAACCAACGTGTATCTATACATTCTCTCATTTGATAAGATTAACTTAGCAGAGAAAGCGTTCTGACCAAACAGTACGATAGCACCATTTTCCTTAATGACTCTTTTATACTCTTTCCATAATTCATCAAAAGGAATAATGCTATCCCATTTATTATGAGTAACCTTACCATACGGTAGATCACATAGAATCATGTCAATACTTCCATTAGGTATCTTCTGCATTACTTCAAGACAATCACCCTTTTGTAAGGCATATTTATTACTCATCTTTGGCTTTCCTCTTGCTTTCTACATAATCATTAATTGTTTGCGCATAAACAATTTGTTTCTGCAATTCACCGTACATTAGTTCTAGAGGTTCGCCATCAAAGTTATAGTCCAGAACAAAGAAGAGGACTGCGTCTTTTCTTGCTTGTTTGCCTAGTCCGAAAAGAACCATTTTATTGGTTTTGCAGATTTCTTGTGCGACACTCTCAAAGTTACTGTAAGTCTGCTTGTAAGAGCTGTACGCAATCTGTTTCTTGCATAAAAGTAAACGTGTTGTCTTAATACCTTTCATGACTTCAACCAGTTTCTCGTTTGTGCTTTTCTTAAAATCCAAATATTTAATTGGCTTCAATGTCAAATCATCTAAAACTGTCATTTAACCTCACCTTTTCTAATAAATTTAATCTTTTGCAACCATATATCCTTGTCTGTTGGGTGTTTAGTCCACACTCCGTCAATCAACACTGATTTAGGTTTCTCTTCATACTGTTGTATCTCGATAAGATCTCCAGCCTTAAACGGTACTTCCTTATAAGCTCTGCTACCTATTAACACTTGTACTTCGCTACCAGTCTTAATAGAATAGAATATTGCTCTAGTTCTAGTCCTTCTCACATCTGCATCAACAACAAACGCATACTTAGCTGGTAGACTTGCGTTTACTAAATTACATTTACCTGTATAGAACAATTCATATTCCAACTTGGTAATAAATGGATAATCGCTATCTTCTAAGTTGTCTTCGTATTCAACACACATGAGGTACTTCTTAGCCTTGCCAGACAATGTCTTATTCTTTGGCTTATAGTTCTTCATGAAATAGTCGTATATCTTTTGTAGCTTTTCAGACTTCCCAAAATCAACGAAATAATCTAATCTGATAAGACTTTCTATCTTGGTACGATTAATTGCATACTTGCTCTGATGTAACGATATCTCCTCGGCTTTTAATTGCTTGTCCATTGCCTTTAATTCTTCTTCTGACTTCGTTCTGTAAATTGTCTCAATATCAACGTTGTCACCATTTTCTAAGGTAATATATGAGTTATCATTAATCTTCAACAACAATTCAACAAAGCTACTGTAGTCTTGTAATTGAGATATCTCATATAAATCGTCTCCAACCTGAGCATTGTTCCCCTTAATCGGCTCAGTTCCACTATATATAGAATTGTCGTCCCTATTCATGAAATACAAACCTTTAGATTTACCAAACTTAGTTTGTTTTAAATCAATACCATGTGCATCCGCATATCTTGTAACCTTATTGATCTTGTCTTGATTGCCACCCCATATTTCAAAAGCGGCGGTACAAAATTCAAGGGGATAATAATATCTTAACCACGTTGCGATATATCCAATGTATGAATATGCCATTGAATGATTAACTGAAAAACCATAATTAACAGCATCCATAAACACCTGTATAAATCTATCCGCAACTTCATTTGCATGTTCTTCAGTATCGCCGTATTCTTTAATCATTGTTTTGACAAAAGAAGGCTTAATCTTTGGTACTTCCTCGTCCATAATCGACTGGAGTTTCTTACCGATCCCACGTCTAATCAAATCTGCTTGTCCATAATTCCAACCACAAAACTTAACCAGAAATTCAATTAATTGTTCTTGATATACTAAGTTACCTAGGGTTGGAGCTAAGAAATCATTTAATGCTTTATGACCATTATCTGTAAATCGACCTTCTGTTACAGATTCGAGGTAACTTGCCCCACTAGGTCTTTGCGCTGCATTAGCAAGACTCAACAGATCAATGAATTTGATATCGGGTACTTTTTCTTTAATTCTGTCAATCGTTTCATCAGAGAACAAATGTCTTAATATGCTACCCGCACGCTCTCCTTCAAATTGAAAGATACCAATGTTCGATTCTGTCATTGACTTCCAAACTTTTTCATCTTGAAAATCAATAACTTCTGAACTATCAGGCGTTAAGAATGGTAAACCAGCCAATTCACAAGTTTTTGTAATCAGACCTAAGTTATCCAAACCTAAAACATCAAATTTCGTAAAGTTACAATAATCAATTTCTTTCATGTACACCTGTGTTACTGGATAGTCCCAACCACTAACGGTTTGAGTTCCCATTACATCATCAATAGGTTCTGTGCTAACGACAATTCCACAAGCATGTCTACCAAATGAATCAATGACACCAACTATCTCCTTGGCTGTATCAAACAATTCTTTATGAGCTTGATATATTGAATCTGGATAGTTGTCTTTAATATCTATCTGATTACATATCCCCTGAATTTCAAATGGAGATTTATCTTTGTAACCGTCCATTCCTTTTGCAATAACCTTGATTGCTCCTTTTAGACCATAAGTGTTAGCCGTCATGATAGAGGCACAATACAAGTTAGGGTTAGTTAATAGCCACTTTTGTACTTCGACTTTGTCTTTTCCTGACCAATCATGATCAATATCTGCGAGACTGATTCGCTCAGGGTTCATGAATCTCTCAAAGTTGAGTCCATGTTTAATTGAATCCATTTCTGTTGAATGCAGTAGATAAGCTATAAGACTGCCACTTACCGAACCACGGCTATACCCGACATTTCTTCCTTGTTTCTTAGCCTCTTGAATCATTAACCAATCTGCAAGCATATAACTGATTGCTCCGTTATGCTTATATACCTTGTATTCATGGTTTACACGTTTCATGTATTTCTCTAGTTTTTCTTTAGGGAACTTCAAGATTCCCCTATCTTTCATACCTTTAATAATTAACTCTTTGAACTTTCCCTCTTCGTCTTTGAAAAGATGTGGATATTTATGACTTCTATCCAACTCGAAATCTTCAACTTGACTCTCAATTTCCATTGTTGCGTCCAATGCTTGCTCAACAATATCTTCGTCAACAATTCCTTGCTGTCTGAAAGATTCCTTCATTTCGTCATAGTCTTTACACCACAACTCAAACTTGTCATCGCCCTCGTATGAAGACCCTTTACCATTCTTAATCATTAACCTAATGTCATTATGTCTTGGGTTAAGTGCATGAATATCATTAGATGCTATGAGCTTTAAGTCATATTTTTCGGCAAGTTTCAATAACAACTTGTTGTATTCTTTCTGATCTTCGTCAAGGTGAGGTTGTATTTCAAGATATACACGTTCCTTATTATTTATGATAAAGTCCATCCATTGATTGAAATACTCTTTGTTACCCTCGACCTTCTTGTCGCTTTGGTGGTTATAATGAGGACTGTTTTGCCACAATGCCCCAGCCAGACAAGCTGTTGTAACAAAGATATTGTCACTAGTCTTGACTAAATCACTGAACAGAACTCGTGGTTTATAATAGAAATGCCCGTCTTTTCTGTTGAAAGATGCAGAAGACAATTTGTTTATTTCCTTTACACCTTCATAATTCTTAGCAATCAAGATTGTATGATAACCACGATTTTTTTCTTCTAAATCCATGGTCACGTATGCTTCAATTCCGTGAATATACTTCATACCACTATCATTTATAGCCATTTTGTGTTTCATCCAACGTGCAACATTACCGTGATTTGTAATACATACCGCTGGTAGTTCATGTTCCTTGGCATATTTAACGTAATCTGCATATTGAGTGACCACTTCAAAATATCCACCAGCATTAGATTCATCGGTATGTTGATGTAAACTTACCCATTTCTTCATAACACCCTCCTAATCTAGTATCTCTAATACATTCTTAAACTTTTTACTGGCATGTTTGACACTAGCCAACCCAATAATCTTGACTGTCTTAGCACCACGTACCGTTGCTACGCTTGCTAATTTACCAATCTTCGCATTGCTCCGACCAACGCCTTTTGGAATATACCACATGTAAATTTTGTCATTAGCTAAATGCTTAGCTAGAATTGTATTAACAGAAACCTTCATAACTTACTCCTCCTAAAATGTTAATATTACTACTAGTTCAACAATAAATTTAAAAGATCATCATCATTTGTGCTGCTTTCATCTTCGCCACCAAAGATATCATTAACTTCCAAACTTTCCGTTACTTCTGGCTCAATCATGCCATTTTCTTCCTTAAATTCTCTGCTTGAATGATATGCACACAACTTTTTGCAATAGAAATTATCGGGATCGTAAGGATAATTTATCTCCAAATAAGTCTTGATATCTTCCTTGCTTTCTAAGTCATAGATATCGTTGCAGTAGCCAGTAATCTTCTTTTCCAATTTATCACAAGTCTCTTCACTGATTTTTACTTCAATGTAGTAGTTTGTGATAAAGAACTGCTTTTGAATTGACTCTGGCAGATTATCCATGTTGTTGAAATCACTGGCCGTCTTAATCATTTCTTCTGCGGTGATTGGATCAATGTCAACCTTTGGCAACTTCGTTTTGAGTTTGTTAGCCATCTTAGTTACCCACTGTGAACGCTCTTGTGCTGATGTCTTCCATTTACCACTTTCCAATTGATAATGAACGGTACAATACTTTTGCATATCGAACTTACACTTAATCTTGTCGTAAGGTATGCCCGTTCTCTGATGTTCTGCTATTGCATAAAGTAATAGCTGCATTGATTTCTTTGGTAAATTTTTAGGTGTAAATGTTGTCTTACTTGATGTCTTAAAATCAATCAAATGCAAGTTTCCATCTTCGTCAGTGTATTCACTATCGACATAACCCACAAACACAAGGAGTTTACCGTCTTTGTCATGCAATTTTGCAATGACTGGCTTTTCATTTCTTACTGGATAATTCAAACCTTCAGTATGTTTAAAATAATGAGTAAGATTATCTAAATAACCACTTTCAATCTTCTTTGTATCAAACTGAAACGAGGTTGGGTCGTCTTCCCATCTTTCGACAAAACTAGCCCATGATTTACTCATTTCGGCACGATCAATCTTCTTTGCAAGATAATCTTGAATGATTTCATGACATTCTGAACCAAAAATCGTATATACATTATCCGTATTAATCCTTCTCTTCTCAATGTATAGCATGTTATACGCCCATGGACATTCTAGGAACGTACTAATACGAGAAAAAGACCAGATACGATCTACTTTGAACTTTTCTTTTAAAGCGTTTAAATCTTCATGTTTTAATCTCATTTACACTCACCTTTCTTAATACGTTAATAACAGCATACCACTTTTGAAAAATATTGCAATATTACTACTATTGAAACTTTCTCCATTTGAATAAATAATCCCATTTAACTTTGCCTTCATCAATAGGAGATGAATTGTCTTCCAACAGGTCATGACTATCGTATATATAGCTAACCTTTCGCATTCCTATAAACTTTTTGCATTCTGAAATCAGATATTTTTCTCCTAGATCTTCGTCCCCAGAATTAGACATAACGTCCTTATCATAAGCAATAATAATCTCGCAATCTATACCAGTATTTTTTAGTATAAAGCTGACCTGTTCGTCACTCAATACGTGACCACCCAATGCGACTGAATATCCTTTATGATTTTCATATGTGAACTGTTTTAATACAGATTTTTCTCCCTCGAACAATATCATTTTGTTTTGCCTATTGATATTGTCTTTTGCCATATTGTACCCGTATAAGTTGTTCATTTTTGAATAACCCTTAATATAATTCCAATATTTTGGAACGTCCAATTCTTTTGCAAGTTCTGAATCAAGTGTAGTTCTTCCCTTAACACCAACTATTTTGTCTGTTTCGTTCCAGTCATAATGAGGGAATATGATCCTACTCTTCTCTGCGTCAAAGCGGATATCAAACTCTCTTGCAACACTAGGTAGTATACCTTCTTCAATGACAGATTTATGAATACCGTTTGCAAATCTATCAAGATATGACTTGTTATATTTTTTATTTTCTATTTTATGAATCCTGTTACCCTTTTTTGTGTATTCCTTAATGATACTCAATGGATCGATGAGTTTCTTGCCTTTGAACTTATTTGATAGCCCCAAACAGGCATGTATTAAACCCATTGCGTCCTTAAACGAACTATTGGTAACCTTTTGTACAGCACCAATCAAATCACCAGAAAAATCAGAAGAATATATGGTTGTGTATAGATTCTCGTTGAGTTTGACCACAACACTTGTCTTATTATCACCATCTGGCAATGCACAACGGAGTTCATCATTTCCATTTATCCAGATGTCATGGAATCCAGCAGTCTCCAAAACTTTCGTTATTCTATCTGTTTCCTCTAGCAAATATCTTTTTAGTTCCCTAACTTCCACAACATCACCTCAATTAATAGTAGACATATTACAATATTATTGTATCATAAAGAGCATATATTTACTACTTAATACTAGAATTAATATACATTTACTAGAAAATAGACCGAACTAATGCTTTAATAATAATATTAAGACAAAAAGGAATGAAGACAAGCAAGACATACATATACTCGGTAAGTTGGTTTATGCAGTAAGTGGAAATTACATTGAATAATGGAGGCAACAAAATGACATTTAAGGATTCAGACAAAATCTCTAAATCCAGAATTATTAATTTAAGAGAAAAGAACAATCTTACACAAAATGAACTAGCTGAAAAAGTAGGTATAAATAGATCTGTTTTAAATCGCATAGAGAATGGCTCTCGTCATCTAAGAGATGATGAGGTAGTTAAATTAGCTAATTATTTTCATGTTTCGACTGACTATCTTCTTGGGAATGATAGAATGCGTTGCGAAAACCACATTGAAGCGATATCCAAAGATTCAGATGAAATACTTAAAACCAAAATCATTAATTTGAGAGAGAAAAATAAGCTCACACAAAATGGGCTTGCAGAAAAAGTTGGACTCGATGCTACTATAATTAGCAAGATTGAAAATGGAACAAGAAAAGTGTCTAGCTCTGAATTAAACAGGTTTGCTAATATTTTCTCTGTGTCCGCTGATTATCTTCTTGGGAATACGTCCAATAGATATCAAGATGAAGTGGATCTAAAAGACTTTTTAGATCAGAATTTCAATAAAGGTATGAGTTATGCAGATGAGGAACTTACTGACGAAGATAAACAAAGATTAAAAATTGCACTCACTCAGATTTTTTGGAAATATCATAATAAAAAATGAATGATAAAATCATAGTTTTATCATTCATTAAAAGTGCTATTCACATCCAGTTAAGGATTGCATGTACTCGAAAGTTTCCTTATTTTTTATTTTGATAGATTCACGTTTTTCAGAAGTGAAAGACGTGAATCTATTTTCTTTATTAATAAGAAACTCTTTCTTTTTACGTTCTTTTGCATTGATAAGTTTTCTATTCATGAACATACCTCATTTATAGTGTACTTTAAAAGCCTGTTACTTTTGCAGAGTAAACAGATCATGTTGGAATCGAACCAACGTCAAGAGTTTTGGAGACTCCTATTCTACCAATTGAACTAATGACCTATATAGTTACAAGGCTGCTTTTGAGGTCTATTACCTTGTTCGCAGCATTCAACGGAACTTGCGTATTCTAATTCAAAAACATGTAGTATTTGAAATGTGACCCACATTACTGATCACCCTCGCACCCTGTAATTATAAAAGAATTAATTTATAGTCGTACTTTAATCGACTTTTATCCAGCCAATAAATGCAAGTTCTATGGATTCACTCCTAACTTGCAATGCTCAGGGAAGGATTTGCACCTACATAGCCACAATGACGACAGATTTACAGTCTGCGGAGTTCTCTAATACTCAGCCCAAGCGTGTTATTCTTATTTATTTGTTTCCAATTTTGAATCTAAAATCTGAGTACGTTTTCCTTATCTAAAGGTTTTAATCTGACTAAAACGCATGTATGCTAACCATTGCAGTTTTCCCTATCTAAGGATTCTAGTCAAACTAAAACAAGAGCTTTCAATACACATTTCAGTCCAGTGTTTTCCTTATCTAAGGATTCTAGTCAAACTAAAACGCTTTTTCGGAATATCCTATCTTGTCTGTAGTTTTCCTTATCTAAGGATTCTAGTCAAACTAAAACTACAGTTGGAAAATCAAGTAAGAAGTTACAGTTTTCCTTATCTAAGGATTCTAGTCAAACTAAAACCTCAAAATATCCTATCATCACTTCAAGGCTTCCTAGGAACTCCGAACCATTGTCCAGATATTTACTAGGCTATTATGGATTGATGGAAACTTCCAATCCTAATGGAACTGGATAGATTTGAACTATCTGAGCTTTTAACACTTCCAGTTATTGAGTATTACTAGCATTACCCAATTCAGTTCCGTTTTCGGGAGAAACTCTCTTTATACTGGTTCTCCTCTTGTTCCAGTTATGCAAGTGGCATGGATTCAAACCATACAGTGACTAACTTTATAATACTGGCTTACCTCGTACATTAGGTGTAGTCAGGTGTTCTCACGGTTTTACTCACGCAACCAGTCAAACCTTAGCGTTACTCTCTGCGCCACACTTGCTAGTAATCTACCCGAAGGAAACCAACCATAAGAAGGTCTAAGTAGTAGAATGGGAACTCACATGCCCCACTTGAATGGACGATTGCCTATACCACATCGCTCACGTTCTTTCCTTTTTAGTGACCACACTAGCAGCTCGGTATAGAACCTACTCGTTGGATTTAATCTCAAACCCGATGATTCAATGTCTATATTAGCATTGAATTATTTTTGACTAGTCATAATTCCAAAAAACCGCCTTTGTGGGTCGAACCGAATTATGTTGACGAAATGTCTAGAGTGTCAATTCTATTAACATTTCACCCTTTTTGACATATCTAGGAAAGATTTGACTGATCTTTCAGTTGTATGCTAGTGCCAATGGATTGGGTTTAATTTATTACTGCGTATTTAAAGATTACTTTAAATACTATGTGACATATGAGAATCGAACTCATATCACTTGTGAAGGTCAAGTGCGCTACCATTACGCCAATGTCACTACGATGCGTTTAATATAATCGCCAAATTATATTAAACGACTTTTAGGAGGCGAACCGCCAATAAAAAACGTAATATGACCAGTAGGAATCGAACCTACAAGCCTCGCCAGTGTAAGACCTATTATTTCAAGGTGAATATTACATACTGTCGTCTGCCAGACGAGGGTAATACCGCAAATAGCCATAACTTAATTATAATATAACATATCATATTAAATATGTCAATATTACTACTATTAAATTTGTTATATTACGCAAAATAAAGCAATATAACAAATAATTTATAATCTCTTCATTCTTTCCTCAGCGACAGGTTGAAGTATATAAGGGAATCGAGGATTATCTGATGTCATCATTGCAAATCTCCCAGCCTTGCTTATTAATCCAAATTGTTCCAATAAATGAACTTTTTGGTTGTGTATTGGAAGATTTGCAGAATTAGGATGATTTCTATAGAGTTCTTTTAAAATTGTCATCGCTTCTGGATCTTGGAATAATTTTTCTTGCTGTTCGGTATAATATTTGTTAAAAGCCAAATCTCTTCTCTTTTTTGCTATTTTTTTACTTATACGAACCACCAATAGAAAAAAAGAACCAAATAGAAAAATTAAGACAATATAATCGTAATTATCTAAAAAGTTTTCTAAATGAAGTTTTTTAAATAATTAGATGGTAAAAAATTTGCGGCCGATAAAAGAATACTCGTTGAGAATGTAGCAATCAAAACTTCAAAGCTAATGGGTTTTCTTAGAAAATCAATAACTTTATCGAACATTTTATTATACTCTCTTTTCTATAGTAGGAATTAGTATGCTGTTTAATATACTATAATATAAATACTTTTTCATTATATCATATTTAATTTTAATGTCAATATTACTACTATAAGAAACAAAAAATTATTTTATCTCTCTATCATTACTATGCCACCTTTGACCATTAAAACAGATAAACATGATTGTAAAATTAGTTTGCTTTTTTAATTCACGGTAAATAGCTTCAAGATATTCAATGTCGTATTCTTCATTTTGTAATGTTCTTAGAGGTAATGATCTAGTAAAATGGTTAGGTTTGCCCTTTAGGAAAAAGAAATTATATCTACTGTCGAATCTATCATTAACAATATTTATCTGATATCTTGCTCGAATATTAGGAATGAAATATTTTTCTGCACGTTCATTTATTATGTCTGCTTGCTTTTTTGGACTAAGCATATAATCACCTCAGATAACATTATACGAACATATGTTTCATTTGTAAATAAAAATAAGCCTAAATGGCTTATTTTTATTGTATTTATTTAACCCTCAACGTCTGTCCAACATAAATGTAATTTACATTTTTCAATCCAGTCAATCGTTGAATTTGACTTACTGAAACACCATAGCGTTTAGCAATTGACCCAACAGTATCACCAGATTTAACCTTGTAGTAAACTTTTGAGCTTACCGTTGCAGTTGTCGTTGTGGTAACCGATTTAGTTGCACTAACTTTCAACTTCTGGTTAGGATATAGCATTGAATTGATTGTCTTACCATTCAACTGAGCTAGAGTATTCATGTTCATACCCAGCTTATTGGCAATACCCCACCACGAGTCTCCCGACTTAACAGTGTAATAGTTATAGCTAACTGTTTGGGTTTGAGCCTGAGCTTGTACAGCTTTCTTAGCTGATGTAGTAACATTGTTTTTCAATGTACCTTTGATCAGCAATTTCTGATTAGGATGGATAACAGTGTTTACTGTCATACCGTTTAATTGAGCCAATTGGTTCATATCTAACCCTAGCTTGTTGGCAATTTTCCACCATGAATCTCCAGAAACAACAACATAATACTTGTTTGAGTTATCAACTGTTTCTTCCTTGACTACTGCCTTTGGAGCTGTCGGCGTAACAGGCGTGTTGTCCTTAACGTCACCACTATTCATGATTCCTGTTAAATCAACATTACCGTCAACACCATACACGTTGCTCCCGAATTGCCACATTGCTACATAATCCAGTGAAGGGAAGTATCTAAAGTCTGGAGCAGTTTGGTAACTCATCGTTTTGTATGATGCTATCCACACCCTTGCTCCAAAAGTTGAGCCGACTTCACTCACGTTAATGTAGGTTTTCAGATAACTAGCTCCACTGTATAATACAGCTTTGTAATTAGCTTTCTGAACCGTCTCCATGAACGTGATAATAGCTTGTGTATTAGCTTCTTTGTTGCCAGTTGCACCAGCCTCATAATCTAAGGCAATTACTGAACCAGTTTTCAAACCAACTCTTTGTGCATCGCTGATAGCTAAGTTAGCCATATCTTTTGCAGAGTTTTGATCTGCCCCGAATTGACCCCAGAAATAGCTCCCTATATCCATTCCAGCTAAACTAGCATTTGCTAATTGTGCTGATGCCTTCGGGTTTTTATAGTGAGTTCCCTCACCTCCGCCAGAACCACCTAACTTTACAAGGGTAAATGACATGCCACGGCTTTTCATAGTCTGAAAATATTGAACTGTGGAATCTTGCCAGTTTGAAACATCCATTCCAAGCGTATTTGCTGACGCTGAAATGACAAATATCATGATAGTTAAAAAACTAACTAACATTAATGTTATTTTCTTTTTCATATTTTCTCCTTCCCGAAATATATTCTTTATTTACTTAAAATTACTGTGCTGCAACTGTTGAATTAATAGCATCAACTTGACCAGATAAGTTACTAATCTTTGTATGTGCCAAGTCTACTGATGCCTGTGCAGTGTTTGCTACTGCTTTTGCTGTATTAGCTGCTGCCTTGGCTGCTGAAATTTCTGCATTTGAAGAAACGATTTGTTGCTCCAATGAAGCAGTATCAACGCTTACGGTAGCTGGTTCACTAAATACACCAATTAAACCTAGGAATGCTAACACTGTGTTAATGCAAGCAACAATTGCTCCAATGTCGCCAGTAAACTTAATGCCAAAACTTGCTAAAAGTTGCTGTACGATAACAATAAGCAATGATATTGAAGCAGCCACCATTTTTCCATTGAGCGTGCCATCGTCACCGACAAACTTTTTCTTGATATTCTTTAACATTGTAAAACCTTCTTTCTTTTAATATTGTAATATTACTACTATTACTTTGTATAAGTTATTTGTAGCTTTGGTTTTCTTGAATCGTCAGTTCCATAGAAATAACCATAGTAATAAGGATCAGTGCTACCGTTATAGGTAACAAAGCCTTTAATTGCGTCATCTCTAATCTGTTCTCCTACCCAATTAGGTAGTGTTATCCAATGACCTTCGTCTCGACTACCGTAATTTTGTCTCACTATATCATACTGTTTGTGAGTAACCTTACCTTGCCAACCACTAGAATTATGTGTTCCTAATACTAGTTGTCCACCAGTTGTATACCACCAATGTTGAGAATGAAGGTATAATTTAACAGAATTAATAGTGGAATTTTGCAATGCACTTCTGATAGCTGCATCATTAAAGCCCATCATACCAGACTGAAGACCAGCATCTCCTTCCCAACGTACATCAGGGTTACTAAACCTACCTTGCAACATATTGTTACCTTTATCACTTCTAGGTCTAGCAGAAAAGTCTAAGCCACGAGCAGAAGTCCAAGATGTTTGACCATAATAACTTTGTGTCCATGTAGCTGGGAAAGTTAATGTTTGTGTAGTTTGAGATACCGTTCTCCAACCCTCACTAGTTCCCGTGTACAATTTCACTTTTGCCTTTTGCCATGATGAGCCATTCCATATCTTAGCTTGTCCTTGACGATCTAGCCAATTACCTTTGCCATCACTCATTCTAATTCCTTGTGTCATAAATTAATCACCCCTAGAATCCGATCCATACCGAACCATACGGTATACTTCCCTTTGGTTCATCATTAGTTAAGAAGAATCTTCTACCACTAATTAATGGAGCATTAGGAACTCTTAATATACCATCACCACCTGTAGTAAAACTTCCAAGCCATTGACCACGACCGTAATCATAGAATCCCATTTCTTCTCTCGAATCGTTATAATACATTCCAATCGTACCCTTACTCTTAGTGAACTGTACTACGTTTTCTGCACCAGTAGCACTCAATGTTATCGGTACATTTGACCAAATTCTGTTACTATATACGCCGAGAAGATCAGCTCCCTTAACGCCAAGCACTAAACCACCTGATGCTGCAAGAACACGTCCATATGGATCGGTTGAATTATTATTTGCTGGCATTACTCTAAGTTCATGTCCATTTTCTAATTCAAAATCGGCTTGAACCTTATTGACAATATCGTTTCTTAAAAACTTCGTACTGTCTAGGCCATCAAGTTGATCGGCATTGATACCTGATCCCTCACCACTATTCAAGTCTGTATAGACTTTGTGACCATTAATTTTTACATCTTGTGAACTAAGAATATTCAACGCAAGTTGGTCATTTCCAAGAGTGAACTTATCGTTTTGGTCAACGTTAGCCATGTTTACAGATTGACCGTTTGAACGGTTGAACTGATAACTAGCTCCATATTTCATACCGAGATTTCCTTGCATTGTATCGCCAGATAATTGAGGATATCTTCCGTCATGATTATGGTTGCCAAATTTAGTTGCTAAATTATTTAACGAGGTTGATACGTCACCAATACTCTTGTTTGTGTCAGTGATTCTTGAACCCAATGCAGTTATACTTGTGTTGATTGTATTAATGGTATTCTGTAATGAAATACCACCAGCCGACCAATCAGTATAAGTACCATTAAATAATGTACATTCTGCAATGACACCATTTGATCCGATAATCTTATATAAAATTACGTCTGGGTTCGCAGTTGCCCCTATCGCCATTACTGATAAAATAGCTCTTTTATCAGTGGGGATATTGCTAGGCAAATCTGTCAAACCTTTCGTGTTATATACTCCAGTACCCTTAATAGTTTTGAAAGATACATTCTCCACTACTTTACCTTTGAGCATTAAATCATTTAATGTTCCAAGGGCATTGCCCGCATCATCATAAATAATGACAGAAGCGCCTTCTGTTTCAAAATGATACTTTTCATTGTTTACCCAATAAATACTATTGTGTTTTGTTGCCATTATTTCACTTCCTCTAAAATGTTAATATTACTACTATTCAAGGACAATTATATCGTCATTTAGATTACCATCATCGTCTTCAAATTTCGTTACTCCGCTAATATTATGACCTTTCTCGTCATCATGAATTACTAATGTAGCACTTCTTGTAGAGCCACTCGACCCAATAATTGTTAAGTTAGAACCATTGCCATAAAGATCTTGAACAATAACTATATCGTCTTTACTTATCCAGTCATGCAAATGTTCGGGGAGAGTGCATGTAAAATCTGAACCATTAATAGTGACGATACATTTATATCCACTAGGATCTTGTTTGACTATTCCTACCTTATTCTGTGGGGTAGTTGCTGTGGCAAGTTTGCTGTCAACAATCGTAGATATACTATCAATAAAATTTTGTTGTATTTCATTTGTTGTTTTTGCATCTGCCATACTCGCTCACCACCTAATCTAATACTTGAATAAAGGCGGTAGAAGGACTTAAATTAGACGGTTGTGTCTTACCAACTAAGATTTGCGTATAAGGAAACCAATAACTACCCGCAGTATCTAAATCGGGTTTTTGGTTTGAATTAGCAACCTTACAGATAAAGACCATATCAACAGGATTCCAAGAATCGCCTACCTTGATAGAAACAGCATCACCAATTGCATAACTGGTACTACCACTCCATACACCTTTATAAGAGGCATTGAGACCAATATCCCCTTTGTCACCCTTATAAGCGACCTTGTGATAGCTTGCAGACATATCGGGTGTATCATTCTTGCTTGCTACTACATCTTGCAGTACGAGGTATAAATCGCCGTTGTAGCTCACAAGATTCTGCTTGCCGTACTTCTTAGTTGAGTCCCATACACCTACCAAGTTAAAGTTGTTTACATAAGTCGCCCACAATTGCTGTTTTGCTTCAATATAGCCGTCAACATTGTTTAAGAAAAATTGCTCTAAGGCTACCATACAGTCAGTAACTTTGTTCATAGTTTCTGGTGTAATAATGTTATCTTGTAATTCAGCAGCTAAGGCATTCAACCTATTTTGTTGGTTGTTATCTAATGAACTAAGTGCTTTTAATTGGACAAATTCATTAGCATCTTGAACCTTATTTGCTGGTAAATCAGACAGCTCTGGAAAATTATCTAGACTGTCTGGAAAAGTCGATCTAGACATAAAAACATCACTCCTATTCTTCGCTTATTATAGCATTATTTATTTTTTTTGTAAATTAATTGCCAAATATTGACACTAATTAATCGTAAATTATTTTGAAGCCAATTGATACCGTTGTAGCAGCAGAATTATTGAACACACTGCTTGCATCCATTACAGAGCCAGTAAGATTCATCATATGAATACCACCAATAGAACATGTGTCTGTGTCATTTGAATCGTTAAGATAATCCCAAATTGGCATTGTGTTCATTTTTTCAATTATAAGATTAATCATATCGGTACTATCATTTTTTAGTGGTAATAATTTGACTAGAAAGTTTAAATTTAAGTTCTTTACGCCCTTTATTCTAGTGAACATTTGTCTAAAACTGTCTGCACTATCATTCAAGTAATAGATTGCACAAGCGATTAAATATGCTACACTGTAATCTTCTGACGTACTATCCCAAGAACCATTCAATAAATCTTTAGCCTTATTAATCATAGAGGCTTTCTTTGCGGCATTGCTTTCATATCCAGTCAAAGACAAATATCTATCTTTCCCACCATGTATAAGCTCCGCAAAGCCTTCTTTAAACCATGTTGGCATATCCAATGTATTAGACACGTCATAATAATCGTTTGAAACGGCATGGAACATTTCGTGAGCTAAAATTCTATCTGCATAATCACCTTTGGATCTGCCAGTATCTCCATCTTCACTAGTAGGAACGATAGTCTTAAAATCAGCTAAATCAAATTCCATTGTTTGCGATTTCGTGGTTGTATACCCTGTGACAGCAGCCTGTTCTCCCCCAGCAGCTTCATTAATAAATCTAACAAATATCGTATTATCTCCACTACCAGAAACACCATAGCAATCTTTAATTCTTTGTTCACCAAGACTCAACCAGCCAAGTTGATTGATACCTTTCTTGATTGCTGCAACAACAGGTAGTTCTTCGTCTCCATACTCAATTCCAACATAATACATCTTGTGTGTTGTTATGCTCATTGTGCCAGTAACACTTAAATCAATACTAAAACTATCAATCATGTATCTGTATTTGTTCCCCGTTACTGGATTAACTATTTCAACAAGATCATATGGTTCAAAAATATAGATTGGAATTGTGGAAATAGTACATTGTTCCTGAAAATGTGCTGTCTTCCAAATGTTATATTTTGCCTCTGCCAAGCACTGAATATCGTTAGATAATTTAGTGTCCACAATAATACTTGTTCTAGTACCAATAGCATCAACGTTGAATGGATTCTTCGAGTCAGTAATTCTTACTACCGCCTCTGGTGTGATACCAGTAGAGGTATCAGTGTTACCATAAACAACTACTCTATTCTTAACATTCTTCAAATTATATGCTTCACTGAATGATAATGTTAAATCTGCTCTATCTAAGTTGGTAGAATCAAATGTCCATTTAACGTCCTGAGTGTCTATATCCTTTTGAATCTGCAACTTACGAAATTCAAATTCACCTTTGACGTTATATCCACATGTGTAGTCCATGTACATATCTCTTAATTCTTTGATAATATCAGTTATGTTACTACCAATAGCCTGAGTGTAGTCATACGGTACTACTTCGCTTGCGTCACTCTCATACATATATCCAAAGGAGTTCTCTCCCAATAGTTCCATAACTTTTCTTATAGCGACATTGATTGGAGTTCCAGCGGGAATTGTTAGCTCATTTTCTAATGTATCACTGTCATATCTTGTCATTTTGTCACTCAATGTTAAGGTTATTGAGCTATCTGAATCCGATATAGACAATCCTTCCTCATCAACTAAGAAAGTTCCTAACAAGAAATTGATAACTGGCTTAGTGTTATCTGTTAAGTCTTCAATTCCTTGATAGATTTTAAACTCTTTATTGAACCAGATAGCCCCACCGTCTGTTGGAATATAATCTGGATCAACTACCATTGTTATGCTACCAGTTCTCTTGATTAATGAATCACCTGTACCGTTCAAAGTACCACCTGTTGTTCGTCCTTCAATGGTATCTATTACAGAACCATCGCTATCTAATATCTGAATTATTGTACTAAGATTTCGTATAGGTTGTGTATGAACCGATATTGCATTTTGTTTAATGTCACCATATAAATCATCTACGATATTGGGAACGAGATAATTCTTTTGGTTTTTAACTAACATATTATTCAATTACCATTCCCCCTATTCTGCAAATGAGTTTCTATATTCACGTCTTGCGTCATCATTGACTGGTTCACTATTCCATAAAACATTGCCATAGTCATCATATGTGTATACAGACTTACCA
This sequence comes from Liquorilactobacillus mali KCTC 3596 = DSM 20444, assembly GCF_000260415.1. Lineage (GTDB taxonomy): Bacteria > Bacillota > Bacilli > Lactobacillales > Lactobacillaceae > Liquorilactobacillus > Liquorilactobacillus mali. The sequence goes on from NZ_BACP01000062.1 coordinate 123,803, forward strand.
GCAGAAGCAATGAGACCTACCTTATCCATAGTTGCATAATCTAATTTACCTATTTCAGTAAAGTCAAATGTAACGTCTTCTATTTCTGCTAATCCTGTTGCTTTTGGTGTAGTCTTAATATTAGTAGTTACACAAACAAACATGTCTCCATCTGGTCTTCTGATGACCTTAGCTTCACCATTGTTTAAGAATTGTACTGCTGCGTCCTTATTCAATCTTTCAGCTCTACCATTGATTTCTGTTGCATTACCTTCTGATTGATCATCTGTTAAAGGCAAGAACTTGATTTCTGCTGTTCTGTAATTTTGATTACCAAAACTAACAATTGGATAAGCACCATTCAACGGTGTTGCTACACTAGAGTTCTTATTGTATGTTGCTCCGCCCCATTCAAAATCTACGTCTAATCTAACGTTGTTATTCAAATCTGATACAAAAGTATCGTCATATTCGACTGTAACTGGCTTACTCTTTGTTATATCGCCCATGGTGTTTGTAGCAACTGGAACAATACAATATTCATAAGTCCTACCACTTTCAACAAATCTATCAACAACAGTGTATACGTCATAATTCTCGTCATAAGGGAAGGAAGCAACTAATTGCCAATCATTGTTGGTTTTATATTCTCTACGATACATACTGATACTTGTTACCTTGTGACCTGAACCGTCAATTGACCCAGCCTCAATGTCATTATTGAATTTAGCATCCATAATCGTCTTTATTTCCCACTCTTCTGGTCTTTCGTTCTTGTCATCAACAGTGTTATCTACCGTCACATATAATTCATCGTACATTCCTGCTCCAAGAGTCACCTCATCTATCCCAGCAGTCGCTATTGGTGTGTCATAGATCACACCGTCAAAATTTCTATTAAAAAAGTCATATCCTATAATCATTTTGTCACTCCTAACTATTAGCTAAAGCAATTTCCATTTCAATTCTAAATTCTTTGACCTTAATATAAAGATAAAATTCCTTTAACCCCAATCCTGTTACAATATTCGATTTAGTTCTTGAAGTTAAGCTACCAAATGTCTTTTCGCATACTATATAGTCGTCATATTTTATGAATTTAATATGAATACCATTACCCAATTCGGGAGCAAAATCTAAAAATGTACCATTAAGAACATTCATACACCATACCTTAGCAACAAAATCAGAAGCCTTTGCCATACCTAATTTCGTAAACATTAAAGGATTGTCTTGTGGAATTACAACATAATCATTATTGTAATATGTGTAGTATGTCTCACTATCAGTAGGTCTGTTAGGAATATAAGGCTTAACAGGTGTTCCCAATATCTGTTTTAAGAACATTTCCATCATAACTTGTCCTTGATCTTCTACTACTAAAGGCTGTAATATACCCGAAATCGTTGGTACGATATATTGAGGTGTAAACTGTTTCTCAATCGTGTAATTTATATCATGACTAGTGTTGACTGTTATCGAAGCATAGTATAATTTACCCTTAATCAGACCGCTAAATCTTTCACTAAATCTAGTAGTAGCCTCCGTTGGTGGAACTCTTACTGGATAAGTGTTAATCAAAATATGATTTTGATCATAGAGTTTAAATTGATAATTATTGACCGTGTCGCCTTGTGCTTGCGTATACAAGACACTCATTAAGATATCGTCATTGTACACATAGCTAGAAGAGTCGATCGTATCAAAGACAATGTTGGGTTTATCCAAACACATAAACTCAATTTCACTAGACCAATCAGACCAAGTATCACCAGTCTTGACTTTTATCTTTGCGAGATATGCCTTGCCATCTTCCAAAGTTCCCGCGGGTAAAGTGTGTTCCTTATCTGCTAAAACAACCTCTTTTTCATAGACAGGCGGGTTATCCCCCACATTCTCTCTGATTGAGATCATATTTGAAGTAGAACGTTCTGCACCTAGATAGATATAAGTGAATGTAATGCTATCTTTTGCATCAAAATTACCTACATAATTTAATACTGGTTGTGTCATTCTCTCATTCCTTTCTTTTAAACAATAATATGTATGCCAATCATTTCTGATTGGACTTTATTACTTGCTACTTGCTGCCTGACGTGCGACATCTGGTAGCGTCTTTAGAGCTTCAACGAAACTTTCAGCATCAGTTACGTTAGGTAACTCTAGTGTTAAAGTATCAATTGCCAACGATTTGTCAGTGCTATTATTAGTAACATCGCCAGATACACTTGGTAAATTGAGAGCATCACGTATTTCCTTTCCAAAGATATCACCTAAATCTTTGGATATACTCTTAAACTGTTCCCCGAAACTAGCTATTAAATCTTGATAACTAGTATTACTTGATATATCAGAGCTTGTACCATACTTATCTAAGAGTTCCTTATTCTTAGAAACATAGCTATCATACTCTGTGCTTATATCGTCAAGTTTACTTGGATCAAACGTTGGAATATCGTCAAGTAAATCTTTGTAAGCATCGTTTATTGAAGATAACCTTGTCTTAGCATCATCTTGTCCAACGCTACCGTCCTCGATTCCACTGATAACAGTCTCGACCTTTGATAAATAATCTTGCTTTTGTTGTTCCTTATATTCCTCAACCGCTTGTTCAGCAGTATTGTAATCTTTAGCAGCAGAATTGACATCAGTCTGATTTGCCACATATTGCCAATTGAAACCACCGTTTCCATCAGAGGTAAGAACCTGAACATTCTTATTATTCTCTGCGTTTGTAAGTTTCTCTTGTGCAGCGGCTAAATCAATTTGCTTATCAACATAATCTGCTTCAATCTTAGACATCTTGGTTTGTGCATCCAGAGCCTCTAATCTCTTTTCAACAACATTGTTTTCTAATTCGTTTGC
>NZ_BACP01000061.1 GCF_000260415.1 Liquorilactobacillus mali KCTC 3596 = DSM 20444
ACTAATCTTTTTTGACCCTATTTTTTTGTACATAATAGGTCTAAAAACAATAAAAAAGACATCTCCAAAAATACAGAGATATCTAAAACTATCATAATAGTATTAACATTTTTGAGAATTGTGGAAATTTACAACCTTGCTATATGCAACACTAATAATTCATTAAGTCTCTAATGAGTTGAAAAAATGTTGTTAACTTATAAAAGTTAAAGTTATTCTATCTCCTTATCAACTATGGTTCTTTTTGTATAGACACATATTACGCCTCAGATAAAATATAATTTATGACTGCTTTACCTATTTCATGTGGGAAAAAATCAATCGTTGAAAAATCCAAAATCTCACTATACGGCGTATTCTCTTCGCCAATCATTTGAAAATATTTTTTGTGAATATATCCAAGTACCTTTAATCCTAAAATAATACCGGTAGCCATATCATCCCCATTAGCAAAAATGACATCGGGTGGTTGATGGTTGGAAAAATAATTGATGGACCATCGGTAATCTTCTGAATAACCGGATAGCCCCGTAAAATAATCCTTCCCCTCAATTGCTTTTTCGGAATAAGTATTAAAACTATTTACTTTATCACGAGTGCTTTTACTTTCTTTTGCAGTTCTTTTGACTGTAAAAAGTACTCGATGTTTTTTTGCTTAGAAATCTCAAAAAACAACTACTGATATATTTTTTTCGATCTGGATAAATCATAGGTAATATTGTACTATCTACTTTTTCTGTAAATACAATTTTTCCTAAATTTTATATTTCTTGAGGACAAGCTGTTGATACCAATCCATCAATTACTTGCCAATCTAAAAGTGAAAAATTACATTTTTTCCACGCTTTAATAAGCTTTTTAAGCAACTACAAGAAAAAAAATAGCATTTGTTGTTGCTAGTGGTAATCAATATTTCCAGTTTCGTACTTTTTTCCTAAGAAACTATAAAAACATAACGTTCCTATCAGAAAATGGAGCTAATATCTTGATCGGTGATCAACATTTTTGTAATGCAGAATTACCAAAGAATATTGTCATGCACACCTTAAATACACTTGATAAACTAGACCCTATCAACTTAATCGTTTGTGGAAAAAAGAGTGCTTATATTTTGGAAGATGCCACCGTAGAACAAATATCCAATGCAAAGTTCTATTATCCCAGAATAAGACCTGTTAGATCTTGGAATGAATTATTTAATGAAGACGATACATTTTTCAAATTTGCACTTTCTTTTGATCCTTCAGAAATCACAGAAAAATTGACTATATTGCAAACCACTCTAAAAGGAAGCTTGATTCACATTTCTAGTGGCCATGGTAATATTGATCTTATTATTCCTGGTGTTAATAAATACACTAGGTTAAAATTACTCGGAAAAAAATGGCATATTTCAGATAGTGAGATAGCAACATTTGGGGATAGTGGCAATGATTTAGAAATGCTTAAACATACCAAATATAGTTTTGCAATGGGAAATGCACAAGAACAAATAAAAAAGCTGCAAATTCAATTATCGGCTCTAATAATTCTGAGACATTGCTTGACACTATTGAATCAATTATCAATAGTAATAATTAAATGAGGATACTCAAACTCTTTTCTTCAACCATACAAAATTTTCAGTTAGATGAAATTGCCTACCGCAAGTTACCTCAAAACATTGCAGACCGGAATGGTGTCAACTCAAAAAAAAAAACGCTCCACAAACTGAATTGTGAAACGCCTTAAACATTGATATATATATAATATTAACGTTTTGAAAATTGTGAAGCCTTACGAGCTTTCTTAAGACCTGGCTTCTTACGTTCTTTCATACGTGCATCACGAGTCAAGAGACCAGCACGTTTGAGGACGCCGCGGAAATCAGGATCTACTTCAAGCAATGCACGTGCAATACCATGACGTGTTGCACCAGCTTGACCAGAGAAGCCGCCACCATCAACGTTAACAAGAACATCATATGAATCCTTTGTTTCCGTAACGTCAAATGGTTGAACCATAACTTCGCGTAAGTTTGCAAATGGAACATATTCTTCTGCAGGCTTGCCGTTCATAACAATCTTACCTGTACCTGGTACTAAACGTACACGAGCAACAGAATTCTTGCGACGGCCAGTGCCTTTATATTGTACTTGAGCCAATTAAGTTTCCTCCTAGATTAAGTTTGTGATATCCAATACTTCTGGTTGTTGAGCTTCATGCTTGTGATCTGCACCACGGTAAACATGTAACTTCTTAGCTTGAGCTTTACCAAGTGTACCCTTTGGAAGCATTCCTTTGATGGATAAAGCAATTAACTTCTCAGGATCTTTTTCACGGTAATCACCAGCTGTACGGCTCTTCAAACCACCTGGATGGTCTGTATGATGATAGTAAATCTTTTTTGTTGCTTTACGACCTGTCAAAGCAACTTTTTCTGCATTGATAACAATAACAAAATCACCTGTATCAACATTTGGTGTGAATACTGGTTTATTTTTACCACGTAAGATAGAAGCAACAGTTGAAGAAAGACGTCCCAAAGGAACATCAGTTGCATCCACTACGTACCATTTACGTTCTATTTCGCCTGGTTTTGCAATATATGTTGTACGCACGTTTATTTCCTCCATTTACATATGCTTGTTTGACACAAAATAAGTTTCCGGGGCCTACTGTGGGGCAAACAATACCAAATATTATGATACTTTTTTTTGAGCCCAAAGTCAATTAAAACTAATTACTTATTTATTATTTTCTATATCATAGTATACTTTTTTTAAATAAAGCCCGCTTGCTGGTGCAGTTGCACGGCATTCATTGCGATCTTTAACTTCATACAGGCGTAAAAAATCATGTACTGGCCGCTTGCCATTACCTATTTCCAGAAGCGCTGCAACCATGATTCGTACTTGATTGTATAAAAAACCATTGCCATAAAATTCAAAAATTATTTCATTATTTTCAAGATTTTCCCTAACAGTTGCATCATAGATAGTTCGCACATGACTCTTAGTTTGACTACCGGATGCCACAAAACTCGAGTAATCATGTGTTCCAATTACATCCGGAATTGCTTCCTTAATTAATTCAATATTTAATGGATACTTGTAATGTCCTGTGTAAAACCTCTTGAAAGGATCAACGAAACGTCCGCGACTTACCCGATACATATAGCGTTTGCCATGTGCTGTAAAACGTGCATGAAATTCTTTCGAAACAATTTTTGCATCCACTACTTGCATATCCAGTGGCAGCATACTATTTAATCCATTCACAATTCCTTGTGCAGGTATATCATTCTCAAGATCAAAATGAACAATTTGACCAAATGCATGTACACCAGCATCTGTTCTTCCTGAACCGAAAATATGCACAAACTCTTTTGCCGTGCTCATCTTATTAACTGCTTTTTCTAAAACATCTTGCACAGTCCGTTGATTTGGCTGACTCTGAAATCCCGCAAAATTTGTTCCATCATACGCCAGCGTTATCATATACCTCTTTGACATCTAATTCCTCACATTCATTCATAATTACCAATGGCGCAAGAACAACAAGATAATCAGTACTATCACAAAGACAGCACATCCTGCTGTGTCACCTGTCTGCCAATAATGTACCCGATACTTAGTTCTTCCCTCACCGCCACGATATCCCCGAGCTTCCATTGCAGTTGCCAAATCTTCAGCACGATTGAATGAACTAACAAATAACGGAACAAGTAGTGGGACAACTGCCTTTATCTGCTGCATAATACTTCCTTCACCAAAATTTACCCCTCGTGAACGCTGTGCATTCATAATTTTTGCAGTCTCATCCATCAGCGTTGGCACGAATCGTAAAGCAATTGACAGCATCAAAGAAATCTCATAGACCGGAACCTTTATTTTCTTCAAAGGCATCATCAATTTCTCGAGTGCATCCGCAATCGCAAGCGGTGCCGTCGTTAATGTTAATAACGTTGACATAAAAATGATTAGCACAAACCTACAGAAAACGTATGCCCCATTGATTAAACCATAATAAGATAGGTTAAACGGTCCCCATCTCCAAAAAACAGTTCCTCCACTACTAAAAAAAATCTGTAGTAAGACCGTGAACAATATTAACCAAATTAATGGACGGACACCCTTGATAAAAAAGGCAAAGTTCACTCTGGCAGCTAAAATACTTCCAATTGTCAAAGCAAATAATAGAACATACGATTGCCAATTATTAGCTAAAAAGATAATAACAATGAAGAAAAAACTCAATATTAGTTTTGCTCTAGGATCCATACGGTGCACAATTGAATCACCAGGAACATACCTTCCCAATAACACTTTACCCATGGTGCACACCACCCCCATGCAATAAGGATGCAATTTGTCGAGCTAAGGAAACTTCTGTCAGTGGTAAAGTTGCAAACTTGTACCCTGTCTTTTTCTCAAACTCCAGCGCAAATTCACCCGCTTTAGGCAATGCAAGGTGATGTTCGACAAGCCAATTTGGTTGAGCAAAAATCTCGCTGGGAGTTCCACTAGCAATCTGCTTACCTTTTTCCAGTACAATTACATTATCAGCATACTTAGCAACATCATCCATTTGATGGGTAACCAGGACAACTGTTAAGTTTTGTTCTTCTTTTAACCTCTTGAACATTTCCATAATTTCAAGTCTTCCTTGTGGATCAAGTCCAGCTGTCGGTTCATCCAATACCAAGATCTCAGGCTCCATCGCGAGGATACCAGCAATTGCGACACGTCTCATCTGACCACCTGATAATTCAAACGGTGATTTTGATAATAATTCATCATCTAATCCAACTTGTTGAGCCATTCTGCGAGCTATTGTTTCAGCTTCTTCTTCAGTTTTACCAAAATTTTTTGGAGCAAAGGCAATGTCTTTAATTACTGTTTCTTCAAATAACTGTGCCTCAGGAAATTGAAATACAATCCCAACGTGTTTACGTAATTCACCTAGTTGCTTATTTTTAGTTTCGGGTGTAATTATTTGTTTACCGACATGAATTACACCGCTTGTTGGGCGCAACAATCCATTTAAATGTTGTAAAAAAGTAGATTTTCCACTCCCAGTATGTCCAATTAGTGCAGTATAACTCCCAGTGGGAATCTCAGCTGAGATATTTTCAAGTGCTTGCTGCTCAAAAGGTGTATTTGGCTGATACGTATAATTTACTGCTTTGAAAATAATTGCCATAGCCAATCAACCATTCCTTCTTTTGTAAGATATTCATCAGGTACTTTGATTTCTTGTTTTATAAGTTCTTCCTTCAATTTCTCTGAAAAAGGTGGTTCAAGTCCAATCTTAACCAAGCTTGCTCCATGTGAAAAAATTTTTGCAGGAATATCATCTTGAACAATTTTACCATCATCAAGCACAACCACTCTCTGCGCATTAGATGCTTCATCTATATCATGCGTAATTGAAATAACAGTCAAGTGTTCTACTTGATTCAATTCGCGAATAATCTCCAAAACCGATTGACGTCCTTCGGGATCAAGCATGCTTGTAGCCTCATCAAGAATGATAATTTCAGGCTTTAAGGCAATTATCCCGGCCAATGCAACTCGCTGCTTCTGACCACCTGACAATCTAACGGGTTCATGATCAGCAAATTCCCACATCCCAACGCGTTCAAGTGCTTGTCTTACTCTAATTAACATCTCTTCACGTGGAATCGCTGCATTCTCTAATCCAAAAGCAACATCGTCTTCAACATTAGCTCCGACAAATTGGTTATCAGGATTCTGAAAAACCATACCGATTTTGCTGCGTACATCCCAAACTGACTCAGGTGTCAGTTTTATTCCACTCACCGTAATTTCGCCACTTTCAGGAGCCAACAAGCCATCTATCAGACGTACTAATGTGCTCTTTCCGCTCCCATTATGCCCAATAATTGCAAGCCATTCACCTTTTTTAATTTTTAAATTAAAATTATTGAAATTTTGTACTTCTTGTTGCGGATATTTAAAAGTAAGATTTTTAATTTCAACTATATCCACTGTTTTTTACTCTCCTCAACTAGAATTTTATAACATTTATCATACCATATTCAGCCTATTAAAAAAGAGACGAATTACACATTTAATCACGCAAGGAAAAAGTTACTTCTATGTAAAAGTTAAAATAATATCATTTATATTACTGACCCTTAATTCGTAAAATTCAACTTTTTATTAAAAAAAGGCCAAGCCAAAGTTAAATTTTGACCTGCCTCCTCTATTTATTCCATATAAATGTGTTCCATAAGTCAACTTTTTCCAAATAATTTCGAATTTTATTGTCTTGTGTCACATTCCAGAATAAGGTTTTAAAACTTTTCACTTTAAAACAAAAAAATCACTTTTTATAACGAAGGTTTCCCAATTAAGGTACTTAGGACTAGACTAGGAACTACCCATCATCGTAACGCCCAGTTATCGTTATAAAAGTGACAAAATGATAGCTATTTCAAACTAGTCAACTAATTCAAGAACAACCATTTTTGCTGCATCTCCACGACGTTCATCCATCTTGAGGATACGTGTGTAACCACCATTGCGTTCTTCAAAACGTGGTGCTAAATCTGAGAAAAGCTTTTGTAATGCTGATTGAACAACAACATTATCACCATCTTCTTTAACATCAGCAACAACATTCATCAAAAATGCAGCAGCACGACGACGAGAAGCCAAGTCGCCTTTCTTACCTAATGAAATCATCTTTTCAGCTGATTTACGAACTTCTTTAGCACGTGCATCAGTTGTCACGATTTTTTCGTTAACGAGCAAGTCAGTCGTCAAGTTACGCAACATAGCCCTACGATGTTCACTTGTTCGTCCTAATTTACGGTAACCCATGAAGTATTCCCTCCCTTAATAAAGATTAGTCATCATGACGTAATGATAAACCCAAATCAACAAGTTTATTCTTAACTTCTTCTAATGACTTACGTCCAAGATTGCGGACCTTCATCATATCAGCTTCAGACTTATTAGTTAATTCCTGAACTGTGTTTATTCCAGCACGCTTCAAGCAATTATAAGAACGAACTGACAAATCAAGCTCTTCAATCGTCATCTCAAGCATTTTTTCTTTATGTGTCTCTTCCTTTTCTACCATGATTTCAGCATTCTTAGCCTCATCAGTAAGATCAACAAATAAAGTTAAATGTTCTGTTAAAATTTTCGCAGATAAGCTGATTGCTTCACTTGGAGTAACTGCACCATTAGTCCATACATCAAGTGTCAACTTATCAAAATCATCTTTTTGACCAACACGTGCTTTCTCTACTTGATAGTTTACACGTTCAATCGGGGTATAAATTGAGTCAATCGGCAACACACCAATTGGCATATCATCAGCCCTGGCTTTGTTATCATCAGCAGAAACATAGCCACGACCAGTGTTAGCAGTCATTCGAACATGGAATGATGCGCCTTCGGCAACTGTACAAATATACAGGTCAGAGTTAAGAACCTCGACATCACTACTTCCCTGAATATCACCCGCTGTTACTTCAACCGGACCAGCAACATTGATTTCCAATGTTTGGTTTTCTTCCGAATCAATACGCAAAGCAACTTTTTTAAGATTCAAAATGATTTGTGTCACATCTTCAAGAACACCCTTGATAGTCGAGAATTCATGCAATACACCGTCAATTTGAATATCAGTAATTGCTGCACCAGGAAGTGATGAAAGCAAAATACGACGAAGTGAATTACCTAAAGTAGTACCATAACCACGTTCAAGTGGTTCAACAACAAATTTACCATAATCAAGATTTTCTTCTATTTTATGAATTTTTGGTTTTTCAAATTCAATCATTCTTATCTTTACCCCTTTCAAAACACGACGTGTAATCTGGCGAAAACATTATGAAGATTTACCTCAAAATGAATACGAAACCACATTAAACACGACGGCGTTTTGGAGGACGACATCCATTATGAGGAACTGGTGTCACATCGCGAATTGATGTAACCTCAAGGCCAGTTGTCTGTAAAGCACGAATAGCGGCTTCACGACCAGAACCAGGGCCTTTAACTGCAACTTCAACACTCTTCATACCATGCTCCATTGAACCCTTTGCTGCAGCTTCTGCAGCCATCTGAGCAGCGAATGGAGTTGACTTACGGCTACCCCTGAAACCAAGAGCACCTGCAGAAGACCAAGCAATAGCATTGCCATGAACATCTGTAATCATAACAAGTGTATTATTAAATGTTGAGTGAATATGTGCCACGCCGACTTCAATATTTTTCTTTACTCGACGCTTACGCGAACTTTTCTTAACTGCCATGAAATAGCTAACCTCCTTTAATTAATTATTTCTTTCTACCAGCAATTGATGCAGCTGGGCCTTTACGTGTGCGTGCATTATTCTTCGTGTTTTGTCCACGAACTGGTAAATGACGACGATGACGTAAGCCTCGGTATGATCCAATTTCTGATAAACGTTTGATATCTAAGCTGACCTCACGACGAAGATCACCTTCGACCTTATACTTATCAGCAACAGCACGAATCTTATCTTCTTGATCAGAAGTCAAGTCGCGTACACGAACATCTTCAGACACTTCTGCCTCTGCTAAGATTTTCTGTGCTGTAGTATTACCGATTCCATAAATGTAAGTTAAGCCGATTACGATACGCTTGTCACGTGGTAAATCGACACCTGCAATACGAGCCATAACAATTACACCTCCTAATTTTTAATTATCCTTGACGTTGTTTGTGTTTTGGATTTGAGCAAATTACCATAACACGACCCTTGCGCTTAATTACTTTACAGTGTTCACACATTGGTTTTACTGATGGTCTTACCTTCATGAATTATACCTCCCAAATGTATTTGAAGTACAATCTATTTAAAGCGATAGGTAATGCGGCCCTTAGTCAAATCGTAAGGGGACATTTCGACAGTTACCTTATCACCAGGTAAAATGCGAATATAATGCATTCTGATTTTTCCTGATACATGAGCTAATATCTCGTGTCCATTTTCGAGCTCGACCTTGAACATCGCATTGGGTAACGTTTCTTTGATTGTACCCTCAATTTCAATCACATCATCTTTCGCCACGCAAAAGTACCTCCTTAAATGGTTTTAAAACTTTACACGCAAAACGGTAACTCCTTAAAACCAAGGAGTAACTCTTCTACGCAAGCTAATCCATCCAAATGGACAGACTAATCCTATTGAAAAGATAAACCTGAAACAGTATATCATTTCAATAAACTATATGCAAGCAATTTCAACAATTGCTACTTTATTTTTTCTAAAATATCCTTGATATCACCAAATACTTTGCCAATTTCTTGATTACCATCAACTTCATGTAATAAACCTTTTTCCTCATAGAATGCTAATAGTGGTGTATTCATCTTTATATTAACATCCAAACGATTCTTAACAGTTTCTGGTTTATCATCTTCGCGCTGGTAGAAGTTATGTCCGCCACAACGATCACAAGTTCCTGCTACTTTTGTTGGATTAAAGACCTTATGGTATGTCGCTCCACAATCACGACAGATAAATCTTCCAGTTAATCGTTCTAATAATGAAGCTGGGTCAACATGAATATTAATGACACCGACCAACGATTTCGATAATTCTGTTCCCATTTCATCCAGAGCCTCTGCTTGAGCCATGTTTCTGGGAAAACCATCAAGCAAAAAACCTTTATCTGTATCAGACTTGCTTAAACGTTCCTTGACAATTCCATTTGTAACTTCATCTGGAACAAGTTCACCCTTGTCAATAAAGGACTTCGCCTTTAAGCCCATCGGTGTTTCATTTTTTATAGCAGCACGGAAAATATCACCGGTCGAAATATGTGGAATATTAAATTCATCAACAATTCTTTCAGCCTGTGTTCCTTTCCCTGCTCCAGGCAGTCCCATCAACATTAAGTTCATTCCTGTCATTGTTCAATAACCTCCATAGAATGTGTAATTAGTTTTAAATGAAAAAGCTGGCCCCACTAAAGCGAAGCCGAACTCTCTTTCATTATCACTAACTTATCTAATAAAGCCGACGTACTCGCGCTTCATCATCATACCCTTTAATTGTCTGATTGATTCAAGTGCAACCCCCACAACAATCAATAAACTAGTTCCACCTAATCCAATTGATTCATCTAATCCCCAAATGTTTGAGGCAACCAATGGAATCAAAGCAACAAGTCCTAAGAAGAGTGAACCGACTGAACTTAAACGCATCAACAGACGTGAAACAAATTTCTCTGTTTCCTTGCCTGGCCAGACACTTGGAATGTAACTGCCCTGCTTCTGCAAATTCTCCGATAGCTTTTCAGGGTTAACCTGAACAAAAGCATAGAAGAAAGTAAATACAACAATCAAAACAGTATAAAGAATCATTCCTCCTGTAGCTTGCATGTTGAAGATGTTAGTCATCACCTTGTACCATGTAGCTTCAGAGTAATTTTGTGTAAATGCCATCAAAATAGTTTGTGGCGTTGCAATAAAGGAACTTGCAAAGATAACAGGAATAACTCCTGCCACATTGATTTTCAACGGTAGATACGAACTATTAGTTGCTCCTGCAAGTCTTCTAGTATATTGAATGGGAATCTTATAACTTGCTTGTTGCACATATGTAACAAAAGCAACAATCGCTAAAATAGCTACTAACAATACAACAACATACAAAATACTCTTCCACAAATCACTAGATGATGCATCAGCAAATTGATCATTGTAAATCTGGTGAACACCAGTAGGAATTCTTGCAATAATACCAGCCATGATTATCATTGAAATTCCGTTTCCAAAACCTCTATCAGTAATCATATCACCAAGCCATGTAGTAAATAATGAACCACCCGTTAAAATAATTCCTATACTTACATATGTCTTAATTCCTGGATCTTCGACCAAATTCAAACTGCTCAGTGCATTAAACCCAGCTGTAATTCCAATTGACTGTACAAACGCCAGCACTATTGTTAAATATCTTGTAGCTTGATTAAGCTTTCTACGACCAACTTCACCTTGCTTACTCCACTCAACAAAGCGGGGAACAATATCCATTTGAAGTAGCTGAACAATAATCTGAGCAGTAATATATGGTGAAACACCCATTGCTAAAATGGAATAGTTCGCCAAACCACCACCACTGAAAGTATTCAAGATACTAACTAACCCTGAAGACGCAACACTAGTTAAAGCTTTAGCGTTGATCCCAGGGACTGTGATATATGTGCCTAAACGAAATACAATCAAGACACCTAATGTAAATAAGATTTTGTTGCGGATCTCTTTTACAGCTAAGGCGTTCTTCATTGTTTTAAGCATTAAATCACCTCTGCTTGACCGCCAGCTGCTTCAATAGCTTTCTTAGCTGAAGCAGAAAACTTATTGGCTTTGACGGTTAACTTCTTAGTCAACTCACCATTACCTAGAATTTTAATTCCATTCAATTCTTTTTTAACAACACCATTCTCAACTAAGAGTACTGGTGTAACTTCTGTACCATCATCGAATTTGTTAAGCGCGTCTAAATTAACAACTGCAAATTCCTTGCGGTTGATATTTTGAAAACCACGTTTTGGCATACGACGGAACAATGGCATTTGTCCACCTTCAAAGCCCAAACGTACCTTACCACGAGCTTTTTGGCCTTTCTGACCACGTCCAGCTGTCTTACCATTACCGGATGAAGTTCCGCGACCTACGCGATTACGTACGTGACGTGAACCTTCACTTGGTTTTAACTCATGCAATTCCATCAGGTTGGCACCTCCTTAATTATTAATTATAACATGTCATAAACGATTACTCAGCAATTGAAACATCAACCAAATGATTGATTTTCGCAACAGCACCACGTGTTGAAGCATTGTCAGGAAGAACAACTGAACTGTTGATGCGACCTAAACCAAGTGCTTTGACGATATCGCGCTGCTTTTGAGGACGCCCAATGACACTACGAACCAAAGTAACTTTTAAATTAGCCATAATATTGAGCCTCCTTTATTCTGCTAAGTGTTGTGCTGAAACACCACGAAGTGCGGCAACTTCTTCAGCACTCTTCATTTTTGCTAAACCATCCATTGTTGCACGAACAACATTGATTGGTGTACTTGAGCCAAGTGACTTACTTGTTACATCAGCAACACCAGACAATTCCATAACGGCACGAACAGCACCACCAGCAGCAACACCAGAACCGGCTATAGCTGGTTTCAACATGATACGGCTACCACTATATTCACCAAGAACTTCATGAGGAAGTGTATCATTAACCATTGGGACTGTGATAAGGTTCTTACGAGCATCATCAACAGCTTTACGGATAGCATCAGGAACTTCTTGTGCCTTACCAGTACCAAAGCCAACATGGCCATTGTGGTCTCCAACGATAACTAAGGCAGCAAAACGTAAGCGACGTCCACCTTTAACAACTTTTGTGATACGGTTAATCGCAACAACGCGATCTTCTAAATCTAATTGAGCTGGATCGATAAAAGTCATAAATTAGTTTCCCTCCCTTTCCTAAAAGTCTAATCCATTTTCACGAGCAGCAGTTGCAAGTGCTTCAACACGTCCGTGATATAAATATCCGCCACGGTCGAAAACAACTTCCTTAATACCTTTTTCAACAGCACGTTTTGCAACAACTTCACCAACTGAAGTTGCTTGTTCTGTTTTAGAGTCACCACTGACTTCACTATCTAACGTAGAGGCACTAACTAGCGTCACACCCGCTACGTCATCAATTACTTGAGCGTAGATGTTTTTGTTTGAACGATAAACATTTAAGCGTGGGCACTTAGCTGTACCAGAGATCTTACCACGGACACGTAAATGACGCTTTTGACGTGTCTTATTCTTATCTGGTTTTGAAATCACAATTTTCACCTCTTAATTTAATTTGTATCTTTTTTCAGTTAAACTGATTACTTACCAGTCTTACCTTCCTTACGACGAACAATTTCACCCTTGTAACGAATTCCCTTGCCCTTATAAGGTTCTGGAGCACGTGTCAAACGAATCTTTGCCGCAAAATCTCCAACTGCTTCTTTTGAAATACCAGAAACAATTATTGAAGTTGCAGAAGGTGCTTCAATACTAATACCATTCTCAGCAACAAACTCCACTGGATGAGAATAACCAACATTCAATACAAGCGTATTACCCTTCATTTGTGCACGGTAACCAACACCTTGAAGTTCTAATTCTTTCTTGAAACCTGTGCTAACACCTAATATCATGTTGTGAAATACAGCTCTTGTTGTCCCATGTAATGCTTTTGTCTTGCTATCATTGCTTGAACGATCAAACTTAACAACATTACCTTCGATTTCCATTGAAATCTTGTCAGAGAATTCACGAGTTAATTCACCCTTAGGTCCTTTAACGGTTACGATATCTCCATCACGACTGACCTCAATATCAGCAGGTACAGTAACTTCTTTATAACCAATACGACTCACGGTAGTGACACCTCCTTACTTTCGAAAATTTCTACCAAACGTATGCTAATACTTCGCCGCCAATTTTCTTTGCGCGGGCGTCTTTATCTGTCATAACCCCTTCTGAGGTTGAAAGAATAGCGATTCCTAAGCCGTTTAGGACCTTAGGAACAGCATCTGCTTTAACATATGAACGTAAACCAGGTTTTGAAATACGCTTAATCCCAGTAATTACGCGTTCATTATCCTTACTAAATTTCAAGAATACACGGATGATTCCTTGTTTGTCATCATCAATATATTCAACATTGCGAACAAAACCTTCATTTTTGAGGATTTCTGCAATATCGTGCTTAATTTTTGAAGCAGGTACTTCAAGAGATTCGTGCTTTGCCATGTTTGCATTGCGAACACGTGTCAAGAAGTCTGCGATTGGATCAGTCATGACCATTAAATTTGCCCTCCTTTACTTTATTGGATTACCAGCTAGCCTTTTTCATCCCAGGAATTTGACCTTTGTGGGCAAGATCTCTTAGGCAAACACGGCATAACTTAAACTTACGATAAACTGAATGTGGACGACCACAACGTTCACAGCGTGTATATTCTTGCGTAGAGAACTTAGCTTCGCGTTTGTTCTTTGCAATTTGCGACTTCTTTGCCAATGTGAAACCCCCTTTATTTAGCGAATGGCATTCCTAATTGCGACAATAACTCTTTGGATTCTTCATCTGAATTTGCAGTTGTAACAATAACGATATCCATACCTCGAACTTTGTTAACATCATCAAAATCAATTTCAGGGAAAATTAGCTGTTCACGGATACCCAATGTGTAGTTACCGCGGCCATCAAAGGCACGCTTACTAACACCATGAAAATCACGAACACGAGGTAGTGAAACAGATACTAATTTATCCAAGAAATCATACATACGCTCGCCACGTAATGTAACTTTAGTTCCGATAGGCATACCTTCACGTAAACGGAAACCAGCAATTGATTTCTTTGCCTTTGTAATAACAGGTTTTTGACCCGCAATCAAAGTCAATTCTTCAACTGCTTCATCCAAGTTCTTAGCGTTGCTAACTGCGTCACCAACACCCATGTTGATAACAATTTTATCAACTTTAGGAGCTTGCATGATTGAAGTATAATTGAATTTTTCCATTATTGATGGAACTATTTCTTTATCATATTTTTCTTTTAAACGATTAACCATGAAGAAAGTAATCCTCCTTTCCTATTTCTACTTATCTAAGGATTCACCAGTTTTTTTAGAAACTCGAACTTTTTTACCATCAACAACCTTTACACTTATACGAGTTGTTTCATTGTTTGATGGATCAAGCAACATAACGTTGGAGACATGAATAGGTGCTTCAACCTCAACAATTCCACCGTTAGGATTTGCGTTGCTTGGTTTTTGGTGCTTTTTAATAATATTTACACCCTTAACGATTACACGGTCTTTACTAGGAAAAACTTTTTCAATAATTCCTTCTTTACCTTTATCCTTACCAGCAATTACCTTAACTTTATCATTCTTTTTTACGAACATTTTATTTCGCACCTCCTTGCCAACATCGGTTTATTACAGTACTTCAGGTGCTAAGGAAACGATCTTCATAAAGCTTCCATCACGTAATTCACGTGCAACTGGCCCAAAGATACGTGTACCCTTTGGTGATTTGTCATCACCAATAATAACTGCTGCATTTTCATCAAATTTGATGTAAGAACCGTCTGCACGGTGTGTTCCGAACTTTGTTCGAACAACAACAGCCTTAACAACATCACCTTTTTTGACAACGCCACCTGGTGTTGCCTGTTTAACAGTAGCAACAATCGTGTCACCAATATTTGCTGTACGGACGCGTGAACCGCCTAAAACCTTAATTACAAGAATTTCACGTGCACCAGAGTTATCAGCAACTTTTAAACGACTTTCTTGTTGGATCACGGTATGTGACCTCCTTTCGTTAACGAATCAGAATACGAATCAAAGTACATTTAAATCCAGAATATACTCTAGATAATAACTGCCTTTTCAACGATCTCAACTAAACGGAATCTCTTTGTTGCTGACAACGGACGAGTTTCCATAATCTTTACGATGTCTCCCACTTTTGCTTCGTTATTTTCATCATGTGCTTTATACTTCTTGGAGTACTTAACACGCTTATTATAGACTTTATGGTTCTTATAAGTCTCAATAACAACAGCAATCGTTTTATCCATTTTGTCCGAAACAACACGTCCCTGATAGACTTTACGTTGGTTACGATCTTCAGTCATACTTTAGTTTCCTCCTCTTCGTATTCTATTTGTTCAATTCTTGTTGACGCAATGCCGTTTTTATACGCGCAATCGTCTTACGAACTTCTTTTAAACGAGCAGTGTTTTCCAATTGACCGGTAGCTAATTGGAAGCGCAAGTTAAATAATTCCTCTTTGAATTGCTTTTCTTTATCGAGCATTTCAGCAGTGGTTAATTCATTAATTTCTTTAGCCTTCATTTGATTCGCCACCTACTTCCTCACGTTTTACAAACTTAGTCTTCAATGGGAGTTTGTGGGAAGCTAAACGCAGTGCTTCACGAGCAACTTCTTCTGGAACGTCGCCAATTTCAAAAATAATCTTACCGCGTTTTACTGGAGATACCCAACCTTCAGGAGCACCTTTCCCAGAACCCATACGAACACCAATAGCTTTAGCAGTATATGATTTATGAGGGAAAATCTTAATCCAAACTTTCCCACCACGTTTCATGTAACGTGTCATTGCAACACGAGCAGCTTCAATCTGGCGGTTTGTAATCCAATGTGAATCAACAGCTTGCAAGCCGTATTCTCCAAAAGCAACAGTCTTGCCACCCTTTGCTTCGCCACGCATCTTGCCACGGAATTCACGGCGATGCTTTGTACGTTTTGGTACTAACATAGGTTATTTCCCTCCTTTACTATTATCTTTCTTAGCAGGTAAAACTTCCCCACGGTAAATCCAAACTTTAACGCCTAATTTACCATAAGTTGTGATTGCTTCTACCCAAGCATAATCGATATCAGCACGAAGTGTATGCAATGGAACTGTACCTTCTGAAAAATGTTCTACACGTGACATATCTGCCCCGTTCAAACGTCCAGCAACTTGTACTTTAATTCCCTTTGCTCCAGAACGCATTGTACGCTGAATACCTTGTTTCATAGCACGACGAAATGCAACACGATTTTCCAATTGTACTGCAATATTTTCGCCAACTAATTGAGCATCTAAATCAGGTTTCTTAATTTCAACAATATTAATATGAACTCTCTTACCTGTTAATTCATTTAATTCTTTACGAAGCTTTTCAACTTCTGATCCACCTTTACCGATAACCATACCTGGTTTTGCAGTATGGATTGAAACATTAACACGCTTTGCAGCACGTTCAATTTCAACGGTAGAGACAGATGCATCGGCTAATTTCTTTTGAATGTATTCACGGATGTGTAAATCTTCATGTAAATTGTCAGCAAAATCTTTTTCTGCGTACCATTTTGCATCCCAATCACGAATGATTCCTACACGTAATCCCGTTGGATTTACTTTTTGACCCACGCATTATCCCTCCTTATTTTACAGATACAACTACAGTAACATGACTAGTACGTTTGTTGATTGGAGAAGCAGAACCCTTTGCGCGAGGACGGAAACGTTTTAAGGTTGGTCCTTCGTTAACAAAAGCTTCACTTACTATTAAATCTTCAACATCTAAGTCAAAATTATTTTCTGCATTTGCAATTGCTGATTTTAATACTTTTTCAATGATTAGAGAGCCAGCTCTTGGTGTGAACTTTAAAATCCCTAATGCTTCAGCTACGCTTTTGCCACGTATGAGATCGATCACTAGACGTGCTTTACGTGCAGGGATTCGAACTGTTTTGGCAGTTGCTTTTGCTGATGTAACTTGTTCAGCCATTTTATTACCCTCCCTTACTTAACAACTGTTTTTTTGTCGCCACTACCATGACCACGGAATGTACGTGTTGGTACAAATTCACCCAACTTGTGGCCAACCATATCTTCTTGAATATAAACTGGAACGTGCTTGCGACCATCGTACACAGCGATTGTATAACCAATGAAACTTGGGAAAATTGTTGAACGACGTGACCATGTCTTAATTACAGATTTCTTTTCTTGATCTGCTTGAGCTTCAATTTTCTTCATCAAATGAGCATCAGCAAATGGTCCTTTTTTCAAACTACGACTCAATGTGAATCCTCCTTTCGGATCATCTAATCCTTAAGCAGCCTTTTGGCTACTTGTTACGTTTACGTACGATAAATTTATCAGATTGTGCTTTCTTAGAACGTGTCTTATAACCCATCGTTTTCTGTCCCCATGGTGACATAGGACTTGGACGACCGATAGGAGCTTTACCTTCACCACCACCATGTGGGTGATCGTTAGGGTTCATTACAGAACCACGAACTGTAGGACGCTTGCCAGCCCAACGTGAACGACCAGCCTTGCCGACTTTAATAAGTTCATGTTGTTCATTACCAACTGCACCGATTGTAGCACGGCAAGTTGAGAGAACCATGCGAACTTCACCAGAAGTCAAACGAACTAAAGCATATTTGCCTTCCTTACCAAGTAACTGTGCTGATGCACCAGCTGAACGAACCAACTGACCACCCTTTCCGGGTTTTAGTTCGATATTATGAATAATTGTACCAACAGGGATATCTGCTAATGTCAAAGTATTACCTACCTTGATATCTGCTTCCTTTCCTGATTGAATAACTTGACCCACTTCGAGACCTTTAGGAGCAAGGATATATGATTTAACACCATCAGCATAAACAAGTAGTGCAATGTTTGCTGAACGGTTTGGATCATATTCGATTGCCTTAACTGTTGCAGTTACGTCATCTTTAATGCGTTTAAAATCAATTAAACGATATTGACGCTTGTGACCACCACCACGGTGACGGACAGTAATACGGCCATAACTATTACGACCAGCTGTCTTGCTTTGTGATTCAAGCAACGATTTTTCTGGAGTTGTTTTTGTAATTTCAGAAAAATCTGAACCAGTCATATTACGACGTCCGTTAGTGGTTGGTTTAAATTTTTTGATCCCCACGTGTATTCCCTCCTATTACAAATTTTTATTCTTCAAATAATTTGATTTCTTTTGAATCTGCGCTTAAAGTAACAATTGCTTTTCTACGTTTCTTTGTGTAGCCAGCATAACGACCCATACGCTTTAATTTACCTTTAACGTTCATGATGTTAACTCTAACAACTTTAACGTCAAAAATTTCTTCAACAGCTTTCTTAACTTCGATCTTAGTTGCGCGTGTGTCAACATCAAATGTATAACGCTTTGCATCCAAGCCTTCAGTTGAAGCTTCTGTAACAACTGGTTTTAAGATAATTTTACGTGCTTCCATTTTATGCAAGAACCTCCTCTACTTGAGAAAGAGCTTCTTGAGTCATGACTAACTTGTCGCTATTAATAACGTCTAATACATTAACGCCTTTAGCACTAACGACCGTAACATTTGGTAAGTTACGAGCTGAAAGAGCAGCTAAGTCATTGCCATCTTCAAGAACTACTAAAACTTTTGTCTTAACATCTAAGCTATTCAAAACTTCTGCGAAAGCCTTTGTTTTTGGTTGATCAAAACTTAATTTGTCAACAATCAACAAACTCTCATTCAATACCTTTTGTGAAAGTACTGACTTGATTGCTAAACGGCGAACCTTCTTTGGAAGTTTGTAGCTATATGAGCGTGGTGTTGGTCCAAAGACTGTTCCACCACCAACCCATTGTGGCGAACGGATAGAACCCTGGCGAGCACGACCTGTTCCCTTTTGACGCCATGGCTTCTTACCACCACCAGAAACATCACTTCTGTTCTTAACAGCATGTGTTCCTTGGCGTAATGATGCACGTTGCATAATAACTGCATCAAAGACGACATTATCGTTTGGTTCGATACCAAAAATGTTTTCGTTTAATTCAACTTCACCATTTTTGCTACCATCTTGTTTGAATAATGTAACTTTTGGCATTTAATTATCCTCCCTTCCTCTAATTATTTTTCTTTAACTGCACCAAAGATAGTAACCAATGATTTGTTAGCACCTGGTACATTACCTTTGATTAAAAGTACGTTATTTTCTACATCAGCTTTTACAATTTCAAGATTCTTGATTGTAACACGATCTCCACCCATACGGCCTGGAAGTAATTTACCCTTGAACACACGGTTGATAATTACACCCATTGAACCAGGACGACGATGGTAGCGAGAACCGTGAGCCATTGGTCCACGTGATTGTCCCCAACGCTTGATATTACCTTGGAAGCCATGGCCCTTTGATGTACCTGTGACATTAACGATGTCGCCTGTTTCAAAGAGATCTGCCTTAACTTCATCTCCGACTTTGTAATCTCCAAGCTCAACATCTCTAATTTCACGAATGAAGCGCTTAGGAGCAGTTTTTGCTTTTGCTGCATGACCTTTAGCAGGTTTGTTTGACAAGACTTCACGTAAATCATCAAAGCCTAATTGTACAGCTTCGTAACCATCATTTTCGACAGTTTTGATTTGCATTACAACGTTAGCACCAACTTCAACAACAGTTACAGGAACTAATTCGCCATTATCAGTGAAAACTTGTGTCATCCCTACTTTTTTTCCTAAGATTCCTTTAGTGGTCATGAGTACACCTCCAATTAATTTATTTTACTATTTCTTTAGTAATTACTGAATTATAATTTGATTTCAATATCAACGCCACTAGGTAGATCCAATTTCATCAATGAATCAACTGTTTTAGGTGTTGGATTAACAATATCAATCAAACGCTTATGTGTGCGCATTTCGAATTGCTCACGTGAATCCTTGTACTTATGTGGTGAACGGATAACCGTGTAAAGCGTACGTTCCGTTGGTAACGGAATAGGACCTGCGATTGTTGCGCCAGTTCTTTTTGCTGTTTCGACAATTTTATCAGCAGACTGATCTAAAATGCGATGTTCGTATGCCTTTAAGCGAATACGAATTTTTTGTTTTGCCATTGTGTTCCCTCCTTCGTCTATTTTAAAAACAAGACTAGCTCCGTCGAAATTCCCAACCACCCCATGGCAAAGCTCCCGGGTGTGTCGCAACCTTCAACATCATAGCTCAAACTTCTTTTTAATACGCGCACTTATCCCTCGGACAAGTACCTTTTTATAATACCTTGGATATGCCTTCAAAGCAAGAGATTTTTTAATTTAATTTGCTTTTTTTTCAAAATATGCTTATTCTTTTTGTAAACACTTCTGAAAGGGATCGATCTCAATGAAAAAAGCTATCCTAATAATCGACTACACAAATGATTTTGTTGATGATAAAGGTGCACTAACCTGTGGTGCTCCCGGGCAAGCAATTGATACTGAAATTGCAAAACTAGCAAATTTTTTTTTAGCAAACCATGACTATATTATTTTTCCAACAGATTTGCACAAAAAAAATGACCCTTACCATCCTGAAACAAAACTTTTTCCGCCACATAATCTCGCAAACACTTGGGGACATCAATTGTTTGGCAGTGTTGGTACATGGTTCAATCTACACAAAAATGATGATGAAGTTTACTTCTATGATAAGAATAGATACTCTTCTTTTGCAAACACCAATCTTGAAAATTTCCTGCGCACACATCACATTGAAGAACTTTATCTCACTGGTGTATGTACCGATATTTGTGTTCTCCATACTGCTATTGACGCATATAACAAAAACTTTAAAATTACAATTCCCCAAAACGCAGTAGCTAGTTTTAATCAGACCGGACATGAATGGGCACTTGATCACTTTAAAAACAGTCTTGGGGCAACCATTATTTAATAATCGCCTTTGCTGCCGTTCATTGTTTAAAATCCACTAAAAAGAAGACTTACTATATAAGAAAAGAACCAAGGCAAAAATTAACTTTTGCTTTGGTTCCTTTTTAATTATTCGACACTACCGCCATTTTTCTTGATAATTTCTTCTTGAATACTCTTTGGAACTGGTTCGTAATGATCCATTGTCATTGTGAATGTTCCACGTCCTTGTGTTGCTGAACGTAATGTTGTAGCGTAGCCGAACATTTCAGCAAGTGGCACAAAAGCCTTAACAACTTGTGCATTTCCACGAGCTTCCATACCTTCAACACGACCACGACGAGCATTAACATGTCCCATAACATCACCTAAGTAATCTTCAGGGGCAACAATTTCAACACGCATGATTGGTTCAAGAATTACAGCACCGGCACTCTTAGAAGCGTTGCGCAATGCCAATGATGCAGCTACCTTAAATGCAGCTTCACTAGAATCGACATCATGATAACTACCATCATATAACTTAGCCTTAACATCAATTAATTGGTATCCTGCAAGAACACCATTTTTCATTGATTCACGCAAGCCTTGTTCTACTGAAGGAATATATTCACGAGGAACAACCCCACCAACGATAGCATTTTCAAATTCGAAGCCTTTGCCTTCTTCATTTGGTGTAAATTCGACCCAGACATCACCGTATTGACCTTTACCACCAGACTGACGAACAAACTTACCCTGTGCAGATACTTGTTTTGTAAATGTTTCACGGTAAGCAACTTGAGGAGCACCAACCTTAGCTTCAACTTTGAATTCTCGTTTCATACGGTCAACGATAATATCCAAATGAAGTTCACCCATCCCAGCGATTAATGTTTCACCAGTCTCAGGATTAGTTTCAGCTTTGAAAGTTGGATCTTCTTCGGCAAGCTTTTGCAAAGCAACATCCATCTTATCTTGATCAGCCTTCGTATTAGGTTCGATTGATACTTGGATAACTGGATCAGGGAATTCCATTGATTCGAGAATTAATGGGTGCTTGATATCAGTTAAAGAATCACCAGTTGTTGTATCTTTCAACCCGATTGCTGCAGCAATATCACCAGAGAATACTTCAGCGATTTCTTTACGATGATTTGAATGCATTTGCAACAAACGGCCAACACGTTCACGTTTGTCTTTTGTGGCATTCAATACATAAGAACCAGCCTCAAGTGTTCCAGCATATACACGGAAGAAAGTTAGGCGCCCAACGAATGGGTCTGTAGCAATCTTAAATGCTAAACCAGCAAATGGCTTATCATCGCCTGCAACTAATTCAACTTCTTCATCTGTCTCTGGATCAGTAGCCTTATAAGGCTTAACATCCAAAGGTGATGGTAAGTAATCATTAACTGCATCAAGCATCATCTGAACACCCTTGTTTTTGAAAGCTGAACCAGCTAAAACAGGGAATAACTCTAAGTTTAATGTTGCTTTACGAATAGCTGCTTTTAATTCAGCCACAGAGATTTCTTCACCTTCAAGGTATTTTTCCATAATGCCTTCATCAACATCTGCAATTGCTTCAATCATTGCATCTCTGCGTTTTTGTGCTTCTTCTTTATAATCATCAGGAATATCGACTGTGTCCCATTTTGAACCGAGCTCATCTTCATCATAGATATCGGCCTTCATTTCAAGCAAGTCGATAACACCTTGAAATTCATCCTCAGCACCTATTGGCATTTGGATGGCTACGGCATTGGCTTGAAGACGATCCTTGATTGTACTTACAGAGTAGTCAAAGTTCGCACCGATTTTATCCATTTTGTTAGCAAAAACAATCCGAGGAACAGCATATGTCGTAGCTTGGCGCCAAACATTTTCTGTTTGTGGTTCAACACCTGACTGTGCATCAAGAACAACTACAGCACCATCAAGAACACGCAATGAACGTTCAACTTCGACTGTAAAGTCAACGTGTCCTGGGGTATCAATGATATTGATACGATGATCTTTCCATTCAGCAGTTGTAGCAGCAGATGTAATTGTGATACCACGCTCTTGTTCTTGCTCCATCCAGTCCATTTGTGATGCCCCTTCATGGGTTTCACCAATTTTATGGATTTTACCAGTATAATACAAGATGCGTTCTGTCGTTGTCGTTTTACCAGCATCGATATGAGCAACGATCCCGATATTACGTGTCCTTTCTAACGGGAATTCACGTTTGTTAGCCATTTGAGAGATTTCTCCTTCCAAATCTAATTAAAATTATGAATATTTTAAATAATTTCAAAAAAATGACTACTATAGGATTACTGAAATCATATAATAGCCATTTTCCAAAATTACCAGCGATAATGTGCAAATGCACGGTTCGCATCTGCCATTTTATGTGTATCTTCACGTTTCTTAACAGATGCACCAGTATTATTGGCAGCATCAATAATTTCTTTTGCCAAGCGTTCTGGCATAGTATGTTCGCCACGTAAGCGAGAATAGTTAACCAACCATCTCAAACCTAATGTAGTACGACGATCTGGACGAACTTCAATAGGAACCTGATAGTTAGAACCACCAACACGGCGAGCCTTAACCTCAAGTACAGGCATGATGTTCTTCATCGCTTCTTCAAACACTTCCAATGGTTCATTGCCTGTTTCTTCTTTAATTGAATCAAAAGCTTCGTATAAAATTCTTGAAGCTGTCCCACGTTTGCCATCAACCATCAGACGATTAATCAAACGAGTAACCAATTTAGATTTATAAATTGGGTCTGGGAATACTTCACGTTTTGTAACAGCACCTTTTCTTGGCATCTAAATAACCTCCTTAAACCGATCTATTATTATTTCTTAGGTCTCTTAGTACCATACTTCGAGCGACTTTGCTTACGGTCAGTAACACCGGCTGTATCCAAAGCACCACGAACGATATGGTAACGAACACCAGGAAGATCCTTTACACGACCTCCACGAATCAAAACAACACTATGTTCTTGTAAGTTATGACCGATACCTGGAATGTACGCTGTAACTTCAATCAAGTTGGACAAACGAACACGAGCATACTTACGTAAAGCTGAGTTAGGCTTCTTAGGTGTCATTGTACCAACACGAGTTGCAACCCCACGTTTTTGAGGAGCAGGATTGTTTGTTTGAACTTTCTTATAACTGTTATACCCAAAGTTTAAAGCTGGGGAATCAGATTTTGAACCTTTAGATTTACGACCTTTACGAATTAATTGATTAATTGTTGGCATCTAAAGCTTCCTCCTTCCTAAATTTACATTTTTTAAGTACACACATCCAGGTGGTTCATTATTTTACAAAAAAATAAAAAAGAACCCGAATGAAACGATGTATGCTAACGTAACACAGTCAGCATGTCCCGACAACGAGAGAAACTGTCCACATAAAGCACCTTGAGTATAATAACATCTTGCTTGGTTACCTGTCAATGTTTTTTAAATATTTCCCGTTTTTATTTTTAGTGCGTAATTACATTGAAATAGACAAAAGGTGGTCTTCTAAATGTACAATGTCTTAATTTTCTTACTGGGTTCAGTTTTAAGTTCTTTTACTGTGTGCTACAGCTGGAGATATGTCAATAATATATCTCAATTACAACGACGTTCTTTTTGTGAGCAGTGCCATCATCCCCTAAAAGCCTGGCAACTTATTCCTATTCTTGGTTTCTTTTTGCAAAAAGGACGCTGCTTTTTTTGTACTTCAAGAATCTCACCGTTAAGTACCATTATTGAATTCTTGGGAGGAAGTCTTGCAGTGTTTTGTCATTCAAACTATTCTCGTCCCTACTTTTTTGTTTTATTTTCCTTTATCATGTGGAGTCTTTGTCTTGGGCTTCAGGACTATAAATTATATGCAGCTTCAAGCAACATTTTATATCTAGGGTTCTTAATATTCTCAGCATTAAGTATTATATTTTTAAAATTTTCATTCTCTTATTTCCTTCAATTTTTCTTGTTGTTGAGCGTACTTGTTTATTTCTCAATCAAAAAAATGTTTGGTTGGGCCGATGTACTCTATATAATTACTTCCTACTTTGTAGTTGGTTATCAATATACTTTATATTTATTGCTTATTGCTTCAACTCTTTGCATTCTATTTTTCTTAATCACTCATTTAAAAAAAGCCCCTTTTTTACCATTTCAAGCTCTTTCTTTCATCATTATTATTGTTGTTCATCCATTATAATTAAAATTTAAGACACAAAAAAAACTAGCGATAAAATTCGCAGTTTTTTATATTTAGTTAGTCATTCGAAGTGGAGCCTTGTGCAGCAGCTTCTTCTTCTTTCATTTTCTTCTCTAGGTCAGAGATAGAATAGACATTCTCAGAAACAGTTCCAACTTCTTTTGGCTTGATTCCACGGTAGTCAGGCATACCTGTACCAGCGGGAATAATCTTACCAATGATAACATTTTCCTTCAAACCAATGAGTGGATCATTCTTACCACGAATTGCAGCATCTGTTAAGACACGTGTAGTTTCCTGGAACGAAGCAGCTGACAAGAAACTATTTGTTTCAAGAGAAGCTTTCGTAATCCCAAGCAATACAGGTCTTGCAGTAGCTGGAATTCCACCTTGGATAATGGTTTTATAATTTTGGTCTTTAAAATCGAAAATATCCATCAATGTACCTGGCAAGAGCTCCGTATCCCCTGGATCCATCACTCTAACTTTACGTAACATCTGGCGAGACATAACCTCAATATGCTTATCGGAGATTTCAACACCTTGCATACGGTAAACCTTTTGAACTTCTCTTAGAATATAGTTTTCAGTCGATAAGACATCGCGTACCTGAATAAGTTGTTTAGGATCAATCGACCCAACAGTTAATGCATCTCCACGATGAATCTTGTCTCCTTCAGCAACTTTTAATACTGAAGTGAACGGCAGGCTGTAAGTTCTTGTATCAGTTTCACCCTTAACAGTAACTTCCTTTGTACGCTCAGCAGGATTTTCTTCAATCGCCTCAACAACACCTGTAACTTCAGTAATTTCAGCACGACCTTTAGGGTTACGTGCCTCAAAAATTTCCTGAACACGAGGAAGTCCTTGCGTAATATCATCTCCAGCAACACCACCAGTATGGAAAGTACGCATCGTAAGCTGAGTACCTGGTTCACCAATTGATTGAGCAGCAACGGTTCCGACTGCTTCACCAACTTCAACTTCATCGCCAGTAGCCATATTACGACCATAACAATGTTCACATACCCCATGACGAGTGTTACATGTAAATGCAGAACGAATTGTAACCATTTCAACACCGGCATTGATAATCTTAGTTGCTAACTCTTCATCCATCATAACATTTGCCGGTACAATAACTTCACCTGTCTTAGGATTCTTAACTTCCTTCATTGTGTAACGACCTAAAATACGATCATACAATGGTTCAACTAATTCATTGCCTTCACGAATTGCTGTTACATCAAGTCCACGATCGGTTCCACAATCTTTTTCACGGATAATTACATCCTGTGCAACATCAACCAAACGACGTGTAAGATAACCAGAATCAGCAGTCTTAAGAGCCGTATCAGTCATACCTTTACGGGCACCATGAGTAGAAATGAACATTTCCATAACAGACAAGCCTTCTCGGAAGTTTGCAATGATTGGTAATTCCATTGTCTTACCATTAGGAGCAGCCATCAGGCCACGCATCCCAGCAAGTTGTGTAAAGTTTGAAATATTACCACGTGCACCAGAATCTGACATCATTTGAATTGGGTTTTTAGGATTCATGTTCTGAATAAGTTTTTCTTGAATCTGGTCTTTTGCATCATTCCAGATTGCAATTACTCTTTCATAACGCTCATCTTCAGTAATCAAACCACGACGGAACTGTTTTGCAACATTCGCAACTTCTTTATGGGCCTTGTCAATGATAGCTGGTTTTTCTTTCAGGTCAGTAACATCAGAAATACCAACGGTCAATCCGGACTTAGTAGACTCATAATATCCAGTATCCTTCATTCTATCAAGCAACTTAGATGTTTCAGTAACTTTAAATTTCTTGTAAACTTCGGCAACGATATCACTCAAGAAACCTGCTTTAAATGGCAAAATCAATTCATGATCAGCAAGATATTGATGAATATCAACGCCGGGTTCAAGAAAGAACTTATCAGGTGTGTTCCCTGTAAGGTTTTCTTCCGTTGGTTCATTCAAGTATGGGAACTCCGGTGGAAGAATCTCATTAAAGATCGCTTTACCAACAGTTGTGACCATAACTCGTTCTTTTTGCCAATCACTGAATGGCTTGCCTAATTTAGCAAGAGAAACAGTTTGCAAACCAATTCGTGTGTGTAAATGAACATAGTTATTCAAGTATGCCGTACGTGCCTCATTGACATCTTTGAAAACCATTCCTTCACCTTCACGGCCTGCTTCTTCAACCGTCATGTAATAGTTACCAATAACCATATCCTGTGATGGAGTAACAATTGGTTTACCATCTTTAGGAGCCAAAATATGATGAGCAGCAAGCATCAGCAAGCGTGCCTCCGCTTGTGCTTCTGCGGACAGCGGAACATGAATAGCCATCTGATCTCCATCAAAATCGGCATTGTATGCCTCGCAAGCTAATGGATGCAAACGCATAGCTTTCCCATTCACTAGGGTAGGCTCAAAAGCTTGAATACCCAAACGGTGAAGTGTAGGTGCACGGTTTAAAAGAACAGGATGTTCCTTAATAACATCTTCCAATACATCCCAAATGTCTTCATCTCGGCGATCAAGTTTTCGTTTAGCATTCTTGATATTAGAAGCCATCTCGCGCTGAACAAGTTCTTTCATCATGAAAGGCTTAAACAATTCAAGTGCCATTTCATGAGGAATTCCCATTTGATTCATTTTGAGCTTAGGTCCAACATCAATAACAGAACGTCCAGAATAATCAACACGCTTACCAAGTAAGTTTTGACGGAAACGTCCTTGCTTACCTTTAAGCATATGTGACAATGACTTCAATGGACGATTACCAGGTCCAGTTACAGGACGTCCACGGCGCCCGTTGTCAATCAGCGCATCAACAGCTTCTTGTAACATACGTTTTTCATTTTGAACAATAATCCCAGGTGCATTCAAGTCAAGCAAACGTTTCAAACGATTGTTACGGTTAATTACGCGACGATACAAATCATTTAAGTCTGAAGTTGCAAATCGTCCACCTTCAAGCTGTACCATTGGGCGAAGATCTGGTGGAATAACGGGAATTGCATCCAGTACCATCCAGCTAGGTTTATTCCCTGATTGTAGGAATGCTTCAAGAATATCAAGGCGACGAACTGCACGTGTTCTCTTTTGCCCAGTTGCTTCCTTTAATTCTTCTTTTAACTCTGCACATTCTTTTTCAAGTTCAACATCTTGTAACAAGGTACGAATTGCTTCCGCTCCCATTCCAGCTTTGAATTCATGCCCATATTGTTCACGTTTTTCACGAAACTCGCGTTCTGTTAAAAGCTGCTTTTTTTCCAGTGGTGTGTTTCCAGGTTCTGTAACAACATATGAGGCAAAGTAAATAACTTCCTCAAGTGCACGTGGACTCATATCAAGCACTAGACCCATGCGGCTAGGAATTCCCTTAAAATACCAAATATGCGTAACTGGGGCTGCAAGTTCAATATGTCCCATGCGTTCACGACGAACTTTAGAACGTGTAACCTCAACACCACAACGATCACAAACGATTCCTTTATAACGAATACGTTTGTACTTACCACATGCACATTCCCAATCTTTTGTTGGTCCAAAAATTCTTTCGTCAAACAAACCGTCTTTTTCTGGTTTAAGAGTACGATAGTTTATTGTTTCTGGTTTCTTCACTTCACCATAAGACCAACTACGGATCTTATCTGAAGAAGCCAAACCAATCTGCATACTATCGAATTTATTGACATCGATCAAGAGACCGACCTCCTTTTCTTATTTGGATGATTAAAGTAGTCGACTAGCCGATTTTATAGCAACTAGTTCTCAGTTCTAGATTCAGTCTTTTCCACATTGACTTCCTCTTTTTGTTCTTTCTTTTCAGCTTGTTCTTTCGCTACCTTACTTAAAGCATCAACATTAACGACTTCATCGTCTTCGTCATCCATATCACGTAATTCAATCTCATTCTTAGCTACATCCAAGACCTTCATATCAAGGCCTAATGATTGCAACTCTTTTACAAGTACACGGAATGATTCAGGAACGCCTGGTTTTGGAATTGGTTCACCTTTGACAATTGCCTCATAAGTCTTAACACGTCCAACAACATCATCAGACTTATACGTCAAAATTTCCTGTAAAGTATATGCAGCACCATATGCTTCAAGTGCCCATACTTCCATTTCACCAAAGCGCTGTCCACCAAACTGTGCTTTACCACCAAGAGGCTGTTGTGTAACGAGTGAGTATGGTCCAATAGAACGAGCATGAATCTTATCATCAACCATATGTGCAAGTTTCATGTAGTACATAACACCGACAGCAATTCGGTTATCAAATGCATCACCTGTACGACCATCATAAAGAACTGTTTTCCCATCAGTTGACATGCCTGCTTCTTTTAAAGCATCCCAGATATCACTATCACGAGCACCATCAAAAACTGGTGAAGCAACATGTATACCAAGTTTGCGAGCCGCCATACCCAAGTGAAGATCGAGAACCTGTCCAATATTCATACGAGATGGCACACCCATTGGGCTAAGCATAATATCAATTGGAGTTCCATCAGGCATAAATGGCATATCCTCTTCAGGAATAACGATTGAAACTGTCCCTTTATTACCATGACGTCCAGCCATCTTGTCACCAACTTGAATCTTACGTTTTTGTGCAATATAAACACGAACCATCATGTTAACACCAGGAGACAATTCATCACCTGCTTCACGTGTAAAGATTTTTACATCTTGCACGATTCCGCCACCACCATGAGGTACACGTAATGAAGTATCACGAACTTCACGAGCTTTTTCGCCAAAGATTGCATGCAATAGACGTTCTTCAGCAGATAATTCTGTCACACCTTTAGGGGTAACCTTACCAACTAAAATATCACCATCATGAACCTCAGCACCAATACGCACAATCCCAAATTCATCAAGGTCACGTAATGTATCTTCACCAACGTTAGGAATCTCACGAGTCATTTCTTCAGGCCCTAGCTTTGTATCACGAGCTTCTGATTCATGCTCTTCAATATGGATTGATGTGTATACATCTTCTTTAACCAAGCGTTCATTAATAGCAATCGCATCTTCAAAGTTATAGCCATCCCAAGTCATGAAGGCAATCAATGGATTTTGTCCTAATGCTAACTCTCCACCTTCCATTGATGGACCATCAGCCAAAACCTCATCATAATCAACATGATCTCCCACGCGAACAATCGGTCTTTGGTTATAGTTTTTACCACCATTAGAACGGCGGAATTTCATTAACTTGTATTTATCAAGCGAACCATCGGCACGACGAACACGGATTTCACGTGCATCTACATATTCAACGGTACCTTCACTCTTACTAATTAGAGCTACCCCTGAGTCATGTGCAGTCTTGTATTCGATACCTGTTCCAACAAGTGGAGCATGTGGATCAAGCAAAGGCACAGCTTGACGCTGCATGTTGGCACCCATCAACGCACGGTTAGAATCATCATTTTCCAAGAATGGAATACATGCCGTTGCAACCGCAACAACTTGTTTAGGTGAAACATCCATATAGTCGACTTTATCAACAGTTGTTTCGATATTTTCACTCTTGCTGCGAGCCATAACAACATTATCAACAAATGAACCATCTTCATTTAATGGTGAGTTAGCCTGTGCAATAACATAATTATCTTCTTCATCAGCAGTCAAATAATCAATCTTATCCGTAACCATATGTGTTGTCCATGAAACACGACGATATGGTGTTTCAATAAAGCCATAACGATTTACTCGAGCATAAGAAGAAAGACTGTTAATCAAACCAATATTGGGTCCTTCAGGTGTTTCAATTGGGCACATCCGACCATAATGAGTATAATGAACATCTCGAACTTCATACCCAGCACGATCACGAGTCAAACCACCAGGTCCTAAGGCAGATAAACGACGCTTATGTGTTAATTCACCAAGCGGATTAGTCTGGTCCATAAATTGTGAAAGCTGCGAACTACCAAAGAATTCCTTGATGGAAGCAACTACAGGACGAATATTAATTAATTGTTGTGGTGTCACAGTTGATGTATCTTGAATTGACATTCTCTCACGAACAACACGTTCCATACGTGAAAGACCAATTCTAAATTGGTTTTGTAATAATTCACCAACTGAGCGGATACGACGGTTGCCCAAATGATCAATATCATCAACAAACCCAATTCCTTCTTGTAAATTAAAGAAATAGTTCATTGAAGCAATAATATCAGCGGGCAAAATATGTTTAAATTTCAAATCGATGTTTCCATTACCAATCATGTTTACAACTTTTTCGGGATCATTTGGAGAGTAAACTTTAATGATTTGAAGAGTCATAGGGTCAGTAACAACCCCTTCATCTGACGGATGGAAAACAACGGTCTTGAAATCTTTCTTTTCAAGATATGGTGTCAATTTCTCCATAACGTGTTTATCAAGCACAGTATCCTTGTTAACGATAATCTCCCCTGTTTCAGGGTCTGCTAACGTTTCAGCAAGTGTCAAATTAAGCAATCTAGTCTTTAAATCAAGTTTTTTATTAATCTTGTATCGACCAACAGGAGCTAAATCATAACGTTTTGGATCAAAAAAGCGTGCAGTTAGCAAGCTACGTGAACTGTCAGCAGTTTTGGGCTCTCCTGGACGTAGTCTTTCATAAATATCCTTCAATGATTCAACAACACGTGAATCATCTGCATTTTTGTGAACATCTTTTTCAAGAGTCAGCATCAAGCTATCAGAGCTACCAAGAATTTGGATAATCTCATCGTCTGAACTATACCCAAGAGCACGAACTAATTCAGTCAAAGGAATCTTACGTGTACGATCAATACGAACATATGCAATATTTTTTGCATCCGTCTCATACTCTAACCATGCACCTCGATTAGGGATTACGGTTGTACCATAATTTTCACGCCCATTTTTGTCCAATTCAGAGTTATAATACACTCCTGGTGAACGTACTAATTGGGAAACAATTACACGTTCGGCACCATTGATGATAAACGTACCCTGTTCAGTCATTAACGGAAAATCACCAAAGAAAACATCTTGTGCCTTGATCTCACCGGTTTCATGATTAATCAAGTTAAGTGTTACATGAAGTGGAGCTGAATAATTTGCATCATGTTGTCTTGCTTCCTCTACAGTGTACTTAGGTTCAAGCAACTGATAGTCGACAAATTCAAGCGATAAGTTACCCGCAAAATCCTCAATTGGCATAATATCTTCAAACATTTCGCGAAGACCTTCATCCAAAAACCACTTGTAGGAGTCGCTTTGAATCTCAATCAAGTTAGGTAAATCAAGTACTTCCTTGATTCGAGCATAACTTCTACGTGTACGGTGTTTACCGTATTTTACTATATGTCCTGCCAAGTTGTTCACCTCTCAAAATTTTTCTGTGACAGCCAACAAATATTACATTTGTGTTACAAATTGCTAAAAAAACATTTTTTTGGCAAAAAAAACCAAAAACAGGTCACATCGTAAAACGAATTAACACTATTTTTGCTTCTATAAGGGGATCCTATGGACAATAGATCACAGTCTCCCCATTTCACAGTTTTGCAATTACCTATACTAACAATAAAATTTTATTATGTCAAGAATAAGACTAACGAAAGTCAAAATTGCTTCAGCTAGCTCCGTACTAGTGTAAACCAAAACATAATAATAGAGAAACCACCGCAAAACAATTACTTGCAATGTTTCCTCTACTATAACTAATTAACTACATAAAACAAATTTTAAAACATCGGCTTTTAGAACAACATCACTGTTTTGTTAATTCTTTTTTATTTTCATTTTCACTAACAGTAATATTGATTTTGCCCTTAGAAGCTCCAATCGTTACTTTGCTGCCAACCTTGACTTGTCCAGTAATCAATAACTCACTCAATTTATCTTCAACTTCAGTTTGTAAAGCCCTTCTAATTGGTCTTGCACCATATTCAGGATCAAAACCATTTTTCGTGATTACATCAACAGCAGCAGGTGTGATTTTAATCGAAACATTCTGTGCTCTTACACGATTCAACAATTCATTTGCCATGAGTTTGACAATCTTGTGCAGCTCCTCTTTTTTAAGTGAATGGAAAATGATTGTTTCATCAATTCTATTAAGAAATTCAGGTCTAAATGATTTCTTCAAAATTTCATTGATTTTAGCTGACATCTTAGTGAAATCATTAGCCGAGTCAGTACTGCCAAAACCAACTTCCTTTTCATCTCTAAGTGCAGTTGCACCAAGGTTAGACGTCATTATGATAATTGTATTCTTGAAATCAACCTTTCTACCCTTTGAATCCGATAGATAACCATCATCTAAAACCTGTAACAGAATATTAAACACATCTGGATGAGCCTTTTCAACTTCATCAAAAAGAATAACTGAATACGGGTGTTGTCTTACTTTTTCAGTTAGTTGACCACCTTCCTCATAGCCAACATATCCTGGTGGTGAACCGATAAGACGACTGGTTGCATATTTCTCCATGTACTCACTCATGTCTATACGGATCATTGAATCCTCTGAACCGAAGATTACTTCTGCAAGACTCTTGGCAAGTTCCGTCTTTCCAACACCTGTAGGGCCAAGAAACATAAATGATCCAATAGGTCGATTTGGATCCTTCAACCCACTTCTTGCACGTCTAATGGCACGAGAAACGGCAGAAACAGCTTCATCTTGCCCAATAACACGCTTATGCAAAACCTTTTCAAGATCAATTAAACGATTTGTTTCCTTCTTTTGCATCTGTGTAACTGGTACTCCAGTCCATTCGGAAACAATTTTTGCGATATCTTCTGCCTCGACACTCAAAGCGTATCCCGAATGCTTATCATTAGCTTCTGTTAGTCTCTCAACCTGTTTCTTGACTTTTAATTCTTTTTCTCTAATTTCAGCAGCTCCAGCGAAGTTTGCAGAACCTAGTGCTACGACTTTTTGTTCTGCCAAATTTTTTAATGTGTTCCTCTTTTCAGTAATTCTATTTATTCCATTGCTGTTTTCAATTCGTACACGTGCAGCAGCTTCATCCATTAAATCAATTGCCTTATCCGGCAAAAAGCGGTCTGAAATATAACGCACACTTAACTGTACAGCACTCTCAACAGCCTCATCTGTTATTTCAACTTGATGATGCTCTTCATACCGAGAACGCAAACCTTTAAGAATTGCAACTGTATCTTCACTTGAAGGTTCCTCGACCATTACCTTAGCAAAACGACGTTCAAGCGCAGAATCAGACTCAATATATTTTTGGAACTCATCAAGTGTCGTTGCTCCAACAACTTGAACCTCTCCTCTAGCTAAAGCAGGTTTCAAAATATTTGAAGCATCAATTGCACCTTCAGCACCACCAGCACCAATCAAGGTATGCAGTTCATCGATAAACAAGATAACA
Organism: Liquorilactobacillus mali KCTC 3596 = DSM 20444; assembly: GCF_000260415.1. Taxonomy (GTDB): domain Bacteria; phylum Bacillota; class Bacilli; order Lactobacillales; family Lactobacillaceae; genus Liquorilactobacillus; species Liquorilactobacillus mali. The sequence continues at coordinate 34,895 of NZ_BACP01000061.1, forward strand.
TTGCCATCTGCATAAATCTCATCAATTATTTTCTTAACGCGATCTTCAAATTCACCACGATATTTGGTCCCGGCTACTAACGATCCCATATCAAGCATCATTACACGCTTATTCTGCAATGAATCAGGAACATCTCCAGCGATAATTGTTTCCGCCAATCCTTCTGCTACCGCAGTTTTACCAACTCCAGGTTCACCAAGTAAAACAGGATTATTCTTTGTTCTTCGGCTTAAAACTTGGATCAATCGTTTAACTTCTTTTTCACGCCCAATTACTGGATCTATTTTCTTATTTTGAGCCAAATCAGTAAGATCTCGTGCTAAAGAATTAAGGGTCGGTGTTCCATTTGCCTTCGTTGACTTTTTCTCATATTTTTTCATTTGGGCTTCACTCAAACCCAATTTATGGACTATTGACTGGTACATTCTCCTTGTATCGACATTAAGTGCCTGTAAAATACGAGAAGAAAGAATATCATTATTTCTCAAAAGAGCAAGTAGAAGATGCTCAGTCCCAATTTTTTGTGCATTGGTTCTCTTAGCCTCATCGCCAGCCAGTGCAAGTATTTCTTTTGCTCTAGGAGAATATGGAAGATAACCTATTTTATCAGTCTTTTTCAACGTCCCATACCCAGCGATTCGTTCAATCTCTTCTCTAACATCCGTCTCCGTAATTATAAATTGTTTTAAAACTTTTGCTGCTATACCATGTTCTTCGAGGGTCAAAGCAAGTAATAAATGTTCAGTTCCAATTGCTTGATGGCGAAAATATTTAGCTTGTTCCTGTGCCAAAACTAAGACTTTTTTCGCGCTTGGTGTAAATAAATTATCCATTATAACCCCTCACTTTCTAGTCGTCGTATCTTAAACGATTCAATATGCTGATTAAAATTCTTGCCCTAACTATCTTTTCAATCTGTCTATTCTCAAAGGCAAGAGTCCGTTTGTCAATGCTAGAAATAATCAAGTTAGATTCCCTTCTTGTAAGCATTCCCTCTTGATATAAACTTTGAATGATTTGAAACGCCTTATTAAAGTCAATTTCATCCCCTACCATATTAATCAAATCGTCTATAACATCCGAATCATCTAATAAATTGACTTTAACAATTCTGATATAGCCACCTCCACCACGCTTGCTTTTCACGACATATCCATTCTGAATTGTAAACCTAGTATTGATAACATAATTGATCTGTGATGGTACACAATTGAAAAGCTCAGCTATTTCGGAACGCTTGATTTCAATCTGTTGCGAATCAGCTAAAATACTTTTTAGATATTTTTCGATAATATCTGAAATATTTTGACTTTGCATGCAATCATCCTTTTTAATTTGACTAATATTGACTTTTATTATACGGAAAAAAATCACAATTGCAAAGTTAATGACATACTTCCAAATTATTTTATCTTTGTTACAGATTAAACCACAAAAAAAATTTTTATCAACCTAAATATTTAAAAAACAAAGAACACAAAAAAAGTTATGGTGGAATTCCATAACTTTATTGTCTATTATGTCCTCAAGTCGGGAAAACAAGATTTGAACTTGCGACCCCTACGTCCCGAACGTAGTGCTCTACCAAACTGAGCTACTTCCCGATTAACAAATCCAAAGAAATAAGTCCATCAACTATCTTATCGGG
>NZ_BACP01000060.1 GCF_000260415.1 Liquorilactobacillus mali KCTC 3596 = DSM 20444
CACATCCTAATCAAGAAAAAAAGAAAATATCTCATTTTATATTAATTTGTATACAATTCATTATGATAGTGTTAAACATCTAAAATATGAACGTTGCTTTTTACTTCTTTAGAAAAGTTTTAATTTTGCAATGCGTTCAACTGCCTCTATTAGTCGTTCGGGTTCAACTAATAAACCAATCCGTACATAACCATCTCCCATAACTCCAAATCCTTTACCTGGTGCTACTGCAACGTTTGCCTTTTCCAGCAATAAATCAGCAAAGCTCTCGCTTGTATATCCTTCAGGTACTGGCATCCAAGTGTAGAAAGTCCCCCCAGGAACAAATGCATTCCAACCTATTTTTTTAGCTGCGCTCACAAAGGCATCACGTCGTTCTTCATATTTGCTGACAAGCCCCTCTACTTCAACCTCTTCTTGCGGATCTGATAATGCTGTCACTGCTGCTTCTTGAATAGCCGGGAAGACACTTACAAACAAATGATCTTGAATCAAGTTGATTGCTTCTATCATAGAAGGATTACCGACTGCAAACGCAATTCTCCAACCTGCCATATTAAAGGTTTTCGAAAAAGTATACATTTCGATACCAACATCTTTTGCTCCTTCAGCTTCCAAGAAACTCGGATTATGATATCCATCAAAGCCTAGAGCACCATACGCAAAATCGCTCACGATCCCTATTTTATATTTTCGAGCAAAATCAACAGTCCTTTTATAAAATTCCTTGGTAGCAACTGCTCCTGTTGGGTTATTTGGATAGTTCAAATAAATAAACTTTGCTTTCTTAGCTGTTTCTTCATCAATATCCTGGTAATCTGGTAGGAAATTATTCTCACGTTTCAATGGGAAAGTTTTATATTTAACATTACCCAAAGCTACCCCAGATAGGTAGTCTGGATAACCCGGGTCCGGTAGTAATAATAGTTCATCCGGATTCATCAGTGCCCAAGGTAACTCAACTAGACCAATTTTTGAACCACCTAAGATTGCAACTTCAGATTCAGGTTCTAAATCAACTCCGTATTTGTCTTTGTAAAACTTTGCTGCAGCAACCTTGAGTCCATGAAGTCCTCTAAACTGCGAGTACTTGTGATTGATTGGTCGTGTTGCTTGTTCCTGTAATGCTTTAACGATATAGTTGAATGTCGGCTGGTCTGGATTTCCCTGTCCAAGATTGATTACATCATTTCCAGCAGCAACCTTCTCATTAACCTTAGCTACAAGTGTTGCAAAAAATTGAGTTGGTAAATTCTTTAAAAGTTCTGATTCTTCAAAAACCATTATAATATTTCCCCTTCTTTGAACAATTATTCTTCATTAATATAGTTCCGGTCGGCGATCCTTAAAAACCGGAATACTTCCACGAACTTCAGTCAAATCGTCTAAATCAAATTCACAGGTGAAAACACCTTCGACATCGGTGGTTCCTTCTGCCAGAATTTTGCCCAGCGGATCAATCACTAAGGAATGACCATTAAAGCTATTCTTGGGTGCTTCACCAACACGATTAACTGCGACGACAAATGATTGATTTTCAATTGCACGCGCACACAGCAGCATTCTCCATTGCTCAATGCGTTTAGCAGGCCATTGGGCACTTACGAATAGTATCTGCTGCCCTTTCGACATCAACTTACGTTCCCATTCTGGAAAGCGAATATCGTAACAGATCACTCCTGCTGCTTTGACATCATCTAATACAAATTGATTTTGAACCGAACCAGCACTGATAAAATCATCTTCATTCATCAAACCGAATAAATGAACCTTTTGATATTGGCTTATCAAATTACCCTTACGGCCAAAAATATAACTTGTATTGTAGTATTTTCCAGCCTCTTCAGTTGCCACTGAACCGCCAACAATATTGACAGCAAACCGTTTAGCGAGATTCGAGAGAAAGTTTTTTGTCCGTTGACCACCTTTATCTGCAATATCTCCTAGTTTATCCAAGGCATATCCCGTATTCCACATCTCAGGTAATACAAGCACATCCGGTTTATCACTTACTGCTTTTTTGATATACTTTTCAACATTAATGTAATTGGTTTCTGGGTCACCAAAGACTATATCTAACTGTAAAAGGCTTACTTTGAATTTCTTCATATTTTCCCTACTTTCTATTATCTCATATTGTCTTTCCTTCACAAAAAAGACTCATCCCCTTATGTAAGGACGAGTCTTATCGTGTTACCACCTTGATTCGTGCTGTCTTCATAGATAACACCTCCGTTGCTAAAAATATGTATTTTAGCTTGTGTCAATAACGTGCACAAATCCGTTGCTAACTCTTTGTCAGCACCATTCCAAGCCCATTTTCTATGTCTCACTTTGCTCTCTTTCACCAGCCGAAAGCTCTCTCAAAAGCGCAAACATATACTCTACTCTTCACTATGTTATTCATTTTAACGTTTACAACGTTATTCTAGCTGAAAAGACATTTATGTCAAGATTAAAATCTTTTTTTACTTGACATTCACTAATTTAAAATTTAAATTAATGACAGTATTTACCGAATTTTTAATAATGGAGGAACTTAAGATGCGCAAAATTGGAATAATTGGTTTAGGCCATGTTGGTGCTACGATTGCCTATACCTTGGTTACAAAAGGCATAGCCGATGAATTGGTTATTATTGATACTAATGATGACAAGACAACCGCAGAAGAATATGACTTGCGTGACACGCTTGCTCGACTAGATACATTCACTAAGATTATTCCACAAGATTATGACTCACTATCCAATGCTGATGTTGTTATCACAGCCTTTGGTAACATTGATTCCATTAAGATGGATGGTGATCGCTTTGGAGAGCTTAACTTTAATACAGCGGCGGTTGAAGAAGTTGCAGCAAATCTTAAAACCTCTGGGTTCAATGGTGTCCTTATCAACATCAGTAATCCTTGCGATGTAGTCACAACATTATTACAACAGCAAACTGGTCTTAGTAAGGCCCAGGTCTTTGGAACCGGGACATTCTTGGATACGGCTAGAATGCAGCGCGCCGTTGGGCAGGCACTTCATGAAGATCCCAAAAATGTTAGCGGTTATGTTTTAGGTGAACATGGTGAATCGCAATACACAGCATGGTCAACGGTTGAAGTCAAAGGGCATCCAATCACTAAGCTTGCAGAAGAAAAAGGCCTTGACTTAACTTCATTTGACCAACAAGCACGCCGTGGCGGCTGGTTAGTCTTTTCAGGCAAACATTATACTTGTTATGCCATCGCAACCTGTGCAATTAAATTAGCCCAAGCCGTCCTGTCGGATGCGCGCCTCGCTTGCCCGACTTCCGTATATCTTGAAGAATATGGACATTATATTGGCTATCCTGCCGTCGTTGGTCGCAAAGGAATAATCGAAGTTAATTCAATTTCATTACCGATTGAAGAAAAGGCCCAGCTAGATAATTCTGCTAAGATTATCAAAGAAAAATTAAATAAGTAAAAATACAGTAGCATGTAACATACAGCAGGTGTGTCTTAAGCTGGCAAATTTTTAGAAGTTCTAATTTAGCTAAGAAATTTTGACTCTTAAGAAGGTTTTTTATTCGCAGTTATTAAAGGGATATACCCAAAAATTCATTATGGCATATCCCTTTTTGATAACTATATTCAAAAATAATTTAATCCCGTGTGATTTTCTTCATTTCAATTCTTCCCCAAATTATATTGATTAAGAAACCACCAATTGCTGCACCAGCTGCTAAAAATTTAATATTGCTAGAACCTACAATTGCCAGCAACACAGGAATCCTCTGCAAAATTCCAACTGCAGCCATTAAAACGATAAAGGGAGTGATTGAATACAATTCTCTTTTTTTACCAATGATAATCCAACCAAGAAAAATAGCTATAATCGTTAGCATTAAGATCACATCACCCGGATAGGTCAACTTAATTATCCAAATTGGTGGTGTGAGCATGCTAATGGCTAAAAATACACCGATGATACAGCCAAAGAAAATAGTGCCAATAATAAACTGTATAACCTTTGACTTCCTAATCAGATTATTCTCATTCAGGTATATGAACTTATGAATTGTTTTAAAAACTGCTACCACTACTCCAATAGAAAGCAGAGCAATTAGCAAATATTCAAAAATATTTATTTTAAGCGGTCCCGTTGCTGCAAAATCACTAATAAAGGAAATCGCCCAATATATTCCAATTGGCAACATTATTAATTCGATGATTTCTCTATAACTTGCATGCTTAAAATTCTTAATCATGCTATCGGCAAGTTTTCGACTGTTCTTACCAAAATATTCTTGTGCTGTTTGCCCATTTTTCTGAGCTTCGATCAGATCAATGCAGACATTATAAGTTTGTTCGGTCACATCCAGCTCATCATAAAAGATACTGGATGTAATCAAGTAATCCCTGAGATCATCAAAAAAGGTAGCATTTTCACCTTTTAATTTTTTTGCTGACTCATTCAACTTAATTCTGATACCTTCAACTCGTTTATCTTTGCTACTCATCAATTCTCCCCCTATTTAAATATCTGCTTAACACTTTCATTTATTTCCTGCCAATCCCGCATGAATATTGTTAGCTCTTCTTGTCCAATTGAAGTTACGCTAAAATACTTGCGGCTTGGTCCTTCCGGCGAAGGTTTCATTACACCACTAATCAGCCTTTTTTTCTCTAATTTCTGTAAAATTGGATAAATTGTTCCGCCAATTACGTCATTAAATCCGGCTGTACGTAAGTCCTGGACTAGCTGATAACCATAGGTTTCGTGTTTGGAAATCACTTGCAGTACGCATCCTTCAAGTACACCTTTTAGCATTTGTGTCTTACTCAAGTGAATAAAACCTCCTTAACTAGTATGTAATACTAACTACCGTAAACAAAAGATAACATAGGGGAGGTAGTTTGTAAAGCATAGTAGTGAAAATTGTTATTCTATACTCTTTTTTTAACTATCTTAATTCCATCACTTCCGCACCAATATTACTTAGAAATTGCGAGTCGTGTTCAATTATCAGCATCGTCGGCCTATATTTCGTAATTAGTTGTTCAATTTGTTTACGATTATAGATATCAAGATAATTAAGTGGCTCATCCCACACATAAAGTTCGGCAGAAACCAATAAGGACCTTGCAAATTCAACTCTTTTCTTTTGTCCCAAACTCATGTCTTCAATGCGGTTTAAAAATACTTCACGATCTGTTCCTAACTTGCGTAAAATATTCAGCAGGTCTTGATAATTTATACCATTTCTATTTGCAAAATCTGCTAATGTCCCCTGTTCGTCAAAAACTTGTCTGACAAAGCTGACCGAAATATTATTTGCAACTTCGATTTTGCCAGTTTGATTTCCTTCAAAACCGCCAAAAATACTTTTTATAAGAGATGTTTTTCCAGTCCCATTTTCACCAATTATTGCAACTTGTCTTCCTTCTTTTATCTCAAAGCTGATGGGTTCGAATAATCTATGATTTTCAAATGACAATGATAGATTACGTACTTTAACTAGTGGGTTATGACGGGTTTTCACAAAATTAATATTCAATTGATCTACATAATCGATATTCTTGATTAACGTCTCCTTCTCTTCAATCTTTTTATCCATCCTTGTTTCAATTGCCTTTGCTCTTCGCATCTGATTTCTTGCAACTGTATCATCAGGACGTGAAGTCATTTTTGCTTTTTTCTTGTTCTTTCCTTTACCAGCAGTTTCCCTGCTTTTGGCCCAATTTTCTTTTTCACGATATGTTTGCTTCAAGCGTGTGATTTCTTTCCTTGTTTTCTCATTTTGCTCTTGCTGCAAATTATCGGCCAACTTCTTTTGAATCTCATATAATTGGTAGTCACCATGATAAAGTGCCACCTTCTTACGCTCAATTGCCAGTATATGATCAACTACTTGATTGACAAATGTTCTGTCATGACTTACCAAAATGAACCCTTGCTTTTTTGTCTTGAGATAATTGGCCACAACTTTGCGTGATTTAATATCCAGGTGATTCGTTGGTTCATCAATTAACGGAAAATTATTTTTATCAACAAAGAGAAGTGCCAAGAGTACCTTGGTCTGTTCACCACCTGAGAGCTTTCCAAACGGTAAGTTCAAGATACCTTCATTAATATCCAGTAATTCAAGTTCTTTCCTAATTTGCCATTCCTCAAATTGCATCTGATTATTTAAAATCTCAATTACAGTTAAATCGCGATTTTTGATACTTTGTGGAAAATAGACAAAATTTACTTGCTTAATTACTTTACCCCGGTATTCATATTGTCCTTGCAGCAATTTAAGCAATGTGGTCTTTCCACGACCATTTCTACCTATCAATCCAAGTTTCCAAGAATTGGCGATAGTTAAGTCAACATGGTCAAACAACAATGTATTTTGTAAATCATATCCAAAAGTCAAATTCTTTATTTCTATCTTAGTCATACTTTTACCTCTCACTTGCAATCAAGCAAGCTCAATACTCGAACTATTTTCAAGAGAATAAAAGTGTACACAAAAAGGCCAGCACTGCACACCGCCTGCATTCTCTCGAAAATCTGCACACTAAAACATTCAAATATCTATGCTTAGTCTTCATGCAGCTTCATCAAGAATTTAGATGCGCAATATTGGTCTCCTCTTTTCCGTTTAATAATTATTTAAATGATATCATTTTAAATCCTTGATATCAATAATCTATTTTTACTATAGTACCCGTACAATCAGCTCTGCCAATATTCGATACCCTTCTTCTCCAAAATGGAGCCCATCATCTAACACTCCATGTAACAATTCATTGAGCGGCATCTGCCCATATTCTATGAATTGCCAATACAAGTCAAGGGTGTAACATCCCATACTTTCAGCTACTTTCACTATCACCGCAGCATATTCTCGAATCAATTTGTTTGTACGATATTGCTGTTTTTGCTCATCAACGGGTGATGGTGTAATGAAATAAATCTCATTTGATTCGTATACTGTACATAATTGTTTAATGATTTCCGTTAGATTATGCCCGAATTGTTCAAGTCCAATCTGTTTGTTTAATGCTAAGTCATTTGTTCCAATTAAAATAAAAATTTTATCAGCCTTTTTGCTTGAAAGAATATCAGCTTTCATTCGTGCAAGAATATCCGCGGTATTATCACCAGGGCATGCTGTATTTGTAATACTAAGTTTGTCCTTCAATTCTTTGAGTATCTCATTGATTATTGGTTGTTTATGACCTTCATATCGTGCTATTAGGCTATCGCCTGTCAAATGAATGTTCATTAAAGTCTGGCTCCTTTTTTTCTCTTTAAGTTTAGCATGAACATATCACACACAAAGCCGAAATTGCATCTTTATTTATTCTTATTTGAATTCAAATAAGAAATTTTTATCAACTAGTGCTACGATTTCTTCAGGTGATTCCTTTTGTCCAGAATTAATCCATTCTTGAATTATGCCAAACAACGCATTACTAAAAAAGCTAAGAAAATACCGTTCTTCAGTTGGCCCTTCGAACTTAAGATCCGTTAGCGGTAAAATATTCTTGCGCATATTTTCACGCATCACTTGCCGAATATTCTCCTGAATTTCGCTTGAACCGTGACTTGAGATCAATAGCGCCATCACCCTTTCCTTTCCTAGAAGCAAATTCAACATTGTCAACATTAGGTCTTTACGTTTAACAATGACACGTTCCTTGATAAGCATATTTGCCGTCTCAATCAATTCAAGTTGACATTGCTTAGCCAGATCGTATTTATCAGTATAGTGCAGATAAAATGCACTCCGACTTACTTGCGCTTCTTCACAAATATCCTTGATTGAAATCTTTTCAAAGTCTTTATTTTGCAGCAATTTCTCTATCGCCCTTAAAATTGCAGTTTTAGTCTTTTGATACCTTAAATCCTTCATATTGATTCTGCCTCCCACAAAATAAAAATCAATTTTATCGATCTGTCCATTATCTTGTTTTTTAACTTGTAGAATTTATAAAAACTTCTATACTTCAGATGTGAATATAATAAACATAATGTACATTAAAAGAAAAGGAGGCCTTATTCATGGCCAAGTCTAATCATACAATCGCATCAATCAGTCATATTTCTAAAAGTTTTGGATCAAAAAAAGTTCTTAGCAATATTACAATAAATATTTGTGAAGGACAAATACTAGGATTAATCGGGCCAAGTGGTTCCGGTAAAACAACAACCATAAAGTGTTTGTTGGGTATGGAACGGGCAGACACAGGACTTGCCACTATTTTTGGGCAAAAGATGCCTAACCGCCAAATTCTCGAAAGAATTGGCTACATGGGCCAGACTGACGCCTTATATGAAAACCTGACTGCACTTGAGAATCTAACTTTTTTTGGGAATCTTATGGGCATTTCAGGAGCAGAACTGACCTCTACTATTGATAAAAACATGGCTCTAGTCAACCTAACAGATTCATTACATCAAATCGTCGCCAATTTTTCTGGTGGAATGAAGCGTAGGCTTTCATTAGCCATCGCTTTGCTAGCCAACCCTGATCTGATTATTTTGGATGAACCAACGGTTGGAATTGATCCAAGCTTACGTCTTGATATTTGGACTCAATTGCGTACTTTAGCGATTGCTCAAAAGGCAATTATCGTAACAACACATGTCATGGATGAGGCAGAAAAATGCGATCTTGTTGGACTAATTATTAACGGTGAAATTTTTGCATTAGGAACTCCATCTGAGTTGAAAGAGAAGTTCCACGCAACTAGTATTGAAGAAGTATTCTTGAAAGCAGAGGTGAGCTCAAAATGATTCAATTTAAGGCAATTTTAATCAGAGTAACCAAGGAAATATTACGCGATAAAAGAACATTGGCACTGATGCTATTGGCACCCATTTTAATTTTGACATTAATGAATTTAGTCTTTAATTCAAGTACTGATACAAAACTTAAAATTGGTGTGGCCGATAATGTTCCCAGTAAAATCATTCAGTCACTTCCAAGTTCCAAAGTTACTATTCATCATTACCCAAATTCGCTCAATCGTGCGAAAAAAATTCAGTCCGATAATTTAGATGCCTTCGTCGGACGCAGTAAAAATAAGCTTGAAATTACAAATGAAAATGAGGACCCCACTAAAAGCTCACAAGTTAAGAGCATTTTTGCTAATGCACTGCTGGTATCCAAAATCAAAGAACTATCTCTGATTCTGAAAAAAACATCTCTCCAAACTTCTACAAAACAGACCTCATCAAACTTAAAAATAAAGAATTTATATCTTTATGGTAATTCGAACAGTACCTTTTTCGATAAAGTTTTTCCTATTCTGATTGGCTTTTTTGTCTTTTTCTTTGTCTTTCTAATCTCAGGCATCGCTCTTATCAGAGAACGTACATCTGGTACTTTAGATCGTCTTTTGGCAACGCCGATTCGTCGAAGTCAGCTAGTTTTAGGTTACCTAGCTGGTTATGGTCTTTTTGCAGTCTTGCAAACTCTTTTGATTGTTTTATTTGCCATCTATGTTCTGAAAGTTGCAATAGTCGGCAATCTCTTGTTAGTGTTACTTACCAATATTTTAGTTGCTTTAGTAGCCCTTGTAATTGGACTATTCGTATCAACTTTTGCCAACTCTGAATTTCAGATGATGCAGTTCATTCCAATTATTGTAGTACCACAAGTCTTTTTTTCCGGTATCATTCCACTGGATACAATGGCTCACTGGGTCAGATTTATTAGTTACTTATTGCCGCTAAGCTATGCTGGAAATGCACTAACTGCTGTAATGATCAAAGGCCAAGGATTGGGTGTTATAACAAACGACTGGTTAATTCTCCTAGTTTTCCTATTTATTTTTACATTCTTAAATATTATCGGTCTTAAGCGTTATCGCAAAGTGTAATTTTACGTTTTAAACAGCCAATACGCTGTACCTTTACTTAGGCATAAAAACACCAATCCATTAAAGTTATTTTTAGTCTACTTCAGTGAATTGGTGCAAATTTGTTTTTGTTACTATTCTCTTTAAACACTTTTTTAGAAGTTACTCTGCTCACTCTCACTATTTACTCAGCTTACTTCTCAAGAATCTGAATCTGACTACCGACCTGAATCTTTGGATACTCTTCATCAGCTAAGTACAATGTACCTGGAAGTTTTGCCTCTGTTAACCCAGTAAAGCTCAACGCTATGTGTCCAAGCCGCCCAAGGTTGGTCTGAACCTCAGTACCCACTGAGGTTATTTCATACTCTTGATTGTTAATTTTCAGAATCATTCCAGGTGTAATTTGTTTGGAAACAGGAACTACATTAATGATAAAACATGAAGGTCTCAATGCTGAAGGGGCTTCATCACCAAATAAGATTGCCATTTTGATTGTTGAAAATTCGGCTGCCTCAGTACCCACTTCTAAAACTTCAGTTGAAAAAACACTTTTTTCTGTCGTCATCATTTATCCAATCGCCTTTCTCTTTTAAACCTATTTTGAATATAAGCCAAAACTTGCTAACCATGCAACAAAGACACGTGGCACACCGTTTATGAATCGACTATACAAAACAGATGGTACTCCTACCTCAACAGTTTTTGAATCAGCCTCTGCCAAGCCTAATCCAACTGGAATGAAATCACAACCATTTTGAGTATTGATTGCAAACAAAGCAGGTAAAGCATACTGTGGTGGAATATTACCTTTACCAATCTCGACTCCAATCAATGTTCCGATAACTTGTCCAATTACTGCTCCAGGGCCAAGCAAAGGAGAGAGGAAGGGCAATGAACAAATTAATCCTAGAATCATCAACCCCCATACATTGCCTGCCAAAGGTTCCATAACCTTGGCAAAAACCTTGCCAATTCCAGAACCATTAATAATCCCAATCAACAGTGCAACAAACGCCATAAAAGGAATAATAGTATTAATAACAGTTTGAACCGCATCTTTTCCTGCTTGATTGAAAGTTGAAACAACTCTACCTGCTCCAATTCCAATTTTAGTCAGGATACCAGGGTCTTTAGTTTGTGCTGTTAGTGTCTTTGTACTATCAAATTTTTGATTTGTTTCTTCTTCAGATTGTTCACTCACAACTTCATTCGTATTTTTTTCAGCATCTTCATCTTCTGCTAATTCAATTTGCTCTACACCAACATTTGAAACATAGTTATTTTCATTCATGAATTGTGCTAACGGTCCACTCTTCCCAGTTGGTAAAACATTAATCGTTTTTATTCCTTTTTTGGGATAAATGCCGCATCTTAGTGTACCGCCACAGTCGACAATTGCTAAAGCCGTTTCTTCATCAGGAATAGACGTTTTAAAACCGTCAACTGGCTGCATTCCGGTTAATTTAGCAATTTTATCCACGATGTCTGGTTTGTTGCCACCTGTAACATAGATAAACTTATTCTTCTTTGCTGTTGGCTTGATTACTAATGGTCCACCCCAACCACCGGGTCCTTTAACAACTTTTATACTACGAAATTCTTTTTTCATTTTTCAGGCTCCTCTCTTTTTCTAATTTAATTAAATTCAACTTTCTTAGAAAGTGTTACTCCTTGTTGCTTGCATACGTAAGCAGTTGTGAAATCTGTAACCCAGCCACCAATAAAGTTCATTAACAATCCGACAAACATATAGCGAATCGCCAAGTCCATTGTGTTTAAGCCTAATTTTTGAATTCCTTGTGCAATTCCCAACCAAATGAAATACTCTGAGGGATTGATATGTGGAAAGACCCCGTTACTTGTGTGACAAAACTGTGCAATTGATGCATACCAACTTGGCTTATAGTACTCTGGTAAAAAACGTCCCATTGAATGAGCCATCGGATTTCCAAGCATAAAAGCCGAGACAAATGGTAATATTAAATAACGTGTCACAGGATTTCGTGAAGAAGCCTTGGCCAATTTTGCCATCTTCTTGTCACCGACAAAAGCGATAATTGCATTCATTAATACTAACAGTAATAAGACAACTGGAATAATTGAACTCATCCATCCAATAAATGTTTTTCCACCCGTTTGAAACAGGCCCATAAAGCCAGATGCAAGATCAGTAATTATTTTCATAGTGGTTATACCCCTTTCAATTCATTTCTTTATTTTTCAATCTACTAACTACTTTGTAGTAGGTAGCTTTTATCTTTTCAACCATTGGCAAGCTCCAAATTTTAACTGTACTATCAAAATCATGTGGCCTTAATTTATTGGCCTTATAGTTGACATAATTTTTATATGCGTCTAGAAAACAAACTCTCGTTAATTTATCAAATTGTTTAAGTTGTTCAAATGAGGCAGCTACTTCTGCAATGTTTTCCCCGCGTAAACTCTTCAATTCTTTGAACTTTGCAAAAATAGTAATACCCTTCATCATCCTTGCTTCAGCGATAGAACCATCTTCTTTAACTGAAATCAATATGAGTGTTCCTGACTGAAATTTTTTGGGATTTTTGCCAATTGCAACTGGTGCTAACAACCGAAGTTGATGGAAAGTTGTTGAAAAATCTTTAATCTGCTTTAAGCCTAACAAGCCTTGAATCAGAAAGGCTACAACCAGGATTATTCCAAAGTATATGAGCATTAAATCGCCTCCATCAATTGAACTATACCTCGTGTATTATCATATTTCATCAAGTTGCTATAAATATTTTTATTTGTCGTAATACTTCTAATTAAGTCGTATACCTGCGCCAAAACCTTACTTAAATCAGCATTAAGTTTATATGGAATTGCCACTAAGAATACGATTTTTATTTTCTGATTATCAAAAACAACTGCATTCTCAAATAATCCTACTTTGATCAAAATCCGATTTATGCCCGACTTATCGATTACATGTGGTAGAGCAACTCCATCTCCGAAAATACTGCTTGATTTTTTCTCTCGCCTAATCCAATCTTGCATAAACTCTTCTGTCAGTTGGCCACGTACAATTTCTTGCTCAATCAATTTTCCAACGCTTTCCATATATGTTTCTTTACCAGAAAAGCGTGTCACATCAAAATTACAAATTCCTCTGTTTACTGCTTCATCAACTAATGAGATTTGTAACCTTTCTCGTAAAATGCCCCTGTTAAATACTGTATTCAATCTGATGATAGGTGCCTGCTGGATACCATGATGTATGCTGAAGTACTTATTTGAGAAGATTAATAAGTATTTCTTGGAACTTTTTTCTAACTCATCTACTGAACTAAGAACATCAACTTGAACATCATCATCTAACAGCTCTTTCAATTGTTCAGTTATAAATTTCTTCATACTATTGCTGATTGGTTCGACTAGTGCCACTTGGTAACTTGCCGAATACGCCATGTATTCTTCTAATGCCATTTGAAAGTAGAGCGTTAAATAACCCAGTTCTTGATCGCTAATGTTAATATCAAGCTGCTTTTCTAACGAAGAAATTGTTAGCTGTGCTAATTCAGATGATACTGGATACTTGTTAACCATATCTGCCGAAATAAATTCTTCTGTACTTACATCAAAAATCGAGCGGTTGATTAAAAACAATAGATGATATCGTAATTCAACCAACAATCTGTCAAAATTCAACTCGATATCAAGCTTCTTCTTAATTGCTGGAAAAATTATGTTCATTAATGCAGTAACATTCTCCAGTGCTGATTTAATCAACCCATCATCACTATTTGTATTTTTCTTAATACTGAAAGGATATGAAATAAATTCCCATTCGCTGTTACTTAAAGGACTACTCATAGAATTATCAATTTCTCGACGTAACCCTTTTGTCGTGCTTTTTGCAAGTAATGGGTGATAATGTGGAATATCATCCTTAATTCTAATTCCATAATTTTTAAGCCAATTAATTATTGAGATATTGCGTTTAACCATTGCTACAAAACTATGGTTTGTTTCTGTTTCTTTTATTAGTTCCATCATTCTTGAGTCGGCAGAATTATCCAAACTCAGTTCAAAATCATAGTATTTACCAACTATGTTTCTTGTAACAATTGCGTATACATAATCGTATTTAACTACTAGTCGGATTCCGCGATTCGTTTTTGTTTCGATTTTTGCGCCATATTTTTCCAACCTTTTCCTCAAGGTCTTTATATCATTATTAATTGTTCCGCGACTAACTGATAATGACTCAGCTAAATCATCTAGAATAACATACTCAGTTGAATGCTTTAATAAATGCTTTAATACTGCAGCCTGCCTTTTTAAAGGATCATTAAAATCCAAGTCTCTTTTCAAAAAAGTTGTTTGTAACTTAGCAATAGCTCCGTAATTATCTATCACAAGATAAAATCTTGATTGATTAACTTTTATTTCAGCAATTCCCTCTAAATACTCATTAATTGCTCGAATATTTTTGGTAATTGTTCCCCTTGAAACATTGAAATGCAGCTGTAGTTCTTTCAAAGTTAATGAATCATTATTGATAAAAAGGTTCAACATCTCAAAGTTTTGTCTATCCATTACTTCACCATATCCTACTTCAAAATTTCAATTTAACCTCGACTTTTTCCACCTGCAACATTGACTGTTATACCGGTAATATAACTTGCACGATCTGACAATAAATAATTAACTGTATCCGCAACTTCGGACAACTTTCCACTACGCCCAAGTGGTGTTGTTGAAGTACTCTTGTACCCTGCACGAATATCTTCAACTGTTTTGTGGCGAGTATAAGCCAACGCTTCTTCATACACAAGTGTACGTAATCCAGTTGCCTCCATGATTCCTGGGGCAACACCCACAACTCTTATATTATGTTCACCGAGTTCTTTAGCCCATGAACGTGTGAACCCATTAATTGCACCCTTAGTTGCTGAATAAACACTTTGGCCTTGCGAACCCTCAAGCCCTGCTTCAGAAGACATATTGACAATTACTCCATAATTTTGTTTTTCAAATTGATGGGTTACTGCCTGTGATACTAAGAACACACTCTTAACATTCACCGCAAACATTTTTTCAAAATTACCCTCAGTAAATTCGTATTTACTGTGTGGAACACTTGCGTCTGCCAATAACCGTGGAAGATTAATACCAGCATTATTAACTAAACCATCTATCTTATGTTGTTCCTCAATAATTTGTTCAACCAATTCATTAACTGCTGCCGAATTTGTTACATCAGTTTTTACAAAATGCAAGTTTTCATGTTTTAACTCTCCCTCATTCAAATCTGCATTATATACAACTGCTTCATTATTCAATAACTCTTCAACAATAGTTTTTCCTATTCCAGAAGAACCACCTGTAACTACGTACACCCTACCTGAAATATTAATCCATGAATCACCCATTTATATCAGCTCCTAATTTTTATTCTTTATTACAAATCTAATATTATAAGAAAGCGCATACATTGTTAATCCAATGTTTTCTCACAATTTTTTCAAAACAGTATACTAATCT
>NZ_BACP01000059.1 GCF_000260415.1 Liquorilactobacillus mali KCTC 3596 = DSM 20444
AGCCCCTTTCTTTACTTTCTTAATACCATAGCTTTGCTTAACTTTTATTTTTCTGCAAAAGTGATAATCTGAGTCTTTACAACTGTTGGTGTTAATTCAATTATTCTAGCCCCTCGTTTCAGCGAGCCGTAAGTATTATATCCAGTTACATTGCCATAACCAAGTTTTATTCCCTTATAATCAGCAATAAAATTATTGTCATGGTCGTGGCCTACAAAAAGAGCTTTAATATTTTTCGCCTTTTTTAGACTATAGAATAAGCCGGAATTATATGGCGATGCGCAAATGCTCTCATTCTTTTTCCCCTCCTGATATGAATCTACCAAGTTATATTCAGGCAGAGGAATATGCATGAATGCAACATCTTGCTTGTTTTTTCCCTTCTCATAAGGCAAATGCCAGAACCATTCAACTTGTTCCGGCTCAATAGCAGCATAATCTTCTGGCTCCTCCTTTAAATAATCACCGCTATCCCATACATACAGGACATTGCTTAACTTATTATCTCGGTAAACCTCTAGTGTATAGCTTTCACGACCATTAACAACCATACTGTGTTTCTTCGGTACTCTATGCTCAAGGAACTGTTCGCATTCTCGCAGTTCCGCTCTTGAATGTTGCCCTTCGCTATCATGATTTCCATAGGTTACAGCAACTGGAACATTGTACTTATTCAACATTTTATACAGTTCACCCAGTACCTTGTCGGGTTTGTCAACAGACTTACCCCAAATAAGATCACCAGTAATCATGATTAGGTCAAAATCATTTTCTTTTAGCAATTGTTCAATTTGTCGAATAGTTTTATTGCTTGCATCATTGAAAGGATACTCACCCAAATGAATATCCGTCAATTGACAAATTCGAAAATTTTTATTACCTGTAATCTCCAAATTCATGGTTGCACCTCCTACAAATAATATTTATTTTCCAAATATGTGTTGAATCCAGCAGAAACACTTTCAACCTTATGAGCATCCGCACCATAAACTAAAGGTATTCTTTTCTCCTGTGCCTGTTGTATCCAATTATAATTTGGACTGGTTTCTGTTTGGGTGCTCCTAAAGAGGCCTGCAAAATTACAATCAAGAAGTTCGCCTCTATCAGCTATTTCATCCAAAATAGCATGCAATTTATCTTGCACTTGCTCATCCTCCCAAACTGTGTTGCTGGAAAACTCATTTCTCCACTTACGGTACAACATAATATGCCCATACCTTTTTGGTTTATAATGTGTATCCCATGTTACAGCTTCCATCACAGTAGTTAGATAAGCTTTAGCAACTTCCACAGGCCGTTGATATTCGCTTAAAACTCCATTTTTAAAATCAAGCAAACTATCATCTACCGCACTCAACCCTGCGTTAGTTGGCAGAAAATGAACTGATAAGATTGTATCATCAACTTGGTTAGCATACTTCGCTAATTGATTTTGCGTCCATTCTCGAAACTCAGCGATGTAATCTATTTCAAATCCAATCAATATCTTGATGTCAGCTTGATATTTCTGCTTAATCTTCTGCATTTTCGTAAAATACCTTGGTAACTCATTAATACGCATAGCAGCAGTATATATTGAATGCGCAGATCCATTTGCCTTTTCATAAAATGCTTGTGGTAATGGAAAATGCTCGGTAATTGAGTAGGCCTTAAATCCCTCTGCGATTGCCTTTTGAATATATAGTTCAACATCTTCGCCGCTTCCATGTGAGCAAAACTCTGTATGATTATGTCCGCTCCAACTATCTCGAGGAATTTCTCTTAGTTGTTTCAAGCTTAACATCCTAAAACCCTACCTTTTCAATATCGCCTTTTCTGACATAAAATTTCACTGCTTTTCCTACCGTAAAAGTTTGTTGCTGATTTAAGAATTCTGCCTTTAGTTCCAGTCCATTATCTGAAGTAAGCCTGTATTCAATGCGATCACCCAGTATGGATATATTCTTAATATTTCCAGAGACAACTATGTAATCATCACTGTCACCAGTCATATTCGTTTGGAAAAGCTCGGGTCTAATAATGAAACTGCTCTTATCATTTTCTGCAACTTCAACTCCTAGACTGCGCAATTGTCCAGTTTCAAGGATGTTATGATTACCAATGAACTTAGCCATAAATATATTTTGCGGATGCTTATAAATTTCTAGTGGCGAACCTTGTTGTTGAACTTTTCCATTGTCCATTACAATAATTTCATCAGAAATTGCCATTGCCTCAGCCTGATCGTGCGTAACAAACAACATCGTGATTCCTAATCTTTGTTGATATTCTCTGATTTGATTGCGCAATTCAATTCTAATCTTTGCATCTAAGGCACTCAGAGGTTCATCTAATAATAAGATCTTCGGCTCTAAAACCATCGCCCTAGCAATCGCAACACGTTGCTTTTGTCCACCAGAGAGATTCTCAGGATAACTTTGCTTTTTATCTTGCAAATTAACAGTTTTAAGTATTGCACCAACCTTTTCTTTAATTACTGCATTTGATTCTTTTCTGACCCTTAGTCCATAGGCAACATTTTCAAAAACTGACAGATTAGGAAATAACGCATATGATTGAAAAATCATTCCGATGTTTCTCTGATTGGCCGCTAAATTCTGGATCTCCTTGCCATCGAGCAGAATCTTTCCCGCTATTTTTTGGTTTAGACCCGCAATCGCCCTGAGTACCGTTGTCTTTCCGCTACCACTTGGTCCGAGAAATGTTGTCAGCGTATTTTTTTGAATTTTAAAATTCATATCTTTAATTACCTGATTACCAGATAAATTAATGGAAAGGTCCTTCACTTCTAAGAAAATAGAACTCATAATTTTTTTGTATCCCCCACTTCTTCTACTTTTTTATTACCTTGTCGCTTCATGATAGCAATCATAATTATTGAAATTACTGCTAGAAAGAAGAAGTAAACTGTTGTCAAAACACTGCTTGCTTGCCCATTACTCTGCATTAAACGATACATATAAATTTTGAGTGTTTCATAGTTTCCACCTAAAATTATATTAGTTAGCACATATTCACCAAATGCACTTGTGAATGTTAGCAGCATTGCAATAAACATTCCAACACGAATATTGGGTATCACAACCTTCACGAATGCTTTTAATGGGGAATCCCCCAAAATCAATGCCTGCTCAAACATAGCACGAAAATCGTGGGCAATAAAAGCATTATCGAGTGCTTGATATGTGACAGGTAGGCTCAACAGTGAAATTGCTAGTAAAAGTACCAGCATTTGTGGAATTGGCAGATTAGCATATACTCTTACCAATCCAGTAACTAGAACAATTCCTGGAATGGTAAACGGCAGAACTGTAATAAATCTTAGTCTTGCCTTAATACTCTCATCGTATACATTGGCGTAGAATACAACAGGTAAAAAACAACACATTGCAATTATAGTAGTTACAATTCCAAGAATTATCGATCTTATCAAAGCAGACAGAAAGTCTGAGTTAGTGACAAGCTGCAGATACCATTCAAGCGTCCAGCCATCTGGAAGAATAGTATTTACCCACGATTTAGCAAAAGAGTACATAATTGTCGCTATAATCGGTGCGACTAAATATACTGAAATCAGTGCAATTACTATCTTTGCGATAACTTTGTCGGCATGTTTTTCCATTTTCAGCTGATTCTCCTCCCTTTGATATTTGTAACTCTATTGCCAAGCCATACTATTATTGTCATAATAACTGTAAAAAGCGTTGCAAAGGCACAAGCTAGAGGTACATTGGCTACCAACTCACCATTAATCAATGATCCAATAACTGTCGGGATTGAAACCAAATTGTTGCCCATCAAAGCATAGACAGTCTCATAAGTCCCCATTGCATTTGCAAAAAGCAAAACAAAGATTTCTACAATGTTGGGAAGTATGATTGGGAAAATTACTTTACTAATAAAAAACATTTTAGAAGCCCCTAAAACATCAGACACTTCAAACCATTCCTTACTTAAACTGTCTAGAACCGGAAAGAAAAACATGATTCCCAAAGGAATTTCAAAAAAAGTATAGGCAAATGTCATACCTGTAACAGAATAGATATTCAAGGCATCATGTACATGCAGAGTACTTGTAATTGCCTTAAAAATACCCGCGTTACCAAATAAGATTATCAAGGAAAATGCCAATGGTACACCTGCAAAGCTTGATGACATATTAAACACTGTAATTAAAATATTTTTTGTGCTTAAGGATAGCTTAGTTAATGCCCAAGCCCCAATTATAGATATCACTAACGATATTAGTGACGTTATCAATGAAATACTAATACTGTTATAAATTGCCCCACGATAATAGCGTGAGAAGAAAATCTGGTGATAATTAGAAAAGCTAAAGCCCCCATCCATATTCTGCAAGCTTGAAATCAACATTACACTTACAGGTACTATTAAGACTGATAATATCAGTAATCCAAACGGTAAAAATATTTTTAATCGTGTAGCCATAGTTTAGTTTGCTCCTGTTACTTTATTCTTCCATTCTTGACCTAATTTCAGTGTTTCCTTGTTCCAAACATTGTTATCCTTTACATGATATTCTTTCTTATATTCACTTTCAGGTATCAGCTTTGCCTTTACAGCTGCTGGTAATTTTACGTCTTTACGGATTGGTCTTGCGTATCCCTTAGCCAAATTAATTTGTCCTGCATCTGATAAAATATATGATCTTGCCAATTTTGCGGCATAAGGATGAGCTGCGTTTTTATTAATAACTTCGGCATACCCACTTTCAACCGTACCATCCGTAGGAACTGTGATCTTATAACGCTTGGAATCAATCTGATGTGCATAATTCAAAGCATTAAAGTCCCACATTACAGCAACTTGAATCTCGCCTTTTTGCAAGTTTTCAATCGTTGTATCAACTGTTGATAAGCGATTTTCCTTTTGAAGTTTGGCAAAGTAATTAAGACCTGGATTAATATTCTTTTCACTACCACCATTTGCAAATGCAGCAGCTAAAACAGAATACTGTGCTTGTGCTGCAGTAGATACATCCCCAATGGCAACTTTGTACTTTCCTGAAGCCAATTGTTTCCAGGAAGTTGGTGCGTCTGAAGAACTAACATTTTTTGTATCCGTAATAAAAACAATTGAGCCAGTATATCCGGCTGAATAGTACCCATCTTTATCCTTTGCCCATGATGGAATATCTTTCCAGTACTTTGTTTTATATGCGGCCAACAAATTCTCCTTTTTCGCAGTTGGCGCAACATTCAGACCGATATCACCTATATCTGGCGCACTAGAAGATTTCCCAGCTGACTTAAATTTTTGTAATTCTTGTGCACTAGACATATCCGTATCAGTATGTGAAATTCCAAATTTTGACTTAATATCATTCCATGTTCCTACCCAGTTTGCCCAAGTATCTGGCATACCTACAGAAACCACTTTGCCTTCTTTTTTTGCTTGCTTAACAATCGTATTCCAATCATTCGAAGTAGCACTTGCACTACTACTATTTGAACATGCACTTAATGTCCCCATTACAAAAAGTGCTGCTAGAGTTACCAAATATTTATTTCGCTTTCTCATCGAAAATACCCTCCAAAACTTTTTTATGCTCTCATATCTTAAGCACGTTGAATAGTATACAAATTTAATGTTATGAATAAGTATTCAATGTGTAACGGTTCTGCATTTATTTGGTAATTCTTTTGTATTATTTTAAAATAATTTATTCTTAAAATTTATCGTAAAAAAACATCCTCTCGTTTAAGTTGTGTTTCCCAGCTTAAACGACAAGATGCATTTTTATTTGACCTATGCTGTTCATTTTAAAATTCCAGCTTATTTTGTTGCTTCTTTCTGACTAAAATCATTCCTGCAGAGATATACAATAAATCTACAAATAGGATTCCCAGCCATTTTTGCGATGTTGGTGTTGCAATAACGATGCTGTGATTAATGAGTATTCCTGTAAAATCTAACATAAAGTGATACAGAATAGTCCACTTCAAACTCCCTGTTCTTAGATAAATCGCTGCGAGCATTATTCCGATTGCAAATGCATTAACAGCTTGTAACAATGTTGCAGAGAATGATTGTCCGAAGAGATTAATCATGTGTGTCACACCAAATAAGATACTGCTGACTAAAATTGCAGACAGATAACTGCTAAAATTGCGCTTACTATGCTGTATCATATTATTGAGCAGTATTCCTCGGAAAAAAAGCTCTTCAAATACAGCAGCTGATAATGCTAACAATATTGTATCCACAATCCGATATAAACTGGCATTCGGTAACTTTACGACCCAAGCCGTAAGATAGAACAAGTAGAAGACTATTGGCAAACTATTAATTTTCAGCAATTCACTAAGTGAAATATTCAACCGATGATGCAATTTAAGGTGTAAATATTTCTTATTTAAAAAAAGAACCAGTAAGGTCAACAGTACATCATCCACAATAACACGATTATCTGATTTAATTCCTGCAAGCAAATATGTAAAATGAATTATTATAAACACTCCTATCAGACATAACCAGATTCCAACGGTAGTTTTCATAGCCTTTAAATTCATTTTTATTCCCCCCTTAAAAAATATTATATACAGTACTTCTCATCCCATTATACAATAAATTTTTAGAAATTTTCTGCGTACTAAAATAGGCACAAAATAAATTGTGATATAACGCAATAAAAATTAAGTACTACCACAACATTACAAATACAGCTGGTACTTTGCTATGAGTAATTCAAGGTTAACGGAGAACTTTGATTTATGGAACATGTTTATACAGTGTAAATAAAGGAGTTAGATCAAACTTTAGCTTTTGATCCAGCTCCTCTAACTTAGATGTAAGATTTTAATTTACGGGGCACTTTTATACTGAATCAATATTGGAGCTAGATTACGTTATCTTTTGCCCCAACTTCTCAACTAATTGCGTATAAATGTGTTCTTCACCATTCACTTTTTAATATTCATACACCCTTGTTTCATATGGTCTTAATTCTTTAACATTTTTATCATCATAATTACTAATTATTAATTGCTTATTTTTTGGAACATCATAGTTACGCACAACATTTTTATCAGTAAAATTACCTATAACTAACAATGTCTTCCCTTCATATTTTCGTTTATATGCAAATACTTCTTCATCATCCGGATCAAGTTCAACGTAATTACCATAGACAATCAAATCGCTACTATGACGCAAATCTATTAATTTCCGGTAATAGTAAAATATTGAATTCTGATTGCTTAATTCTTTTTCAGCATTGATTTCAGAATAGTTCTCATTTAACTTCATCCAAGGTGTACCATCTGTAAAACCAGCATTCTTGGAATCATTCCATTGCATTGGCGTTCTTGCATTATCGCGTGATTCTGTAGCTAAATAACGCATCATTGTATCATGATCAACTAATTTTTCATGCTCCACAATCTGATGATAAGCCTCAAGTGACTCAATATCCTGATAATCTTCCAAATGTTTGAAATGTGCATTGGTCATTCCCAATTCTTCCCCTTGATATATATAAGGTGTCCCTTGCAACATATGCAAGATTGTCGCTAATAACTCTGCTGACTTAACTCGATATTTTGGTGAATCATTGCCAAAACGCGAAACAACACGTGCACGATCATGATTATTCCAATACAGACTATTCCAACCCTTACCATCTAGTGCTTTTTGCCATTTAGAAAGTGATTTTTTCAAATCTAATAATTTAACAGGCTTATCATTCCATTTTCCTATTCTTGGATCATCATTCATTGTTAAAGTAACATGATCAAATTGAAATATCATATTCAATTCCTTTGCTTCTAGTCCTGTATACTCAATAGCATCTTCTGGGGTTGAACTAGGCATCTCTCCAACACTCATCACATCATAATTTGAGAGAACTTTATCATTCATTTCTCTCAAATAATCATTGAGTTTTGCTCCATCTGCTACCATTGGTTCAACATTTGCATATTCAGCTTTCTCAAGATTGGGTGCATCTGGAAATCCAGCTGGTTTCGATAAAAAGTTAACAACATCCATTCTAAAACCATCTATGCCCTTATCAAGCCAAAATCTCATTAAATCCCAGACATGTTCACGTACTTCTGGATTTTCCCAATTCAAATCCGGTTGACCTTTAGCAAAAAGATGCAAATAGTACTGCTTGGTTGCTTCACTGTACTCCCATGTAGATCCACCAAAAAATGAGCCCCAGTTATTTGGTGCTTTTCCATCTTTGCCATCACGCCAAATATAGAAATTACGGTATGGATTATCCTTGCTCTTCTTACTTTCTTTAAACCATTCATGCTGATCAGAAGTATGGTTAACAACCAAATCCATTACAATCTTTAAATCCAGTCGATGTGCCTCTGCTAATAGCTTATCAAAGATCTCCATATTTCCAAATTTTGGTTGAATTGAGCGATAATCACTAATATCATATCCATTGTCCTTATCTGGTGACTTATATACTGGATTGAGCCAAATCACATCAACACCTAATTTCTTAATATATGGAAGGCGCTTTAGCACTCCACCCAAATCGCCTATCCCATCACCATTACTATCTTGAAAACTCCTTGGATATACTTGATATACAACCGCCTTTTGCCACCATTTCTTTTTCATTTTACTATTCCTCTCCTTCAATTAAATATTATTTACTTGTGGTTTGTCTTCCTTGATAACACTAACTGCAACAGCACCCAAAAGCATAACAATTCCTGCTACCAGAATCATCCCCGGCATAGATTTATTGATTAATGGGAAAATTGCAAAACTCGCAACTGATGCAATAATTTGCGGTAAACAAATTCCACAATTGAATAATCCCATATAAGCGCCTTCATTTTTACCGTCTAACGCAGAAGTAAAAATTGAAAATGCCTCAGTCTGCATTGTAAGATATGAAATTCCAATCAAGCAAAACGGTAAAATTAATAAATATTCGTTATGAATCATAAAAACACCTGTAAAACCAATTGATCCCAGTACAAGACCGACTCTAAACCAAAATTTTCTCTTCAAAGGGTTTGTCTTTGATAAGATTAAAAATCCCCAAATAACTGCGGCTATTGATTGAATACATGTTAAAATTCCATACCAATTTCCTGCAGCTTGATAACCGGTTGATGCAGTATTAGCGGTATTCCAAACATTTTTGGCAATTGCTCCGGTCGCATATGTCCATAGATATTGAAATGCAAACCAATCAAACAACTGTACAAATGAAACTTCCCAAAACGCACGTGGAGCCTTCTTAATCAATGACCATAGTGAAGGAGTTTTCTTATGATGATTAAGATCTAGATGATGGTATTCAGCATATGTTACCGGATCATATTCCTTGACCTTGATAACTGTATATATCGAAGTTGCTAATAGAATTACAGCTCCGATGTAAAAAGAAAGTCTGACAGACAAAGGAACAACTCCTTGTTTTGCAATATTTGAAACGCCAAACATTGTAAGCAAGAACGGGAAAACTGTAGCAACAACTCCTCCAAGATTACTAAATGATTGCTGCCAAGACCAAGCCAAATCTTTTTGATCTTCATTAACCATATCTCCAACAATCATCTTGAATGGTTGCATACAAACATTACTTGATAAATCCATGAATAAAATTGCAATTGCTCCGAAAGTTAGTGCCGCGATAGATGCATATCCAAAACCAAAGGATCCAGCATTTGGCAACAGCACCATTACTAATGCTGCAATGGGTGCTCCTAACATCAAATATGGTATCCTTCTACCATATTTATTTGACCAGGTTAAGTCTGAATACTTCCCAACCAATGGCTGTACTACCATTCCTGCTAGTGGAGGCAATATAAAAAAGAATCCTAATTTAGTTGGATTAGCACCGATTGTCTGAAAAATTCGACCCATTTGCGATGATTGTAAAGAAAACGCCATATTGACACCGAAAAAACCAAAGGTCATTGCAAAAATTGTACTAAGTGGCAACTTAGGTAGAGAATTTGTGATGACTTCGCCAGTTTTTTTGTGACCGGTTACATTTTTACTAGAACTAATTGACCCAGTGACTTTCCTTTCCATAACTATCACTCCTTTACATTTATTGTATAACTGTTTTCACAAAGTATTATAATACTTAGAGCAAACGTTTACAATAGATATTTATAACAAAAGAAAACGTTTGCGTTATATATTTTATGCTTATTTGTTTTATTCTGATTTTGCGTTAAAATAATACATGTAAAATGTAAGGAGAGCTGTCATGAGTGCAACTATTAAAGATATAGCTAGAGAAACCGGTTTTTCCACTGCAACTGTTTCGCGTGTATTATCCGGCAAGACAGGTTTTTTTAGTTCAAAAACTGCTGTGATCGTAAACGAAACTGCTGCAAAACTAGGATATAAAAAAAATATGGCTGCAACTGAACTAGTTACACAAAAAAGTAACGTCATAGCCGTGATTGTTAACTCCACTAAAACAAATTTTTCAGACCAAATAATCAGTGGTATCCAAAAAAAGGCTGATGAGGCCGAAAAAAGAGTTATTATTTTATATGCTGGAGACCGTGACGAACGTGCACAAAAAATTGCATTATCAACTGCTTTAGAACGACCTATTCTTGGAATACTACTTCTAGCAGTTGATCTTTTTCCATCAAATCTTGAGATTCTGACGTTTTCGAATACTCCTTTTTACTTTATCTCAATCTCATTTAAGAACAATAAATTAAATTATATTTCATCCAATGATCAAGAGATTGGCTATCAAGCTACCAAATACCTAATTACACAGGGACACAAAAATATTGGTATTGCTGGATTAAATATTACAAATAGTGCTCATACTGGGGCACTACGTTTCAAAGGCTACCAAAAAGCATTACATGAAGCGGGTATATTATTCAAGCCAGATTGGCTACAGACAGGTGATTATAGTTACAAGTCTGGCATTACTGCCCTGCAGAAATACTACTTAAAAAAAGATGTTACAGCTGTAATTGCAGCTAGTGATTTGGTTGGCATTGGGATTTTAAATGAATGTAGTCGCTTAAAAATTAGTGTACCTACTGAACTATCAATTATCACTACAGATGGTACTAGCCTTTGCGAACTAGTTCGACCTCAATTATCAAGCATTACCCAAGATTTTTATCGCATGGGATATTTGGGAACTACTTACCTAATTAATAGTGTTCAAAGTAATGCTTATACGAACATCGTTATTAGTCAACGACAGAGTGTGAAAAAATTTAATGATTTTGATCATTAAAAAATGTATAGAAAAAAGTTAGACCAAAAAAATTTGATCTAACCTCTTTATTGATTTTGGATAAACTTACTCCAATAAGTTAAATTGTGACCCCTATCACACCGTACTATTTCATATCTCAGATAATAATTTAAAACCAAATCGGCATCATCAGTGCAGTAACTGCTGTCGCATCATACTTGACAGCGCGTTGTTTTATTTGATTGTGCAATGTAATCAACGCCTCTGGAAAATCTTTTTGATGCCGCCAGTAATACAAAACTATTTTTTTGGAGAGCTTACTAGCGACCATATCACAGTTTTCAGTTTTCTCAAGTTCCTCAGCCATAGCCAAAATAATTTTCCCAGCTTCTTCTTGTCTCTTAACTTGCTCGTCAGCGTAAGCAGCACTCAATTGATCTAACATTTCCTTTACATTTTGTTCTTTTTTCATAATTTTCCCCCCTAAAATAACTCATTCAAACAAATTCCGCAAAATTTGATTTCTATTATTAATAAACATCTCCGTTATCTGATAACTTTCTGTCTCCTCATATGTACAATTGTGGACCTTTCCATCATCAAATACCAAAATTTTAGCCCTAGGATATCCTAAAAGAATCGGTGAATGCGAGATGATAATAAACTGTGAACCGGCCTTGACACAATCCCTAATCTCAGCCAAAAGTGTGAGTTGTCGTTGAGGTGATAATGCTGATTCAGGCTCGTCCAAAAGATATAGCCCGTTTGGCTTAAACTGCTTTTGCGCAAGTGCTAAGAAACTTTCGCCATGTGACTTTTCATGATACTTTTCCGATGGATGCTTTAAATCGGCATATTCCATTTCCTTTGTGGCAACATTATAAAAGCTCTCTGCACGCAAGAAATATCCCCAATCTGCGTGTATGGCTCCGCGTGCCAAGCATATTCCATCAAGTAATTCCGAGTATGTATCGTATGTCGAGAACTGATAGTTACGGCTTCCACCCTCAGGATTGAAACCATACTTGATTGCAATAGCTTCTAGCAGAGTTGATTTCCCACTTCCATTCTCACCAACAAAGAACGTCACCGCATGATCAAAATCTAGTTGTGTTAATCCCTTTAATGAATCTATCTTCCTAGTATAACTATCCTCAGCGATTTTGTTCCAATCTATCGTAATTCGTTGAATAAAGTTAGTATTGACTTCAATCACCCTCTTTGTTTACTTTTCCGCCTCAATACTTCTTAATCTCATCTTTTTACTCTTCAGTGAAAAGATAGCTAAATTTTCTAACTAATCCGATTGACCTCTGGTTGTGGATATCAACTTTAGAGGCAAAACCACCTAATTGTCTCAACCTAGTCTTCAAATTACTTATTAATCTTACTTGTTCCAGAAACCGAATATATCATTCTTCTACTCGTTAGTTTTACTAATCAAATTATAATCACTTCAAACCATACCTTAATTAAAATTATATTCAAATTCATCTGACTTTATTATAGAATATATAAAGCAATAAATCATTTGGAGGAAAAGAAATGTACATTCACTTGCTTTCTTTTATTAGCCCATCTGCAGCAAAATCCATAAAAAAGTCAGTAGACTCTTATGGATAGACGCTATGGTATTATCCTAGCTATTTCTGGAGCATCATTTTGGGGAACATCTGGTGTTGCAGTGCAGTACCTATATCAGCACACTGCAATTACATCCACTTGGTTAGTTGCCATGCGTCTGATAGGTGCTGGGTTACTCCTAGCAACCTGGGCTCATCATCTACATTGCGGGGAAATAAAGACTCTGTTACTTGAAAAAAGTGCATGGTCAGAGCTGCTTCCTTTTTCAATTATTGGGGTTGGAGGTTCACAATTCACTTATTTCATGGCAGTTCAATATAGTAATGCTTCTACCGCCACAGTCATTCAGTTTCTCTCACCACTTTTCATAATCTTATATACATTACTTGTAAAACGGATTTTACCAAAACGGATAGAAATAATTTCTGTTTTTGTAGCAATCATCGGGACTATTATTTTAGTTACTGGCGGTCATTTAGAGCATTTGTCACTCTCAACACAAGCACTTATCTGGGGACTATTAGCAGCCTTCTGTACCGCAATGGAAGTTGTACTTCCTAATCAGCTGATGCAGCGCTATCAGACAATTCCACTAACGGGAGTCTCAATGCTACTTTGTGGGCTTTGTCTTCTACCTGTTTTTGTACTTGTACCATGGCCTCATCTCACAATATTTGAGTGGGGACTGATTGTATACATTATCATTGTGGGAACGCTTTTTGCCTATTTATTCTTTCTAGCAAGCATCCGCTATATTCCTGCTAGTACTACCGGAATGTTGGGTGCATTTGAGCCACTAGTCGCAACGATTCTAACCATTGCTTTGCTAGGTACTCATCTCAGTACATTTTCAGTTATCGGCGGTACGTTGATTATCCTAGCGACGATTATTCAATCACTCCCCCTTGAAAAAATTATTAAGGCACATAAAAAAGCAAGGTGACCCAGATGAAAATGGGAATGCTTGCTTTTTTAGATCATGTACTTAGTGCAAATTATGGTTTCTTAGTAATATCAGAACCAAAATATTTTTCTGAAAGTTTCTTCAAGGTACCGTTATCTTTAAGCGTCTTCAATGCTTTATTAATACGTTTTTGTAATTTTTTATTTTTCTTATTTAAGAGCGCTGAAATTTTAACTGGTTTAACTTGCTTTGATAAGTCTTTGAAGTGCAAATCACTTACTTTGTTAGTTTTGGCATATGCATAGTATGCTTCTGCAGCATTAATTGTTCCCTGAACTCTTCCCTGACGAATTAATGATAAACTTGTTGCAAAATCACCTGAAGAAACAATTTTTGCTTTATACTTTTTCGCAAGAATTTCGTTATTTGTACCAGTTCCCTCTGCAAATTTTTTATTCTTAATTTCCTTTAAATTATTAATTTTATTCTTTTTTGAAGAAATCACAGTATATCGTGAGTAGATATAGGGGTTAGAAAAAATGTATACTTTTTTTCTTTCTGGTGTCTGGGTAATGTTGTTTAACACTATATCATACTTTGAAGCTCCAACTCCTGCGATCAATGAATCCCACTTTGTCGGCACGAACTTTACTTTTACTCCCATTTGTTTCGCAAGAGCCTTCCCCAAATCTACTTCAAATCCTGTCAATTTTCCATTTGAACGATACGAATAAGGTTTATAGGTTCCTTCTAGTCCAATTGTTAGTTGATCTTTATTTATTAGATCATCTTTATATGAAGATGCATTAACCTTTGAAGTTAAAACTGTGAAGATCCCAAAAGCAATCGCGATTGTTGCCACTAATACTTCTATTTTCAAAATAAAATCCCGTTTTTTCATATTAAAAATCTCCCTAAATTAATTTTTATTTTAATACCATTGATGATAGGAACTTCGTAATTCTCAAATTTTTATTATTCTTGAAGAAAGGTTCAGGTTCACCATCATAAATAATATCCCCATCTTCGACAAATACTATTTTGTCAGCTACTTGCTGCGCAAATGACATATTATGTGTAACAATAACCATTGACTGACCATCCCTCGCAAGCTGCAAAAGAACTTGTAAAACCTCAAGTTCTAGTTCAGGATCCAGTGCCGAAGTGGGTTCATCAAGTAATATGTACTCTGGATTCATAGCTAAAG
This sequence comes from Liquorilactobacillus mali KCTC 3596 = DSM 20444, assembly GCF_000260415.1. Classification (GTDB taxonomy): domain Bacteria; phylum Bacillota; class Bacilli; order Lactobacillales; family Lactobacillaceae; genus Liquorilactobacillus; species Liquorilactobacillus mali. Next base: position 14,881 of record NZ_BACP01000059.1, read on the forward strand.
ATCTTGCGATTGCAACTCTCTGTGCCTGTCCACCTGAAAGCTCTTCAGGATAATTATTAATCTTGGATTCCAGTCCAATTTTCTTTAATATTTTTTTTGCATTTTCAATTGCAGTTTTTTTATCAAGTTTCAGTACCTGTGTAGGCCCTTCGATTATATTGCCAAGAACTGAAAAATGCGGAAAAAGATTATAACTTTGAAACACCATTCCTGTTTTCTGTCGTACATATGCTAATTCTTTTTTATTAACACCCTTTGTAAAGTCAATTATCAGATCATCAAATAAGCATTTACCACTTTCTGGAGTTTCTAATAAGTTTAGTGAGCGTAAAATTGTTGATTTTCCTGAACCAGATGGTCCTACTAAAACGGTAACTTTCCCCCTTTGAAAATCTAAATTAATATTTTTCAGAACAAGGTGATTACCATACGATTTACTGACTTCCTCTAATTCCATCAATTATCACTTCCTTTCATGTTAGATTTTACCCCGAGTCTACTCTCAAGCTTTCCTTGTCCCCACGAAAGTATGGTACAAAAGACAGCGTAGACAGCAGCTACCAAGGAATACATCAGCAGTGGCTGATAATTTTCTGCAGCTATTTGCTGACTTACTTCAAACATTTCAACGATAGTTATAGATGCAGCTAAAGATGTGTCCTTAACTAAACTAATAAAACTATTTGCGAGCGGTGGTACAGAGACTCTCAATGCTTGTGGCAATATAATTCTTTTCAATGTTTGTTTTCTAGTCATCCCAATTGAAAAAGCCGCTTCCCATTGCCCTCTGGGAACAGAACTAATTGCAGCTCTAATTGTTTCAGATGCATATGCCCCAGTATTGAGTGAAAAGGTTATTACTCCCGCAATGAAAGCATCTAATTTTATTCCATCTGGAGCTATCCCCTTTATTTTCAAGTAAGGTAAACCAAAGTAAACTATAAATAATTGCACTAACAACGGGGTGGATCGAAAAAGCCAAACATAAAACCTAAAAAATAATTTTATTACTATGAAAAAACCGTTATTTTTAGTCAATCTTATTAACGCTGTAAAAAGAGCTAATATTATTCCAAAGAAAAAAGAAATAAGCGTTAACGGAACGGTATATTTGAACCCAGCCTCCAAAATTTGAGGTAAAGCTTTACTAATTATTTCCCACATCCAAACTTCCTCCTAATGTATATAAAAATATAAAAAAAAGCGAAATCTTAAAATAAAAGATTTCGCCTCATCCGTTCCATTTTTTAGCTAGAAAAAACTCATGCCAAAACAGTGGATCGTCTAAGACGTAATCCACAAAGACACATATATTGAATTTTGGATTTCAATATGTTCATCTTAATTTCCTCACTAAAACTAATTATAATAACAATCTTATGTTAGTTGATTTAATAAAATAAGTCAATACTTTTAATAACCAAAAATTAATATTAAAAAGAAAGAGCTGAGGCAAAATTTAACTTTTGGCCCAACTCTTTATATAAATTTCTTGTCGTCAATAATTTAACAAAAATGCTAAAAAACTGAATCAACACTTTTTAATTGTTTTCTGTTCGCGTTAAAACCGTTATTGATTCAATATGTGTCGTCATTGGGAACTGATCAACAGGTTGAATTGGTTTTGCCACTTGATAACCCTTTTCTGTGAATAACTGAATATCACGTACCAATGTAGCTGGATTACAACTCACATAAACGATCTTTGCTGGGGCCAATTTTGCTGTACTGTTGATAACTTCTGATTCCAAACCTTTACGAGGTGGATCAAAGACCACAACATCGGGTTTAATGCCCTCTTCAGACCATTTAGCCATCCAATCACTCGCTGTCCCAACTTCGAAGATTGCATTATCAATATTATTTGCAGTTGCATTCTTTTTAGCATCATCAATTGCTTCTGGAACAATTTCAACACCATAAACTTTTGCAGCCTTTTGAGCGAGATTCAAGGAAATCGTACCGATTCCACAATATGCATCAATCACAGTCTCTTTGCCAGTTAATTCTGCGGCCTCAACAACTTTTTGATAGATTTTCTCTGTCTGAACGGAGTTAACTTGATAGAATGAATGTGCGGAAATCTCAAAATTAATACCATTAAGGCTGTCAGTGATGTGACCATCTCCAGCAAGAATTTTTTCTGTCTTTCCTAAAATCACATTTGTTTTTTCCTGATTGATGTTTTGCACAACTGTACGCACATCTGGGCAAGCCTTTAATATTTCACCCACAACCTCATCTGATTCCGGAATTTTCTTCGCCCGTGTTACTAACACTACCATTACTTCATGTGAATAATGTCCACGGCGCACAATAATATGCCGGACCACACCCTTATGTGTCTTCTCATCATACGCACTAATCATGAACTTACGCAAAATATCGCGTACAGCTTTGATTACTTCATCAATCCGTTCATCTTGAATGAGGTAGTCTTCCATTGGAACAAAATTATGACTATTTTTCTTAAAAAATCCGGTTTCAAGCCGATTTTTAACCATTCTGACAGGAACTTGCGCCTTGTTACGATAATGGATCGGTTTATCCATCCCCAAAACTGGGGCAACTTCAACTTCTTCTAAATGTGATTTCTTCAATAGTTCCACAACCTGATTACGTTTAAAACTGAGCTGTGCATCATATTTAAGATGTTGTAATGGGGCAATTCCTGTTTGTGTATAAGTTTTGTCAATTCCTGCTGTTCTGAGTGGACTATCATTATGTCTGTTAATAACTTTTGCAAAACCATAATTCTTACTTACTTTTATAACAGTGATATCCACAACCTCATCGGGTAGTGCGTTTTCAATAAATAATGGGTAATGCTCAACTTTACCTACACCCATTCCTTGGTATGTCAAATCGCTGATTGTCAGCGTTAATTTTTGATTTTTTGCTACTGGTGGTTTACTCATTTAGTTCTCCTTTTTATGAATCATAGCTTAACTTTATACTGAATTGTTGATAAGTGCAATCTTTATCCACACAAAACAGCCGCTTGATTTTATTTAAACCAAACGACTGTCCGACTTATCAACATGTTACTAACTATTTTTTGTTTGGTACCCCAATTACTCCATCACCATCAAGATCCTTCTCCGAAAGATCCTCAACTTCTGCTACAAAATGCTCTGCAATGATTTTCTCAGTTGTATTGGAGGATGTAATCGCAGTTTCTGGAATCTTGTCCGTATTAGCGAACATTTGAATATGCTGCTTCAAATTTTTGAAAACCATCGGAGCATCTCCGCCATATTCACCATCAATATTAATCATCATCTTTTCATCAACTGGTTTAGCAATCACCCTGGAGGTTTTAACATACAAAATTCGTGGATCCTTAATATGACGTCCACCATTCAAAACCATCGTCATTAACTGCAAGATCTCAACAAGATTGCTCGTCTTAACCACAATCAACGTGAATTTGCCATCATCAAGCGATGCATCAGGAACAATTTGTTCAAACCCCCCAATCGAATTGGTCAATGCTAGGAAAAACATTGACGCCTTGCCATCAAAAACACCATCGTCATATTCGAGATGCATCTTGATTGGTTTAATTCTTGGTAAGATTTCTGCACCCTTAACAAGGTAAGCGAGATATCCAAAGAGTGACTTATATTGTGATGGAACACCATATGTCAATTCCGTCAACAATCCACCACCTGCAATATTTACAAAATATTTTTTGTCAGCTTGACCTATATCCATGCTAACATTTTTGCCTTTGGCAATCACCTTTGCGGCAGCTATCGGATCTTCACGTGGAATCTTTAATGCTCTTGCATAATCATTTGTTGTCCCTGCAGGGATAATTCCCATCATTGGACGGTGTTTCAATGGAGCAATTCCATTAACTACTTCATTGATAGTTCCATCCCCGCCAGCCGCAACAATTAGGTTGAAGCCAGCACGTGCTACCCGTTCTGCCTCATCACGTGCCGAATTTGGCTTAGCAGTCGTACGATATGCACTCGTCTCATATCCGGCATTCTCAAGAATGTCGAGAATTTCAACAAGATCATTGCGCATCGCCTCACGCCCAGATGTTGGATTGTAAATAATCCGACAACGCTTCTTCATCGCTACCTCTCCTTTAAATCTACACAAAAAAACTTTTAGTAACTTTATGTTTTATTATCTCTTTTTCAAGCTGTCCATTAATAATTTGTTAACAATCTTAGGGTTTGCCTTCCCATGAGTTTCCTTCATGATTTGACCAACCAAGAAACCAATTGCACGACCCTTACCGTTCTTGAAATCTTCGATTGATTTCTCATTATTATTCAAAACTGTCTCAATCAATGGTTCCAAGACAGCTGGATCTGATAGCTGCACAAGCCCTTTGGCCTCGACCCAGGCCTTTGGTTCACTACCATTTGAGATGATTTCTTTAAAGACCTTCTTGGCAATCTTAGATGAAATCGTGCCATCTTCAATCAACTTAATCATGCCTGCCAAGTTTTCTGGTGTTAACTTTGTTTCAAGCAATTCCAGCTTATTAGCATTCATATAAGCATTAACTTCACCCATTAGCCAGTTAGCAGCAAGCTTTGCATCAGCACCCTCAGCAACGGTTGCTTCAAAGAAATCAGACATTTCCTTAGTTTGTGTAAGAACACCTGCATCATACTCGGGAATTCCCCACGACGAAACATACTTTTCACGACGCTTATCGGGCATTTCTGGAATTGATGCACGAACTTCTTCGATCCAATCATCTGAAATACGAATTGGTGGAATATCTGGTTCTGGGAAGTAACGATAGTCACTTGCTCCTTCTTTGACACGCATCAAGATCGTCTCACCAGTTGGTTCATCAAAACGGCGAGTCTCTTGCTGAATTTTTCCACCCGATAACAGAACTCTTTGTTGTCTCTTAGCTTCGTAGTGGGTACCCTTTCTAACATGCTCGAATGAGTTCAAGTTCTTCATCTCAGTCTTAGTTCCAAATTTGTCAGAACCAATTGGACGTACTGACACATTAACATCAGCACGCATTGAGCCTTCCTCCATTTTAACATCAGAGATACCTGTGAATTGAATAATTTGACGCAAACGTACCAAGTAAGCATATGCTTCATCAGCAGAAGTAATGTCTGGCTTTGAAACAATTTCAATCAACGGTGTTCCTTGGCGATTCAAATCAACATACGAATAGCCATCTGGACTATGCGTGTTCTTACCAGCATCTTCTTCAACGTGCATTTCTTCAATTCCAATTTTCTTTTTTTTACCATCTACTTCAATTTCAAGCCAACCATTGCGACCAATTGGTGTTTGAGACTGTGTAATCTGGTATGCCTTAGGGTTATCGGGATAAAAATAATTCTTACGGTCGAAATGAATATCTTTAGTAATCTCACAGTTAAGGGCCAAGGCAGCACGCATCCCATATTCCAGTGCACCTTTATTGACAGTAGGCAATACGCCTGGGAACCCCCAGTCAACAACATTAGTATTCGTATTTTGTTCTACACCATATTTAACAGGTGCAGGTGAGAAAGCCTTCGATTTTGTCTTCATCTCAATGTGGACTTCTAGTCCTATCGTTGTTTCAAAATTCATTAATCTTGCCCCCCAAACGTTGGAACTTCTTTATGAAAATCAGTTGCCTGTTCAAATGCATAACCTGCACGATACATTGTCTCTTCATCAAAACGATTAGCAATCAACTGCATTCCAATTGGAAGGCCTTTTGCAAATCCTGCAGGAAGTGACATACCTGGAAGTCCAGCTAAGTTAACAGGAATTGTTAAAATATCGTTCATATACATCGTAATCGGATCATTAATATCCTCACCGATTCCAAATGCCGTAGTTGGGGAAGTTGGTCCTAAAACAAGATCATAGTCATTAAACACATTGGCAAAATCTCTGCAAATCAACGTACGAACTTGCGCAGCCTTCTTAAAGAAAGCATCATAAGTTCCGGCAGATAGTGAGAAGGTTCCAAGCATGATACGACGCTTGACCTCATCACCAAAACCTTCTGAGCGAGATTTTACGTAAACATCTTCCAAGTTCTTAACATCAGCCGCACGGTGACCATAGCGAATACCATCGAAACGCTGCAGGTTTGAACTTGCTTCAGATGAGGCAATAATGTAATAAACAGGCACACCATACTTACTATGAGGAAGACTAACTTCATCAACAGTAGCACCTAATTTTTCAAAGACTGCAATTGCATTTTTAATGCCTTCCCGAACTTCAGAGTCGACACCTTCACCCATGTATTCTTTAGGAATTGCAATCTTCATCCCTTTTATATTGCCATCCAACTTAGCCGTGAAGTCTGGAATAGCATGACTTGAACTAGTTGAATCGTGAGGATCTAAACCACTAATTGCGTTTAACAAAATTGCATTGTCCCTAACCGTACGAGTCAGTGGACCAATCTGATCAAGACTTGATGCAAAAGCAATCAACCCATATCTTGAGACCCGACCATAGGTTGGCTTTACTCCAACAATCCCATTATAAGCTGCAGGTTGGCGAATTGAACCACCTGTATCTGAACCAAGTGCAGCAATCACTTCACCAGAAGCAACTGCAGCTGCAGAGCCACCAGATGAACCACCAGGAACTTTAGTTTGATCCCAAGCATTCTTCGTCAATTTGAATGCTGAACTCTCAGTCGAACCACCCATTGCAAATTCATCCATATTAGTCTTACCAACTGTAATTGTTTGAAGAGCATTTAACTTCTCTATTACAGTTGCATCATAAATCGGATTGAAATTCTCAAGAATCTTGCTGGCAGCCGTCGTCTTCAAATCTTTTGTTACAATGTTATCCTTGATACCTAAAGGAATACCTGACAAAAGATTGTCTGCAGCGACTCCTTTTTGATCAAGCTGAGCTGCCTGTTTTAATGCGGCCGCTTTGTTTAAATTCAAGAATGCTCCAATTTTTTGATCACGCTTTTCAATATTATCAAAAGTCTGCTGTGTAAGATCAGTCACACTTAATTCCTTATTGACCAATAATTCATGCAAGCTCGCAAAATCATGCTTAAAGTAATTCATGGACTATGCTTCCTCGCTTTCATCAATAATTGCTGGTACCTTGATATATCCATCTTGGTGCTGAGGAACATTTCTCATCAGTTCTTCACGTGACGTACCGCTAACCGCAATGTCTTCACGCATTACACTTGTTGAGTCAGTTATGTGCGTTGTTACGGGAATTCCATCAGTATCTACTTCACTGAGTTGCTGAACCATTCCGATAATATCATCCATCTGTCCTGTAAACTTTTGCAATTCTTCGTCTGTAAAAGCTAACTTTGCTAAACCTGCGACATGCTTTACTTCGCCTGCACTAATTGCCATTCAAACTCCCTCTTTTCCTATTTCATCAGTAATCATTTTAGCATAACTAACCAACTATATGCGCATCAGAATCACGTTTTTTAATAGCTTCCAAAAACATGTGTATAGAAGCTGCTTTCATCTGCTTTACGCGCAAGGAAACTTTGAACCGTACCATCCGTTCCTTTGACCGTTATATCAATTGGAATCCCACTTGGTAAATAGGTCTTTGCAGCCTGAGCCAGGTATTGCGTGAAACTCGTAATTTCAGTTAAGCTGTAGAATTGTGTCGTAATATTAACATTCATTCCTTGAAGCGTTTTATTCTTATATTCTGCTTGAGCCGTCACCCCTGCAAGATTAGGAAAGAAATTCTGAACTTGCTTCTTAAAGCTTTCAAAAGATGTCTCATCATTATCATTAGGTACTGAAGAAACTGAAGTCTCAGGGAAGACATAACTCTTATAATTGAGGTTCGTCCAATCATTAATTGTTGAACCGCTTTTTACATAGGTATACTGGTAGAACGAACCACCGACAAGACTATCATTTGTTGCTTGTTGGAACATTGCAATGATAATCGGCGTATTTTCAGACACTCCGCTTGTTTTACGCAGTCGTTCTAGTACTTTCGCAGCTGCCTGTTTTCCTTCAGCAATCATTTTTTCCTTCGAAATACTTGTAGTATAGGTCGCCCCATACTCTTCCTTTTGGTAATAGTCTTTTGTATTCATCCCAATACCAATAGTAATTCCAGCAAGTTTCAGCTTCCCATCAACTTCTTTCATGTAATCCTGTTCTTCAATCTGTTGGATATAAATTGGGTTACGCTTATTAGCATCAGTTTGTCCATTATCTACTGGATTTAAGCCTGTCGAATTACTCTTTGACTTTCTTCCAAGCCAATCTTTAACCGTTGTTGAAGACAGTAACTGACCTTCACGAAAGATATAATCACTTGTTGAATACTTAGTCTTGGATATCTGTGTCAATCCTGATTCAAAACTCTTTAAATTCAACAAGTTATCAGAATTTTGCGAGATTCCCACACCACGTGCCTTACTTGTTAAATACTTACCATTTTCAATAACACCTTGGTACTCACTATCTGCAGCCTTCCCTGTCACTTGGTAACCAGATGAAGATGATGAACTCTTCGCAGCATTCTTTACGGTAGACGTTGCCGAACTTAACTTTGCACATCCTGTAAGTAGCATAATGCTTAATGCAGCGCCCAATATGACTCCTATTTTTTTCACTTTGCAACCTCCATTTGCTCAATAAACTGTTGCTCACTCATTATTTCAATTCCGAGCTTCTCCGCCTTTGTCAATTTGCTGCCAGCGTCATGACCAGCAATTACAATGTCAGTTTTTTTTGACACACTGCCGAGAACATCGGCACCATTTGCCTCCAGCCACTCTTTTGCCTCAGCACGTTTCAATTGGTCTAGTGTCCCTGTCAAAACAATTTTCTTTCCGTTGAAATAATTATCTGCATTAACACTAGCACCTATATCAGGCCCTAAATATTCCAAATTCACACCGGCATCTGCCAACTCTGTAACCAATTTCTTAACTTCTGTATTATCAAAATAAGTAACAATACTCGTTGCGATTACCTGTCCTAATGAATCTAATTGTGCAATTTCTTCCGTTCCCGCAGCGACAAGTCCAGTCAAGGACTTAAAGTGTGCCATCAGAAGCTTCGCAACTTTTGCACCAACATGTCGAATACCTAATCCAAAAAGAAGTCGCTCTACAGAATTATGCCGACTATTATCAATAGCTGTCAACAGATTGCTAGCAGACTTATCCTTAAAATTATCTAATTTAAGCAAATCTTCAAAAGTTAGGTGATATAAATCTGCAACATCGTTAATTAATTGCTTCGCAAACAGCTGCTCAACAACTTTGGGGCCTAATCCTGTGATATCCATTGCGTTCCGCGATGCAAAATGCACTAAACTTTCCTTGACTAGAGCTGGACACTTTGGATTAATACAGCGCAGCGCAACCTCCTCATCGAGATGTACTAGTTCTGCATTACATACTGGACACTTCGTTGGAATCTCGACAATTTTGGAATCCGCCGGACGTTTAGCCAGTACTACTTCTGAGACCTCGGGAATAATATCTCCAGCTTTGTGTAACTTAACCGTATCTAACAGTCGAATATCCTTTTCCTTCAGATAATCAGGATTATGCAACGAAGCCCTCGAAACGGTTGTTCCCGCAAGCTGTACTGCATCCATCACCGCAGTTGGCGTGACGGTTCCTGTTCTTCCAACCGTCCATTCGATTCTCCGTACAACTGTCTCTTGTTCATCTGGTGGAAATTTATATGCAATAGCCCAGCGTGGTACCTTGACCGTATTTCCAACAATTGCATGTGTTACCAAATTATCTGCTTTCAATACAATTCCATCGATCTCATATGGCAGATCCGTTCTTTTTGCTTGATATTCATCAATATATTTAAAAATTTCTTTCATGCTTTTTGACTGTCTTGACTCCAAATTGACCTTAAAACCCCATTCATGTAGTTGTTTAAGCACATCCGTTTGAGTTTTTAAGCCAAATTTTCCAGGATCCATTAGGTAGTAAATAAAGGTACTGAGCTGCCTTGAAGCTGTGATTTTTGTATCTAGCTGCCGTAGACTTCCCGCTGCAGCATTCCTTGGATTTGCAAAAACTGCCAATCCTTGCTCTTCTCTTTTTTTATTAAGTTTTGCAAAGGCCTTTTTCGGCATATAACATTCGCCACGAACTTCTAGAGTGATTGGTTCTTTCAATCTTAGTGGAATTGCCTTGACAGTCTTCAAATTCTCCGTAATATCTTCGCCAATTATTCCATTACCTCGAGTCGAACCTTGTACAAAAACTCCATCTTTATAAATAAGTGAAATTGCTAAGCCATCGATTTTAAGTTCACAACTGTAATTAACCTTTTCAGCAAGTACCCTACTCAGACGCTGATCGAACTGTTCCAACTCATTCTTTGAAAAAACATCTCCCAAAGAAAGCATCGGAATCTCATGTTCCTTTTTTTCGAATCCGCTTAGAATTTGCCCGCCTACTCGCTGTGTAGGAGAATCTTCTAGAATAAGTTCTGGATATGACTTCTCCAATTCAATAAGTTCTCGATACGCCTTATCATAAACATAGTCTTCCACAGTTGGCTGATCTTCTACATAATAGCGGTATGCCCAGTCATTTAATTGTTTAACTAATTCAGAGATTCGTTCCTGTGCCTGTTTCCTTGTAACAGCTACCATCTTCTGACCTCCTCATGATTAGACTATTTTTTCTTAATTGGTGCAAAGGACGCCAGTAGACGCTTAATTCCCATTCCTGCAAACGCAATATCCAATTCCATATCTTCTCCGCTTCCTGCAAGTTTAACGACTGTTCCTTCACCCCAAGCCTTATGTAAGACCTTGTCGCCAACACTCCAGCCTACCTTCTCGGCACCTGTACCTTTACTTTCTTCGACTGTTCCAGCTGGCATCTTGTAACGTGTCTTTGCTTGCCCGAAAGGATAATCTTTTCTAGAATCATTGCGTCTAATACTTGTATTAGCAACTTGCTGATTTTCAGCCTGCAGTAATTCAGGATCAATTTCTTCAATAAATCTTGATGCTGGATTATTTTGACGTCTCCCATACAGCATTCTTGAAAATGCATTTGTTAGAAATAGTTCACTTTCTGCTCGTGTAATTCCAACGTAGGCTAGTCGTCGTTCTTCTTCAAGTTCATTTTCATCCATCATGGAACGAGACAATGGAAAGATTCCCTCTTCCATTCCCATCATGAAAACGATTGGGAATTCCAATCCTTTTGCTGCATGAAGTGTCATTAAAGTAACCTCATCTGTTTCTTCAACTAAACTGTCTTGATCAGAAACCAGTGCAAGATCCGCTAGAAAATCTACAAATGAGTCGCTATTTTCATCTTCAGGCTCCCATGAATCATCAAACTGCTTAGTAACCGATAAGAATTCTTCCAAGTTCTCTAAACGGCTTTGATTTTCTAGTGTCTTAGAATCCTCTAGGACTTTCTTATAGCCACTCTTGTCCAGAATTCTTTCCGTCATTTCCGTAACATTCAATTTATCCCGCAATTCATGCAAGTCTTTAATTAAATCAGCAAAATTTGCTAACGCATTGCTTGCCTTACCAGAGATATTCGCCAAAACAGCATTACTTGCCGCATCTAAAAGGCTCATTCCCATATTCTGTGCAAAATCATTTAAGCGTTCTATGCTTGTGCTACCAATACCACGTTTTGGCTCATTAACGATTCGTTCAAAACTCAATGAATCCTGTGGATTGGTTACAAGTTGCATATATGCCAGCACATCACGTATCTCTTTACGGTCATAAAATTTATGTGCTCCAACAATCTTGTAAGGAATATTAGCCTTTATAAACGTTTCTTCAATTGTTCGTGACTGCGCATTTGTGCGATACAAAATTGCAAAGTCATTGTAATGGCATCCATTCTCGCGCATCATCTTTTGAATATTGCGTACAACATAGAAGGCTTCATCATTCGCATTTTGTCCACGATAATACCTGATCTTTGTTCCTTCATTATTTTGTGTCCACAATTCTTTTGCTTTGCGATTCGTATTATTCTTAATCACTGAATTCGCAGCCTGCAGAATTATCTTAGTTGAGCGGTAATTTTGTTCCAGCTTAACTAGTGTTGTATCTGGATAGTCCTGTTCAAAATTCATGATGTTTTCCACGTTAGCTCCACGCCAACCATAGATGCTCTGGTCTGCATCACCAACAACACATAAATTACGATTCTTCTTTGCCAATAAACTTACAAGTTCGTATTGGGCTTGATTAGTATCCTGATACTCATCAACATGAATGTATTGGAACTTGCGTTGATAGAATTCGAGTACATCTGGTACTTCTTTGAACAAACGATGTGTCAGCATAATCAGATCATCAAAGTCAACAGCTTGATTATTCTCTAATTGTTTTTGGTACTCTGGGTAAACATCCGCCACTACTTGTTCGAATGGCCCTTGGATATTCATACGATAATCTGCAGGTGTCTTCAAATCATTCTTTGCATTCGAGATCTCACTTAATATTGCTCTTGGATCAAATTTCTTAATATCAATATTCAAATCAGCTAAAATATGTTTGATAAGGGTCCGTTGTTCACTGGTTCCCGTGATCGTAAAGGCACGGTTATACCCAATTTTATCAATATCTCGCCGTAAGATTCTTACACAGAGTGCATGAAATGTTGAAACCCACACATCATTTGCTCCCTCTTCCAGTAAATTCCCGATACGTTCGCGCATTTCTGCTGCAGCTTTATTTGTAAAAGTAATTGCCAGTACATTCCAAGGATTGACTTGTTTCTCTTCAATCAGATAAGCTACACGATGTGTCAAAACACGTGTCTTCCCACTCCCAGCTCCTGCAATAATCAATAGTGGGCCTTCAGTACATAAGACCGCTTCTTGCTGCTTATCATTCATTCCTTTTAGTAGTCTTTCTACTGTCACTTTTTCCAATCCTCTCTTGAATCCAATCATATTTTATTATACCAAAAAAAACATTACGCTTCTTAAAAAAAGACAAAAGAATCAGACTTTACCATTGTTAATAGAATAGTCCCTACATGCTAAATAAAAACTCAGATATATTTTGACTTACCTTCTCTATTCATTTCAACTAAACATGTTCCATAAATTAAAAGATTTTGTCTTCTAATCTAGAATTACCAATAGCACAAATGCTTGTCATTTTCATAATTTCGCACTAGTACTCAGATTTTACCAACTTATGTCTTGCTTTCTTTTTTAAAATAAAATACTACAGCAGGAAAATTAAAAACATTTTCCGCTGCAGTATTTTGTTTAATTTGTGACTAAAAGCAATAAAGCGCAATAAATTAGGAAACAAATCAAAAGTACACACTATACTCCTGCTTCTACTGAATCTCCTCATCAGTTATTTTCTTCGAGGCATCACTCTCAGCACTTTTGTCACCCCAAATGTTCGTTGCTTCAATCTGTTGGACAGCCTCTGTTGTTGTCCCTGCGAGAACCAATAAATACCCAGGATTAACCATTCGCTTAGTCTGTGGATAGCGATAAAAACGATAAAACCAATTGTCCTTTAAGACCCACTGTGTTCGCAATGGTTCAAGGTCTTCATCTTTAATCGCAACCATCACTGTTGGTTGAACAAATCTTACTTGTGGAATCGGCATCTGTGCAAGAGCTCGCAGATGTACCTCAAACATAGAAATATTGGTTGCTTTCTCAAAAACAAAACCAGCCTTATGAAGTGCTGGTACTACCCTTTTCACGTAAAGTGATCCACTATTGGTCAGGAAAAACGCAATTTCCAATACGCCAACATAGTCAAGTTGTGTAGCTATTTCAGTTGCGATTCTATGCACCTCAGACTGAACATCCGCCTCAAGCTGACTCTTAGTAATCGACTGGAACAAATGATGGTCCCGATATACGTTCTCAACGATTGGGAAAAAATTGAGTTTTCCATCAAACTCCTTACCAATTATTACTGAAAGTTCCTTTTCATATGGAATCCATGCCTCAAGAACATAAGTACCCAGATCAATAATATCAGCACATTTTGCAATATCTGACTGTTTATTGATAACCTGCTGCCTTTTTCTTCCAAAACCCTTTTGAATTGGCTTTAAGACACACGGGTAACCAATGGAACCAATTGCTTGATAGATATCATCCAAACTCACTATAGTTGCGTAAGGTGCAATATTGACATTCATTTGTTCCAAAAATGCACGCTCTAACAAGCGATCCTGTGTGATCTCCAGCGCTTCACTGCCTTGTGGAACTTGCGTATACTGTTTAACTAATTCGACAGCATCTGAAGGTACCTTGTCTGATTCGTAAGTTACAAGATCACACCGCTCAGCAAAGTCTTGCAACTTGCTCTTACTATGTAATGAACCGACAACTCCTAGGTCAGCTTCCTGAACCGTTGGTGCGGCTTCATCACTATTGTAAGCAATAACTTTAAAACCCATCTTTTTTGCTGCTTCCGCAAGCATAATTCCATTGGAACTTTCACCTATGATTCCAATTGTATCTCCTGGAAACAAAAATTTTTTTTCCATTCTCTCACTACTTTCCATATGGATAATCACCCTAGACGTTTTAAAAACGTTCCTGTAACTCTCTCATTGATATTTTACCATATTTATGGCGGGATAAAATTTAATAGTTTATAAATATATGAGTACATCAGAAAATGATTAACTTTTGAGTATTAACATAAATTACGCTCATAATCCGTGTTAGGTTACAAATAATTTAACCATCGTCTAAATAAAAACAGGTTAGGAGTGTGACATAAGTTGGTAAAGCTTAAATACTGTTGCGAATCTTGACTTATGGAGCACGGTTATCTGGAATAAATAATAAAGGAGCCAGGTTAAAATTTAACTTTTGACCCAGCCCCGTCCCTTTATCTATCACCTGCAAATTGTTTTACAAGTCAAAATTCACTCACTTTTTATTCCAGCTACTCAACTAAACCGTCTTTTCCTTTGAAAACGATGTTTAGCAGGACTGATGTTATGCTTGCAACAACAATTCCATTTCCTAAAAATAACTGTGCTGTTTTTGGTAGAAATTGGAAAATACCTGGATATACAGAAACTCCAAGACCCATTCCGACAGCTAAAGCAACAATTAAAATATTACGTTCATCGGAAAAATCAACTTTAAAGAGCATGCGCATACCTTGCACACTGATCATTGCGAACATTACTAGCATTGCTCCACCTAAAACGGGAGTTGGAATAATTGTTGCAACCGCTCCAATTTTGGGCAAAAGCCCCATCAACATTAAGACTGCTGCTGACCAGTAGATTGGACGTTTTGTCTTGATGCCAGAAAGTTGCAGTAAACCTACATTTTGTGAAAAGGTTGTATAAGGAAAAGTATTAAAAACTCCTCCAAGAATTACAGCTAATCCCTCTGCACGATAACCTCTTTTCAAATCATCCGCCTTAATCTGCTTGTCTAAAATACTTCCTAAAGCAAAAAATACACCTGTCGATTCAACCATTGAAACTAAAGCGATAATTATCATTGTTAACGATGATGACCACTCGAATTGAGGTGCACCAAAATAGAACGGTTGTGGAATATGAAACCACGCTGCCTCTGTTATTGGAGAAGTTGAAACAAGTCCCATAAATGATGCTGCAATTGTTCCTGCCACGAGACCAATCAAAACTCCAATTGAACTGATAAACCCTTTTCCCCAAACCTGTATCAATAGTGTAACAACGATGGTAATCAAACCTAGTAGGAGGTTTTGTAAATTACCAAACGTTTTAGCTGTTGCATCCCCACCACCAATATTTTGAACAGCAATTGGAATCAATGTCAGACCGATAACTGTAATCAATGATCCTGTTACTACTGGAGGAAAGAACTTTTTGATCTTAGCAAATTGCCCACTAATCAAAAACACGAAGACTCCGGCTACAATAATTGCCCCGTACATTGTTCCAATCGAAAATTGTTTACCAATCATCTTAAGCGGTTCAACTGCCTGAATAGCACAGCCTAAGACTACAGGTAAGCCAATCCCAAAATAACGATTCTTTAATAATTGCAATAGTGTTGCTAACCCGCACATAAATATATCAATCGAAACTAAATAAGTCATTTGTGTACTATTAAAATTCAGGGCAGTCCCAATTAGCAATGGTACTGCTACCGCACCGGAATACATTGCCAGTAGATGTTGAATCCCCAAAATAGCAGCTTTCCCATGCGAGACTTCCTTGAGTTCTTCGTTATTCATTGTTTTCATCTCCTACAAAATGAACTTGATTGCCAGCAAAAGATGAGATGCGAGCAAGTGATTCAAGGCGTACACCTTGTTCTTTAATTAGTTTTGCCCCATCTTGGAAAGATTTCTCGATTGCGATCCCTACCCCAACTAATTCAGCTTGTGCTTCATTGCAAATATCTATCAATCCCTGAACCGCCTGCCCATTGGCCAAGAAGTCATCAATAATTAAAACATGATCGTCCTTGCTTAAAAACTTTTGATCCACAGAAACCGTATTTTTTACTTTCTTCGTATACGAATAAACTTCTGCCGTGTATAATTTCGAATTCATGGTGCTGCTTTTTTGCTTGCGTGCAAATAAAACAGGCACATGCAAAATTAGACCAGTCATTATTGCAGGGGCAATTCCTGACGCTTCAATCGTCACTATCTTAGTGATTTTCTCACCTTGATACAATCTCACAAATTCCTCTCCCAATTTATACATTAGATCAGGATCAATTTGATGATTTAAAAATTGATTAACTTTCAGTACATTATCTGGTAAAACTAGCCCATCTTCACGAATACGATCCTCTAATAACTTCACTTTTGTCTCTCCTTTACAAAATAAAAAGGACTTCTTCTACAGTCAAAAACAGTAAAAGAAGCCACTTAAACAATAGCTTTTTTACTTATAGTCTAAGATTCTCGGTCCTAGGTAGAAACTCGCCAACCATATTATGACATTATATAAGTAATATACTATTGAAGATTACCATATGAAAACCCATTTTTCAACACTATTCATTCGTGTTTGTCTCAGATAAGGTATCATATTTATTCAATTTGTAAGTTTGGATCAAACTAATCAATTTTGTTGCATAGTTGGGATCAGTTGCATAACCCTTCGTTTGAAGTGCCTGGGCCGCTTCCTTATAGTTACCGGCATCCAAAACAGTCTGATAGTGTTGGCTATCCCACGCAGTTCCTTGCACAAACAATCTCGTATGAGCTTCAATTGACTCTGTCCAACTAGTATAAACTGCAAAATCAGCAGTTACAGTAATCCACTGACCGTTGACATATTCTTTTGTCGTCAGAGCCTTTGCATTAGCTGCACTGCTCTTTACTCCAAACAAATTATGATATTGCGCGGCTAATTGGCTTTGCCCCCAATCAGACTCCAGTGCGGCTTGGGCTAAGGTTATACTTGTTAATATCCTGTATTGCTTTTGTTGCTCTTGTGCAATGGGGAGTATCGCAGTAATAAATTTACGTTTTGCTGCATCACTTATTTGGCTAGTTTGTGCATGTTGATTATTTTGCTCAACTCTGCCGGCCCATCCAAGAACCTGTACACTTAGAATGCCAAGAATCAATAATGCCACGGCAACGTTTAAAATTTGAATATGGCCTTGAGCATAAAAGATGCTAATTTTTTTTTAGATTTTGACTTTCTCCTTACAGCAGGCTTCCGCTTACTGACTCGTGTTCTTGTACTTTTTTTTCTAGGCACAAAGACTCAACCTTTCATTTTTGAACAATCTCATTCGTGAAAGTTCCATCGCTTGATCAATGGAACACTAATTAAAGGAGCAACTATCCCAGCAAGTATTGCTTCAGGAATCCCATTTGTTCCCACAACAGTCAATAAGTATGGTAACAGAGCTTTAGTATCAATATGGTACAAGATTTGCGACTTTCCTTGATAAAACAGATAAATTTGTCCTAATACTAAGAGAGTGTTGCAGCAGGCTCCCAAAATTGCTGCAATGGGTAAAACTCTATATGGCTTTTTATATCTTTTAAGCGCTATCGCAAATAGTCCACCTGCAACAACACCTATCATGATCCGCGGTAAAATAGCAATTAGCGGATTAATAAAGACAATTGTAGCCAATGGGCTAGTTGGCCAAACAAATGCCCTAATAAAAGTTATCACACCCCATACTCCCCCAATAATTGCTCCATCGACTGGACCAAGTAAAAAAGCTGCAACAATGACTGTAATGTGGATCAAAGTCAAATCTAACGGTCCAATCGGCAAGTAGCCTAGAAATGGAACTAAATTTTGGACAATGATAATCGCTGTAAAAAAAGACAGAAAGACGAGCCTTCTCATTTTTTGATTGTTACTCAAATGCTCCAACTCCACTCGTATTAATATAGGGTCGATTATAGCACAGTAAAACTTTGTTTTGCTTATAAAAAAATAATAACTTATCTAAATATAGCTAAGTAAATGAACTTATAATACTAGTTGATGTATTTGAATACTATCACGAAATTACGAGTATAACACTTACTTTTTCATGAGTCATTCGTAGTTTGGGGAAGATTTTCAACTTAGACAATAGTTTTATAGGGAAAAAAGCAGCTGGAGCAAAGTTTAAGCTTTGCTCCAGCTGCCTGTTTTTATTTATATTTATGATTTATGCTTTGAAAAAAATATATTTGTTCGGATTAACCTAAAACCTAAACCATTATTTATATTTTAAACAAACTGAATAACAGCCATTAAGATTGGCACAACTACGATGAATAATACCGTACTGATTGTGACAACATTTGTTGCATACTTGACGTCCCCATGGGCCTCATTCGCTAAAATAGGCAGCACAGCAAGCATTGGTGTAGCTGATTGAACAGTCAATGTTTGACTCATTAAGGTTGGTATACCTAAACCAAATGATGCACCTATCTTGATCAATAGGATTAGCACAACTGGAGATAAAACAAAACGACCTAACAAAGCCAAAATAGTATCTCGATCAAGTTTCATATTACTCAAGCCGGCATCAGCAAGAACAATACCAATATAAATTAATGATAATGGTGTTACAAGCGAACCAACATATGTCAAAGTCTGTTCAGCAAATGATGGAACTGGGATACCGGTAAGCATCCAAGCAACAGCAACTATAAAACCAACAAGTGGCATTGGTAAAAGTTTTTTCCAATTTAACTTTTGCGATTTTTTCTTGCTCTTATCTACGGTCGGATCATCATTAGAAATCAAAAATACACCAAATGCCCAAGTAGAAACTGTGTTAATAATATAATAGATTAAAAAATAAGTTGTTGCTTTTTGACCAAAAAGTGCATTGTTCAGTGGCATTCCAATAAAGATCGTATTAGCATTGACAACGGCATTCATAAAAATACCACGGCGACCTGCTGGGATTTTTAACACTTTAACCGTTATCCACGCAATTATATAACCAATTATTACGGCTATCGCAGGAAAAATTAAACCCGCTGATAATCCAAATAATTTACTCCGTGTTAAATTATTCATTACAGCTATGAAGATTGAAGCCGGTAGAGCAATTTTAGTAATCAAAGAAGAAATATTCTTCCCAAATGTATCTGAAAACCACCCTGTTCTTCTCAGAATGTATCCTAAAGCCATTATTAAAACAATTACTGTTACACTAGAAACTGAAGTTAAAAATACTGCCATTTCTTATTACCCCCATAAATTATTAATAATAAACTATATCAAATATTCATCCATATAAATTCGTTATCATCATAGAATAATTTGATCATCTCCGCAAAAGAGAAGTTGTTTATTTGAAAAATAAATTAACATACTCATTATTTTCACCTCTAAAAGCATTGCTAAACATATTCGATATGTTAAACTTGTGTTAATTTATAGTCAAAGATGCATCATACTATCAAATGTTTTTATATGAAGAATATTTAGCTATTTTTATGAGGAGGAATTATTATGAATATTAAGGAGTTTCATTATTTCCACGAGTTGGTCAAATACAAAAACTTCTCTCAGGTTGCCTCTTTTTTTAATGTAAGTCAGCCTACGATCACTATGGCCATCAAACGTTTAGAAACAGAACTTGAAGTTAAGCTATTTGTCCGCGACCGCTCTCACAAACAATTGGTCGTAACTCCAAGTGGGGAACAGCTTGATCGCCATGTCACTCAGATATTGAATGAACTGGACGTTATGAAAAAGGAACTTTCTAGAATTTCAAGTGAAAAAATACTCTTCGGTTTACCACCTATCATTGGAACTTATTATTTCCCGCATGTGGCACCAGAATTACTACGTGCCGGCTTAATTGACAAACTCGATATTTTTGAATCTGGATCAAATGAAATGCTTACCTATATACTTGATGGAACACTTGATTTGGCGTTGATCGGTTCGATTACACCAATTGTTGATGCCAAGCTTGATGCTAAAATCTTCGATCGTACACACTTTAAGATTGCGGTCAGCGAAAATCATCCTTTAGCAAAACGAAATAGTGTTGACTTCAAAGAATTGGCAAGAGAAAAGTTCATTATATTGGATGACCGCTTTATCCATTCGATTGCTTTCAGCAAGATGTGCCACGCCAATCAATTTCGACCGCAAATTATTCATCGTTCAAATGATGTTCACATCTTAAAAGCGATGATTAAGGAAAATATGGGAATAAGTTTCTTAACTGAACTAGCCTTACCTCCAGAACCCGGTATCAAAGTCCTGGATATTGCTGACGATAATCAACCAGAATTCCTTCTTTCGATTGTGTATCGCCATTCACATGTGCTCACCAAACTTCAACAGCGTCTGATAGAGATACTTCCACAGAAAATTAATTTATAAGAAAAAAAGAGCCCTGACAAAACTGTCAGGACCCTTTTTTATCTATCTAAAATTCATCTAAGCTTTCATCAGAGACAATCTCAATAGTTTGACGTAGAACCCTCTTGAAGATTGCTAAATCCTTTGGTGCAACTTCATCTTCCAAACGGTTTTCTAGTCTTTGCCAGAACTCATTATCTGACTCAAGCATCTTGAGATACTTCTCTGTAACCATCAAATGAGTAACGCGTCGGTCTGTATCATCCAAGCGTTTCTCAATTAAATCAAGTCGCATTAATTTTTTAATATGATAGTTAGTATTAGGCGTTGATTGATCAAGCAATTTGGAAATCATACCAATGGTAGGTTCCTTCAATTGATAAATTGCTTCAAGGTAATAAACATCGATTGCACCCAATTTCTCAAAATCAGGATCATTTTGACGATGTTCATGTAACCGTAACACTTGCATTAAATTAGTTAAAGATTTTTGTAAAGTTATCACTTTTCTTCCTCCGCTTTTTGCTAAATTTATTTATATTCAACTTAGACTTACTTAATATACTAGAATTAATTCCTACTGTCAAGTCAGTATGTTCAAAATCACAACTTAATATAAATTCTTGCCTACAATTATATTCCTTATATTAAAAAAAACCAATTATCTGCTTTGTAATTTAATATTCATTGCAATATATTAAACTTTCAGAGCTATACCATTCTTCTTTTAACTGGCTAATGCATAGGAACGTCAACCTCTACTTCTATATTGTACTACTAAGAGTCTAAAAAATGAACTAATATTAACTAATATATATTATTAAAATTGTTTGAAAAAATAAATTTTTTCTTATAACTCATAATTTTTTTATAAGTATGCTTTTGAACAAACCCTTTAATAATACTGACTAAACATAACAAAAAAGCATGTGATTATAGTATAACTTGCTACAAACAGTAATGAACATT
>NZ_BACP01000058.1 GCF_000260415.1 Liquorilactobacillus mali KCTC 3596 = DSM 20444
CATACAAACAAAATGCATAAAAATTCAATAAATGAATTATCACATATTATTTGTTTGTCTATTTAATTATAGACGATAAAGCATTTACTGTCAACAAGTATTTATTGCTATTTCTTAAAAAAAGAATCAATCTGTTGCAGCAACATTGATTACTATACGCTCTCACAATTAAGTCGTCAAGAAAAAATTTAAAAATAAATATCAGCAAAAAAATTCCAAAAATATCTGCCATTGAATATCCTAACTATTTTATTGTATAAATAAAAATAATTCGGAATTTAGTGTAAATACTATCAAAAAAACTTTATTCTGAAAAAAACATTAAATTCAGAATAAAGCTTTTTCTATTTTACTTTAGCAAGAAAATATTTCTTTTTACCCCGACGCGCAATTACAAATTTTCCTTCGAATGATTCAGCAGGATTAATTATATAATCTAGATCCTTGATTCTATCACCATTTATATATATAGCTCCATTCGTAACGTCTTCACGAGCTTGGCGTTTTGATTTCTCAATTTGAGTTGAAACAAGCCAATCAACAATATTCATTGACTCATTCGCAATCTCAACCGTTGGCATCTTTTTAAACCCTTGCTTTATTTCAGTAGCAGTCAGCATCTTAACATCCCCAGAAAATAATGCCTTTGAAATATGTTCAGCTTGGATTACCGCATCTTTACCATGTACAAAAGCTGTCACTTCTTCAGCCAATCTTCTTTGAGCCTCGCGCTTCTCAGGCTCAGCGGCAACCTTCTTAGCCAACTCATCAATTTCCTCTTTTGTCAAAAAAGTAAAGTATTTCAAATATTTCACTACATCGCGATCATCTTGATTCAACCAGAACTGATAAAATTCATAAGGTGTTGTTTTCTCAGGATCCAGCCAAACTGCTCCACCTGCGGTTTTCCCAAACTTAGTCCCATCAGCCTTCAACATCAAGGGAATTGTTAATGCAAATGCCTCTGTATCAGACCCTTCAATCTTATGAATCATGTCAATTCCCGCTGTGATATTTCCCCATTGATCTGCACCGCCAATTTGCAATTCAACATCCTTTTCCTTCAGTAAATGATGAAAATCAATTGACTGCAGAATTTGATATGTGAATTCCGTAAAAGAAATTCCACTCTCTAGTCGACTCGAGACAACTTCTTTGTTCAACATTGTATTTATACTAAATAACTTCCCATAATCACGTAAGAAACTCAGCAGGTCTATTTTTGACAGCCAATCATAATTATTCACAATAGTTATATTATCCTTGCCAAAAAGGTGTTTCATTTGAGATGTCAGTGCTTCTTCATTGTGATGAACCTGCTCCATAGTCTGCAGAACTCTCTCAGAATTTCGACCAGAAGGATCACCTATTGACCCCGTACCACCGCCAATTATAATATGTGCGCGATGTCCAGCCATCTGGAATCGTTTGAGCATCATAAATGGGATAAGATGTCCAATGTGTAGGCTATCTCCAGTTGGATCAACACCACAGTATACGCCAATCGACTTTTCTTCAACTTTTTTCCTTAGTTCTTCTTCATCTGACATTTGGTTAATCGCACCACGCCATGTCAATTCATCAATAATATTCATTTTTCCCCTCCTGAAATAAAAAATCCCTAATACTATTAATAATAGTATTAGGGACGAAATAAATTCCGCGTTACCACCCAAGTTGTCATGATCATGACCAGCTCTTACACCGATAAAGAGGTGAACCTAATCCAAGCTCAATAGTGTAATTCGGAAGAATAATTTATCTTGATTTGCAGCACCATCAAGTCTCTTAAATAGTGATTACCTTCCTACTATCTATCTCATTGCTTTTTGACAGATAAAGTATAACTTAGACATACCTAAGTGTCAATTAAATTCTAACTGCTTTGTTCTTGAGTTTTACCTGGCATTCGGGACAAACTCCATAAACTTCATACTGGCTATTCAAAACCTGATAACCAGTCTTGGCTATAGCAATTTTCTCATTTTTCTTATATGAATCATCAAAAACATCAACTATCTTATTACAATTAACACAAATTACATGATAGTGTGGCACTTCGAAATAATCATATCGCATATGCCCACCACTATCAGCCGCAATTTCAATAATCAAATTATGATCTACAAATAACTGCAGTGTATTGTACACAGTAGCCAAACTGACACTGAAACCATTTTTTCTGACATACTTGAAAATCATCTCAATCGATGGATGAGCATGTGACGTCATTAAATATGACAGTATTACCTGTCTTTGTGGCGTATTTTTAATTTTGTTGCTCTTTAGTTTATTCGCAGCTACCAGCAAAGTATTTTGTTCCTGCGTTGCCATCACATTCACTCCTCAATAGTTATAAATGATAATAATTCTCAACAACAATATTATACCTTAGACAAAAAAAAGTCTATCTAAGAGTTGGCAACTCTTCAAAATCAAAAATATAATGCGCCACACTGCGTCCATTTTTAGATTCTATTCTTAACTGTGCCGGCAATTGTTCACGTAATGCACTTACATGACTAATTATTCCAATTAAACGATTCTTTCCTTCTAAAGTCTGGAGTGCTTCTAATGCAACTTGCAATGAATCGTCATCCAGTGCACCAAAACCTTCATCAATAAACAAAGCATCAATTTGAGTTCCTCCATTTATACTCTGAACAACTTCTGCCATGGCAAGCGCTAGACACAATGCCGCAATAAAACTCTCACCACCAGAAAGAGTCTTGACACTTCTAAGTTTACCCAAATCAGCATCAAAAATATCCAACTCGAGTCCCGTATCTGTAGCATAAGTTCCGTTACTCTTGTCAAGTTCAAAATAATATCGCTCATTCGTTAGATTCATTAATTTAACATTGGCTACTTGCAGCACCTGTCTCATATATTTGCGCAAGACATATCGCTCTAGGCCTAATTTAACTTTCCCTTTCCCACCTATCACTTCCAATAATTGGTTCCATTGAGCATCAAGTTTGAGTTTTGTCTGATATTCGGTCCATCTTTTTTTAACAGTCTGAGTAACTTTGAATAGTTCAGAGTATTCCTGTGAATTCTTTTCATATTCCGCAAAAGCAAATTCTTTGTCCTGTTTTAATTGCACCAGTCTTGCATCTAATTCTGTAATATTTTGAATATCTTTACCATCCGTTCTCATTTCAAGATCAGCAATTTGTGTCTTTAATTCAACAATTTTATTCTGATAATTCCGAATTTCTGATTCAATCACAGCAATCTCTTTTACCTCATCAATCCCTGACCTCATCTTAGCAATGGTTAAATTCTTGTCATGCTTGAACATAATTTCATTGAGTTTTTTTCTATTTTGTCGCAAACTCGCTTCTAAAGAACCATTTGTTTCTTTAAGACCTTCAAGTCTCTCAGTAAGCATCGTTAAGCTGGTAGCAAGCTTGACCGCCTGATCGACAACTTTTTTCTTTTCTGTCTCAAAATCTGTAATTACTTGTTGTTTTTCGAATATAAGTAGTTCCATTTGTTGTAATGAAGTAATGCCATTTGGTATTTCTGCGTGAACCGTTGCTAATTTTGCCTCTATTTTAGCAATGTCGAGTTTAAAACCACGTTCTTGTTCTTTTAACGATTCCATTTTCTCTTCAAACTTTGCTTTTTCATGCAGCATATCTTCAAGATTTATTGAGGCATCTTTAATATTCTGTTTTTGCTCCTTTAGCTCCCGAATCCCAGTATTTAAATCTTTTTTTAATTCAGAGACCCGTATCTGCATCTCCGCAAAATCAACTTCTTTTATATTCAGAATATCATTCAATTTTTGCAAGTCTTGGTCGGAAGTGATCATTAGTTCTGCAATTCTTTCCTCATTGGTATCAATCTTGCCCGCTATTTCACCACTATTTTGCATTAATTTCTGTTGCTTTTTTGCTGCATCTTCAACATCGCTTTCTGTCACCTCAACTAGCAATTCATCTATCATCGATGCTTGTGGATGTTCTAATGAACCGCATAGCGGACAAGGTTCACCTGGTTTTAACTTCTTACTTAACATAATTATCTGATTTTTTGCTAGTACAGCATCTAATTCTTCGTGCTTTTCTTTTGCAATGCTCATCTGCTTTTTTGTATCTGCTAAATCAGCTTTCAGTTTTGTTAAAGTTACCTTTAATTTACCAACCTTGGACTTGTTTTCCTCCATTTCTTCTATCAATTCATCTGCTTTGGTGAGATTGCTCCCTGTTTCTTGCAATTTCAATTCTTTTTCTGATATACCTTCGTTCAGCTTAATAATTCCCTGCTGCTTTTCAATATTTTTCTGGTCTAGAGCTAATGTTTTCTCTAGTTTGGTTATCTCATTTTTAAGTATCTTGAACTCATTGCCAGCAGTTATCCGTTCAACATCTAATTGCGCTGCTTTTTCAACATAAACCTTCTTATCTTTTAATCGTCTTACATCATCAGTTAAAGAATTAATTTCATCTTCTTTTGCTTCTAAATTCCTATTTTCTTCTTGATTTGCCCTAAGTTTCTCTTCGACAGTTCTTTTCTGTGCAGCAACCTCTTCAATTTTGTCCTTTGTTTTATCATAGGACGATTGTTGTTCTTCAAGCCTTAAAACTAACTGTTCATTTTTCTGAAGCCATTTCAACTCATTTAATTTTTTCTCTTCTTCTTTAAGCCAGTCTTCATTTCTAAATTCAAGTAAACTGTTTTTAATAGATCCTAATGTTTCAAAGTCCTGCAGTAATAGTTTGTTTTTCAGTAAATTATCTTGCGCATCTGCAACCTGTTCTTCCATCTTGGTTAACTTTAACTTAGCAGCATCTCTAACTCGCTTACTCTCTTTATTTCTTTCACCTGCAGCCTCTAACCAACTGGCCACATCCAGTTTGCTATCGATTCCATTGATTTGGCCCTTTAATGCATCAATCTCATTCTGCTTTTCTTGGATCTGATTATGTGTCTCTTTTGCTTGGTTTTGAATATCATCCGCCCATTTCTTAAACAAACTCGTAGAAAAGAGCTCACGTAATAGTTTTTCTTTTTCATTACTATCTGAATCTAAAAAATTCCGAAATTTTCCCTGCGGCAACATAATTATCTGTGTAAACTGTTCTAATGTCAGATGAATTAATTCTTGAATAAATTTATTGACTAGCCCAACTTTATTTAGTTCAACTTCTTTACCATCATCTTGATAGCTCAGCAGTACTGTCATATTTTGAATTTTTGTTCCAGAACCTCTCTTTTTGATAATGACTTGTTTGGGTTGGCGTTTAATACGATAAACTTTATCTTGATGTTCAAAAATAAATTCAACTTCTGTCACCTCAGATTCTTTGGCAAAACCTGAGCGCATTGCTTCTGCCTCACGATCATCCCCTGATGTGCTTCCAAAAAGAGCAAAACACATGGCGTCAAAAATCGTCGTTTTTCCACTACCAGTTTTACCACTGATTAGAAAAAGCGGTTGTTCAGCAAAACGTGTAAAATCAATTTCTTGTTTTGCATATGGCCCAAAATTAGTCATCTTTATTTTCAGCGGCTTCATTCTTCTTCACCACCAATCACACGTTCAAGACTATTAGATGCCCATTTTTTTTGCTGCTCCGTTATTTTTTCACCTGTCATATCCTCAAAAAAATTCTCTAACAACCTCATTGGATCTAATTCAAGCACAATGTCTTCATTCTTCGGAAGATCTACTATTTGATTTTCACGACTTAAGCTTATTATTTTGGGATAGAATTCACGCAAATTATTCATGACGTTTGGAATAACCGCCTTATCTGTCAGTGTAATCGCTACGAAATCTTCATTGTCTACTTCGTTATATACACTTGGCGAAATCAGCTCTTCATACCTATCTTGCAGCAATACAATATCATTAAGAGGTTTTATAGCAACAAAATCAGAATGGAAAGGTTCAGTATCAACAATCCATACACCCTTAGTAGTCTCTGCTTCTGACACTGAAAACTTAGCAAGAGACCCACTATATTTAATTCGTTCATCATGCAATGCATTAACATCATGAAGATGACCCAAAGCTACGTAATCAAAGTCTGTAAGGAGGTCTAATGGTACAGCGTTTAATCCTCCTACCTCAATTTTTGTTTCAGAATCAGTTTTGGTACTACCAGCTGCAAAAAAATGTGCGACCAACACATGTTTTTTATTTGCAGCAAAGTTCTCTTTCATTTTTTTTATTATCTTTTTCATAGCAACAGTCAAATCAGTCAATGATTCATCCGCAAAAAAGTTTCTAGCCTGAAATATTTGAAAATACGGTAATAAAAAGAACTGTGTATCTGAAAATTCAACAGGTGTCATTGCTTCTTCGATACTAGTATTCAAGAAGTATTGCGTCGCTTTAAACCATTCCCTTCCAGTATTCAGTCTAGCTGCTGAATCATGATTACCACTGATAGCCAAGATTGGTTTCTTTAATTTTAAATTCAGCTCTACAATCATTTTATTCAAACGATTTACAGAATCTTCATTTGGCAAAGCTCTATCATATAAGTCACCAGCAATTACAATTGCATCAACTTTCTTTTCTAACGCAATTTTTGTAATTTGTGCAAAATCATGCTCCTGTTCCTTCGCTAAATCATATCCGTATAATTTTCTCCCGATATGCCAGTCTGCTGTATGTAAGAAGCGCATCCTATCCCCACCTTTTTTACGAACGTCTGTTCATTTTAAAAGTATAACATATCTTGCCTTTGATATTTACTCACTTGCAAAGTGTAAATAAAAGGACCAGTCAAAAGTCGTCCTTTGTCCTAGTCCCTTCATTTTTTTACATGTAAAAAATATGCATAAGCCAAAATAATCCAATTGTCTTCAAATTTCTTCAATTTATATTGATCTTTCAGAAATATTATACAAAATATCTAGTACTATTTATTACGCAATGCTAAAATCTGTCTAACCATTGATAATTCCTCATTTGTTGGGATTATCATTATTTTTGCAGAAGAATCTTCCGCTGATATTACCCCTTCTTTATTTGTTTCATTGGCATCCTGAGAGATTTTCAGACCCAACACTTGCAGTTTCTCAACAATAAGATTACGTAATTCTCGATTATTTTCTCCAATTCCACCAGCAAATACCAGAACATCCAGTCCACCCAATTCAGCATAATAGCTTCCGACATACTTGACTATGCGATTAATAAAAATGTCGATTGCAAGTTTTACCTGTTCTTGCTCCGAGTTTGCCAATAAATCCCGCATATCCGAAGATATCCCGGAAACACCAAGTAGTCCGGATTCCTTATTCAGCATCAACAGAACTTCGTTCAAACTTAGTGATAGTTTCTTCATCAGATATGGAATGATCGATGGATCAACATCGCCAGCACGTGTTCCCATTGTTAAGCCTGTCAAGGGTGTAAATCCCATTGATGTATCAAATGCCTTACCATCTTTTTCAGCAGCTACTGATGCTCCGCTTCCTAAATGAAGTGTTATCATCTTCAAAGATTTCAACGGCTTATTTAGCAAATCTGCTGCCCGATGAGAAATATATTCATGGCTAATTCCATGTTCTCCATATCTTCTAATTCCAAATTTCTTTGTATATTCATATGGTATGCTGAAAATCGCATTTTTTTCAGGTAAATCCGTGAAGAATTGACTATCAAAAACAGCATATTGTGGAACTTCAGACAATGTCTGCTTCATGATATTCACATATTTAACTTCCATTGGATTATGTAAAGGTGCAAAATCATTCATTTTAGATAACTTGTTTAAATTATCCTCTGTCAATTCGACAGCTTCCTTAAACAGTTCACCACCTGCAACAACACGATGCCCTACAGCCTCTATTTCTCCTAAATCAGTAATGATTTTAAGTTCTTGCAACTTTTCAAAAATTAACTCAGCAGCCTTTTCATAAGATAAATTATCAATCTTAATCTCATACTTTTTGCCACTGTATTTAACTTCGAATAGGGATCCTAGCATGTTTATTCGTTCTACTAGGCCCTTCGCGATAACACTCTCATCACTTGCTTCAAATAACTTCCATTTAACTGAAGAACTTCCTGCATTTACCAAGAATACCTTACCCAATCAAAGCACCTCCATTATTATTAACTTAATTATATCGTACTTCTTATTTTCTGACAGTATTCCATTAAAATTTGCACAAATCAAGCACCTACTAAAAAAGTATGCTAAAATTTTTCGTAATAACTAATTAAGAGGTAACTACCATGATTACAAAGCATATAATAGAAGGAAAAAGAAACTCATTCACT
Source organism: Liquorilactobacillus mali KCTC 3596 = DSM 20444 (assembly GCF_000260415.1). GTDB lineage: Bacteria > Bacillota > Bacilli > Lactobacillales > Lactobacillaceae > Liquorilactobacillus > Liquorilactobacillus mali. The sequence goes on from NZ_BACP01000058.1 coordinate 8,252, forward strand.
TGGTTCGACGTTTGTGACATCACCGATGAAGACAAAAATAACCTCATTGAAAACCATGAACTCAATCCCAGACACATTGCATACGCAACAGATAAACATGAAAGAGCTCGCTACGATCAGCAAGAAAACATCGAAATATTGATTTATAACTTACCTGTTAAAAAAAATGTCGACACTAATAATTTTGTTTTGGAGCCAATCACATTTTTGGTCAAGAAAAATACTGTTTTTACCTTCCGTTCTAAATTCTTAGATCTTGATACTGCAAAAACGATTGCAAAAGCGACTCATTTGGATGCATCAATAAAAACCTTGATTTTAACTATCTTATATCAAGTCACAATCTGCTTTCAAGATGCCATTGACAATCTAAACCTCACACGCGATCGTTATTTAAATAACCTTAAACACAAAATAAGCAATCAGAATCTGATTCAGTTATCAAATGTTGAACGCAGTCTTGTTTATATCGCTAGTGGTATCAAAACAAATCTATTAGTTCTTGAGAATATAACTGAAAATCAATCTTCACAAGAATTATCTCAAACAGAAAAAAAACTCTTGCATAATATTTCAATTGAAGCCCATCAGGCAGAACAAACTGTCGAGATTGCATTAGAAGTTACTGAGCGTATATCTGCAACGTCGAACAACTTACTCAATAATAATTTAAATGATGTTATGCGTTTTTTGACTGTTTGGTCTCTTGTGCTAACAATTCCGACTATTATCACAGGCTTTTATGGTATGAATGTAGTTCTACCATTCGCTAAGGGTTCGATTGCATGGGTCAATATTACATTTGCGACAATAATTATGATAATAATTCTAGTTATTTTTTTCAAAATTCGTAGATTTTTCTAAAAATGTTGCAAAAAGCCGAAATATTTGTAATTTATCTTCTTAATACCCCCCAAAATGGGACCATCAAATAAAAAAAGCATTTTTTTCTATTTTTTTTCTGCAAATACTAAAATTTCTGGCAATTTTTTATCCATTTTTGTCACATTTAATGAAAGGTCTCATAAACACCTTCACTTTAGCAATATTTCGCTTTTTTATTCTGAATTATCACTTATTTATATTACGATATATTACAAAAGCAATAAAATGTTACAAAAAAGATCCCTATAGTAACAGAACTGCTATTTTCCTGTCATGTTTAATGGATATACTAATCACTGTTGACGCGATTTGATTTGGAAATCGCATGAAGGGTAGCTAAATGCTACGAGACAAAAAACAGGAGTGAATATATAACTATGGATATTAAGAAAATTTTATTGTCAGCTGCAACAGTTACAGGTATGTTAACAGCTGGTACAGTCGCAGCAAATGCTGATACTGTTACAGTTAAGGCTGGGGATACTGTTTCTGAATTAGCCAATGAATACAACACTACAATCGATGCTATTAAGCAACAAAATAGTTTACAAGATGCAAACGTGATTGTTGTTGGTCAAAAATTAGAAATTGGTGGAACTACAAGTACTACAAGTACCTCAACAAGTACTACAAGCACAGCATCAACTTCTACCAGCACAACAAGTGCACCTGCTGCAAGTACAACAAGTACACCAGCTGTAAGCACAAGTAATACTTCAAGTGCTGCAACTAGTACACCTGCTGTAAGTTCTTCGAGCACTACTACAGCTGCTGCTAGCTCAAATACGGCAACATCCACAACATCGACAAGTACATCAACATCATCAAGCGAATCTGCTGCTCGTGCTTGGATTGCCGCTCGTGAATCAGGTGGTTCATATACAGCAAAAAATGGTCAATATTATGGTAAATACCAACTTTCTGCTTCGTATTTGAATGGTGATTATTCTGCTGCTAACCAAGAACGTGTTGCCAACAGTTATGTTGTCAGTCGTTATGGCTCATGGCAGAATGCGGTTCAACATTGGCAAACTAACGGCTGGTACTAAAACTAGTCGTCAATTACAACAGTGTTATAATATAGTTTTTAAATAGGATATTAATAAAAAAAGGCGTTGACACGATTATTTTGTGTCAGCGCCTTTTTTATGCATATTCAAATTACAGTTTGCCTAAAAAGAATTGTTTATCTTATCTAAACTTGCTTCAAATTGCCATCCATAATCTCATAAATTCGATTGGCGTATTCCTTTAATCGCAAATCATGTGTCACTATGATAACGGACTTATTATGGTTATGTGCTAAATCTCTAAATAATTTCCCCACTTCAACAACTCTTTGTGAATCCAGAGCTGCAGTTGGTTCATCAGCAAAGATTATATCTGGATTCGAATAAAGTGCCCGTGCAATTGCTACACGCTGTCTCTGCCCCCCCGACAACTCACGCGGATACTGATTCAATAAATCTGCGATTCCTAGTTGTTTAATTACTGCAGTGAAATCAGCTTTATTCATGTTCCCTTCTTTTTTTACACGCCTCGCTAATTCAAATTGTTCTTCAACTCTAAGATACGGAACCAAGCTATAATTTTGTAAAACAAAACCAATTTTTTCTAATCTAAGTTGTTCTTTTTGTTTCTCTTTCAAACTATCTAGTTTTACATTATCAATAAGTACTTCCCCAGAAGAGGGTGTCTGTATTCCACCCGCAATTGTCAGAAAAGTACTTTTCCCAGATCCAGAAGGGCCTAGCACCAGACATAGCTCACCTTTTTGTGCTTTAAAATTAACATTAGTTAGGACATGAATCCGATTCTTCTTCTCACCAAAATATTTATTAATTTCTCTTAAAATAACCTTCTCCATTACCTATCCTCCAATCACTGTCACTGGATCAACACGTGTCACTACCCTTATTGGAATTATTACACCCAACAATGCAACCACAACTAAGCCAATAGCCACAATACTCAGCAATGGAATACTGAAATACATTGGGACTTCCGAAGGTATGAAGCTCGCTGTTAATCCCGTCAGTGCAGTTCCAACTATCAACCCACTGACAACAATTAATAGTGACTGTGAGATCGTAGCACGTACCAATACGCCCACAGGAACCCCCTGTGCTCGTAATACTGCATAGTTCTCTAGTTTTTGCATTGTCAGTATATATAGGAACACAGCAACTACTACTAGTGAGATTATCATTAAGAAACCTATCATAAAAATAAAGGTAGTCAGTTGTGCAGAATACCCAGGAAGTTTTTTAATGAACCCTCCTACTGAGTAATTCTTTAAACCACTATCCTTGCTGAGAATAGGCTTACTATCTTGCGAGACAATTGCGCTTGCTGCAAAAGTAGATCCTGCATTTTTTAATACCTTGGCCACACTATTAGCGCCGTAGATGACAGGAGCAATATTAAGTTTCTCATTATTTACAAAACCGCTAATTAAATAATTGGTTTGACCAGAATTCAACTTAACCTTATCCCCTATCTGATAACCTGCTTGCTTAAGTGAGCTATCTGCCAGTACCTCATTAGCTTTTATTGGCTTTTTACCCTCTATGACTTTCAAATTTTTCATAATAAACTGGTTACTATTTACGCCCACAAACTGTGCACTAACCTTACTATTACCATCACCGTGAACTACGACCGGGACTTGCGTTACAATTGCTGTTTTCTTACCAGTCTGTACCTTGTTTAATTGTGATTTTGTAATTATCGATTGGGTCATGCTTGTATTAGCATTATCATTTAAAATAACACTTTGAATATCCCATGATTTAATTGCATCCGTATTCTGTCTAGCTAATCCTTGGGCTAAACTAGTTAAAATAAATATTAAATAACTTATTAAAACAATCATTGCTATGATCAACGTATACCTCAGTTTTTCGTAACGCATTTCTTTCCATGCAAGGAACATATTTTAATCCTCCTGTTTTATTTTTTTGACAGCCATATCTAGATAATTTAGTAATTTTTCTTTATCAGTAGGTTTAAGAAGTATTTGTTTAATAACTTCATGAGACAAAACCATCACGGCCCATTCTTCAAAATCTGCTGGCTGTTCTTCAAATACCTGTTTTTCTTCGTTCTTAATTAGTGATTCATTCACACAAAGATGCATTTTGATAAAATTAAAGAACTGACTGTTTGCAGTTTGTTCCACAAAATTGCGAACAAGCATTTGATAAGGAATTTTTTGCCCCTGTCTGCTTACATTTTGTTTATGAATTTCTTCCATAGCGATTCGATAAACATACCAGTACGCATCATTAATACCATTAAAGTATTTGTAAAAACTTCCTCTTGAAATCCCAACTTCATTAATAATTCTTGCAACTTGCGCCTGAGACAATGGATACTTTTCAAATTCATTCAGCATTGCCCGAAATATTCTTTTTTTCTTTTCAATATTTAAATTTTCAAATGTTTCTGAAACCACATGACTCCCTCCTTACATTTTTGGTGACACGGTGTCACTATGTATGGATAATAGTTCAGTCATGTATTATCTGTCAAGTTAATAGTTTTATCAGAATTTAGGAATACATGGCATACTATCGTACTTAAATTTTATCATTATTACTACTATTTTTACTTCTATTATTTGCATTATTGCTAGATAAAACAGTTAAATTGAGAGTATTAATCGCAAATAAAAAAGCTGAGTTTTTTAACCCAGCCTAACTTATACTAATTATTTGTGATATAAAATTCATTGAACCAATCATATATATCCTTCGGTTCACTGTAATCAACAATATGACCACCAGGATATTCATGATACTCAACGTTGTCAGTATATTTTCTAAAGAAACTTGCAAGTTTGCGACCAGTTTCAAGTGGAAACACTGGGTCTTTTTGTCCCTGAGAAATAAATACTCCTGTATCCAACTTTTTTTCTGTAAGGCTCTTTCTAGCTTCCTCAATATAGAATTGAGGCAATCTTGCACTTAATATTGCTACTACATCCAACCAATTCGGATAGAAAATACTCAAACCTGCGCTAATAATTGCACCTTGACTAAATCCCAAGCAAAATAACGGATTACCTTGCAAGTTTTTCTGCCCTAGGATTTTTTCTACTTGATCATGAATACCTGCGATAACATCCCCAATAACTTCTGTTTCTGTCTTATCAATAAATTTAGGAATAAAATATGCATATCCACTTCCGTAATTGAGATCACCTTGTATATGCAACTCAATTACATCTTTCCCAAAAACTGGAACCAGTGGCCTCAAATCAAAATAAGATGAGTTCATTCCATGGAGTGTCATAACAATTGGGGTTTCCTTGGTCACTTCAATCTTAGGATATATAATCTCATATTTATACTTCATATTAATCTCCTATTTCTATATTTTAATTATAACTTTTTTAATTATAATTGCTAACATCTTAAATAGAAATTAAAAATTAATAAATTTAACAAAATATAATCTTTATTAAAAAAATGACCTTGCTATTTTTTTATATGTTTCAATTGTATTTATGTAACTTTTAATACTAGTCATTTCATTTGCCTGGTGAGCTATTTCCCAAGTATTCGGTCCTAACACCACAACCGGCAATGTCGGATATTTCTGCACATAAACACTCGCATCAGTTGCACCATTAATAATTCCCAATTGTGCTTTAGAACCAAAATTCTCCTTTGCTGCTTTAAGTACTTGTTTTACAAAAGTATTCTCTGAAGACGTACTCATCGGGAAAAAGTCATGGACTATTTCAAGTTCTAACTTTAATTTATGTTCTTCATTTAAATTACGAATTACCTTAGCAAGCATGTCTTTGACCTTTTGATTACTCAGCACCATTGTTGGTCGAATATTACCATATAGTTCTGCATAGTCGGGGATTATATTAACTTGACTACCCCCTTTGATTGTAGTGATACTGTGTTTGAACTTTCCTAGGATTGAATCGACAGGGCTATTCTCAAATATCTTCCGTTCAGCATTAATGAAATAATTCAACCCAATAATTGCATTAGTTCCTCTTTCAGGGATTGAACTATGTACAGATTTGCCAAAACTTTTAATTCGATAATTTAATGATCCTGAATGTGCATGAATTATTTTACCACCAGTAGGTTCTCCCACAACCATGGCTGAAACGTCATCCAATACATCACTATCAGCTAAACGATATGCACCCTTTGCACCGAATTCTTCACCTGAAGTAGCTACCAATCTTATTCTGCCTGGAATTTTTTCTAAATCTTCATTCAATTCAATCATTGCAATTACCGCTGCTGCTAAACCACTCTTCATATCTGCGGCACCACGCCCATAGATATTATCGCCAACTACTTCAGCTTCAAAGGGTTTGTGTTTCCATTTTCTTTCATCCCCAATCGCTACAGTATCTTGGTGACCTTCAAAGCAAAGTACTGGCCCATTGCCGACACCGATATTGGCAATAAGGTTTGCACTATCTTCATCAAAGTAATCTGCATGTACCTTAATATTTTTATCTTCGAGTAGTTTTACCAGATACTTAGTTACTTTTGCTTCATGTCCGTTAACTGAATTTATTTTTATCAAATCACGTAATATTTTAATTTTTTCATCTTTATTCATAGTCTATCCTCCTCAATTAATTTAGTATAAAAAAATTAGTGCGCACTTTCCTAATAGAAAAGCAGCACTAATCATCTATTCTTTTTTACTAAAGCTCTTAAAATCTAATACTTTATCTTTAACTAAAATTGCTTTCTTTACTGAAGATGGATTGTGAGCAATTTGATATTTAAGTTTATCAAGTGTATCTATTACCTTACGCAATTCTTTAACTTCTTGCAAAACATCCTCATCAGCCTCACTAACAGCCTGTAGATTGACAAGATTTTTTACCATTGTCTGGTACCTAATGATTGCAAAAATAATATTGAAATTCGAAGAAATCGTCCTTGGATTCTCTAGATCTGGATGTTTTTCAAGAAGAGAATATATTTCTGGATAGTAGCGCAAAGCCACCGTGTATAATGGAAAATACCGATGAAATACTTGTTCCTCATTCTTAAATCCGAATCGATCAACTTTTTCCATAATATCTCCCCCTACAAATCCAACTATTACCTAAAAATCAGCCGGTCTTGTAATACCTTTACCAAAATAATATACAATTGCCTTCAAAATTCGTTCACTTGCATGACCATCACCATAAGGATTTTTCGCTTTTGCCATTGCTTGATAAATTTCGTCATCATTTAACAGCAAGTCCATATTTTTCTCGACTTCCATCTGGTTTGTCCCGACAAGCCTTAGTGTTCCAGCTTCAACGCCTTCTGGTCGCTCAGTTGTATCACGTAAAACGAGAACTGGCTTTTTCAATGCTGGGGCCTCTTCTTGGACACCACCAGAATCTGTCATAATATAATAGCTTCTAGCACAGAGATTGTGAAAATCAACAACATCCAAAGGCTCAATCAAATGAATTCTTTCAGTATTCCCAAGTATCCGCTTAGCAACCTCTCTAACTTTCGGATTCAGATGCATCGGATAAACTACCTCTACATCCTGATTTTGCTCAACAATTTTGTGCACAGCCTTAAATACCTGTTCCATTGGCTCCCCGAGATTCTCGCGTCGATGCATTGTCAATAATATCAATCTATTCTTCTCATCTACTTCTTCTAGTACACTATGATGATAATCACTTGTCACAGTTTCTTCAAGTGCATCAATCGCTGTATTACCAGTTATAAATATCTGTTCACTTTTATGGTTTTCCTTAAGTAAATTATCTTTACTCTGACTGGTAGGAGCAAAATAGATATCACTCAAAACATCCGTCATTTGACGATTCATCTCTTCTGGATAAGGAGAATACTTATTCCATGTCCTTAGACCAGCTTCAACATGACCTAATGGAATTTGGCGATAAAAAGTTGCTATACTTGCTGCAAAAGTTGTCGTCGTGTCTCCATGAACCAAAACTATATCAGGTTTTTCCTTCTCTAACACTCCATCTAATAATTTCAAAACATTAGCAGTGATATCTCCTAATGTTTGATTTTGTTTCATAATATCAAGATCATAATCAGGGACAATATTAAAAGTTACCATCACTTGATCCAACATTTCACGATGCTGTGCCGTCACAACGGTTACGGTATCAAACTGACTTTCTCTCTTCTTCAATTCTAATATCACAGGTGCCATCTTGATAGCCTCAGGTCTAGTACCAAAAACTGTCATCACTTTTAATTTCTTCAAAAAATATTCACCTCAATATTATCTAATTTATGTATTAATTGTACTACAAACAAAAGTTTACTGGAACAGTAATCCCAAGTAGTTTATACTGCTTTTTGCATATATTCTCCATATATCTGTTAGAAAATTCACAAAAGTTAACCATAATGGCCCTTACTTCAAAGAAAGGAGCCAAATCAAAAGTTAACTTTCGACTTGGCTCCTTTTTAATCAGTTATAGATATCCGAGTGCGCTTGATCGGAATCGAACCGATGACCTACCGCTTAGGAGGCGGTTGCTCTATCCTGCTGAGCTACAAGCGCATACCAATAAGCAAAATACTAACTATATAAGTATATGAAGATAACCTCCTAAAGTCAATAGTTCGCTTTATTAGTAACTGACTTAAAATAAATATTCTCACACAGTCTGTTTAATTAGGGCGTGTGGCATAAGTCAATAAAATTTGGGCATTAACACGAAATACGAATATAGCTTTAACTTTGCCACACGTAACTCACAACTAGACGAAGAATTTTGACTTATTGTGAACACGTTTATCTAGGATTAATAGGAAGCGAGTTAAATTTTAATTTTTGTCCCTTGCCCTGTTTATTGTCCTATTTTTACTCTATTGATTTTCTTTCTTATGCCGCTTTCCCTTATTTAATCTGTCTCTTTTTCTTTTCTTGTGCTTTTTTTTCTCAACAATAACAGGGGAAACTATTTTCTTCTTCTTGCGCTGTACGGGTTCAGTTTTTGATTTAGACAGTTGAGATTCCCTTACCTCATCCGGTATTTCTTCCACTCGCAATAATGCACCACGATAAACAGTTCCAAAATGTAGCTCGTAATTTTCAGATTGCACCAACTGGCGGAAATTTCTCAAATCATGATCATTACCCAAGTTAATTACAATTCCGCTTGCTCCCATTCTACCAGTTCGTCCTACTCGATGAATATAGGTATTGCTGTCCTTTGGCAAGTCATAATTAATAACCGCAGGGAGACCTACAATATCGAGTCCACGAGCTGCAACATCCGTCGTCAATAACAAACTAATCTCACCCTTACGTAGCTGACGCAAGGCTTTTTCACGTTCAACTTGACGCTGTTGTCCCTCCAATACTGCTACCTTAACACCCAAGTATTTCAGCTTATCTGCTGCATTCTCAATTTCAGTGACTTTTTTAAAAAATACAAGGGCACTGAATTTTTCAAGATTAGAAAGTTTGCGCAAAGTATCAATTCTTTTCCTAACAGGGGTCTCCACCAAAAAGTGTTCAACCTCGCCTTGAGTCTGATCCTCTGCCCGAACATCAAAAACCTCGACCTCAGTCCCAAACCACTGATGTAATTGGTCGAATATGTCCGACTTAGTGGCTGAGAAAAATGCGAGCTGAACAATTCCAGGTGCGTGGTTTAATAACGAACGGCATGCAACCAAAGTTTGTTCAGTCAATAAGTCATCTGCTTCGTCAAAAACAAATGCTTTAACATTATGCAGCTTCAACTTCTTATTCTCGGCTAATTCAAGCATTCTCCCAGGTGTTCCAATTACAACCTCGGGTGCCTTCTTCAACTTTTCAATTTGCCGTTTTACATTCGCACCTCCAATTAATGAGAGCACCGTTAAATCTACAAGTTTTGCCCACTGCCTTGCCACCTCTGTAATTTGTGCAGCTAATTCTTGCGATGGTGCAACTATCACCAACTGAACGCCTTGTGCTTTATCAACTTGTTCAAGTAGTGGGAGCAAGTATGCTAAAGTCTTACCCGAGCCCGTCGGCGCAAGCCCTAATACACTCTTTCCTTCCTTCAATGGTTCATACACCTGTTCTTGAATCAACGTTGGTTTTGTAAAGCCTTGTTCTTTAAAACTATTTTCAAATTTTGAATTCATTTTTTCCTCTTCTGGACCTGTGACAAAAGTTAAATATCTCCAATCAGGTTTCAAACTAATTTGAAATTTACGCTCTTTTGCCATATTTCCCTATCTAAATTCTTTGTCTGCCCTAAATACAATATTTGCACTTGATCTTAAATCATATAATACACGATTAACTTGTACACTGACAGCTAACCAGTCCTCCATTTTTTGCTTATTATCCAATGATAAAGGGTCTTGTAGGATACTTGTAAAGTCTGAAACTTCAGCTGCCATCGGATTAGCGGCTGTTTTTTGAGTCAATATTCGCTTTGTGGCCCCATCAACTAGTTGAACATCAGCAAGGTCTGCTGCATTATCCATAATAATAGTCTCTCTAAGTCCATATATTTCACTTGTCAGGTATGAATTTGCAATTTTACCCACATTCAAAGTCACCGTGTATCCAGAATAATTTAGCAGTGCCAAACCTTTACCATCAATCCCATTTCGAAGTTTAGTTGCTGTGTAACTCACACTATCTGGAAGCCCAAACCAACTAACAGCATCGTATACAAGATATACGCCTAAGTCTTGCAATGCTCCACCTGAAAAATTCAACGAAAAGACATTCGGTTCATTACCTGCGAGAAAATCATCGTACTTGGAAGAATACTTCATATAAGTCAATGTAGCACCTTGAATAGTATCCATCTGCTTAACCGTTTCTTTGATTTTCAAGAAATTTAGTTCATGAAAATGCCTTGCTGCTTCAAAGTAGTAGACATTATTATATCTGCGCAGTAATCTCTGTAGAACCTTCATTTCAGCAGGGCTTGAACAAGCAGGTTTTTCAACAATCACATGTTTACCTGCCAAGATAGCCTGCCTACTCTGTTCAAAATGCAAACTATTAGGAGATGCAATATAAACGACCTCAAAATTTCCTTCAGAGAAAAATTGATGCAGGTCTCGATAACCCTTAACATTTTCCGAAAATTCACGCCCAAATTGCTCCGCTTTTTCAATTGAACGTGAAAAAACGCTGGTTAATTCCCAGGAACCGTTTTCTTGTGCAGCTTCAACAAATTGTTTCGTAATCCATCCCGTACCTATTACCCCTAACCTCAACATAGAACCTCCTCCTTTGTGAATCGCTTTCTTAAAAACCATTGTAGCAAAAAAAGAAGGTGGAGTATATCTAAGTAGGAATAGTTAGCTACTTAAATTAAAAAAATATTGCTATAACCTAATTGTTGTTAATATCTTTCAGATAATACAATCTTATTTCAAAAATAATATATTGCTGTTAAAATCTGTTTAAATACTACTTTATTCAACACTTAAATGTTATATTATATCTTGAAATCAATTAAAGTTATACTATTTTGTAGATTAGTGAGAGGAGCGCAATTATCAATGAATCACAAACGACATGCTACTTCAGGATTCAGCCCGCGCAACCATTTCAACCCTCTCGTCCTATTTAAGAAGAAGTCAATCCCGGAAGTTTTGCCTAACTTCTATGTAGGCAAGTGGAATTTTACAGATGAACTTAGTGGAAAAGTTCATTTGCTTGAAGTCAATGCTACACTCAAAATACTCATCGATGGTCGTAAGTTACCTGGAAAAATAACAAAATTAGATGATAAAGAGTTGATCTTTATCGACAAATATGGATATCAATTGCGTCTTGATGCCACCGAAAAGCATCCTGTAAGCCTATTTGATGAAGCAGATAATCGTGTTTATCCAATTGTAAAAATAGATAATTAACTAGCGACATAAGTTTTAATTTCTGGTTCTTGAACTCTTGGGTAAAATGACAACATAATCAGGTGCTCGTTGTTCTGTTACTAGATTAATCAATTTATTCTATTGTTTTTTTATCATTGGAGGATGCGTTTGATGAGGTTATTCACTAATTACATAGATACTCCTATTGGCAAGATGGTCAGTATCAGTGATGATAGTTACCTGTATCTATTGCAGTTCACTGATTCGAAAAAATTGGACTTACGAATACAGCAAGTGTGCAAATTTTACAAAGCTGAGTTGGTTGAACAACCCACAGCCGTCTATCTCACTTTGAAAAAGCAGCTTACCGCATACTTTCTAAAAGAAATAGATACATTTTCAGTCCCATTAGTTCTTAATGGAACATCTTTTCAAAAACAGGTTTGGAACATCCTGCAAAGTACACATTCTGGCGAACTGCTCACTTACAAGAAAATCGCAGAATTACTCGGAAGTTCTGGCAAGTCACAGGCGGTCGGAAATGCCAATGGAGCCAATAAAATTGCAATCATAATTCCTTGTCATCGAGTAATAAATGCCAGCGGTTCTCTTGGGGGCTATGCGGGTGGGCTATCACGAAAGATGTTTCTTTTATCTCTTGAAAGCAAAAATGTAACTCTGTTCTAATTGTTCTAAACCCATGTTAACAGCATATAATTGTATCTACCTTATCTACCCACAACAAAATAAGCAGTTGCAGATCGAGTACTGATATGATATTCTCCCCGTGAAGCACGTTTATGTCTAATAATAAAGGACTAGATCATGAGTTGAATTTTTGATCTAGTCCTTTATTATTTTTTTCTTAGAATGTTATTGCGGAAATAAGACTCCTATTTAATATTTTTTGTTATTCCATCTGACACACTTACCATGTATTTATCAGATAGACCATATTTTGCAAGGATTTTCTTGAGAGTTCCATCTTTTTTCATTTTATTTAGTGCTTTATTTGTTGCATTCAGTAATGACTTATCTGAGAAGTTTACTGCAGCACCAATTTGCCCAGTAGCCTCAGATTTGTACGAACTCAGCAGTTTAAGTGATAGTGATGAATCCTTTGAAAGTGTGTAATCAGCAACTATCCCATCGGTAACACAGGCTGCGATTTTACCAGTGTCTACAGCCAACATTAACTCAGTTTGTTTCCCATACACTTGAACATCCTTAACTATTCCTTCTTTCTTCCATTTTTCTGCAATTTCCAAAAATGCTGTTCCCTTTTGTGCCCCAATAACTTTACCCTTTAAATCCGATAATGAATTGATACTAGAATTTTTAGGAATTACAACTGCATCCCCTTCTTTATACCATATGTCTGTAAAAGCCGCTTTTTGAAGGCGTTCTTTCTTTATATACATAGCATCTGTCACCATGTCGATTGAACCCTTATTCAACTCAACCAGAAGATTTTCAAATGGAACTTGCTTCATTTCGACTTTTTTAATTCCAATACGTTTAGCAATCTCCTTAATGATATCTGCATCAATACCCGTGAATTTCTTTGTTTTTGTATCAATGTAAGCAAATGGTGCATCATTGGATGATCCAACAACAAGTACACCTTTTTTCTTTATTTTTGCAAGCGTATCTGTACTAGATGATGTCGAAGAACTTTTTGAACTGCTTTTACCTGAAGAACAAGCAGTTACAAATAATAATAGTGCTGTGATACTAAGCAACATTAATAATATTCTTTTCTTCATGTACTTATCTCCTTTTTTAATGCAAAACCTTCATTTTCTTCTCCAATAATTTCATCAACTGCGACAAAGGCAAACTCAAAAGCAAATATACACCTGCTAAAATAGTATATGATTCAATTGTTTCAAATGTCTGTGATGCATATGTCTGTGTCCGTAACAGTAACTCACTCACTGAAATGATAGCCAGTAATGATGTATCCTTTATCATCATTACCAAATAATTACCAAGAACAGGGATACTATTTGCAAAGGCCTGTGGAATAATTATTTTCCACAAGACCTGGTAATAAGTAAATCCGAGTGCCAATCCAGATTCTTTCTGACCATCATCAATAGAAAGAATAGCAGAACGAAATACTTCAGAAATATAGGCCCCATAATTAATTGAAAGTCCTGCAATCCCCGCGGCCACTGCTGAAAATTGTATATTAGCACTACTGTTACCCATTGCTTTCAATATATTATCAAGTATTAATGGCACAACATAGTAAATATAGAAAAGCTGTACTAACAATGGAGTTCCCCTAACAATTTCCACAAGCGTTGCAAAAAGTACCTTAACAATCTTTAATTGTGTAAGCCTGCAAATAGCAACTAACAAACCTACTACCACAGCAATTAAGAAACTTGAAATCGTTGTTTGTAGTACAACCACTACGCCCTGTAACAGTGACGGAACTAAGTTATTAAAAGCATCTGTCCAGTTTAAATTCATGCAAAAACTCCTTTCTTTACAGAATACGTGCGAGAAATTCTTGAGTTCTGAGATTCTGAGGATTTTCAAAGATTTCTTTTGGAGTTCCTTGCTCCACTATGTATCCACCTTCCATAAAAATCACTCTATCGGCAACATCACGAGCAAATCCCATCTCATGTGTGACCACAATCATAGTCATCCCATCGTTAGCCAATTTTTTTATAACTTTCAAAACTTCGCCAACTAACTCTGGATCGAGTGCCGAAGTGGGTTCATCAAATAATAGAAGCTCTGGATTCATCGCAAGTGCTCTTGCAATTGCCACTCGCTGCTTTTGACCCCCAGACAATGAAGATGGATATACATCTTTTTCTCAAGCAGACCCACCTTGTCCAATAATTCGCAAGCTTCTTTTTCGGCCAATTCTTTCTTTTTCTTGTTTAAACTTCTAGGTGCCATTGTTATGTTATCTATTACCTTCTTTAAGTTGAACAAGTAATATCCCTGAAATACCATTCCAACATTTTGTCGATACTTATTTACCCTTATTTTCCCATTTAGGATACTTTGATCTTGAAAGATAATATCGCCTGCTGTTGGTATTTCTAGTAAATTTAAGCATCTTAAGAATGTACTTTTTCCCGAGCCAGATGGTCCAATAATACAGACCACTTCTCCTTTTTTTATGTCCATACTGACATCTTTCAAAACCAGATTTGATCCATAACTTTTTGAAATACTCTTAACAGACATCATTATTTCTTCCATTTTTGTGCACCTCCTAAATCAGGATATTTTACTTACACTTAATTCTTGAATTGATTCCTCTAAAATTGTTAATCCAACATTTAGCTGATCTTCTGTTATCACTAAAGGTGCTAAAAAACGAATTACATTTCCATGCGCACCCGCATTTTCAATAATTAATCCCTTTGAAACGCATAATTGAATTAAATCACTTACAAACTTAGTAGCTGGCTCCTTAGTTTTTTTGTCCTCAACAAATTCAATTCCAAGCATTGCACCCCAGCCGCGAACGTCTCCGATAACCGGATATTTAGTTTTCCACTCCAAGAATTCTTTTTTGCACCGCGTTCCAATTTTTTGTGCTTTAGTTATCAAATCCTCATCCTTAATGATTTCCAATACTTCAAGTGCCGCTGCACACGCTACTGCATTCCCTCCAAAAGTCCCTCCAATCACACCTTTTGGTACACTGTCCATTATTTCTTTTCTTGCAATCACTCCACCTAAAGGTAATCCACCTGCAATAGACTTAGCCACTGTTAAGATATCTGGTGTAAAACCTGCTTCTTGCCAATAGTTTGAAGCAAACATTCTTCCAGTTCTTGCAAACCCGCTCTGAACTTCATCCGCAATTAATAAAATGCCATTTTCATCACAAATTTTGCGAACTGCTTCGACCCACTTTAATGGTGCAGGAATAAATCCACCTTCGCCTTGAACCGGCTCAAGTACAATTGCAGCAACCTGATCAGCAGCTGATTCCTCTTCAAAAATTTGATTTATCCTAGCTAAGTAATATTCAATTGCATCTTCTTCTTTTATTCCCTTTGGTAAATGATACAAATTAGGAAAATCTGCCCTAAATATTCCATCGGCTAATGGACCCGTACCTTTTGCATATGCTTTCTTTGATGTCATCGTCATTGTTAGTAATGTACGGCCATGAAATGCACCTGAAAAAACAATCACATTCGGTCTCTTTGTATATACTTTCGCTATCTTTATAGCATTTTCGTTCACTTCTGCACCACTATTTGCAAAAAAAACCTTTACCTCTTCATTTTTCTTTACAGGGGCAATTTCAGCGAGTTTTTGTGCCAATTTTGTATATCCTTTATGTGTGACTATATTGAACATTCCATGCAAATATTTCTCACTTTGTTTTTTTACTGCCTCCACAACACGTGGATTTGTATGGCCCACATTTAAAACACCTACTCCACCTACCCAATCCAAAAATAAGTTTCCATCTGGATCTTGGATAATTGCACCTTCAGAATTTTCAATCACTACAGGATATATACATCCTACAGAATTGGGAACATATTTCTTTCGCTCACTCAATATGATATTTGCCTTGGGCCCAGGTAATTGTTTAGTTATAATTTTTGGCAACTTCGTACTCAACATTTATGATTCCTTCTTCCATTGACTTGTAAAATATTAGATATATAATGATAAACAAAAAAAGTTGGTGATCAAATGGCTATAAATTTCAGATCAGTTTACTATGCAACTAAAGAAAAGTATGAAATGAATCTCATAACTGGTAGTACCGGATTGGATAAATTATTTAGCTGGGTTCATATTTTGGAAAACATAAATACGATGGATTATCTGCACGGAAATGAGATCGTTATAACAACTGGAATTGGAAAAGATTCTGACACTTGGCTTTTCGAATATGTTCAAAAGGTAATCTCTTCAGGGGCAACAGCTCTAATTATTAATACGGGGCAATTCATTAGGGATATTCCGAAAAATATAGTTGATTATTGTAGTAAAAAGAATTTTCCATTAATTACAGTTCCTTGGAAAATACATTTAATTGATATAATTAGGGACTATTGTAATCGTATTTTTGCAAGTGAACAGTTGTCATATAGTCTCATGGGAAGTATAAAAAATGCAATTTTCCATCCTAATTCGCCTGAAGCTTTTGAGCGTCAACTTGAAAGAAATAATTTCGACTTGCATTCTGATTACACTATTCTTGCCATCAGCAGTGATGACTTGGATATTTTAAGGATTAATTCTAATCTTTATGGTAAACTTCGTCTCAAAGTTGAAGTTGAGCTCAACAAATTCAGATTCATCAACTGTATTTTTGATTACGATAATTCCTTCTTCATCGTGATTAATAGTTCCATTAACATTCCAGAATTTGCCAACTCAATCGACAAAATGTTGAAAATAAATTTCAAGGAATATAATTTTAATATCAGTGTAAGTTCAACAGCATCATCAATTTTTGAATTACATCGTTCATACAAACAAATTGAATATGTTAAGGCTCATATGCATAAAAAATCATCAAATTCAGTATGTTTTTTTGAGGATAATGGAATAAACGAACTCATTTTAGCAGTTAACAATTATCAACTTCTCGAGGACAGTGCTTTAAAAACACTGGAACCAATCTTAAAACATGACCAAGAGGCTGGTACTGAATACCTTGATCTCCTTAAACTATATCTACAAGAAAACTGTAGTGTTAAAGCTGTTTCCGAGAAAACATTTTCCCATCGAAATACAATTAACTACCGGATCAAACGTATTAAAAATCTATTGGGAGTAAATCTAGATGAAAATGAAGAGCGTTTTAAACTTATTCTGGCATTTCACATTATGGATATTCTGTAATCTCTCCCATCTCCTTTTCGTTGTAAGAATATTATCATAATTATTCATAATATAACATGTATTAAGGCATAAATATTCTATTGTATATTTGTGCTGGAGCACAAAATCACTTTTTTTCTTAGGTTTATACCTTTCAAACTTACTTTTTTAAAAGATAGCGCTATCATCTTAAAATGAGCATATAAAAAAATCTAGTCGTAATTCTGATTGAGTACAGTTTTTGCTGATCTCATTATCAAAATTAATCCTAGATTTTTTGTTTATCATAAAATTTTTATACAAATAAAGTTTAGATATCTTCGTATCCATGGAACTCAATACATTTTCTTACAAAAAAGTCCGTATTATTTTATATATGCATTTTTCCAAAGAAATCCACCTACTGAATTGTACTTCACACCTTTAACATTCGACTTTATCATGAGTGCAGAAGTAGGTTGATACAACAGAGCAAGCGGTTGTTCCTCATCAAGGACATTTGTGGCATTGCTCATTGCTTTCCACCTGCCATCTGCATCACTAGCACTATCATTTTTAGCACTTGAAACATACTTATCATAGTCGCTGTTCTTCCATTTTCCGAAATTATAAACATTATTACTTGTCATTAAGTTTAAGTACGTCAATGGATCAGTAAATTCTGCACCCCAACCAGTTAACACAAGATCAAAGTCTTGATTCATCATCTTAGTAATTCTATTTTTCTTTGGCATATTTGAAAGGTTGACCGTTAATCCTGATAATGTAGTCTCATATTGGCTTTGCAAGAATTCACTTGTGTTCTTACTTGTATCATCGTCATCACTAAGGAATGTTAAAGTCAGCTTATTAACACCTAACTCTTTTAAACCTTTTTTCCAGTATTTCTTAGCAAGTTTCTTGTTGTGTTCTGAAGCTTCTTTTACCTGTGCATCTTTTGCAAAATCTTTTCCTTTGTAACTTGTTAATCCTTCTGGTACAAAATTCTTTGATACAACAGAACCATCACCCAAAACTTTTTTTACAAGTTGTTTGCGGTTTACTGCATAAGATAGGGCCTTACGAATGTTTACATTTTTTAAAGCCTTTCTAGTCGTATTGTAATCGACGTAGGTCGTTCTTGCCTGCTCCAACGATTTAAATTCTTTGTTGGTTTTTAATTGACGAGCTTGCTCACTGCTTAAAAGTGTTTCGTCTAATTTACCGCTTTGATACAAATTGTATGATGTCGTCGTACTCTTTGTTACCTGGAAGTTTATTTTTGTTAACTTAACTTGTTTCTTACCCCAATAGTAATCATTTTTCTGTAAATTCCACTTATCATTTGTCCCCGTCCAGCCTTTAACAACAAAGGGACCATTGTAAAGCGTATATTTTGAAGAAGTTCCATATTTTTTGCCATATTTGTTAACAGCATTTTCATTTAGAGGATAGAAGCTCGAAATTACAAGTAATTTTTTGAAATAAGGAATTGTTTTATCCAAAGTCACCACTAACTTGTACTTACCTACTGCTTTAACCCCTAATGTATCAGGGGATTTCTTGCTATTCATAATATCCTCTGCATTTTTCACTCCATCAAAAAGATAAGAGTTCGGTGCGGCAGTTGCTGGAGTTACCATCCTACGCCAGCCATAAACGTAATCTGCAGCAACTACAGATTTGCCATTACTCCATTTAGCATTCTTCCTTAGATTAAAAGTATATGTTTTCTCGTCTTTAGATACCTCGACGCTCGATGCTCCTGCTAATTTCAGCTTATTATTGCCATCCAAAACATAAAGTCCTTCATTACTGTTACGTAGAACTTCTCCCCCAACAGAATCATCAACCTGATCCGGATCTAATGTTTCAAGAGATGATGGTTCGCTCCAATTTAAAACCTGTTTGGTTGCAGCATCAACCTTCTTACTTGATGTTCCTAAAAATAACAGACTTGCCGCAACTACCAATCCACTTGATACCAAAACTCTACTCAACTTCATACTAAAATCCCCCTAAAAATTTTGTAATAACTCTGTAAGATATTCAACACCCTGAGAAAAGTCGCTAACCAAGATGTGTTCATTTGGTGCATGGGCTCCGCTTGCTGCATTATGTACTCCTACTAACACAATAGGCAGTTTAAGTACGTTCCCAAAACATTCAATTGGTCCACCACCAGCAGCATTAGGAACATATTTTACTTGCCTATCCCCATAAACTTTTTTCGCAGTAGCCATAGCAAGTTTTACAAATGCATGGTCTGAATCAGAACGAAAAGCATTCTCGCCAAGATTGAATGTGACTTTTAAATCCGCAAAACCATTTTTCTTCAGATGCGCCTCAACTAGCTTAACCATTTTCTCTGGATCTTGCCCCGGCACTAGACGACAGTCTAATTTAGCCTTTGCATACTTGGGAAGAACTGTTTTCACTCCTTCACCCTCATAGCCAGAAGTGAGACCATTAATTGTCATCGTTGGTTCATTTACAAAGGCATATGCTGGCTTATCTGTTATAAAATCACGTTTTAGGCCAAATGTTTCTTTGACTTTTTCTTCATCAAAATCCATTTGAGCAACTGCTTTTTTCTCCAAATCAGTTAAATCATCAACATCATCATAGAAACCATCTACAGTAATTCGTCCATTCTTGTCTTTCAGAGTGGCTAATCCCTGAACAAGTCTCCATGCTGCATTTGGTGCAAAACAAGCAAGTGAAGAGTGCATATCAACATCTGCGGTAACTGCTTCAACGTCAAAGCTAACAATCCCCTTCATACCACTAATTACTTCGAAGCGCCCGACAGAATTTTTACCGCCGCCTTCCCAAATACATGCATCAGCTTTTAGTTCTTTTGCATGCTCTCTAACTGCCTCATCAACATGCAGACTCCCAATTTCTTCTTCTCCTTCGACAAAAAACTTCAGATTCACTGGAAGTCCTCCATTTTCTTGGAACCACTTCACCATTACGAGGCGCGCCATAAGTTCACCTTTGTCATCACTGGCCCCCCTAGCAACCAATTTACCTTCGACAAAAGTCGGATTAAATGGCTCCGTCTTCCATTCGTCCAATGGCTGCGCTGGCTGAACATCATAATGATTGTAAAACAGAACTGTTTTTGCACTTTTTCCTTCAAACTCTGCATATACAAACGGATTTTGTCCTTCTTTTTCCCATTTTTCAGATTTTTTTGCACCTAACTGTTCAAAAGTCTTTACTAGCCAATCACTAGCTTCATCAATTCCCTTGTTCTCAGCAGAAACACTTGGAATTGCTAGATAATCAAGAAAATCGTTAAGATGCATTTCTGCATAATTATGTATATTTTTGGACATAATAATTCCCCTTTCTCAAACAAAAAAACACCCCAGTTTATCAGCAATGATAAAACTGCGGTGTAATATTGAAAGGTTTCATTTTTTTAAAATGTTTGTATTTACCAATCACTATCCACATCGCAGTTTTACATGCCGCAATGTGAACCGTGACCAAAAAGCCTACGTCATCGGGTTGCACTGCGGCATCCTAATAATGACTAGGCTAATAATATTGATTTGCATGTTTAATACTTTTTCGAATGTCATCAGTGCAATCCTCCTTGTATGAAATGAACTAGTTGTTTAATTGATGTTTTCCATTCTACTACATTGAGCTTAAATTTCAATAGTTAATTTGTATTTAATATTCAAAAATCAATTAATATTATTCATTTTCCTTTCTAAAACTAAGTCATTCCTAAAATCCATAAAAAAGGACAGCAATTTTTTATGCTGGCCCTCAATTATCTTTTGCATTATGTTCGAAATTATTTGACTTATTTTAGTTCGAAATTAATTACAGTGTTAACCTTATCCACTAAAATTATTGTTATAAACACATTTTTTGTTTCAGTTTTATCATGCATTTTATAACTTAATGTTATAGTGTGTTCCTTTTAATGATGTCTTCAAATTTTGCTCGTCAAAATCACCTGCAACAACCGCATTTCCGTCAGCAAGACTGACAGCAACTTTTGTTACCCCTGAAACTCCTGTAAAAGCTTCAGTCACCTTTTTCACACAACCACTGCATTTCATACCAGTAATATCATATGTTTTCTCCATAGCAATCACTCCTTAATTTTTATAATCTTTGCACTTTTTTAGACGACTGATCTAAAAGATCTAAGACGCAGCGCATTTAATAAAACTGAAACCGAGCTAAAACTCATTGCGGCCCCTGCAATCATCGGGTTAAGTAATGGACCACCAAATAAATATAATCCTCCCATTGCCACTGGAATTCCCATGATATTATACGCAAAGGCCCAAAAAAGATTCTCCTTAATGTTATGGATAGTTGCTTTGCTAAGCAGATATGCAGTTACGACATCAAGTAAGTCACTATGCAGCAAGACAATATCAGCTGCATCAATTGCCACATCAGTCCCTGAACCAATCGCAATTCCAACGTTGGCTCGCGCCAAAGCAGGTGCATCATTTATTCCATCACCAACCATTCCAACAAGCTTGCTTTCAGCCTGCAAAGCCTGAACTTGGTTTGCTTTATCTGCTGGCATAACTTCACTTCTAACTGTTTTTATCCCAACTTGTTCAGCAATCGCTGACGCAGTCTTAGCATTATCACCAGTCATCATAATAACTTCAATCCCCGCATCCTGCAATTTGGTAACTGCAGTACGACTAGAATTCTTGATAGGATCAGCAATTGCGATAATTCCTGCTAATTTTGTTCCAAGTCCAAGTAATAATGGTGTCTTTCCTTGTAATGCAAGTTCATCCAACTGATTCTTAATAAAAGATACATCGACCTTGTTCATCATCATCAATGACTCATTGCCCAAAATTACTGTTTGATCATCAATAACTGCTTGAATACCTTTGCCCGCTACTGATTGGAAATCTGAGACAACTTTGGTCTTCATATCATGTTCCTTGGCATACATCATAATTGCCTTTGCAAGAGGGTGCTCAGAATTATACTCTAGTGCCTCGGCAAATTCCATAACGTCTTTTTTTGTAAGATTATTAAAAGACAAAATATTAGTAACACTTGGAACTCCAGTTGTTATTGTACCAGTTTTGTCTAGCACAATTGCTTGAATATTCTGCAGCGACTCAAGTGCTGTTCCACTCTTAAAGAACACCCCATTATCTGCTCCTTTACCTGTTCCGACCATTATTGCTGTTGGTGTTGCCAATCCAAGTGCACAAGGGCAGGCAATTACTAAGACGGCAATCATAATTGTCAATGAGAAACTAAACGATTCATTGCCAATAGAGTACCAGCCCAATCCAGCTAATAATGCCAAAGCAATAACCGTTGGTACGAAAATAGCAGATACTTTATCAGCAATTTTTGCAATTGGAGCCTTCTGAGCCTGTGCATCTTCTACTAACTTAATAATTTGGGACAAAACCGTTTCTTTTTGCTCCTTCGTAATCCTAAATTTAAAAGAACCAATTTGATTTAGGCTACCTCCAAATACACTATCTCCAAGTTTTTTTGATATTGGCATGCTTTCGCCCGTCAACAATGACTCATCAACAGTCGAATTTCCTTCAATAATTTGTCCATCTGCTGGAATTTTCTGCCCAGGACGAACAATAACAATATCTCCAACCTTTACATCAGATAACAGTCGTTCTTCTTCCTGTCCATTAATTATTACGTTTGCGGTTTTGGGTGCTAAATCCAACAACTTTTTTATTGCTGTTGACGTTTTTCCTTTTGAAACTGTTTCAAAATATTTTCCTAGTGTGATTAAAGTCAGTATTGTTCCAGCAGCCTCATAATAAAGGTCATCAGAGTAACTATAATTACCTGAAATCACCTGAAATGTTCCAAAAAAACTGTACACTAGAGCAGCACCAGAACCTAGCGCAACAAGTGAATCCATATTGGGATGCCCCTTTGCTAAGGTCTTAAAACCGATTTTGAAATAGTCGATATTCAAGATAACTACAGGTATTGCCAATATCAATTCAACAGCCACAAAAATTCGCGGATTAGAATTCGGCTGTATGAAACCTGGCAGCCAAAACCCCAGCATTGAACCCATTGCAAGATACAAAAGTGGAACTGTAAAGATAGCCGAATAAAAAAACTGACTCCATAATTTATTTATCTGTTGCGTTTTACTAAATGTTCGTTGTTCTATCTCATCAGATGTTCCTTCAAGACGTTTGGCACCATAACCTGCATCAACAACCGTTGAAATGATTTTCTGCTCATCAAGAGACTTGGGATCATATGCCACATTCATCTTTTCAGTTGTCAAATTTACACTAACATCAGACACACCTGCCAACTTACTGACTGCTTTTTCAATTGTCAAAGAACATGACGCGCACACCATACCATCAATTGCATAGTCTTCTCTTTTCATCAGTCACTTACCTCAAGTTTCAATGTCATTGCATTTAAAGCGACAATAATAGTTGAAAGCGACATCACAATTGCCCCAACTGCTGGACTCAAAATAAGGCCTATTCCTGCAAGAAGCCCTGCCGCAAGTGGTAATGCAACAATATTGTACCCTGCACCCCACCAAAGATTCTCAACCATTTTTCGATTAGTTGCTTTTGCAAGATATAAGAAGTTCAAAACATCTTTAGGATTACTCTTAACCAAAATTACATCAGCTGAATCAATTGCCACATCAGTCCCCGCTCCAATCGCAACACCTATGTCGGCTCTCATTAAACTGGGAGCGTCGTTGACTCCATCGCCAATCATCATCACGTGGTGACTTTCATTTTGATACTGTCTGACAATCTTTTCTTTATCTTCCGGTTTCAAATTTGCCTTAACAATGATTTCACCAAGTTGTTGAGCTACTTTTTGAGCAGCTAATTCATTATCGCCAGTTAACATAACAGGTTCAATTCCCAGTTTATGCAGTTCAGTAATAAAAGCCTTTGACTCTGGCTTAACTTGATCACCTTGAGCGACAAAACCCAGAACCTCTTTACTGCTGCTTATCAAGTAACTAATCGAATTTCCTTTTTGAGCTAAAGCGGCAAAATGTACTTGGTTGAACTCAATATTATTTTTCTTCAAATAGTCTGCCGTTACAATACTATATTCATGACCAGCAATTGTACCAGTGATACCTACACCCTTAACCGTCTGGGCATTAGATGCAGAACCCGTTTTTAACTTTCTATTCCTTATTTCAGCAAGAATACCTGCAGCTAACGGATGACTCGAATTTGCCTCTAGTTGTGCCATTAAACTCAAAACTTCATTATCTGAATAATCTGAATGCAAGCTTTTGACCTCATTTACCTTAAAAACACCTTCGGTTAAAGTCCCTGTCTTATCCATTAAAATAACATCTAAATGCTTGACCTGTTCCAAAGCTGTTCGATTTCGAATTAATAATCCATGTGCTGCTGCCAGTGAAGTGCTTCTAGAAACTACAAGTGGAATAGCCAATCCCAGTGCATGTGGACAAGCAATCACTAAGACTGCAACAGCCCGATTGAGTGCAGTACTCATATCTGCGAGATTCAGCCAAGCTAAAAATGCAATAATTCCGATCAATAATGCCGCGTAAAATAGCCACTTGGATACCAAATCAGCAATTGATTCGGCCTTTGACTTATCTTTCTGTGCCTGGTCCACAAGCTTGCCAACTTGCGCCAAATAACTATTCTCACCAATTCCAGTGACCGCAACAAGAAGTGTTCCATCTCCATTCAACGAACCACCAATAACTTTATCTTTTTCTTTCTTTAAAATAGCTTTAGATTCACCCGTCACCAACGATTCATTCACAGAACTTATCCCCCCGACAATCTCCCCATCGGCTGGTATTTTTTCTCCTGCCAAAACCTTAACTTGTTGGCCCTCTTTCAACTTACTCAATGGCACATCGACCATTTTTTCGCCTTCGATCACATGTGCTTCACCTGGCAATAAAGCAGCCATCTTCTCAAGCGCATTGCCCGCATTCATCGTAGCATTCATCTCAATCCAATGTCCAAGCAACATGATGACAATTAGACTTGCTAATTCCCAAAAAAAGTCCATTACATGTGGCACACCAGTGATAAAATGATTCATAATAAAAGCATATAGACTATAAATGTAAGCTACACTAATACCCAACGTAATCAACGTCATCATTGCTGGGCTTTTTTCTCTTATTTCCTGCCATGCTCCGGTATAAAACGGCTGACCACCATAGAAAAAAAGAAATGTTCCTAGCAATAGAACCAACCAATCTGAACCAGGAAATGATAGGTCAAAAGGAAGTTCAATCCCCATAAATGATGAAAGTATAAATATCGGCAAAGCAACTACAAACGAGATCCAAAACTTTTGTTTGAAATTACCCATGTGATGCATGTGTCCAGCACTCATATCATGCCCCATCTGGCTGTGATTCATTTCCTGCATGTCATGATGTCCCATCTGGTCATGATTCATATCGGACATATCATGATGCTGCATTTCACCATGATTCATTTCCAATATGTTATGGCGCTCCATCTTCGAATTTTCTTTCCCATTATTCTTCATATACTTAACCCCCACTTATTTTCTGGTAAGTCTAACAACATTCATTTTTCATTCCTGCGGGTAAACAATCGCATTTCACCATTTCTGGTGCAGTTTTACTTTTACGTTCTAATATTTTCTGCAGTTCTTTAATATCTGAACGGCTTAATTCTAATTTTGAAAGTAACTCAATTACAATTTTTCCCTTTTTCATATTGCATAAATGGTCAAATAATTCCGTAACATTCTCATTCATTGCCTCTTTTTCTCCAACAGTTGGATGATAGATAAACTTGCGTCCATCCTTCACAGTCTTCAAAATTTTTTTATTTACAAGTCTTCTTAACAAAGTTTTGATTGTAGATTCTGTCCAAGTACGCTTTTGCTGCATCAGTTTAATTACTTCAGAACTACTTGCTCCATTCTTGGTCCAAATAATTCGCATTAATTCCCATTCTGCGGGACTCATTTTTGTCGCATCGATTGCTGTCATTTATGTCACCCTTTTTTATTTTCGTCTACAGTTGTAACCATAAATGTATGATATTACCAAAATTTACATTTGTCAACAAAGATGATGGATTATCAAAAAATTATTTGCATTATTTATTAATGTAAATAAAAAAGTTTCAGCATTAATTGATTTTCATCTATTAGTACTGAAACTAATCTTAAATTTTAATTTATATCATTTTATCAAGTTTCCCATTAACTGTCGGATATCTTCAGTCTTCATTACATCACAATAAATATGATTCATAATTTTCAACTCCGCTTCGTGCACATCCATCGTTGCTCCAGCACAGGCATCCTCAGCAACAATGACGTTAAACCCGCGATCAGCTAAGTCTCGTACAGATGTTGCCACACACTGATCTGTAACAACGCCGGTGACTACTACTGTTTTAATTTGTAAATTATTCAACAACTGTACATAAGCTGTTCCATTAACAACACTATCCGTTGATTTTTCAACAATAATATCTTCTTTTTCAGGGGCAAGCGCATCAATAATTTGTGAACCATAGGATGTTTTTTGCAACAAAATATTATTCCACCCTGGTCGTCGTTGCACAGGTGAGCGGTCTCGACCATCTTTTCTAAAACTTGCAATTCGAGCATAGGAAACTAACATATCTTCTTTACGAAAAAAATTCAATAGTTTCCTATTATTTGGAATGACAACTTGGTTAACCCGTTCGTAAAAGGGACGCCACTGCTCAAAAGTAGCTTCTTCTTTGAACTTCACGGCATCTCCAAAATCATCAAGTACAAATTCATTTTGCATATCTACGACTAAAAGAATTGTACTGTCCTTCTCAATCGGGTAAACAAAATCTCCACTATCGTTTGTTGAATAATATAAAGTATCTTCCATTCATAGACTCCTCCGTTATCTGCCATTTAGCTAATTCTTCTCTTATATGAGATTACTATTCCTATTAGTATCCAAATAATCACAATGTATGGAAATAAATTCATTGGAAAACTTGGAATCGGCCAAAGATTACTGTAAATAGGATAAATCAGTACACACGTTCCCATTATTGGTGAAAATAAGTGCTTCCAAAAGGAGAAAAACTCACGATGTTGCATGAAATACTTAATTGCTCCAATATTAACCATTACATAAACCAGTAACAGTGATAATGTTCCCAATGTTCCGCAATAATTATAGAAATTAGTTGGCCCAACCTTTAGCCCAAAAATTATATATGCAACTAAAGCAACCACAGAAACCGTATCTAAAGCATGCTTAGGGGTCGCAACTAATGACTTATTTACCGAAAACCAAGATGTAAGATAGCCGTTATCTGCCAAGGCCTTCATCATGAATGCTGCAGCATTCATTGCACCTAAATAGCAGGCAAAAAAGCTTGTGCAACTTGCAAAATCAATAAACACCGCCATATAATTTCCTACGTATCGGGTAGCTAAATAATTTAATGGTGCTGATGAATTAGCAAGTTTCGTAATATTACTTGTTCCAAAACCAATAACTTGCGCATAACTAACAACTACATAAAAGATAACTGCAAAAATTACGGTTCCTAAAATTGCCACGGTAATTGCTTTTTTAGGCTTTTTCGCTTGGGGAGCAACTGTTGCAGCTCCTTCAAAACCAGCAAATGACAACAGTGCAAAAACCATTCCGGTTCCTAAACCACTTAAAGGCGTACCAGACAAAGTAAAAGGTTTAACTGAATTACCATTATCGCCACCAGAAAAAATAATTATTAATGCTAAGATTGCCAAAGCTGCAACCGAAATCAATTCAAGAACCAAGGCAAACCTTGTTGAAAACTCAATCCCTTTATGACTTAACCACCAGCCAGCCACCAATGCAATTACGATATAAAATGGAATTGGTAAGTCAATATCAAAATGTTTCAAGAATACATCAGCAAAGTTAGAAAATATACTCACACATCCGACCGTAAAAGAAATATATGTAAGCGTTAAAGCCCAACCAGATAAAAATCCTATTCTTTCACCCAATGCTTTAGAATTATACGCGTATGCTGAACCTTCACCTGGAATATGATGCGCTAACTCAACAAAAGATATCCCGACAAAAAAAATTCCAAGACCACCTAAGATAAATGCCAGTGGAATTGCAGAGCCCGCTGCAGTCGCAGTCCCGGCAGTATTAAATGCCATCGCTCCAGTTGGTGCAACCACTGCTATCGATAGACCAAAAACCTCTAATAAAGATAATTTTTTCTCTTCTTTCATTTTTCCCTCTCATTTCATATCTTCATATTAGTAAATCAAACGATGTAATTCTGCAATTTTTTCTTGCTGCATCCCATCATAAAACTTAACTTCTGATTTCTTAACCTTGCAATATGCTTCTAATAATTTAGCAGGCAATACCTTCTTAAAATATTCATCCGCTGCAAGTTCTTCAATTGCTTCATCCAAGGAATTCGGTAATTTTTTAACTCCGAATTTTTCTCTTTCTTCAACAGATAATTCTGCGGGGTCAACATCGACGGGTTGGTTAGGTAAGATTTTATTTTTGATTCCATCAAGACCTGCTAACAGGATTCCTGCAATCGCCAAATAAGGATTGGCAGAGGCATCACTGGCCTTCAATTCAATGTTCATCGAACTCTCCTGATTTCCCCAGAAAGTTGATGGAATTCGTACTGCAGCCTCACGGTTATCCTGACCATATGTCGCATAAGCCGAACTCCACTCCCCCGGTTGTAATCGTTGATATGAATTAACCGTTGGACATGTCAATGCAACTACAGCTTTTATATGTTTGAGCAGTCCCCCCACAAAATACTTTCCAAGTATGCTCAACTTCATCTCATCAGATTCGTCGTATAACGCATTTGAATCGTCCTCAATCTTCCACAATGAAAAATGTATGTGACCACCATTTCCTTCGGTCGCAAGAAGCGGTTTTGGTGCAAACGTTGTAAATAAATCATGCTTTTTGGCAACATCTTTGATTACACGCTTAAACCTAATTTCATTATCCGCTGCACTTAATAAATCCGTTGGTTCCATTGATAGCTCGTGCTGTCCAAAACCAGCCTCAGGATAATATTGTTCAGCATCTATCCCACTTTCTTCGAGTGCCTCTAGGACCTCTGGCAGCATATGATAAAAAGTGCCAGTTGCTTCAATACTAAAGCAGGGATGCGCATCAACAGGCTCTAATTTCTTTTCTTCATTCTCTTTGAAATAAATAAATTCATTTTCATATGTTCCAATTGTTTTCAAACCCATATCTGCATACTTCTCAAGAACATTTTGCAATAATAATCTAGGATCTGCTTCATACAAACTTTGAGCTGTATCATAATGATTACACATCAATGTGGCAATTTGTTTGACACCCGGAACAAGCGCAAGTGTTTTCAAATCTGGAATTAACCGTACTTCACCCACTGCCGTCATCCCCACAATATTTTGGAGCTGGTCATGCGAATTCATGCCAAACATCGCCCGTGTAATCCCAATCCCACTTATCAAATGACTACCGAGTTTCTTGACTGTAATCGTCTTTCCACGCGCAATTCCATTGTAATCAACATACACAAATTCTAAGAGTTTGATATTATTAGCAGCAATAAAAGCTTGTGCTCCCGCAATATCTTCTGCACTTTGTTCAACCATTTAAACTCCTCCTCATTACATTTTGAATATTTATAACTTATATCACTAAAATGTTGTCTCCTGTATATCATTATATTCCAAGAAAAATTATGGAATTAATGTAGGATACTGATTATAATTTCGCAACACTCGGTTTATGTAATTATACATAATAAAGCTGTAATAACAATATTTATTCATTATTAATTAGTATAAATAAAAAAAGATGGCTTTTATTTTATTTTCCATCTTTTTTAGTTCATATTTAATTTTAATCTTAGATTAATCTTTGCCTAATGTTATTTTTTTGAACTTTATGATATTTTCTTTATACATTTTACTCTTACCATCTAAAAAAATGTATTAACAGGCCATCACATCATCACATAAATCATCTAACTCGCAGTTAAGTTCTACCTAATTCGTTTTTCATCACTGACAATTTCGACTTTAATCCTATCTGGATCTTCAAAAAATAACGTATACACGTCGTTACCACTTGCATGAGGGTAGCGTTCCCCATACAGCTCGTTATATCCGCGCTCATGGATCTCTTGACGAATCAAGTCAACAATCTGAGAAGATTCAACGTAAAAAGCTAAGTGATTTAGTCCTATGGCTGTCCTATTATATTTTGGCTCAACCCTCTCAGTCTGCACAAAAACAATATAGGTCCCGTCAAAACGAAAACTTACACCGTCTTCCCATTCTTGAAATAGTTGGTAATTGAGTTTATCAACTAACAACCATTCCCAAAAATTTCGTGTTTCTTTTAAGTTTCCCACATATAATTCGATATGACTGATCGTACCTGTTTTTTTCAAAATTTGAATACCCCTAATATTAATTGATAATACTAGCCTAACATATTTAGTATTTCTAAAAAATATCTATTAATTATTCTTATACTATCAGGGGTTCTCTGTAAGTTTTTCTTCTATCAAATGAGCTTTTATACTAAGATAACAGCTTTATTCATCCAAAATTTCAATAATTATTAAAAATTAATTCTTCTCTCTTGAAATTGACTATATTTTTAATTTTAAACGTTGCATATGAATGTGGCTTTATTATCGTTCCTTCATCAAGGTTATTTTCGAAAATATCAACTCTCGTCACTTTATTATCAATTTTACCTTCAACATCAATGATTTTATTTGAATCATTCAAAATTCTAATTAGATATCTTTTTTTCTCCTTGGATGGATAGAGTGCCGATACCACTAACTTCTGGTCAATTGCCAACAATGATAGATTCCTCGGTATTTGATAATTAATTTCTGTTGGCCAGATTTTATTATCCAAGCGATTTATAAATAGATTTAATGTCTGCTTCTGATAGCCAACACTTTGATCAAAAGACTTATTTATTTCTCTTGAAAGTAAATTATGCGACTCGTCTATTTTATTCAATTTCATCCCGATGAAAAACTCCCAATTTCCTTTTTCCTGTGCCATTGGCGTCGACATCATAATGTGACCTTCATTTGTAGTATCTCCTGATGCTCTTCCAGGTCTCCAAGCCAAATTTGGTTTTCCCAACTGTCCGGTTGTAGCTAATAAGGTTATATAAAGATACTTATTATCAAACTCAAACTCCTTTAATCCTCTGGGAAAGAAACTAAGAGAGTTATTATTACCATTAACATTAAGCAGCTTATCAAAATTATATATATTTACAGGTTTTTCATCAAATTTGTCTTTCCAATCCTTGGGAATTCTTTCATTTGTGACATCAACTATCCCACCTTGTATTCCGGCCTTAACTCCAAAAATTTTTCTATTTGGATTTATTCTCAATCGTAGTCGATGCGATTCAATATTATTATCAAAAATCAATTTAAAAGAAATTTCCTGAGAAATTTTATTTAATGATATCACAAGCTTATAGACAAATTTTTTATTATCGTCTCCATTGACTCTATCCACTAAATTTTCCGGTAGCAGCTTTTCGCCATTTATTATTAGATTTTCAAATATATCACTGTGATGGGTTACACTACAATTACTAAAAGGTAAAACTTGCTCTTTCTCACCCTCAATGGGAGAGTAATCATAAGTATCTCCATCATTACCGGACTCCAGCAACGAAATAAAGTCTTCGATGACCTCGGTACCATTGGTAAAGCTTACTTTTCCATCATTAAATTCAAATTTAATATTCTTTGTTGAAATATAATTACTTTCTTGAGGTATATAAGGTTCGCCTTGGTCTGATATATCATGGAACTTTATTACTGTATATCCTAAAGGATCGAGCTGTACCTTAATTGTACATGTCAGTGAAAAATACTCGGGTTCATCAAAATATTCTCTTCCCTTTTCGGTCATTTTTAAAACATGTTTTCTTATAGGATAATGTTTATCAACTGTTACTGACTGATATTCAACATTCTCAAACTTAATATTTTTTGAACGAGCCATAATACTTACCTTCTTAAACCCATTAAATTTCTGCGGTGTAGTATTAAATAAAAGTAGTTCATTCTTATTAAGATTCAGCGAATCTCCAATTTTCTTTTTGATCAAATTTTCAATTCCATCCGCTAACTCATTTGCTTCTTTAAATCTATGCATAATATCTTCTGCAACATTGTCAGAGACACTTCCACCTAATGAATCATGTGCCTGTGACTCCAATAACTTTTTCCATAATAACGTAAGCATCCCTTTACCAATTTCAATGCCCGCACTTTCAGCTATAATCATAAGCGGTTCAACACGTTTTAAAATTTTTTGTTCAATTTCAAAATTTTGCTTTTTTATTGATTGTCTTACTGAGCCAATAGTCCTGTGAATTCTTGAATATGTCGGTAATCGTAACTCACCACTGTAGTCAGGTAACGCCTTTTTTCTTAAAATATTTATAAATTCCTGATAAGTACTAATTTCCGTCTCATATTTACTTCTTTCGTTAATATTTCTTACAGTTTCTGCGATATTATGGACAATATTCATCTGGTCAATCCCCGATGGAATTAAAACGTCAGAATTATTACCATGTTCTTCTAAAAATTTGATATTAGGATCATATCTATCACTGATAAAACTAAGCATTTTTTCCTTGGCATCTAGTCCAATTTGTCCTGTAAAATATCCAAAGGGAAAATTGGCAGCGATTATTGAATCTTGTCCCAATGCTCGCCACTTGAAATAAGGTGAGGAAACCTGAGTATTAAAATTAGTCCCTCTCCAAAAAAGAATACTATCTATTCCAACTTGATTTAATAGCATCGGCATCTGTGCGTTAAATCCAAATGTATCAGGTAGATACCCTACCATCATCGCTTTTCCATATTTTTCAGTAGCTTCACTTATACCAATATAAAGATTTCGTAAAATAGATTCAGCATCAGGAATCAATGCATCAGTTTGAGTGTACCATGGTCCTACAAACAGCCTATCTTCCTTCACCAATTTACGTATTCTTTCTAAATTCTCAGGATGAGTATCTACATATTCATCAAGAATAGATGTCTGCCCATCAAGACAAAAATTGGCTTCTGGATGTGTTTCAAGTTCATCAAGTATCTCAGTAAAAACTTGATCTGCTAGAACTTGTGAATCCATTACTGTAAAATACCACTCTCTATCCCAATGTGTATGATTTACAAGATATGCTTTTACCAATTTACTGCCTCCTTATTATTCTTCAGATTCAATACTACTTTTCGTAAATTTTTTCAATAAATTAGTCAAAATTGCCACTGTGAAAACACCAACCAAAATTGCAATAGTATAGAGTATCCAATTAGAAGAAAATGGGATTGCCATAACTGTGGAGAGTGCTGTTTTTTGGTATGTTCCAAAAAATCCATTAACTGCACATCCTAACGAAGTACCTACAATAATACTTGGGATCACTCTAACTGGATCAGCAACTGCAAATGGAATTGTTCCCTCTGTAATACCTACAATTCCCATTACTAATGCAGATCTTCCACTTTCAATTTCTTGCTCGGAATACAATTTTTTACCACCTAATAAAGTTGCAACAAACATTCCAAGTGGAGGTATTCCAATTGCCATCAACATAGCAGTACTTGCTTGATATCCGCCTGAGGTGAATGCAGCCATACCAAAGGCATAAGCAATTTTATTGATTGGGCCACCCATATCTACGGCCATCATTGCACCCAGAATTCCCGCCATTAATACAGCATTTGCTCCACTCATTCCTTTAAGCCAAGCAGTTAAGAAGGTTGTCATCGCTTGAATAGGTGTACCTATCACATATATCAGCAAAAGGCCAATTATGAGTGTTGCCAAAAATGGGATAATAATTAACGACTTAACAGATTGTAAATTTGCTGGCATTGGTATCTTTTTTAACCATTTGGCACTATAACCAACCAAAATACCTACTAACATACCTCCTAAAAAGCCTGTCCCCATATTCGAAGCAATCAATCCAACTATAAACGCTGGGGCCAACCCCGGACGATCAGCAATCGCAAAAGCAATATATGCTGCAATCATCGGAACAATGAAAGTTAATCCAGTCTGTCCCAATAACCTAAGATTCCCCCAAATAGTAGATGTCTCGTTCCAAACACTATTTCCACCAAAGATAACTGCAATTGATGTCAATAATCCTGCGGCTGTAACTAGTGGAATCATGTATGAAACACCAGTTTGAAAATATGCTGCTAATTTCTTCATTTCTCCTTTAAATCCACTCATCTTCATTCTCCTTTCGCTAATTTAATAGCATCTTGTATAGTTGCTTTCCCATCCTTAACAACCTTAGATGTGCCAACCTCTAAAATCTTTTTTTCATTAAATCTATCTTCATTTTGGACTGTCGTGTCTACTGCAAAAATAACTACGTCAGCTTCATCAATTTCTGCTTGAGTCAATTCATTTTCAATGCCCATCGCCCCTTGCGTTTCAATTTTAATTTCACAATTCTCTTTTTTGGCAAACTTTTTTAAATTAGCTGCTGCCATATACGTGTGCGCGATTCCTGCTATACATGCCGTTATTCCAACTATTTTCATCTTTCATTTCCCCTTTTTTGTAATATTTTTAATATATTCTCTTTTGAATCAGCTTTCTTTATAGCTTCTACGAAATCATCATCCATCAGTTCGCCCGACAAAGTTGCCAACATTTTTAGATGTTCGTTCCCCTTATCTTCTGGTGAAACTGCCATTAGAAAAATATTTTTCACTTTAGACCCATCTAGTGAGTTCCACTCAATTCCTTCTTCATTTCTTGCAAACATCATCGTTGTCTGAATAACGTGTGTACTTTTACCGTGTGGAATAGCCAATTCGTTACCAATCCCTGTTGTTGAAGCTTTTTCTCTTTCTAACACATCATTTTGGAAGGCCAAAACATCATCAATATATCCATTTTTCTTCAATACCGTTGCAAGTTTTTGAATTGCATCTGACTGATTTAAAGCTCCTAAATTTAGAACTATATTTTTCTCAGAAATAAATTCACCTATCTTGTCATTCATTCTCACTACCCTCTTTTTCTCTTGATTCCAGTTCATATATAACTTGTGACTTTGTTGTAGCCTTAACGATTTTTTTTATTTTTGTCTTGTTTGTGACGATCTCATTCAATACTTCATAAAAATCATTGATAAACGGTTTAGCATCATCCGTCAGAAACAGAAAAAATAAAATGTTAACTTTTTCACGTCCCTTATAAATGCCCTTTGGAGAAATAAAAACAAAAACAGCTGATTGATTAATATGCTCCTTAGTGGCATGTGGCAATCCTACTTCATCATAAAAAGTCGAAGATATTTCTTCTCGCTCCAAAATGGATTTCTTTAAATCTGCCTTTGAAATCTTGCTGTTTTCAGCAATTTTGCTTACCTCCGTAACAGCATCTTCAAAGGTGACACGTTCATTTTTTATAATAATATTGTTAAAGTTAATTAAATTTCTCATTCTAAATCTTTTGTTTCTATGCGATATCTTTCTCAAACCATTTTTTATTTCTCCAACTGCACTAATATCTAAAAAAGGTGTTACAACAATCAGCGGTACATCTCGTTCAATTGTGTTAATCGTTGCAATAACCAGGTCAGCTTTTTTTACTTCATCTTTACTTAGGTTCTGATATTCATTGTTTGATAACACTTTTAAAACTTCTAATTGATTAGGAAAATTTTGTAAAATTCGCTGTTTAAGCAATTGTGCTGTGCCCAATCCTGAACTACAGACAAGATACACACTAAAAATTGACTTTTCTCTTTCAAAATATGCCTGAAAGTGCAATGCAATATACGAAACCTCATCATCATCAAATCTGACATCGTATTTCCCATGAATAGTATTGCTTAGTTTTAGAGCCTCTTCATAAGCCCTGACAAAATTCTTCTTAACTTCATCCTTCAAGGGATTTCTAATACTCAATCCTAAATTGATTCTTTTAATTGCAGGTGTTAAGTGCAGCACTAGCCCATTCAATAAATCTTGGTCATAATCCTCAATATTTTTCTCCAAAAATTCAGATAGTTCAGAATTATAATTTGTACTAATTTCTTCATTCATCCCTGCTTTTACTGAACGAATATGAATATCCAAGTAGTACTTTTCAGCTATTGGTATTTTTATTTTGAATTCATTTTCTAACTTTTGGACTAAATAAAGTGTCTCTTTATTGATAATTCCCTCTGTTTCAAAATTTCGAAACTCATTTTTTTCACTGATTCTCGATAAAGAGATGGCAAGATGAATTATTAATGACTCCTTTTCATAATCTGTAAATTTCAGTTTTGAATCTGCTATAAATTCATCAGTAATTTTAATTATTTTTTCCAACAAGCTTTTTTCAATGATATTAGCTAATACTTCTTCATCAACAGCTAACTCGTCATTTTGTGTATTCCAAAACTTATATAATAAATCTGCTGCAAATTTTCTTTTTTGTTTGGAAGTTCCATCCATCACCAACCCTTCATGACCCATAGTCTTAATTGCTATTCCATACCGATTGAGTGTTGGTTTAGCTTTTTGAATTTTTGATTCAATTGATGCCCTACTTGAAAAAAGTGAATCAGCTAAATCTTGAATCTTCAAAGGGTGGCTAGAAAATGTTAATTTTGATAATAATGACAGTGTGACTTCATCATTTTCAAAATACATTTTTTTAATATTCTTATCTGCTTTGCATCACCTCTTACCTGTATTCCAATTCCCCTTTTTCTTATTAATTCGACATTATATTCGTCCAGAAATTCTTCAATGTGGTTTAAATGGTTAGCAATTGTTTTTCTAGAATATCCTGTACTCTCAGATATATTCTGATAATGGATGGTTCCTTGTTTCAGAAGTAGTTTCAAAATTTCTTGATCTTTTGTATCTAAGTTTTTATTCCCTAACATTGAATATCAACTCCCTTTGAATACGTTTTCATTATATTGTATTAAATTGGTCCTTCATACTTATAAAAGTGAACTATCATTAGTGCACTTAAAATTACTTTTTACTTATCCTTTTCTGTATATTATTCAATATTCAGAAATAGAACAGTCTGAAATCAAAAAACTGACTAATTCTAGTAAGGGGCTGTAACAAAACAAATGTTTTGTGGCAGCCCCTTACAAATTACATATATTTAAATTTTTTTATTATTATGATTATCATTCTGGGTACTTCAAACTAATTAAATTAAAATCTCGCTAATCAAACATTTTTTCTAAATACTTTCTAATCTTCAAATACAAAATTTCCTTAATATTCTGATATTCGAAAAACATAAAATACCAATTCTGCATAATATGAAACCATGTAGATAAACAATAAAACGCTGGCAAGTCACCCTTACTTTTAATATATTTTTCCCATAACTCATTGTCATATTCTTCAATAAAGGATACTAAGTCCCATTCCTCAATATTTCTGGATGAAACACCTTGAAAAAATGCATACGCAATTCGTTGTTCTTCTTCATTAATAAATGGATGATCAAGTTTAGCTATGATACACCGAACTATATCAAATATAGGCTTGGTATTTTCCATATGAAAGGCATCATGTGAGATTGCAGAACCTAGAAAATCACTACCATGGGCAATCGCATGTGCCCAGCCTTTTTCTGGAACATATCCACGAAAATCATTTTCTTTTTTCAAATTATCAATTGCACTTTTGAAAATAAGCACTCGCTGTTTATCAGTGAAAAGGCGTGTTTCTTCATCAACGTCCAATAAGATACTACCCAATAATGCACTAAATGAACGTAAAAAGACACGATCATCCTCTTCTCCATCAATCTCTGTAAATATTCCCAGCTTATTTATAAAATCAGTGATAATCATCTGTTGCTGTTTTGCTGTGAATGCTTTTTCTTCAAAGCCTCTTGCAAATAAACTATAAATCAATTTATCTCTTAATTCGGAATCCACGTTACCAAGATTGTCCATCATATAAGTAACAGTTGAATCCCTAAAGTTTAGGCTTCCCTCTGGCAATTTCAGTAGTTTCTTCAGTTCTTGTTTCAAAAAAATCCCCCACAATTTATCAAAATTTTAATTCCTGATGCTTTCAATAACTGTTACTTTACTGCTACTTACCTCCTCTGGTTTAGTATTTGTATTAATTATATCCTACTATAAAAGATATTATTGAATTAATATAACATTGTATCTTTTTATCCATTGGTTAGAACTAACAATTATTTTCACTTTCTCCTTTTTAAGATTACTAGTTGACTTAAAATTCAGTAACACTTATACTATCAAAAAGAAAGCATGATAATTGAACGTTGAAGGAAAGAGTAATCGAGCTGATTAGATGTACAGCGACTGCCAACAGTGAGAGGGCAGGGTCTAAGACTTGATGAAGATGAATCTGGAGTTTTGCTAAGGTGCGAGCTGTCAGTGCGTTTTGACTCGATATCGTCTATAACATAATATATTATTGTGTTAATGAGGCTACGAAACCATTGTTTTCGCAGTAAATTTTGGGTGGTACCACGTTTAGACGTCCCTGCATTAGGTTGCAGGGGCTTTTTTATTTGTAAATATATTATAATGAAAAAGGAGAAATTTTATGACAAGAATTAGGTTTCATAAGATTATTGCATGGTTAGTTTTCTGGCGTGGCAGTTCTAGGGGAAGCAAGGCCATGCAGAATTAGTAGCTCTCTATAAAAATGAATTTTATTAAGAAATTGGGGATGAACAATAAATGAATTCTAGAAAAATCGCTATCACAACTATCTTTGCTAGTTTATTTTTATTACTTACGGCGTGTGGTAAGCAGACTAGTAGCACACAGAAACAAGTTCTAAATCTCAGCGCTACCGCTCCACTGAGTACAATTGATATCTCAAAGTCAACAGGATTTGGTCAAACTGGAAATGTCTTTGAAAGTTTTTATCGTTTGGGTAAAAATGGTTCTACAACAGCTGGTTTAGCAAAATCCAGCAGTGTTTCAAAGGACGGGAAAACATGGACATTCAAAATCAGAAAAGCATATTGGAGCAACGGTGATCGCATAACTGCACAAGATTTTGTTTACTCATGGCGTAGAACGATAAATCCTAAGACAAAATCACCCTATTCATACTTATTTAGTGGTATCAAGAATGCTAATGCAATTATTGCTGGTAAAAAATCTGCCAATCAAATCGGTATTAGTGCGCCCGACAAACAAACTGTTGTTATCAAACTCGACAAAGCAATTTCTTATTTTAAAGTTTTGATGGCTTATCCATTATTCGGACCGCAAAATCAGAAAGTTGTAGAAAAATATGGGAGCAAGTATGGAACTCGTTCACAGTATATGGTTTACTCAGGTCCATTCACAATCAAGTCATGGACAGGAACAGGTAACAAATGGAAATTCGTAAAAAATACTCATTATTGGGATAAGAAAGTTGTTAAGTTGCAGCAAATTAACTATACTGTCGTAGAAAATCCTACGACTGGGCATGAACTGTATCAGCAAGACAAATTGGATATGACACCTTTGT
This sequence comes from Liquorilactobacillus mali KCTC 3596 = DSM 20444, assembly GCF_000260415.1. Lineage (GTDB taxonomy): Bacteria > Bacillota > Bacilli > Lactobacillales > Lactobacillaceae > Liquorilactobacillus > Liquorilactobacillus mali. The sequence goes on from NZ_BACP01000058.1 coordinate 48,342, forward strand.
CTAACCAACAAGTTAAAAACTATCAGAGTTCATCGCAGTTTAAGTCTTATCCATACTCTTACATCTCATATATCGCATATAACTTCAAAGACAAAGATGCTGATAAACGTAAGGCCCTGAATAACCGTTATATTCGCTTGGCAATGTCCCTAGCAATTAATCGCCAAGTTCTTACTAAGAAAGTACTGGGGGATGGTTCTTATATCCCAACCGGTTTTGTAGCATCTGGATTAGCTGCAGATCCAAAAACTGGTGAAGACTTTGCAAAACAACAGGCAGTTAAAAACACTGTAACTTATAATGAAAAGCTGGCAAAAAAATATTGGAAAAAAGGCTTGCAAGAAACTGGTCTGAAGAGCTTGAAGCTGACATTGCTTTCTTCTAATGATGACAGCAGTAGTAGTGTAGTTTCACAATACTTACAGTCTCAATATGCCAAAGTTCTACCTGGCTTATCAATAACAATTCGCAGTGTTCCAAGTAACAATGCTTCACAAAATGCAAAAGATGGCGACTTTGACCTGTACTTGTCTGGTTGGGGCGGTGATTTCAATGATCCTATCACATTCCTCCAAATTCCATTAACTGGAACTTCTTATAACTATGGTGGGTATTCAAGCGCCCAGTATGATGCTTTAATAGAAAAAGCACAAAATGAGGACGCTAATGATGCCAATAAGCGTTGGAGTGATTTGGTCGCTGCAGCTAAAATATTCAATGCTGATCAAGGCGTAACACCTGTCTACCAACAGGTTACATCATATTTACAGAAATCTGATGTTAAGGGAATTATTCATAATACTGCTGGAACACAGTGGAATTATAAGTATACGTATATTAAGTAATGATTATAAAAAGATAAAATGTACAATAAACAGAGCTATGCCATAGAAAATATTATGGTATAGCTCTGTTTTGTACAAAAATTAAGATTATGTTTGTATTTGCATCTTCTAGCTAAAATTTTGAAATTACACTTTTTCATCTACTTAAAACTATAAAGTATATATATACTTTATTGACTTACAAAAGTCTGTATGTTATTTTTAAACAGTAATAATTACTATTTAAAAATTAGGAGTGATCATCTTGCGTACAAATATTATTTTAGAATGTAAAGAAACTAAGGAACGACTCTATCTTACAAGTAAGAACAAGCGTAATACTCCCGAAGCACTCAAGCTTATGAAGTACTCGCCACGTCTCAAGCAACGTGCACTTTTCGTTGAAGTAAGAAAATAAAGGAGATACTTATGTCAAATAAAACTGATCTATCAACAGCTTACCGTATGCTCAAAAGTCCTAATATCAAAACTAGAAAGCGCGCGCTAAAGATTTTGCACGATTCTCGTAAAAATAAAATAAAAAAGTAATTAATACTTAATAGTGACTATTGCATTTACCCTATTATTCGTATAATGCCCTCTTTTAAAATTTGGTATAATGGATTCCAGTACTTTATGTATTGGAGGACACTATGAAAAACAGGAATCTACAATTATTAATTCCCGCTGATATTAGCGAGAAACTGAGTCTTAAAGGCGACGATAAAGCCATACTCAGTGTTCGCAACAATAAATTGATTGTCGAATTTCAAGAAAATCAATCACATACTGCTAAGAATTCTTTTATTTGGCCAATTATTATTGCATTGATTACAAGCATTGTCTTTTACATTTACTGCATTGTACAAAATATCAGGTTTATTAAATTAGTTGGCAATTCTTCATTAGCAACTGCCATTATCATATTAGGTGCAATTATTGGTACAATTCTTTTCACCTTTTTCTTTATCATTGATCGCAAGAATCCGCATAATGAGTTTGCAAAAAATGTTTATTGGCGTAATTTTCCTGTTATCGTAATTTCTTTTGCTCTAATTCTTGCACTCTGCTTAGTTAGTGCTATGTGGTTACTTGGAGTTTTATTCAAAGGTGCAATGTTTGACAATTTCACTGCCAGTATTATTCTTTTTGTATTCTGCACCATCATTAATCTTTTTATGATCCACTTTGCATTAATAATTGACGGCAATGTACTCTCAACGGTCTTAACGCTTGTAATCATCAGTGGAGTTGCAATTTCAATGGCAGTCAATAATCGGCGTTACTGGTGGCAGCATAACCTCAGCTTTTTGGGAACTAATCAGGCTTCAAGCGGGTGGCAATTCAATGCAACTCTTATCCTGTCTGCATTTTTGATGCTAGCATTGATTGATTATTTATTTGTAAGCTTGCATAATATTTATGCCCATACTTGGAAGCTCTGGCTCTTGCGCGTCCTATTGACAATGGTTGCGATTAATCTTGCTTTGGTAGGAGTCTTCCCTAATGATGCTTCTTTCCACAATTTGCATGATCATGTAGCCTTTTTCCTGATTTACTTTGTACTGATATTAATTATTGGTATTCGCTGGCTATTACCCGCCATAACAAAAGAGTTTATATTCCTCTCATATGCTGTCGGAATTTCGCTTATAGTCTCAGAACTTTTATTCAGCGTTGTCGGATATTTTTCCTTAACAGCATTTGAAATTATCTCTTTCATGCTTTCGTTTGGTTGGCTATTATTAGTATTTAACTATATTGAAGGATTAATAGATAATGATATTCAAAGTTACATTCATCTTGAATAACTGACTTTAAATATTTTTTAATAATTGAAAAAAGGTCGGATCAAAATTTAACTTTTGGCCCGACTCTTTTATTTGTTCCTAATAAACATGTTCCATAATTTTTTTCATTCATTATTATTCTCCACTACTAAATTAATAATTTGTAAATTCTATGCTCATTGTTTCTGCATCAATTGTCGCATCCGCTCCTAGTGGTGTAGTCATCATTGGAACTGTATGTGAGCTATCATAATCATAAATAATTGGTATTTGCTTGTCGCCTAACACTTCTTGCAAAATATCAATTGGTTTCATACTGGTTCCTTCGCCATCAAAAAGTGCATGCTTTCCGAGAATAATTCCCTTGATGTTATCAAAAACACCTGCAAGCTTGAGCATCGCAAAATTCTTCTCAACAGTTGAAGCATCTTTTTCAGCATCTTCAATCAATAAAATATCATTTGCAGTCAATTTTGGGAAATACTCAGAGGCAATAAAACCATACATTGTGTTGAGATTTCTCCCTATAATTCTACCTTTTAGGGTCGACTCATTGGTATAGTGCCACTTATTAACAACTGTATTTTTCTCATGTTCAAAATCTTCCCAATCAAGTTTCTCATCTGTCCAATAAAGAGGAGCTTTAGTAATAATACTTTCTCCATATTTTGAATTAACCACTTTTTCAAAATAATTCCATGTTTCTTCAACAAGAGGTTCCCATTCACCAAATGAAGAAACAACGGCTGGTCCATACAAAATACGACATTCTGGAGCTTTAGTCTTCACTGCTAATAATAATGCTGTAGTATCTGAATAACCAACAAAGATCTTAGGATGCTTTTTTAGATACTCATAATCAATATATGGCAAAACTGAGTTTGTATTTGTTCCTCCAATAGTTGACATGATGATGTTAACTTCAGGATTATGTATTAACTCATTGATTTCCTGGGCACGTTCAAGAATCGTACCAGAACGATACCTATCAATTTTACCAGTAAGACTTCCAGTGGTCAGTTTAACCCCTTTGCTTTTCAAGAATTTCAGAGCACGCTCAAATCTTTTAGGTGCTAAAACAGTGATCGGTGTCGAACTTGTATAGAATCCGATATTCATGATATTAACCTCCTATAAAGAAATAACTCTACTCTCGTGTACCTCATTATAACTTAATTAATATTCTTCTCCTTGCTGAAGTGAAATGCCATCAACCATTGCTGCTAATTCAGTATTACTATACAAGCTACCTTTTTTGACTGTTAGAGCCACTGGCAAGGTATTAGTTCCCAATAAATCAACTATTTTCTGAATTTTGCTATCCGTAGGACTAACTATTCCATTTTTTGAAACTCTGTACAATACCAGATTACGGTTGCTATTTTGCTTTTCCAAACTTTCCCTGGGGCTGGGTCAAAAGTGAAATTTAAACCTAACTCCGCTACTTATTCCGGATAAACGTGTTCCATAAGTCAAAATTTTCCGTCTAACCTCGAATCACTCATAGCAAATTACTCGCTATGTTCGTAATTTCTTGTTGGTACTCAAATTTTACCGATTTATGTCACACTCGCTTCTATTTCTTTGCTATTCTTAGATTCTTCAACTACAACTATGTATATAATATCTACCATTTTACAAGTTCCTCACGCCCATTATATTCCACACTAATTTAAAATTTAATCGTTTTTTTTGTTCACCGCAAAAAAACTGATATTAGGTCGATTAACCCGCAAATTCTTGCGTATCTCTATTCATAATTACTATTATATATTAGAATAATAGTAATGTAAGAGATAAAATTTTTCAAGTAATTACAATATTGGCTTAAATTACCACCCTTTAAAATGCTTTATATTTGAGAATAAATTGTGTACCAATAAAAAACTTTTCAATACCTCTATAAATAAGGAGACCATATTAGAAATTATGAAACCTAAAACTTATCCTAGTAGACGAACACGTTCACAACACACATATGATTTCTACAAAGAACGCCGGAATGATCCCACATGGCGTGACGATTATCTCAGAGTCAGATCTATCCGCCAACGCACAATTATTGTTGAGGTTACAATTGGAATTATTATTGTTTTTGTGGGTATCTTTGTTTTTAATGAGTTACAAAAACAGACCACCCATGACTCAAATAACCGTGTTGCAGACTCCACCAGTTCCTCGCAAACGACTGTCCAAAACAGCAGTTCAAGTGCCAGCTCTAAAATAGCAAAAAGCAAGACTGATTCAACCAGTACGGTCAAGCAATCAACTACCATTAGTAACTTTTCGCGCTACAACAAGTATTCTGGAAAATACATAGGCTATGCCAATTCATACACTTTAGACTTTAAAAAGGGAACATTAACTTCAGATGATACGAATCAATCACAAGTTTATTACTTTAAACAAGTTATCCTGCATCCCGATGATAGCTTAGTTATTAACGTTCAAAGCACAACTACGCAGGAGGCTCCAAGTTATTTGAGTATCCTTTTAGCTCCTGCAAATAAAAAAATTACAGAAAACTGGCAAACAGGTGCCAGCCTGGAAGATAATACCGATGACTCAACAAATCGGTTTAGTCTGGCTACCTCTAATAATAATGGCAAAACTTACAACATGAGCCCAGCATATAACGCATTTTCCGAGAATGATACCTCGGGTTCAAGTAACACTTCTAGTTATTCAACAATTTTTGCTACTACAAATTAATCAGGCACTTTATCTGATTCAGATTTTCAAAAGAAAATGTAACATGAGTTGTACAATGTGGATACTAATACGAAATTACTAACATATCGTGCACTTTGCTATGGGTAATTCAAGATTAAATTGAAAATTTTGGCTTATGGTACATATTTATCTGAAATAAATAGAGGAGTTGGTTCAAAATATATTTTTCCACAATCAAGTCTCCTTTTTTAGTAAGTAGCTCATAAGCTGTTCTTGTCCTTTTCTTCCTCTGATAATTAACAGGTGACTCTGCTTGGTACTATTAGCCAAAATCAATTCAGACATCTGCTTCTCATCGTAAGAGGCGATAAATTTCAAGAACTCCCAATATTCTCGGTCAAAATGTTCTTTGAACTGCGCGGGCATCTCTGGCCGGGTTTTTTTATTTAATCTAAACAATATTGAACGCTTAATAACCCGCCAAACTGCTTTAAACTTATTTATCTTCAACCATATGATAAGGTCTGCTTGTTTAAGACGTAAATCAATTGTTGACCGGTAATTACCCTCAATAACCCAATTCTTTTGTTCCATAAAATTAATCTGTTCTTCAACAAACCATTTTTTTGCCTTGGATGAATAATCTGTTTGATGCCATAAACTGTCGAGTTGCAATAAAGGATAACTCAGATTCGCTGCAATTTTCTTAGCTAGTGTTGATTTACCACTCCCACAGTTCCCAATAATTATTATTTTCATTGAACCCTCCCTATTGTACTTTTATTGACTTCCATTTTTTTTATTGTAAACTATCTTGATAACCACAGCAAAAAAGCAGGGTCTCCAACAAAAAAGTATTTGTTCGAGTTCCTGCTCTTTTAATTTATTTAGTTTGTTGCTACTGTACTCCAAAAATTCTTTGCAATTTCTTGTCCTTGTGTAATCTTAGCCCACTGCTGTGAAATTGTCAGCTCATTGCCTGAATCGCATGATGCGAAACCACATTGATGTGAAATAAATAAGCGGTCTTTTGGAATAATCTGACTGGCTTTGTCTAATAAACGATAAACACGTTTCTCATCATCCAAAGTATTAGTCTTACTTGAAAGCAATCCTAAAACGACCTCAACATTTGGTTTATTACGTAATACTTCAAGTGCTGAAAGATCACCAGCACGGTCATCATCCCATTCTAAGAAGAAACGGTCGTAATGTTGATCACGTAAGAATTTTTCGGCAATTGCCTTATATGAACCACCTGCGGCATGACGACTCTCGTAATTACCACGACAATTATGCGTCCAGACCTTCAAGCCCAACTCATGACCATAATCAACCACTGCATTATTAATTGCGACAAATTCGTCCGCCAAATCTTCTAATCCTTTTGTTCCATCAGCGAAAAAACTGCTCTCGTTATCATCCGCAAAAAGTTCCCATAAGCAATCATCAAATTGGACGATCTCACCACCTGCTGCCTTGTAATCATCCAAGAATTCTTTATAAGCCTTGATTACCCCCTCTTTTAACTCATCTTTTGTTTTATAAACTTGATCTTCACCAAAGAGACCATCAAAAACTGTTAGTTCGGTAACCGCGTGTGCTGCTCCCCATACAGTGGTCTTAACTGTTCTTCCCTGTGCTTGTTTTTTGATTTCTTTGAAAATATCAACAAAATGATGGTTCTTACCTGATAATGGTCCAGTAATCTTAATGCCAATATCCTTGCGTGTTTCAAATGTACCGCCATCATGATCTTTAAATGTATAGCCATGGTCTGCAATGTATCGTTCAATTCCCTTGAATCCCCATAGAAAATCAAGATGCCACATTGATTTTGAGTACTCACCATCAGTGATTACACTCAAATTATGTTCTATTTGAGATTGAATAATCTTACTGATTGCCTTGGATTCTGTTTCCTTGTAACCTGGCAAGTCACTATAAAATGGATACTTTATATCATCACGATGCTCGATCTCATTCTTATATTCAAGTAATTCTGGTGTGCGTAGCAGTGAACCTACTAACTGAAATTTATCAACTGTCATTTGTTCATTCCTCCTGTTTTTTCTTTTCATTGGATATAGTGTAACAAAGATATTCATTGTTAGATAATACTTGTTTATTTAGTGATATAATAGGCAATACCTATAACCCAAGGAGGAAAACGATGAGAATCCAACAACTACATTATCTTGAAAAAATAGCTGAAACTGGTTCAATGAACGAAGCAGCTAAACAACTCTTCATTAGCCAGCCCTCACTCTCACAAGCAATGAAGGAGCTCGAAAAAGAATATAAGATTCAACTTTTTTACCGTAGTAAATTAGGAATCACCTTAACCGCTGAAGGACGCGAATTCATCAACTATTCACGTAGTATCTTGGATCAAGTCAACTTGTTAAATGAACGCTTCGGTAAGGAGGCAGTTCGTAAACAAATCTTCAGTGTTTCTGGCCAGCACTATGCCTTTGTCGTGCACGCTTTTGTTGAACTAGTTAAAAAACTCGGTGAAGATGAGTATAATTTCACACTACGCGAAACACAGACTGAAAATGTTTTAAATGATATTCAGACCTTTAGAAGCGAGTTAGGTGTAATCTACCTGAATAACTTCAATAAAACAGTCTTACTGCGTTTAATTTCTGAAAAAAATCTTGAATTTATTCCATTATTCATTGCTTACCCCCATGTATTCGTCGGACGTGACAATCCTTTGACAAATAAAAAAAGGATCACACTTGCTGATCTCGAAGACTACACTTATCTTTCCTACGAGCAAGGCGATACCAATTCATTTTATTTCTCAGAAGAAATTCTCAGCACATTACAACACAAAAAATGGATTCAAATCAGTGATCGTGCGACAATTTTTAATCTAATGGTTGGGCTCAACGGATATACAATCAGTTCAGGCATCATCAGTAGTGAACTCAATGATGAAAAAATTGTCGCAATTCCACTCGATGTTCCTGATAGAATGACTCTTGGTTACCTTAAACATAAGAAGATTGAACTTAGTGACACCGCTAAAGATTATTTAGATTTACTTAAACAGCATATTCGTGGATACGGTTTTGGGATTATTGGAGAATAAATAAGTGTTTTCATTTAACATTTTTCTTATATTTTAAAAAAACTATGCTAATCAGTGAAACACAAAGTTTGTAATATAGCTACTTAGTTTTTAAAACTCCAAAATGCCGTACAATAAATGGTGCCTTTATCGGCTTTAATTCGGTCCAAGTATTTCCTCGACCTGTCTTTTTCGTATAGTGGATACCATTGTAAATAGTCTGTCCTTTTTTATTAAATTTATAGGTATCTACATAAAGTCTTATAGTATTGCCACTAAAAATTGCTTCTGGTCCTTCAGAGCCATCATATCCCTTAAGATTTACGTTTAGTGTTACAGATTTATAAGGCCCCAGATAATTATCAGAAGTAGCCATTGTTAACTTATTCGTTGTAACATCCTCATTCTTGTAAAAAAGAACATATTTCCCATCGTGATATGTCAAGTTTCCATCAATCATGTTATTGGGCAAATTATTTCCAGTTATACCCTGCCAATTATTTAGGATACGACCAGTTTTTTGGTTAAAGTCAGATACATAAAGATGAAATTTGCCAGTAACTGTAGACTTTCCAGCCATAATTATATGATATTTTCCCTTGGCATCCTTGAAAAATTCAGGAGCCCACTCAAAATGGTTGACAAAAATCTTCGAATGAGGCCATTTTATCTTTTCCCACTGTTTAAAATTCTTTGTTCGTACTATCCCCTTGGTATAGACAATGTACCAATAATCAGCTATTTTAATAATACTTGGATCACGGACATTCAATCTTGGATAGCTAACATGTAATTTTTTCCAGTTAATACCATTCTCTGAATAGATCAGTCTCAAACTGTCTTTTCCTGTTTTCTTACCATTATACGTTCGTGCAGTATTATAAGGATCACTTTGAAATCCATTTTTAGCTGTAACTGTCATTGGTTGGAAAGTTGCTGCAACGTATTTTGCCTTGTTAAAACTAGCAATTTCCTTTTTATAATTTTTTGATGTGAATTTTAGAGTTATCTTCTGATTCGTAGTATGAAAAAAAATAAATGATTTAGTTGGCTTATATCCGGGAACCTTCTTTTCAAGTCGCCCACTACTTAATAACGTGTATGGAACACCATAGTACTTTCTTGCTTTTACTAGCAATTTTGTTCCATTTTCATCCACAAAATTAACAGTAATAGTTGTTTTCTTAGCTACACTCAAATATATACAAATAGCACTAATAACTATAAGAATTCCAATTCCAATTTTCTTAAACAATCCTTGATTCCTCCAATATTGACAAATTCACATATTTTTATTAGCAATAGTTATTAAAAATTAACTATATTATTATCAATGCTATCTCAGTTTCTTTTGATATTATTATACAACTTTATAGTTTCCATTAAAATTATTGCTTGCCTAAAAAATTTTGTACTAGTTGAGAATGAAAA
>NZ_BACP01000057.1 GCF_000260415.1 Liquorilactobacillus mali KCTC 3596 = DSM 20444
CAATTAGGTTTTCTAGCACAGCCCTTTTTTTATTCGTTTTTATTTTATTCTTTAGAAATCAAAATGTTCTTGATGGAAGGTAGATTGCGATTCTTAAACGGATGCCAATTTGGACGTCCTATTAGGAATCCAAATGGAGGAACCTTATAGCAAGTCCATGCAAGTGTAAATGAAATGAGAACAACAACGAGCCAGCCGACAGGGATGAGCACAACTAATAACCAGTTGGGCAATGAAAGTGTATGCAAAATTGTACTTACGATTAAGAGACCAATCGTCTGATTTAAGTACATACCAAAACTGACTTTGACAGCTCGATCCATTAATGATTGTAGCCAATTGGGTAAACCACGAGCTTGTCGTTCTGCGTACTTTTTCCCAATCCAAAAGATTAGGCTAAGCATTACAATATCGTAACATACGATATAGGGTTGATGAAGGGACAAGGCGTGATCACTATCCAGCTTCAAGTATTGCTGATTCCAGACACGGTAATAGATAATCATGCCAAATGCCATCAATATGGCGAGTGTGACTAGTTTTTTAATATGTTTGTCAAGAAATGCGTAAACCTTCTTATGATACAGCCAAGTATAAACTCCAAAGAATATATAGAATTGATATGCAAAAATGTTGATGCTGACTGCCTTGAACCAGTAGGGCCATGAACTAGTATCAGTTTGGCTCATACCGAACTTAACCCAAAAGTCTGTCAATAATTGGATGATAAAACTGATTGATAGAATCAGCGAGTGAAAATTTGTAAAACGCTGGAAAATATAGACTATTACGGGAAATAACAGATATAATTGCATCACGAGCAACATGTAATAAAGGTAAAAACTGCTGCCATGCATAACAATTGTAAAGTATTTACTGCCAAATGAGTTAAGTGAATAGTTCGGATTACCAACCAGTATCATTAGAATCATTAAGAGAGCATTCCATGATAGATAAGGCCAGATACTACCACCAAATCTTTTTTTAAGGAATTTTGACCAGTCATGTTTTTTAAAGTATGTCAAAGTTAAAACGACACCACTAATAAAAATAAAACCCATTCTGGTATAGTGAAACATGACACGGACACTGCGTACAGTGTAGTAGGCATCACCGTCTGTCATTGCTGAAGTGAATTGATTAACGGTATGGTTAAATAAGACCCCTAGCGTAAAAAAAATACGCATAAAATCAATTTCATACAAATGCTGACGTTTTTTTGCAGTAGTAGTATTAGCCAAAATAAACCTCTTTTCTAAATAAATATATGTGAAACATGAGTTACATATATATTCTAGAGGAAACATGAGACTTTTTTTGAAATGATATTTGCTTGTTTTTCAAATAAAACATGAATTTTTAGAGAAAAAATGTGTGACACAAGTCGGTAAAATTTGATTATTAACGCGAAATTACGAATATCGCATGTTCTTTGCTATAAGTAATTCAAAGTGAAACAGAGAATTTTGATGTATGTATCACGTTTATCCGAAATAAATAAAGGGCTAGGTCAAAATTTACCTTTTGACCCAACCCTCTGGTAGTTATTACAAATAAATGTATTTTATATTTGAAGTACTCATGCTAAATGCTATGCTGATACTATTTTTTAGACGTTAATAACTTTATCCAAGAATGCCTTTGTTCGTTCATTTTGTGGATGATCGAAGACATCTTCAGGCTTTCCTTCTTCTACGACTACACCGTCGGCCATAAAGACAACACGATCGGCCATTTCTTTTGCAAAGCCCATTTCATGGGTAACAACGACCATTGTCATCCCTTCCTTAGCCAGTTTCTTCATTACTTCTAAAACATCGCCGACCATCTCAGGATCAAGAGCTGATGTTGGTTCATCGAATAACATAATATCGGGATTCATTGCAAGTGCCCGTGCAATCGCAACACGCTGTTTTTGTCCACCAGAGAGAGACTGCGGTTTAGCATCATATTTATCTTCCAGACCAACAGTTGCGAGTAATTTTTTAGCTTGCGCAGCAGCATCTTCTTTTGAAAGTTTGCCTAATTCAACGGGAGCCAGTTCAATATTTTGGCCAACTGTCAAATTGTTAAAGAGATTAAAATGCTGGAAAACCATTCCGATATTTTCACGTGCCTGATCAATATTGGTCTTGATATTACTAATATCCCTTCCGTCAATTGATACTTCTCCAGAAGTAGGGGCCTCAAGCCTGTTCAGACAACGTAAAAGTGTACTTTTACCTGAACCTGATGGTCCAATTAGCACAACAACTTCATTATTAGCAACCTTGAAGTCAATACCTTTTAGAACATGATTATCACCAAAACTTTTATTTAGATCTGATACATCTACTTTTAAATTTGCCATTAGTCATTAATCCTCCGTTCAACCCACTTAGATAGTAATGTTAGCAATGTGATAATTAAGAGATAGATTACTGCAATGATTGCCCAGACTTTGAATCCTTCAAGGTTACGAGCAATAATAATCTTACCTGTCTGAGTCAATTCTAGAATTCCGATAATTGATAGAATTGAAGTATCCTTCAAAGTGATGATAAATTGATTGATGAATGAAGGAACCATTATTTTGATACCTTGAGGCAGGATAACTTTGCGCATTGCTTTACCAAAAGGCAAGCCCAGACTTCTTGCAGCTTCCATTTGGCCACTGTCGACGGCATCGATTCCACCTTTAACAAATGCGGCAGTATAAGCACCTTCGTTTAATGTCAAGGTTATAATACCAGCTACAAAGGCTGGAATTTTGGTACCAGTCAAGCTTGGTATACCATTATAAATGAATAAAGCTAAAACAAGAAGAGGCAAGCCTCTGAAAATGTAGATAATTGTGGTAGAAGCACCCCGTGCAAATTTATTTGGTAAAACTCCAAGTAATCCGACAAGAATACCAAAGATTGTTGCACAAATGATAGAAACAATCGTTAACTTAAGAGTTTCCAAAATCCCATTTAAGATGGCTTTTTGGTTTTGACGCAAAAGTCCTAAGAATGTTCTGTCTTCAGAGTTTGATTTAGTTGTCTTGCTTGTGGCCGTTTTACCAGTATACTTCTTGATAATTTGATCATATTTGCCATTTTTCTTTAGCTTAGCCAACCCAGCGTTGAACATCTTTAGTAATTTTTGGTTTTGGCCTTTTTTAACAGCAAAACCGTATTGACCAACATCTGCAGGTTTTGTGACGACCTTTAATCCTAAACCTGTTTTAACGCCATAGTTAAGAACGGCACTGTCATCAAAACATGCTGCAGAATTACCTGTTTTAACATCATTATAGACATTATCAGAATCATCAAATGTAACGACTTTGAACCCATATTTATCCTTAATTGAGTTGGCGTATGCGGCACCTTGTGTACCAGTCTTGACAGCAACAGTTTTACCTTTTAGCCCTTTGAGACTTGTAATTTTACTACTAGGGGCAACTGCCATGACAATTCCAGATTCATAGTAAGGTGTTGAGAAATCAAGAGTTTGTTTGCGTTCATCGGTAATCGTCATTCCAGCGATCACACCATCAATTTGTCCGGAGCTGAGAGACTGAACGGCGGCATTGAAACCAAGTGGTTTTATATCGACTTTAAAGCCTTCCTCTTTAGCAATAGAGCGGATTAATTCCATATCAATTCCCACATATTTATTATTGGAATTTGCATAAACAAATGGTGGGAAGGTAACATCTGTACCAATTGTATAAGTGGTTTCAGCGTGCACTGTAGGAGCTTGCCATGCAAACAGTCCTAGTGACGCAAAAAATAACGCAAAAAAAAGCTTTAATCTAATTTTCATTTAACTTTCCCCTATCTTTCGATATTATATGCCAATTATATCACATACATGTAATTAAAAATAATTGTAACAAATTAATCGTAAATAAAAAGGTGTAAAATTACATTATTTAGAACTGTGTTGTGCACAATTATTTATTTAACGAATCAGTTATGACATTGTGAGGGAGAAAAAAATTGAGGCTGTGAGGCACCTAGTGAAGAATGCTTAGGATATTATGATTTTAATGATTGCAGATTTGTAGAGACTTACTTTACATTTTACAAATGTAACGGCTAAAGCAAGCCTATTTTTAAAACGATAAAGAACTTGACTTTTGATTAGAATAAAGTGATAATAATTAACAATTAATGATAGAAAGGATGACTGTATTATGAGTTTAAACATTCAAAAATGGCAACTTTGGCGTAGCTAGAGCAAGTTGAGTGTTTTTAATGGACATAGACTTGCTTAATTACTTTGTAGTTTTGAGAGAGTCTATGCCGAATACAGTTGTTTAAGGACTGATGGTGCATAGTTATGTACTGTCAGTTTTTTTATTTGGACAGGACTCTCTTTTTATAAAAATAAAAAGGAGTTTTTATTATGACAAACAATGGTTATTATGGAATTTTTGGTGGACAATATGTACCTGATGATGTTGCAAAAGCACTGAAACAACTTGAAGATGCTTATCTGAAATATAAGGATGATGAAAAGTTTAGAGCGGAATTGGCATATTATTTAAAAGACTACTCTGGGCGTGAAACACCGCTTTATTTTGCTGAGTCACTAACCGATAAATTGGGTGGGGCAAAAGTATATTTAAAACGAGAAGACTTGAATCACTTAGGAGCTCATAAATTAAATAATGTGCTAGGACAGATACTTCTTGCAAAACGAATGGGCAAGACAAAGGTTATAGCCGAAACGGGTGCGGGACAACATGGTGTAGCAACTGCGGCAGCGGCAGCAAAATTTGGCATGGATTGTGAGATATTTATGGGAGCGGAGGATGTTCGCAGGCAGAGACTGAATGTTTTTAGAATTAATTTATTAGGAGCCAAGGTTCATTCGGTCGAGGAAGGTAACGGTACCTTGAAAAATGCAGTTGATGCTGCTTTTGGCCATTATGCACAGCATTTAGATGATACTTTCTACGTATTGGGTTCAGCTGTCGGACCGTATCCTTATCCAGCAATTGTCAAAGACTTTCAAAGTGTTATCAGTAAAGAAGCCCGTAAACAGATACTGGAGAAAGAAGGTCGGTTGCCAGATGCAATAATTGCTTGCGTTGGCGGCGGTTCTAACGCCATTGGAGCATTCGCGGAATTTATTAATGATCCTGAAGTTAAGTTGTTTGGTGCTGAAGCGGCTGGGAAGGGTGTCGATACACCGGACAATGCAGCTACGATGACAAACGGAACGGTTGGTATTTCGGACGGGATGAAAACGTATGTTCTGCAAGATGGAAAGGGAAATGTGTTACCAGCATACTCAATTTCTGCAGGACTTGATTATCCTGGAGTCGGACCAGAGCACGCCTATCTTAAGGATACGAAACGTGCACAATATGATGCAATCACCGATCAGGATGCAATTGATGCATTTATTCTGTTATCCAAGACTGAAGGAATAATCCCAGCATTGGAGAGTTCTCATGCAGTTGCTGAAGCTGTGAAAATTGTTCCCAAAATGAGGAAAGATCAAATTGTGATTATTAATATTTCTGGACGTGGAGATAAAGATGTTGAGCAAGTTGCCCATTTTTTGGGAATTGAATTATAAATGAAGGAGAAAGTGTTATTGTGAAATAATCGCTTAAGCATAATTTTAAATTTTATAAATTGAGAATTTTTTTATTATTATTAAGATTTATTTCAATTTATCATTGACAAGCAATGTAAATGGCGTTAAATTATTCTTAAATTAAACGGAAGGAGTTCTAATCATGAGTAATAGTATGTGTAATAGTTTCACAATTGAATTTGCCCTACTACTATGACCCAGGACTCTGACATTATTAGTCGAGTCCTATTTACCGTTGTAGGAATGGGGCTCGAGAGGAAGGCGTCTCATTCTAATTTGAATGAGGCGCCTTTTTTGTCCGAGTAAATTAATTAAAAATAATTGAGAGGAATAAAGTGAATGAAAACAAAAAAAATTGCGGTTTTACAAGGTGATTATATTGGGCCAGAGATAATGAGTGCAGGACTTGAGGTATTGGAAGCCGCAAGGCAGGGGACAGATTTTGAATATCAAATACATAAATATAATTTTGGTGGAGAGGCGATTGATAAATGTGGTGAGCCGTTACCACAAAGTACAATCGAAGGATGTAAGAGTTCTGATGCAATCTTATTGAGTGCGATTGGCGGTCCTAAGTGGGACAAAGCAAGTGTCAGGCCAGAAGCTGGATTATTGACAATCAGAAATGAACTTGGATTGTTTGCAAATATCCGTCCAACTAAGATCAATCCAATCTTGGCTAGAAAGTCTCCAATCAAAGAGGAGGTAATTCAAAATACTGATTTTGTAATTGTTCGAGAACTGACAAGTGGGATATATTTTGGAACTCCTAGAAAAAAAGATGAACATGAAGCAATCGATACTTCAAGTTACACAGTGGAAGAGATTGAAAGAATTATGCACATAGGTTTTGAAATGAGTATGCATCGTAAGAAACATGTAACTGTTGTAGATAAGGCAAATGTTCTAGCTACCTCAAAATTGTGGCGCGAAGTAGCACAAAAAATGAGTAATGAATATCCGCAAGTTGAAGTGGATTACTGTTATGTTGATGCTGCTGCAATGAAAATTATTACACAGCCAAGTTCCTTTGATGTAGTTATCACGGCAAACTTATTTGGAGATATTTTGAGTGATGAGGCATCTGTTTTAACAGGGTCGCTTGGAACAATTCCTTCTATGAGTACTGGAGTTAATGGACCGAGTTTGTATGAACCAATTCATGGTTCGGCACCAGATATTGCTGGTAAAGGAATTGCCGATCCAATCTCAATGATTCAAAGTATCGAAATGATGCTGCGCGAGTCATTTGCTGAGTATGAGATAGCCGATA
Source organism: Liquorilactobacillus mali KCTC 3596 = DSM 20444 (assembly GCF_000260415.1). Lineage (GTDB taxonomy): Bacteria > Bacillota > Bacilli > Lactobacillales > Lactobacillaceae > Liquorilactobacillus > Liquorilactobacillus mali. Next base: position 6,854 of record NZ_BACP01000057.1, read on the forward strand.
GAATTGCAAGGGCAGTTGAACAAACCATTGAAACAGGTATTGTAACACCAGATCTTGGAGGAAAGGCAACGACTAAGGAAGTCATAGAACAAATAATTGAAAATTTGAGAGGATGAATAAAATGGGAAAAACATTATTTGATAAGCTTTGGGAAAAACATGTGGTTAGTGGAGAAGAAGGCGAACCACAATTAATCTATGTGGATTTGCACCTTGTTCACGAAGTTACATCGCCGCAGGCTTTTGAGGGCTTGAGAACGAACAAGCGGACGGTAAGACGTCCAGATCGAACGTTTGCAACGATGGATCACAATGTACCAACAAAAGATATTTTCAATATTAAAGATCAGATTTCACGCAAGCAAATTGAGACACTTCGAGCAAATTGTAAGGAATTTGGACTTAGATTGGCAGATATGGGGAATGAAGATCAAGGAATTGTTCATGTGATTGGGCCACAACTTGGACTAACACAACCTGGAGAAATCGTAGTTTGTGGAGATTCGCATACTGCAACACATGGGGCATTTGGCTCAATTGCATTTGGAATAGGAACCTCTGAAGTTGAACATGTTCTAGCTACACAAACGATTTGGCAGCTCAAACCTAAAACGATGGGAATTCATTTGTATGGCAAATTGCAAGAAGGTGTTGCTGCAAAGGATATTATCATGGCTTTGATTGCGCAAAATGGTGTCGATTTCGGGACTGGATATGCAGTTGAGTTCTTTGGTGAAACGGTAAAGCAATTATCGATGGAAAATCGGATGACTATCTGCAACATGGCAATTGAAGGTGGAGCAAAGATGGGGATGATGCGTCCAGATCAAACAACTTTTGATTATCTGAAAGGCCGCAAATATGCACCTAAAAATATGGATAAAGCTATTGAGTACTGGAAACAATTCTACACGGACGATGTTGCCGACTACGATACTGTAATTGAATTTGATGTTAGCACATTGGCACCCTATGTTTCGTGGGGAACTAATCCTTCAATGGCAGTTCCAGTGAATGCAACTTTGCCGAAGATTACAGATATGAATGTTCAACGAGCATATGATTATATGGACTTAAAACCATCAATTAAGGCAACTGATATTCCAATTCAGTGGATTTTTATCGGATCATGTACAAATGGTCGCTTAGCCGATATTCAAGAAGCTGCACGAGTCATGAAGGGACATCACATTGCTAAAAATGTAACTGCGTGGATTGTTCCTGGATCAAGGACGGTAAAAAATGAAGCTGAAAAGTTGGGGCTTGATCAGATTTTTAAGGATGCAGGATGTGAGTGGCGCGAACCAGGGTGTTCAGCATGTTTAGCAATGAATCCAGATAAAATTCCGGCGGGAATTCACTGTGCTTCAACAACTAATCGTAACTTTGAAGGTAGGCAAGGAAAAGATGCAAGGACACATCTTGCAAGTCCAGCAATGGTCGCAGCTGCAGCAATTCATGGACATTTTATTGATATTCGCCAAGAGGAGGCAATCTAATATGGAAGCAATTACAATACATAAGGGAACAACTATCCCTTTGATGAACAACAACATTGATACAGATCAAATTATCCCAAAACAGTTCTTGAAGAACATTTTAAAAGTGGGCTATGGTCAACATCTCTTTCATGACTGGCGCTTTCTAGATGATGGGACACCCAATCCAGACTTTATTTTAAATAAAGAAGAACGTAAAAATGCAACTATTCTAATCAGTGGTGACAACTTTGGTTGTGGCTCCTCACGTGAACATGCTGCATGGGCTCTAAAAGATTGGGGTTTCAAAATCATAATAGCTGGTGGTTACAGCGATATCTTCTTTATGAATTGTACAAAGAATGGAATATTACCAATTATTTTGCCGCAGAGTGTTAGAAATACTTTGGCACAATTGGCACCTGATGACGAGATTACGGTTGATCTGCCACAGCAAAAAGTGATTTGCCGAGATAACGTGTATTCATTTGAGATTGATGCAACTTGGAAACAGAAGTTTATTGATGGAATAGATGACATTGAGCTAACACTGAAACAAGAAGAGAAGATAAGAAACTTCGAAAAAAACATGCCAGTGTTTGAATAAAGGGGGAAGTATATATGGAAGAAGCAATCAATTCACAGAATATACAAGATGATAAAAAAGCAAGGCAATTAAAGATAAGAATGAATCAGATACAACCAACAACAACCTTTTATAAGATTTTTGTTTTAGTTTCAGCTGGTATGTTTCTAGATGCGATTGATGTCTACTTAGCGAGTGGAGTAAGCAGCTACTTGTTGGAAACAAATTGGTCAACGCTGAAACTTAACTCAATTTTTTTGGCAGTTGGTTTCTTCGGCTTATTTTTGGGATCAGTTTTTGCAGGAGTAGTGGGCGACTTTTTTGGCAGAAAAAAGGCATACCAGCTTAACTTAATAGTTTTCGGTTCTTTTACCTTGATTGGTTCATTCGCACCCAACATGTACTTCTTGATTGTCTGCCGCCTGATTGCAAGTATTGGATTAGGAACTGAAATAGTTACCGGATATGCAATGATTAATGAATTTGCACCAGTCAAGAGTCGTGGAAAATGGTGTGCACTGACCTCATTCATTGCTAACTGTGGAGCGCCAATTACAATGCTGATGTGTACCTTGTTGATTCCCCATTTCACATGGAGAATAATGTTTATTATCTCTGGAATATCGGCTTTAATCTTATGGTATTTTCGACGTAAATTACCTGAATCACCTCGTTGGAGCATTGCACATGGCCGAATAGAAGAGGCTCAAGGTGTTATTAATGAGATTGAAAACGAGATGAAAGATGAAGGAGTAGGCAAAGCTCAAATTAATTCCAAGATAAATAGCGCCGAGGTTGCTGATGAAATTAATAGTCATTTTGGACGCAATCTCCTTGTTGCAATTTTTGCTGTTTCGGCAACAATTGTCTGCCAATATACGTTTACTTCTTGGGTACCAACACTTTTGGTCAAGCAAGGAATTAATATCGTTTCTTCATTAGGGTTCACGACAGTGATGATGATGGGAGCCCCAGCAGGTGCATTTTTAGGATCACAATTAGTTGATAGGATTGGTAGGAAGCCAACAATTGTTACAGCATTTATCTTAGCAGCAATCTTAGGAATTATTTATTCACGGCAAACTGACCCAACTATTGTTATGGCACTTGGATTCTTATTGACGACTTGTTTTTATGTGTTGATGGCATCTGTTGTCGGCGTTTATGTTTCAGAGTTATTTACCACTAAGTATCGTTTTCGTGGCGCAGGAATTGCGAACGGAATCTCTAAATTAATAACTGTAGGGATGCCAATTGGTGTTGCATGGTTACTGAGTATCTCAAATACAACAATGATCTTTACCGTAATAAGTAGCTTTGCTGTCATTGCAGCAATTATTGTATATTTTTTTGGACCTGAAACTAACAATCAAGAAGTGGACTAATGTTTTACAGTTCCTGCTAAAGAGTACCCTCTTTATTTCTTTAACTATTTGTTTTAAAATACTTAATTGTGACTAATTGTTAGTCGATTTTAGATTAAGTGAGGAAACCTTTTTTGTGTTTAGAAATAGCTACAACCATGCATAAGCCACCAAATGATAATTGTTTTACTTTATAAAACAATTAAATTTGGAGGAATAAGCATGTCTAATAATTTGTTACAGTCCAAAAAGAATTATATGAGTTGGCCGGTAATTGCACTTTTAGATTTCGTAACCATCATTAGTTTTGAAAACATTTTTTATCCATTCCAAAATCAAGGGCTTTCTGTTGTTGTATCTTGGATCTTCCTATTATTTGCCTACGTAATCCCATATGAACTAATTGTCAGTCAGCTGAGTCTTACTTTTAACAATCAAAGTGGGGGATTGGCTTCCTGGGTAAGACGAGGCGGTAATGATACTCTAGGCTATTGGACTTCGTGGATGTACTGGATTCAAAGTGTTCCCTATATAGTGGACGTTTCTAATTCGGTAATTGTTTCATTTAGTTGGATGATTCTTGGAAATAATACCTTAGGTGATAGGATGTCTACATTTGAATTTGGCTTATTGACCTTTGCGATAATACTAATATTTATCTTATTAGAAAATGCGATTAAAAACTCTTTAGAAATATTGTCACTAATCGGTGGCGGGGCAATGTTCGTTATGTCAATGTTGTTTGTTTTATTGGCGGGTTATGCATTGATGCATGGTACGCATATCGCAACACAGCCATTTAATTTGGGAGCATTCATGCCAAACTTTAGTTTGAAATACTTCTCGACTACAGGATTACTGATTTTTGCAATGTCTGGTGCCGAACTAGCAGCTCCGTATATAGTACAAATGCGCGATCCTAAGCATGAATTTCCTAAGGCAATGTGGTTGCTGGCATTAATGACGGCATTTTTAACTATCTTTGGAACATTGTCATTAGCAGTCTTTTTCAATGCGAATGCAATTCCACACGATTTCAAGATGAATGGTCCATATTATGCTTTTTCAATGCTTGGCGCAGAATTGGGATTAGGCAAACTTCTAATGTATATCTTTGCAGTCGTACAAGCAATTTTCATGATGGCACAATTAGCGGTTTTATTGGATGCATCGAGTCGTGTTTTTGCAGGAGATGTGGCTGATAAGTTCATGCCAAGCTGGTTAACCAAGAAAAATAAAAAAGGATTACCAGTCAATTCATATCTGATGACTACAGGATTGAGCTTGTTCTTATTATTATTGACGGGAACTTTGCCAAATATTAATACTATCTATAATTGGTTGTTAAATATCAATGGAATAGTTTCGCCATATAAAACATGCTGGGTATTTTTTGCATTCTTAGCAATTAGATGGCGTGACAAAGAATTCCATTCAGATTATATATTTATTCGGAATCGTAAACTTGCATTAACTGTTGGCGGATGGTGTTTCTTGTTTACGTTTGTGTGTGCCACATTAGGTTTTATTCCACAGGATGCTGATTTTGGAACTAAGTCATTCGATTACCAATTGATAATGAACTTTATCACTGTCTTTGTTTTATTTGGGGTCGGATTCTTGTTGCCGTATCTTAGGAAGCGTGAACTCAATGAGAATGAGTAATTGGATTTAAAATAAGAAATTAATTTGTTCGCCGTTGATACTAAAAATGAAAAAGAATTGATAATGTTAGCTCATGCTAATTTTTATCAATTCTTTTTTATTAAATTTATTGTCTATTTTTTAATTTTCTAAAGAATTTCCATCCAATATAAGTTAGGCAACTAAACCATGTAATTATAACAATGTACATGACGGGCAAGAACCAATTACCGATGTTATAACTAATAACTAGCTTATTTCTTCCTTTCTTTTGGCTCACAATAGGTGTTCCAATCTTTGTCAGGTGGTATTGATTCTTTTTGCCTGTTATTTTATGTCCATTCAAAATTAGTTTTGTATTACGGTATTTTATTACAGGTACACTAATCATCTTTCTCTTTTTTGCATACCAAATAATAACTAATGAATTATTGTGAACACTTTTTATAAAGTGTGAATTAGCAGAAATAATATAGCGATTATACAATTTGTAATTTTTTTTGGTATTGTTATGATAACTCGGTAAATAATCAGGTGTCTTTTTCTGAACCAGTTCTAGTATTGAATTAAGATCTGTAGAATAAAGTGAATTGTGAATCTTTTTATCATTTTTAGAATTAAAAACAAGCATACCTAGATTTTTAAGAGGCGAACTATTAGTCATCCAGTATTCATATTTTTTATTTGCGAAGGTAGTTGTTTGAAAAAGGCCCACAAGAACAACTAGTGAGAGGACACCATAAATTTTATTATTATTACTCCTAGATAGGTGATTTGAAAGAAAGTGTGCAAACAAGACACAAGCAAAAATCGTCACAATTACAAAAAAGCGGAAAGGAAATTGAAAAATTTCGAGAGGCTTTATTTGGTACTTAATTATCAAATACCAAGGGAAAATACTGGTAGACAGAAGTGAAAATATGAAAAAATTAATACTGCAGATTTTAGCAAGTGGAGTATGACTATGCCACTTCTTTATGGATAAATAAAGAAGAAATACTATTATTGCCATAAGCGGCAACGAAGTAAAAAGCCAATAGCATCCGATTTCTGTAACAGAGTATGAATACATTTGCTTGTTTATAAATGGCAATACTAAGTTATTTGAGTGACTAATAGCGAGTAAAACAGTCCATATATTCATCGTCAGCAACAAAAAGATAAAAATAGCAATGCAGATTTTAAAAATATCTTTTTTAGGCGTTGATGATTTTAATAGCCCATAAGTAAAAAAAGGAATGTAGGTTATCACCAAAAGAATAGTACTTAGAACATGAATCTGGAGAAGCAATGAGACACACAAAGCAAGTTGAATACTATTTATCTTGTGATCGGTGATGTACTTGAATGCTGGGATTAAAGCAAGTGGGATGATTGCAGCCCCCCAGCTTGTGAATCCTTGACGAAATGTCCAATCCTGAATAGAGAAGGTCGTTAAATAAAAGCAAGCCATCGGAACCGCTACTCGAGTTTTTATACGAGCTGTGCGCATTAAATAATACATAGAGAAACTGGCGATCATATTTAGAACAAGGCGCGAAAAGATTTGGTAGTTATACCAAGTTCTTGATAATAGTAATAATATTCCCTGTAAATAAGCAAAAATTGGACCGTATAAAGCATTAACAATTCGGCCAGATTGTTGAAATCCGTATGTAGAGATGAAATATTGAAAGTTACCGTTTTTTATTTGCATAGCAGTGTCATAAAAACGGTTGTAATGAAATAGAAAATCTGGGCCTAAAATTATTCCACCGGAAAAATATTGTGGGAGAACTAACAGTATTGAAAACGAAATTAAACACCCAGCTACTAGTAGATGTTTCTGAAAACTTTTCATAAGAATTAAGCCTCTTTTAAGTTATTAGATTATCCTAGCATGGAAATTATATGAAAAAGAGTGAGAAACGGCAAGTAGCAAAATTAATAATTAATTGTAATTTATAGTTATTACAGACAATTTAATTTTTAAATGAAGCATTAGAGCATAATTTATTATTTTATTTAAGATATTAAAAAAATATTGTTCAGTTGAATGATTGACACTCCTGCAAGAAATAGCTATGGTAAATATGTATGAAATTATGAGAATTTTAGAAAGTGTGGTGAGGGAAATGTCAGATAGTCATAGGTGTAGTGTAAATGGTGCTGAAGCAAAAGCTAATGGTGCTGATGATTACGAACCCTCGCAACATAAGCGCCTAAAATAATTCAATTGAGGGGAAATTGTCAATGAAGAAAAATATGGAGCAAAGACTAAAATGTCTTGTAGATCAAAAGGAATATGATTTAGTAGATGGAGTTTTTCTAAAAGACCTAGATGGTTCTCTAAGAGCACTGATAAGAAGAGACTATCCTAAAGCGGCTGATAGTCAATTTATCTGTAGTGAGCATTTAGTGCAATATCGTGTGAAAAAAATGGATCAAATGATTGCAAAAGATTACCGGCAAAATGATAAGTTAACTAGAAAATTAACACGTGTGATGGAAAATGATGCCTATCAAATGGTAGATGTACGCGAGCAACTAGAACATTCTTTGACTTTTGGACAAAAGATAGCTGATGGAGTTGCACATTTTGGTGGCAGCTGGGCATTTATTTTAAGTTTTGTTGGAATTATGATTTTCTGGATACTCTTAAATATATTTCATTGGTTTGGCGTACATTTCGATTCGTATCCGTTTATTTTGCTGAATCTATTTTTAAGTATGGTGGCTGCCATCCAAGCACCACTGATAATGATGAGTCAGAATCGCTCGTCTGAGTATGACCGGATGGAGTCGCGTAATGATTATCAGGTTAATCAGAAGTCAGAAGAAGAGATTAGAGTTCTGCATTCAAAAATCGATCATTTGATTCAGCAAGATCAACCTAACTTATTGCAAATTCAGAAGATTCAAACGGAGATGCTGGGTTCTATTGAGTCACAAGTAAGTGAATTAAGAAGATTACAACAGTATTTTGAAGAAAAAGATAAAAAAGAATAGTTTTAGCTCGGATTATGGAACACATCCATACGGAATAAATAGAGGACTAGGTCAGAATATAATTTTTGACCCAGTTCTTTTTTGTATTAAAGAATGAAAAGATAAAAAAATTTGCTTATTAAAAGTTTAAATGGTAATATGTATCGCATACGATATAAAAGGGAGGGAGACTATGAATAACCAGAATGTTTTTTATGATGAACTGTGTCTATCCATTTACACAACAAATCGTTATTTTCACCAATTATATCAGATAGTTTTAGGCAAGTATGAGTTAACATATCTGCAATATATGGTTTTACTGAATATAAAGCAGCAAGGGAAAAGCACTTTAGTCGTGATTTGTAGGAATTTGGATTTGGATACAAATACTTTAACACCAGTTGTTAAGAAGTTGATGATAAAGAACTGGATAAAGCGTGAGAAGTCTGTTACTGACGGACGAAGTTTTGAACTGTTTCTCACTAATAGTGCAGAACAGAAGTTTGAACTAATTCAGATTGAGATTGCAAGAATTCAAGAAAAGTTAGTAGGAGATGACCAGCAACAGTTTACCAAAATACTAAGTCAGACACATACTTTGAATAATCGAGTACAGGAACTTATTGATGAATTAACAAATAAAAAATAAAAAGGTGATAAGATATGGAAAAATTTGATGTTATTTTTATTGGTAGCGGACATGCAAACTGGCATGCAGCAGTTGATTTACAGAAAAAAGGTAAGAAAGTTGCAATAGTTGAGAAAGATCTAATTGCTGGCACATGCACTAACTATGGCTGTAACGCAAAGATTTTGTTAGATGGAGCAGCTGACCTAATTCATCAATCGCAGGCATACACAGGCATGGGTTTAAAAGGTGATTTGCATATCGATTGGCCAGAACTAATGGCATATAAACAGGCAACAATTAATCCAATTCACTTAATGCTAGAACAGCAATTTAAAGCAGTTGGGATTGAAATTTTTAATGGGACAGCTTCTTTTCTTGATCAACATTCTATTAAAGTAGGCGAGAAAATTTTGAGTGCAACGAATTTCATAATTGGAACTGGGCAAACACCAAATCGGTTACCAGTTGATGGAAATGAATTTCTGCATGATAGCCGTGAATTCTTAGATTTGTCGGAATTGCCAAACCGGATGACTTTTGTCGGAGCTGGGATTGTTTCATTAGAGTTTGCGATGCTTGTAAAAGCTGCGGGAACAGAAGTTTCTATTATTGAATTCGCACCTGGAGCTCTGCGCGGGTTTAATCAAAAATATGTGGGTAAATTACTGCAGCAAATGGAAGAAATGGGAATAAAAATTTATTTTAATGAGGCTGTGCAAAAAATTCAAAAAAGAGATAATCAACTAATAGTCTCAACAGCATCTGGCCTGGAGGTTAGGACTGACTATGTACTTGATGCAACTGGCAGAATTCCAAATATAAATGGTTTGAACCTTGACGCTGCTGGAGTAGAGTATAAAAAAGGCGGAATAGTTGTTGATGATCACTTACGAACATCTGTACCACATATTTATGCTAGTGGTGATGTCATTGATAAGCAGATTCCTAGATTAACACCTACAGCAACTTTTGAATCTAATTACTTGGCAAGTCTGTTATTAGGTGAGAATACTGAATCAATCATCTATCCTGTTATTGCAAGTGTCGTTTTCACTCTTCCAAGAATTGCACAAGTCGGATTGAGCGAGATGGATATAGAGAACAAAAAAGATAAGTATCTCATTAAGGAGATACCCTATGGTAAACGGCTACGTTTTCAAACTAAAAATGAACCTGACGCAGAAGCGACCTTAATATTTAATCGGGATTCTTATTTGGTAGGGGCAAGCGTTTATGGTGACGAAGCACCAGAATTAATTAACATCTTGGCAATGATAATTGGTCTAAAGCTGACCCAAGATGATTTGAACAAGGCAATTCTAGCATTTCCAAGTCAAACAATTGGGTTGATTAGTATGATGGCACCTTACTTAAGAAAATCCAAGTAAAATTAACTCTTCAAAGGTTGCAGTATGACCACTTCTTGAAGAATTATTAATAAATTAAATTATGAACATGTAATCAGTGATTCAAACAGGATCTAGTTAATTTCCTACAAAGGAAGTTAACTGGATCCCTTTTTGTTATTCAAGCTAAATAAATCGCGTACGTTTAAGTGAGATAAAAAATTCTCGCAACGAAATTGTATAGTTTCTTTAAAGAGTATGAGTTGGAGAAGACTAGGTTACCAGCCGAATAAATATTATATGGTAACCATTATGGATGATAAATGTGCTGTTGGTAATCTTCGCGAAATTGGCGAGGAGTTCGACCACGCTCATTACGAAAATGGCTATAAAAACTAGTTAAATTTTTGTAGCCTAACTCATTACTAATTTCATCAATATTTTTATTTGATAGTGACAACATACGAGACGCCATTTCCATACGTAATGTTGTTTTCAACTTTGAGAAAGATTGCTTAAACAATTTTCGACATAAACGTGAAAAATAGTTTTGCTGATAACCAAAATGAGTTGCGGCACTTACTAAAGTTACGTCGTTAATATGTTGGGTTAAATACGTAAAAATTGCTCCTGCCTGTGCATCTGGTCCAGCATAACGAATTGGGCCCTGGGGGAAAAAGGAATCTGTTTTCGAAACTTTTTGATGATGTTTGCGTGATAGTTCAGTATATAACAAGCCCAGTAGGCTTTCTCGCTGGAATGTCAGAAATTTATCTGGTGAATACTTTTCTAAAGTAGCAATTATATTTAAGTATTCATGAACAATTTTAGTTTCCAAATGTCGAAAAACTATATACTGATTTTGTTGCGAATCAACAGCATTCATCAAATCGTGAATCAGTGGATTATCGCCTACTAACATCATGTTTAATGGATTAGGTACTTGTAGCCATTCATCAAAAATTCTAATTTCAACGGGTTGATCAGTGGCTTTAAATATTAATTGATCTATTTGTTGAATTAAGATCAAATCAAACGGCCGTAAGGGAATTTCAGTTGTACCTAATGTTACTGCACAAGTTGCTAGGCATTCAACCATTTGCATGTGAACTTTAAAACAATTAGTTGTACTGCTTGTAATTGAGGGTAATTCTAGTTGCTTAGATACTATTCCATCAACCTTTAAAGCGCTTTTTGTTGTATAGTTTGTAGCCATTTAAAATCACCTGCTTTTTATAAAAGATATATTTACCATAAGATTAAGATACATTTTCCACTGATATTGTGCAACATTTCACTATAAAATATAATCATAACTTAATGTAGGAGTGATTATTATGACCAAATCAATTAAAACGGATGTTGTCGTTGCAGGTGCTGGTGGAACTGGATTGGCTGCTGCGTATGCCGCAGCTGAACATGGTTTGCAAGTCTTAGTTTTAGAAAAACAATCTCAAATCGGTGGAAACACTAAAATCTCGAGTGGTTTTTTCGCCGTTGACTCCAAGGAACAGCGTGAACGTGGGATGGTTATGTCCAAAGCTGAAGCTATTCGGCAGTTGACTAGCTACAACCATAACATTTCTAATGGGCCGTTAGTTCATAAAATTGTTAATACTGCAGCTGATACCTTGGCTTGGATCCAAAAGATGGGAATGCATATTAAATTAAATGCTACCGCTGATACAACACAGTTTGCGCATCGTAATCGAGATTATCAAGGTGGCGTTTATCATATGTATCAAGATAAAGACGGTAGTTATGAACGTATTCAGCAAACCCTGATTGATGAAGGTGTTAAGTTTGAATTTAACGTCACTATGCAATCTATTGAACAAGACAGCACTGGTCAAGTTATTGGTATCACAGCCACTGACGCTAATGGTGAAATCATTGAAGTTGAGGCACAGGCTACTATTGTTGCAACAGGTGGCTTTGGTGGCGACAGTGATCTAGTTGCCAAGACTATGCATACGCGTAACCTGCGTCAATTAGGGGTACCCAATAATGGAGAAGGACTCAAGGCGCTTGTTGCTGCCGGTGGAATCAACATTGATGGAACAGCCTTAATTCATGCTGCACAACTTGCTAAATCCAAAGTCACTAAGAAAAGTTCAAAGGAACATCTGGCTGGTTTCTCTAATTCTGCTTTAACTCAACTATTGTTGACACCATTATTCTGGGTAAGTCCAAAGGGAGAACGATTTACTAATGAAGATGTGGTCTATGATACTGTTGAATGGGCTAATGCTGGGTACTCGGTTGGTGGTAAGTATTATTTTGTAGTTGACCAAGCAACTCTTGATGACTTCACCGAAAATGGTGGTCAACTCGAGGTCTCTAAAGCCGGTCCTGGTGCTAATACTGAGCCTGGTGATTTCACTAAACTTGCCAACGATTCTGTTGCTGCTGGAACTGCTTTTAAGGGAAATTCTTTGGCTGAATTAGCTACTGCTGCTGGCATGGATTCAAATACATTGGTACAGGCAGTTACTGCGTATAATCATAATGTTCATAATCGTGTCGATACTGATTTCGCAAAATCTGGGCAGTCACTTGTCTATGCAGTTGAACAAGGTCCTTTTTACGCTTTTACCGCTCAAGTCGCTTACCTAGGTACTGTAGGTGGGGTTCGTGTTGATACTAATTTAAACGTTTTAGATGACAAATTCAAACCTATTCCTGGTCTCTATACGGGTGGAGCTAATGCGGGGGGCTATTATCAAGGCCACTGTTATCCTGCTTATGAAGGTTTAGCTTCTGGTTTTACTTGGACATCTGGACGAATTGCTGGGACAAGTGCTAGTGAATATATAAAAATTAAAAATGATAAATTGATAAAAAAATAAGCTAGGAGGGCTTAATCTTATGGAAAATATTAAATCGCACAGTTGGTTATTCAAGTTATCGATCCTATCTCTTTCGATTTTATCAATGACTGCACCATCAGTTGCAATTGCCATCCCATTAATGGAAAAAACATTTACGGAGCAAACTACCGCGCAAGTTGAAATGATCTCAACTTTACCTAATTTGGGTGTATTACTCATGATTATGTTTTCAACCTTGATTGCCCATAAATTTGGAATTAAGCGAACAATAATGGGTGGTTTGATAATGTACTTAATTGGAGGATTAACTCCTGTTTTTATTACTAATTATACAATCATTATAATTGCTCGCTTCATCATGGGCCTTGGTATTGGACTTTTTAACCCGTTTGCTGTTAGTTTAATGTACCGTTTCTATAAAAAGCAAGAATTAGCAGATATGCTGGGTTATCAAAATACCTCACAGAATTTAGGAAATGCGGGTTTCGGTTTATTACTAGGTGTTTTGGTTCTTGCTGGTTGGAAAACAGCATTTGCAGGTTACTTAATTGCAATGATTCCTTTACTGATGTTTGGACTTTTTGTTAAGATTCCGATTGAACACCACAATAGTGAAAATGAAGCACCGAAACAGTCAACTAATGTTCATGTCTTTATGCTTGCGTTTTTAATGCTTATAATTTTTGGAATGTTCATGATGATGACGATTAAACTAGCTAGTTTTGTGACTGCACAACACATTACCACTCCTGCAATTGCCTCAAGTATTTTGGCTGGAATGGGAGCAGCTTCGATGTTTGCTAGCATGCCATTCGGAAAAATTAGTAAATTTCTTGGTAACTTTATTTTACCCATTGCTCTCTTAGGTATTTCAATTGGTTTTATGATTGTCGCTACGGCGACTAGTGTCCTAGTGGTGACACTTGGTGTTATCATTTGCGGAATTTTCTTTGGCTGGGTTTTCCCACAAGCTTTTTACCGAGCAGCCCAAATAGCTCCAGCTAATTCCGGAAACTTATCGACTTCTATTATTCTAGTGGGTATTAACTTAGGTGCTTTTTTATCACCAACTTTAGTTAACGGTGTTGCAAATTTATTTGGGAACGATCAGCCTTACTTTGTCTTGATGTTGTGCAGCTGGGGATTCGCCATTTTGACTATTATTATGGCCATTTATACCATAGTTGATAGACAAAATCACAAACTTAATCAGAAACCGGAGGAAATTTAGATGTCACTTAACTTAGTAGGATTAGTGGGAACGAACGCTCAAATCTCATATAATCGTATGCTTTTAACGTATATGCAACAACATTTTATTAACGATGTTACTATTACATTGGCCGAAATAGCTGATATTCCGTTGTTCAGCGAAGAAGGATTAGCAGATATTCCTGAGAGTGTTTATACTTTGAGTGATCAGCTAGCTGCTGCTGATGGGATTATCATTGCTACACCTGAATACGATCATGCAATTCCGGCAGCACTTAAAAGTACGATAGAATGGCTGTCGGCAGCTACACATCCGTTCACAACTCAGCCAATAATGATTGTTGGAGCTTCCTTAGGCCTTCAAGGAACAGCGCGTGCTCAAGATAATCTTCGACAAATTTTAAATTCTCCTGGTGTTAATGCTTTTGTCATGCCAGGTTATGAATTCTTATTAAGTAATGCTAAGGAGCAATTCGATAAACAATCCCAGTTGACAAATGCTAAAACTATCTCCTTTTTAGAAGAATGCTTTGCTCATTATCTGCAATTTGTTACTGATAATCGTGAAAATTTAAAACTTATTCGTGAAGCTTAACATATGTCTGGTTTCATCGGCTAACATTAACAACAAAATTCATGCTCATTATTTTAAGAGCGTATAAAAAAAGCAAGGTATGGTTCAGCTTGAACCGCATCTTGCTTTTTATTACAAATTAAATATGAATTATTTTCTGGTGAATTCTACTTCCTTTAAAGCATGTTGAGCAGCCAAGTTAAGCAAACTCCATTGACGATCAAAACCAGGTTGGAAGAAGAAATCAGCTTCGGCCAAATCTTCTAATTTTAACTGGTGTTGAATGGCAAGAGCTATGACATTTCCTTGAGCAGTTATGTCATATGTTGATAATACCGCGCCGCCAAGGAGAAGATGACTTTCTGGATTGAAGAAAAGTTTTACGTAAACTTTGGTATTTCCCTTATCTTCAGGTACATAACTTGGACGTAGGGTATCTTCATAGAAACAACCAGCTATTTCAACGCCTGCACGCCCCGCAGTAAAGCTATTTAACCCACTTTGAGCGAAGTGATAATCAAAAACACTCAAAGCAGATGAACCAACTATTCCTGCAAAAGGAACGGATGGAGTTTTTTCGAAAATGTGTTTTACCAAATAACGAGCTTCACGACGAGCAACAGTAGCCAGTGCTACTGGAATTTTTTTACCTGCAGCGACTGAATATGCTAATGTTGCATCACCAATTGCATATACGTCAGAAAGGTTGGTTCTTAGATATTCGTCATTTTTAATCCAACCGCGATTATCAAGATTGACTATTCCTTTTAACCAATCAGTGTTAGGTTGGATCCCAGCGGCTTGAATAACTACATCACTTGGGAAATCTCCTTGATCACTCTTAACAGTTTGAACTTTATTATCTTGTCCACTGTATTCTGATATTTTAACCCCAGTATGAATAGCAACACCGTTTTTTTCTAAATGTTTGCTGATAATATCTGTTAATTCAGAATCAAGATATGTTCCTAAAGGACGGTCAATAACATCCAAAAGATTTACGTGTTTTCCAGCTTTGGTAGCAGCTTCAGCAGCCTCAATACCAATGTAGCCAGCACCAATAACTGTAATATTTTTAACACTAGGGTCTTCTAATTTAGCCTTTATTTTTGTTGCCCAATCATATCCACGCATCAAGAAAACATTTTCTAGTTCTTTACCAGGTATTGGTAAGGACTTGGGAGTTACACCTGAACTGAGAATCAACTTATCATAAGATTCCTCAGAACTCTTGCCACTTTTTAAATCAGTAACCGAAACAGTTTTTTTATCGCTATTTATCTTAGTTACTTCATGATTATTTAAAATATGGACATTTTCTTGCGGAAAACTTTCAGACCTGAAATTACGTACATCGTTAACATTAGTTACACTATTTTCCAGGTATAATTCCATACCACAGGACATAAACGAAATAAAATCTCCCGCTTCAAATAATGTAATATCGACGTCCTCATAGCGACTGAGCAGTTCAAGAATAGACTGATGACCACCATGAGAAGCACCGACAATGACAATTTTTTTCTTCACGCTAATTACCCCCAATTTCTGGGAATAATTTAACACAGCAACATTTTATTGTCAAAATAAAAAGCTTCTTAATGAAGGCCTTGCTATAAGCAACTTTTATTGTCATTTGAGGCTTTACATCTTATAGCGACTTTTAGTCAAATGGATATTTCATTCCCCAAGCATTGCGGACACTATCTAGGATATGAGCAACATCTCTTGAAATTGCGAGTTGACCATCATCATGACCATTATCAATATAGCGTTGCATATCACGGACTTCATAACGTAATGCTTGGGTGTCATCACCAGCCTTCAAAACCTCATTGGCTTGTTCATGAGCATCTGTAGTATATGTGATTTCAGCGCTTGTAGCACGGGGATAGTTATTGATTTCAACGTAGCCCTTTGTTCCTGAAACAACACCACGTTTTGGTTGTTTTGCACGCATTGATAATGCCATCACGGCTAATTGTTCTTGATCATTTTTCAAGATGATACCAGATTGTTCATCGACACCGGTTTCAAAGAATTTAACTGTCGTTAATGTTGTATTTGGTTGACTGGTTAAGAAAGTCCTTGCAAATGCAGTTGCATAGCCTCCGATATCTAATAAGGCTCCGCCTGCGAGGTCTTTATTGAAGAAGCGATTTTTAGGGTCATAGTCCTTTAAACTTCCAAAGTTCACTTGTACCAATTTGATATCGCCTAACTTACCAGCAGCGATAAGTTCTTTTACTTGATTGAAAACAGGCATGTGATATAGGGTGAGTCCTTCGGTTAAAATCAGGTTCTTTTCTTTTGCAAGGACCTCAACTTCATCAAACTGTTTAGCATTGACAGTAATTGCCTTTTCGCAGAATACATGTTTGCCAGCTTCCAGAGCTGCCTTGATATATTGGTAATGGTATGTGTGTGGAGTAGCAATATAGATCACATCGATATCTGGATTGTTGATCATTTCATTTGCATCAGTATATGTTTTTTTAATATGCTTTTCTGACGCAAATTTCTCCAACATTTCTTTGTTAACATCGGCAACAGCATAAACCTCACCGTTAACATCATTCAACGCGTCAGCCATTTCATGTGCAATCCAGCCTGTACCAATCATGCCCCAATTATATTTTGTCATATTAATCTTCCTTTCTAAATTCATGAACTTTTCCATTTTCATCAAAAGTTAAACCAAGTGTTACTAGATTTTCAAAAAAAGACGTTGCAATAACTCCATTTTGTTGTGAAATCACAGAGTTAATC
This sequence comes from Liquorilactobacillus mali KCTC 3596 = DSM 20444, assembly GCF_000260415.1. Lineage (GTDB taxonomy): Bacteria > Bacillota > Bacilli > Lactobacillales > Lactobacillaceae > Liquorilactobacillus > Liquorilactobacillus mali. Next base: position 24,258 of record NZ_BACP01000057.1, read on the forward strand.
TCAGAAATGTTACTCCAGTCACTTGAATAACAATCTACCAAGAGATTCCCCAAGGGTGTTCTTGCGTAACCTGCAATATCATTTGCCATCCTAATACTGCTTTTCAGATTTAATTTTTCAATTTGCCGCAATACTGTTGCTCTTGCGGCAGCAACTATTTCAAGTGTGAGCGGTACCTCAGGATTGAGTAATTTTGTTACTCTTTGCAACGGTGCCAAAATGATATATCTATCGGCCAATTCAGCATTGATTTTCTCAAATAAATGAATACCACCATTACTCTTTAAAGCATTAAGATTTATGTCCAGCGAATCACATCCATCAAAGGCAAGATCGAGATGTTTAATTTTATTGCTATCTGCAACTGTTATTCCGAGCGACTCACAAAGACTTCTAGTGAGTTCGGACGGAGTACAGATAGTTAGATTCAAATCAGGTTTTGCTGCAAGGGCATTAGCGAGATTGGCAACGTTGCTTCCACCACCTAGACTTATATTCATATTTGGTTTGATAAGTGTGAGAGCTCGTTTGATTATTGGTGTCAACTTAATCACCTCTTTTATTTTTTCATAAAAATTATATTTATGAAATTAATTTACAACAACATAGTATTACGTGAAAATTTATTTGTCAACACTTTAAATTGGATGTTGACTTTTTTACAAAAAGCGTTTACATTTTGATTGTAATTATTTTCACTAAATAAAAAAATAGGAAAGAGGTTTTCAAAGTGGATATATTAAGCATATTAAAAAAAGACGTCATGATTATGGATTTAAAAGCAAAAACCAAGGAAGATGCATTACACGAAATGGTTAACTCATTTTTTGTAAACGATATAATTAATGATCGAACACTTTTTGAACAAGATATTTTCAAGCGTGAAGAAGAAGCAACAACAGGAATTGGCGATGGAATTGCAATGCCTCATGCTAGAAATAGGGCGGTAAAAGAGGCTGCTGTTTTATTTGCGAAAAGTGAACAAGGAATTGATTATAATGCACTTGATGGTAAACCAGTGTATCTCTTTTTTATGATTGCAGCGCCAGCCAATGCTAATGATATTCATTTGCAGGCTTTGGCTAACCTATCATCACTATTGTTAGATAATAATTTAATTGCAGATTTAAAAAAGGCAAAAACACCATTGGAAGTTCAGCAGTTATTTAAAATGGCTAGCGACAAGAAAAAAGTGGGTGAGATACATCAGTCTGAAAATAAAGATTTACCATTAATCGTTGCTGTAACTGCTTGTCCAACTGGAATCGCGCACACATATATGGCCGAGTCAGCATTACTTGATGCTGGTAAAAAAATGAATGTTAGGATGAGAGTTGAGACGAATGGCTCTGAAGGAGTCAAGCATCGCCTGAGTCCAAGTGAGATTTCTAATGCTGTTGGTGTAATCATTGCTGCGGATAAAAAAGTTGAAGTGGATCGCTTTGCTGAGAAGAAAGTCTTACAGACTGCAGTTATCGATGGTATTAAGAAGCCTGAAGAACTTATTCAGCGTGTGTTAGACGGGAATTTAGCTACTTTTGAAGTTGAACACAGAAATAGCAGCCCAAGTGATGACAATGGGCAAGGGGGGATCTGGCATCATGTTTATCAAGATTTGATGAGCGGAATTTCAAATATGCTGCCCTTTGTTGTTGGTGGCGGTATTTTGATGGCAATTTCATTTCTATTAGAGCAATCATTGGGCAAAAACTCAACGGCTTTTATCTTCTTAAATTCTCTTGGAACAAACGCATTTAGTTTCCTAATTCCAATTTTAGCAGGATTTATTGCTTTTTCGATTGGTGATCGTCCGGCTATGATGCCAGGTTTTGTCGGTGGGTATATGGCGACCCAAGCAAGTGCAAGTATTGTTAAATCAAGTGGTAGTGCAGGATTTATTGGTGGTATTATTGCGGGTTTTATCGCAGGTTATTTGATTTTAATGCTGAAGAAAATGTTTGTTAAATTACCAAGATCATTAGATGGTTTAAAACCAATGATATTATTTCCCGTGTTGGGTTTGTTTCTTGTTGGAACATTGATGTTTTTTGTGATTGATCCAATTTTTTCAGTAGTTAATCTGTTTTTAGTTCATTTTTTGACAACTATGGGAACTGCAAATGCAATCTTACTCGGAGCGATTCTTGGCGGGATGCAGGCAGTTGATTTAGGCGGACCAGTGAATAAGGCAGCATACACGACTGCAATTGGTGTATTAACAGCAACAGGGGATGGCAGTATGATGGCATCTGTTATGGTTGGTGGGATGATTCCACCATTAGCAATAGCAATTGCTACAACAATTTGGAAGAACAAGTTCACAGAAGATGAGCGTAAAGCAGGAATCAGTAACTATGTCTTAGGAATTTCATTTATTACTGAAGGGGCAATTCCTTTTGCAATTGCTGATCCATTACGGGTAATCGGTTCTTGCATTATTGGTTCTGTAATCGGTGGTGGATTGGCTCAATTATGGAAGGTTAGTGTACCTGCGCCTCATGGTGGTTTATGGGTTGTTTTATTAATGCACAATCCTTTGTATTTTGTATTGGCACTAATAATTGGAGCTGCTGTAGCTGGGACAATTTATGGTATTTGGAAGCCAAAAAAAATAGCGCTTTTTAAAGAATAAATGATACTATATAATTAATTCTATTTTATATAGTTATTTGGAGGACTGAGATTAATGAGTAGCGAAAATGTAGTTGATACAATATATAGTAACTTGAGTGCTATGACCCAGACCGACAAAAAGATTGCACAGGTTATTTTGAAGAATCCCGGAAATGCAGTGAATTATACAATTTCGGAGCTTGCAGCTAAAGCAGCTGTCAGCGAAGCTTCTGTTTCACGTTTTTGCAAAAATTTGCAGCTATCCGGGTTTCATCAATTGAAGATTGAATTAGCGAAAGTCTCCGACGATGAGTCTAATTACTATAAAGTTATTAATATTGATAATATTCAACAGGCAATCGCTAACATTAGGGATAATAAGAATGCTGAGATTACTAATACGCTAAATAGTGTATCTACTCCGACTATTAAAAAAATTATGAGATTAGTTCAAAACGCACATATCTTACAAATTGCAGCAGAGGGTAATACATTCCCTGTTGTTGCAGATGCAGCTTATCGATTTAATCAGATTGGAGTTTTATCGATTTGTTCAGAATCGTGGCAGACCTCTATAGGTCAGACTCTTAATTTGACTGATAAGGATGTATTGATGGTCATCTCAAATTCAGGTGAGTCTAAGTCATTGTTAAAGCAAATTGAAGTGGCTAAAAAACAAGGTATGAAAGTCATTGCAATTACGAATCGCAATGACTCGCCAATTGCATTGGAGGCAGATATTCATCTACGTACCGCAGTTAGACAAAGAGTCTTGCAATCAGAGTATTATTTTTCGCGGGTTGCTGCAATGACAGCTGTAGAGACAATTTTTCTGCTGCTGATTGCTGAGAATCGAGAGCGACTAAGCAAGATTATGGATCATGAGACTATTATTTCAGATACAAAAGTCTAAAAATGAAATGTATATTGAATTAAATTATTGAAGGAGTTTTTATGTTATTTCTCGAAAAATTAGTTAAGAAGATGGAAAAATATTTTTATGAATTGGGCCACGTTGAATGAGGGGACTGGTTAAATTATTCTACTGAAAATAAGCTATTTTTATTAATTTACTTTTAAAAAGGCTGAGAAGAAAGACGGTTTAGGCATATGAAGGTTAGGATTCTCTCGACAAGTGATGTACATGGCTACATTTTTCCAACTAATTTTAGCAGTAGAATAGACTCACATCCATTTGGCTATTTGAAAGCAGCACAAGTTATTAAGAAAATAAAGGAAGAAACAGCTAATGATGAAGTTGTTATATATATTGAAAATGGAGACTTTTTAGAAGGTTCACCCATATCTGAGTATACCTATCAAACAAGGAAAACTAAGAAATATAATCAGAAGTATTGCCAAATGACGAATTTTTTAGGTGCAGATGCAGGTGTTTTGGGAAATCATGAATTTGATTATGGGCTAGTATATATTAAGGAAACTTTGAAAAATAGAAAATATCCGGTTTTAGGTGCGAATATTAGCGGAAAGATGGCACAATCCATTATTGATCAACCATATCGAATAATTGAGAAAGCGGGAATAAAGGTTGCAGTCCTAGGATTGACCACGCAGTATGTGCCACATTGGGAAAAAGCAGGAAACATTGAGGAAGTAACTTTTAGTTCTGCTCTCGAAACAGCAAAAAAATATGTCCCGATTTTAAAAAAGCAAGCAGACGTAGTTGTGGTTGCCTATCATGGTGGTTTTGAAAAAAGCCTTGATACTGGTAAACTAACTGAAAGGTTAACAGGAGAAAACGAAGGGTATGCACTACTTTCTGAAGTACCAGGGATCGATGCTCTAGTGACAGGTCATCAACACAGAAAAATAGCTCAACTTGTTAATGGAATTCCAACGACTCAGCCCGGATATCGTGCCGAAAATGTAGGACAGATTGTAATAGAGTTGGACAATGATAAAAAAATTATAAGCGCGAGCGCGGAGCTTATTAATACGACTGAAAAACCGGTGAATCAAGAACTAGAATCACTTTTAACGGACTGGCGACATGACGTTGAGGATTGGCTAGACATGCCAGTAGCAACTGTTGAAGGTGACATGCAAATTTATGATCATGTGGACGCGCGACTGTATGGACATGCGTACTTGGATTTGATTAATCGCATTCAGATGGATGCTACAAGAACAGATATTGCAGGTTCTGCACTATTTAATGATGAGGTTAGCGGCTACGATACTCAAATTACCATACGCGATATTTTGAATAGCTATGTTTATCCAAATACTTTGGTAGTTGAACGAATTAGTGGTGCTGACTTGAAGGCAGCACTTGAGCGGTGTGCCAGCTTTTTTGAGCTTCAGGCGGATGGTTCGGTAAGTATGACAAATGGACATAATGTAGTTAAATCCCAGTTATATAATTATGATTATTATTCAGGAATAGATTACACTTTTGATTTAACCAAGCCATTGGGGCAGCGGGTTGTTAGAATTTTGTACCATAATCAGGTACTTGAAGATACCGATAGGATCGATGTTGCTATTAGCCAGTACCGGGCCGTTGGCGGTGGTGAATATCCAATGTTTAATATGGATAAAAGCATACGCGTGTATGAAGATGATATGCCAAAGTTGATTGCCAAGTATTTGAGGGACCGCAAAGTGATTAAAGCGGAGCAACCTAATAACTTAAAAATTATTAAATGATCAGATTTTTATGGGGAATTATCAAAATAGAAATGATTGTATGATGTAAGAAGATCAAATTTGAAAACTAACAAAAGTTTGCAGCGTAACATTTTTTGCTGTGAGTAAATTGGAGTAAAAGGATAAATTTGACTTATGGAACACGGTTATCTGAAAAAAAGGACTAGATCAAAATTTAACTCTTGATCCAGTCCTTTTTTGTGCTGATACTGTAACCTATTAAAGCAGGTAAAGAGTGGGATGTTATTGATAAAATCCTTAAGCTCTTTGCTTATATGTCCCATTTAAGGTACTAATAACCAATTTTTCACCTTTTTTTATGAAATCTGGGACAGTAACAATAAGCCCTGTATCCATTGTTGCAGGTTTTCCACCATTAGCAGCTGTGGCCCCTTTAATGTTTGGCTCTGTTTCAACAACTGTCATTTCAACAGTCGTCGGTAAATCCATTCCAATCAGCTCGTTGCCGCAAAAGTTTAATTGGACTTGTAAGTCAGGGATTAAGTATTTACTTTCCGCCTCAATTAGTTGAGCAGGTAATTCATATTGTTCATAGGTATCTAAATCCATAAAGAAAACAATATTATCTTGCTTGTATAAGAATTGAGCATTCTTTTTATCAATTTCTGCTAATTCAACCTTTTCTGTAGGACGCATAGTAGTTTGAACAATGGAGCCAGAACGAATATCGTTCAGCTTCATTTGCATAACTGTGTTGCCTTTACCAGGTTTGTGATGGTTAGTTTCAAGTACTTTTATGAGTTTACCATTCTTTTCAAAAATCATTCCTACTTTTAATCCAATTGCTTCTACCATTGTATGACTCCTCTGTATTTTTTGTATTATTAGGATTGTTAATCCAAAAAAGGTGGTCCAAGTGATAGAGCGAAAACGCGATGCGTCATTATTAATTCCACCAATTATTTTTATTATTTTATATTCCACCCTTAGTATAGCATAAAGAGTGTTAGGGCATTATGAAAATGGGTGATAAGGGGAAAATATTATAAATAAAGCAGCAAGAATTTTGCCTTTCGTGAGTTTTACGGTACGATAGAATACAGAAATTGGTTTAAATACCTAGGGAGTTTGAAGATGAGAGAGAAAATTGTTTATAGAAAAATGGCAGATGCGGACTATCAAGAAGTTTTAGAAATGGTCATAGAGACATGGGATTATCGTGAGTGGATTGAAAAACCCTTGGTCAAGCCAATGGCAGAGTTTTTCTTATGTGATTTATTAGTCGCATCAGATGATGTTTTTGTGGCAGTAATTGATAACAAGGTTGCAGGAATAGTTGCTACAAGCCACGAGCAATGGTCAAGATTGCAATATGTTTGGCAGAGGCGACAGTTAAAAGCATTGCTGCAGTTAGCAGGATTCGAAGATAAAAATTATATTTTTGCACAATATATGGAAACTATGAACATTGATGAAGAATTGCTGGCATTAAGTGGTAAGAAATATGGTGGAGCTCTAAACTTATTGATTGTTAAAGAAGGATACCAAGGGTTAGGCATCGGGGGTAAATTATACAAACATTTTTATGATTACCTACAAAACTTAGATGTGAAAAATTTTTATTTATTTACCGATAATTCGTCCAACTTTAGATTTTATGATCATAAGGGATTACATCGAGTTAACCAAAAGAACTTCTTCTGGAAAGATGAAGATGGAAAGCCACATAAAAATCCCGAGATATATTATTTGTATGAGGGCAATATTATTTAGAAAGGTTGAGTATAAAATGTGTGCTGTAAGCCAGATTCTTCGGGCTAAAGCAAATTTTAGCAACTTATATCTCACCTCGTTCAAAATCTTTTGCTATGGTACAATAACAAACAAGAATGGAGATGATTGGCTGATGGATTACAAAGAATTTGATTCAGAATTATGGCAGGCGATTGCTGCTGAAGAAAAGCGACAACAAGGAAATTTGGAGTTGATTGCTTCAGAGAATATTGTGTCGAAGGCTGTACTTGCCGCCCAAGGAAGTGTACTAACTAATAAGTATGCGGAAGGATATCCAGGAAAACGATATTATGGTGGATGTGAGTACATAGATGTTGTCGAAAGTTTAGCCATTGAACGTGCTAAGAAATTATTTGGAGCAAAATTTGCTAATGTACAGCCGCATTCAGGTTCACAGGCAAACGCAGCTGCATATTTGGCTATGATTCAACCTGGAGATACTGTTTTAGGAATGGACTTAGCCGCAGGAGGACACTTAACTCATGGTTCTCCAGTTAATTTTAGCGGTAAAACATATAATTTTGTTGGATATGGTGTAGATAAGAATACTGAAATGCTTGATTATGATGAAATTCTAGAATTAGCTAAGAAACATAAACCAAAGCTGATTGTTGCAGGTGCAAGTGCTTATTCAAGAATAATCGATTTCTCAAAGTTTAGAAAAATTGCAGATGAAGTTGGAGCAAAACTTATGGTTGATATGGCACATATTGCTGGGCTTGTTGCGGCTGGTTTGCATCCTAGTCCAGTGCCATATGCTGACATCACAACTACCACAACACATAAGACATTGCGTGGACCTCGCGGTGGGATGATTCTGACAAATGATGAAGAACTGGCTAAGAAAATCAATAGTGCAATTTTTCCTGGAACGCAGGGTGGTCCGTTAGAGCATGTGATTGCGGGCAAGGCGGCAGCATTCAAAGAAGCGCTTGATCCTAGTTTTAAGGAATATTGCAAGCGGGTTATTGCAAATACGGCAGCAATGGCAGACGTATTTGAGAATGATGATAAGGCACGCTTAGTTTCTGGTGGGACTGATAATCATTTGATTTTAGTCGATGTATTAGGTTTTGGGCTAAATGGTAAACAAGCTGAAAAATTGTTAGATTCAGTCAACATTACGGTTAACAAAAATTCAATTCCATTTGAAACATTGAGTCCATTCAAAACCAGTGGAATCCGTGTAGGAACTGCTGCAATTACCAGTCGTGGTTTTGATGAAAGTGATGTAATAGAAGTTGCAAAGCTGATCGTAAAAGTATTAGAAACACCTGAAGACTCAGCTGTATTGCACGAGGTTGCAAAAAAGGTGAAGGCATTGACGGATGTGCATCCAATCTATACGGACGGGGCCATCAGATGATTCGTGCGATCAATAAAAATGTTAGTAAGCTGCGTGTTAAATCTGATGAGGCAAGTCTTTCTGATAAGCAGATAATTATTGATTTGGTAGATACCTTAAAAGCTCATGAAGATGAATGTGTTGGTATGGCAGCAAATATGATTGGTGAATATAAGCGGATAGTCATTTGTCAGATGGGACCATTTGCAGTTCCAATGATTAATCCACGAATCACTAAAAAAAGTAAGCTGTACCAAACAAAAGAAGGATGTTTGTCTCTGATGGGGGAGCGACCAACAACTCGATATGAAAATATTACAGTTGAGTATTTAGACAGGAAATTTGTGCAACAAAGTCAGGATTTTTCAGGATTGATTGCACAAATCATCCAACATGAGATGGATCATTGTGACGGAATTATTATTTAGAAAAAAATATAGAACATGGTTATATGAAATTAAGAGAGCTGGGGCAAAAGTTAAATGTTGACCTGGTTTTTTTATTTGTTCCTCATAAGTGTGTTAGATCAAAATTTCTCGGTTAACTTGGAATTACTTAAATATTACCAGTACATTCTACGCTTTCTTTTTTGAATATTTAACTCAGTATCAATTATGGTAACTTATTTATCACTGTTCTTTAAATCTTTTTTTAACAAAAATCAAAAGAAGTCCAATTGTTCTGGTGGCTTCTTATTCAAATTATCGAATTTGATATTCATCATACTTTTTAGTGATAACGCATTTTTCGCTGCATGACCGCCAGAATTATTATTGAAGATAATGCAGATTTCTTGGACTGAATTTTGCTGAAGTAAAAGGGTATCTTTTAAATGACTTAGCTCACTGTCAGTGTAATCATAAAAGGTCCTGTATTTACGCCAGTCAGGTCCTTTATGCTGCCAACCCGCTTTATTCCTACCATGAAGTCGAACCAGCAGCAGTTTCTTATTAGTTATCACAGACTTGAAAGGTATAGATAATTGTCCAACGTCTGGTTCATCTACGGCAACCAAAGTTACATCATTTTGAGTGCAAAAGTTAATGAGCGAGTTGAATGTGTGTACGTTAAACCAGCTGCGATTTCTGAATTCAAAGGAGAGGGGCAGGTTGGCAAGTTCTTTTATCAGGTATCTTAAATAAGTTACGTTTTTTGTTGTTGCATCAAAGTATGGTGGGAACTGGCATAAAATAGTTTTAAGCGCATTGTTATCAACTAGTGGACTAATTGCCTTTTTAAATTCACTAATCTTCTCCGAGATTTCTTCTGTAGTTAATTCTTCTCTAGGGTGAAGTGTAAATGAATGATTAGCTTTGATGACGAATTTAAAGTTACTTGGAACCTGAGTAAGCCAGGAAGCAACGCTTGTAACACGTGGTATTCCATAGAAGAAAGTATCAAGTTCAACTGTTGGAAAAAATGCACTATATTCTTGCAGAGTCAGTGGATGATTGATATTTTTGATCAATGATTTATGTTCACTCCAGGAAGTTAGTCCAATAGTATACACTCTGAATCGCTCCTTTTCTTAATTGAATAATCAATTAATTGTAACATTTCTACCAAATTTAAATAAAAAATAAGCAAATTTTTTTAAGTTGCTTAGAAGATACTTTATAATACAATCAGAGAACTATTTAGTGTTTAGTAAAAATAGTCTTGTTTTATCAATAAGAGGAGGCAACTTGAATGGCAAAAGAAACTAAAAAATATAATTATTTAATTGTTGGTGGCGGAATGGCTGCGGATCAAGCAGTGGCTGGAATTCGTTCGATAGATAAAGAAGGAACGATTGGGATCATCTCTGCGGACACGGATGAGCCCTATGCTAGGCCAGCATTAAGTAAAAAACTTTGGGTGGATCCAGATTTTCATGATGAGGATATTGATTTTCATACAGCGCAAAAATATAATGCACAGATAAGTTTAGCAACGCGAGTGACAAAAGTTGAACCTGAAAATCATGCCGTAGAGACCGACAAGGGCGAGAAATATGCGTATGATGAGTTACTCCTTGCAACTGGGAGCAAAGCGAAAGCGCTTAACGGTGAAAAAAGTGATCGAGTAGTTGCATTAAGATCAAAACAGGATTACCTTAAAATTCGCAAGTTTAGCGGTAAAGGCAATCATGTGATTGTTGTAGGAAATGGTTATATTGGAAGTGAAATTGCTGCTGGATTGATTCAAAGTGACACTGAAGTTTCGTTAGTAATTACGGGAGACAGAATTTTTGATAAGAAATTTCCCGCATTTTTAAGTGAAAAATATGAACAAAAATATCTTGAAGCCGGAATGAAAATCTATCATAACAGTAAAGCATCTGACTATGAGCTCACCAAAAATGGAGTCAAGGTCCAGCTTGATGATGGAACCGAATTAGAAGCTGCTGGGCTTGTCTTAGGCATCGGAGCATTTACAGATTATAGTTTAGCAAGTGAAGCAGGACTTAAAGTAGATGAGCATGGAGTTGTCGTTGATGAACATCTTAAAACATCAGCCCCTGATATTTGGGCGGCTGGAGATATCATTTCTTATCCTGATCAGATTTTAGGCCGCCAAAGTGCTGGTCATGTGAGACATGCTATTAATTCAGGATTGTTTGTCGGGAAACAGATGGCTGGCGAGAATGGAATTTATGATTACACACCAGTTTTTTATAGTTGGGTGTTTGATATCAATTGGGAAGCATTTGGTAAGGTTGATTCAAATTTAGAGATGTACGCAGAGAAACTTGGAGATGAGAAGTATATTGTCTATTATTTTGAGAAGGATGTCTTAGCAGGGGTTCTCTCATGGAGTTCCGGTGTAAGTCTGGATCATTTGAAAAGTATCTTAAAGAAACGACCGACAGTTGAAGAATTGGGTAAAGTAGTGAAGATTGAGGCAGTCGAGTAAAAACTAAAATAACAATAGCTGGGGGTTGTGCCGTAATGATTTTTTGGCACAGCCCCTTCGTTGACTGTTATATGGAGGGTAGTGTAAAAAAATTCATCTGGTACATCTGGTAATGACGGATAATGTAACTAGTGTGCAAAAATTAGTGATTGCTGGTATGCACATATATATTTTTTCATTATTGCACGAAAATTAAAAATAATGTGGTCTATTACTTTTAATTCTGTTAAACTGATTCGTGGGAAAGTCTCCCATCCGGCTGTAGTAACAGTCAATGAAGAGGGCTTTCCCTTTTGAATGTTCATAAAAAACTATTTGACAAACTCCTCGCGGATTAGATTTGTTGAGACTGATGCAAAATTGAAAAAGAACCTTAAAAATTCTAATTAGCAAAAGAACCCAAAGAAATGAGGCGAGGCACGAGTTAATTTATTTGGGGAGGGTATCAAAATGGTTGAGTCAATTATTACATTTCGTAATGTGACCAAGAAGTACAAAGATACAGTAATTTTGGAAAATATCAGCTTTAAATTAGAGAAAGGCAAGTTTTATACTCTGTTGGGACCGTCTGGTTGTGGAAAAACAACCACACTGTCCCTAATTGCAGGATTCATGGAAGAGAGTTCCGGCGATATTTTGATGAATGAACAGAAAATAAATCATATTCCGGCTAATAAGCGAAAGATTAACACTGTTTTTCAAGATTATGCCCTCTTCCCGCACTTGAATGTATTCGATAATATTGCATTCGGATTGAAGATTAAGAAGAAAAGTAAAAAGGAAATTAAGGAAAAGGTAAACGAGGCTCTTAAAATGGTGCGTTTACCTGACTTTGGAGATCGTGAAATTAGTGAAATGTCTGGTGGGCAAAAGCAGCGAGTAGCAATTGCTAGAGCTTTGGTAAATGAACCAGAGGTATTGTTATTGGATGAACCACTCTCTGCATTGGACATGAAGTTACGAAAGGAAATGCAGTATGAATTACGCGAGCTGCAAAAAAGACTAGGGATAACTTTTATTTTTGTTACACATGATCAAGAAGAAGCACTTGCGATGAGTGATGAAATTTTTGTAATGAATCATGGCAAGATAATTCAACGTGGAACACCAACGGCAATATATGACGAGCCACTGAATCGATTTGTTGCTGATTTCATTGGAGAAAGTAATATTGTTGAGGGAACAATGATGGCTGACGAACAAGTTAAATTTGCAGGAAAAACTTTTGAATGTGTCGATGGTGGTATGGAAGAGAATGAGCCCATCGAAGTTGTTTTGCGACCAGAAGATATTGAAGTAACTACAGCACAAAAGGGAAAAGTCGTGGGGACAGTTATTTCACAGTTATTCCGTGGAGTTCATTACGAGATTGTTTGCACCGATATAGATGGAAATGAATGGAAGATTAGATCAACAAAAAAGGTAAAAGTAGGTGCGAATGTTGGTTTAGACTTCGATCCTGAGGCAATCCACATTATGCGATTTAATGAAACTGAAACTGAGTTCTATCAGCGCTTAGAAAATTATCAAGGGAGTTAGGATGATTTTGCGGCTAAGTAGTCAAAATCAAAAAGTTGAGGGGGAAATAAAATGAAAGCAAAAGGGCTTTATTTCAGTTCGTATGTCCTGTGGCTGCTCTTATTTGTCCTAGCTCCTGTTGCACTAATTTTATATCAATCATTTATCAGTATTAATGGGAATTTTACAATTACCAACTATGAGAATTTCTTCAAAATAGTTGCTTACTTGCGTATGACCTTTAATTCAGTTTTTTATGCAGGTTTGATTACATTAATTACACTGTTGATTAGCTATCCAACAGCCTATTTTCTAACAAGAACAAAATATAAACAGCTCTGGCTGATGTTAATAATCTTGCCAACATGGATAAATATTTTGCTGAAGGCATATGCATTCATTGGAATTTTTAGCCAAGCTGGACCGGTTAATAATTCCTTAGAGTGGCTAGGCTTGGGTTCACATCAATTACTCTTTACTAATACCAGCTTTATGCTTGTTGCAGCTTATATTGAATTGCCATTCATGATTTTACCAATTTTTAACGCAATTGATGAATTGGATGAATCACTAATCAATGTTAGTCGTGATTTGGGAGCTAACAAATTTCAGACTTTTTGGAATGTGACATTCCCACTGACTTTGAATGGAATAAAAAGTGGAGTTCAGGTTGTCTTTATCCCATCTCTTTCATTATTTATGTTGACACGTTTAATTGGAGGAAACAAAGTGATTACACTTGGAACTGCAATTGAAGAGAATTTTCTTGTCACACAAGACTGGGGAATGGGGTCAACGATTGGGGTTATTTTGATTGCCGCGATGATATTAATTATGTTTCTCACGGGTGAAAAGAAAAGGAGGGGCAGGTAATGAATACTAAAAAGAGACATTATTGGCGTAATTTATACTTGATAGTTGCTTTTTTGATTTTGTATTTGCCAATTTTTTACTTGATTTTTTACTCCTTCAATAGTAGTGGTGGGATGAATCATTTTGCTCATTTTACATGGGCACATTATCAGGAAATTTGGTCGGATCAAAGATTGATTTTAATTACGGTACAGACCTTCTTTTTAGCTTTTCTGTCTTCATTACTTGCCACGATTATCGGTACAAGTGGAGCACTTGGAATATATTCGGTCAGGAATCCGCAAGTACGTACCTTGATTTTAGGATTGAATAATATTCTTTTAGTCTCCCCTGATGTAATTATTGGTTCAAGCTTTTTAATATTCTTTACTGTTTTGGGGATTAAACTAGGATTTATATCTGTCTTGCTTTCGCATATTGCGTTCAGTATTCCAATTGTTGTCTTGATGGTACTGCCTAAACTACAGGAGATGAACTCCTCATTTATTAATGTGGCACAAGATCTCGGTGCAAATCATTGGCAGATACTAAAAGGTGTAATTCTGCCGATTATAACTCCTGGGATGATTGCAGGCTATTTCATGGCGTTTACTTATTCACTAGATGATTTCGCAGTAACATTTTTTGTGACTGGAAATGGCTTTGAAACATTGTCAGTTGAAATATACTCAAGAGCGCGTCAGGGCATTAGCTTAGAAATCAATGCCTTGAGTGCATTAATGTTCTTGTTCTCATTGGTTTTAGTCATGGGGTATTATTTCATCAGCAAAGATAGTCCCAAGGGTAAACGTAAAGATCGTAAAGCTCAACAAAACTTGATTAGATAGTGGGGTAGAGTAGATGAAAAAAATAAATATTATGTTTTTCGGAATTATTTTGATCTGCCTTACACTTTTCATAATTTCATTTGAGCTTGAAAAGGACAGCAGCAGTGGGGAAAGTGATAAAACTGTTAATATTTTTAACTGGGGAGACTATATTGATCCCAAATTGATTACGAAATTCGAAAAACAAACTGGATATAAGGTTTCGTATGAGACTTTTGATTCTAATGAGGCAATGTATACGAAGATTAAGCAAGGGGGAACTGCTTACGATATTGCAATTCCCAGTGACTACACAATAAAAAAGATGATTGATAATCACTTATTATTACCAATTGATCACAGTAAGTTAAAGGGATTAGGCAATATTGATTCCAAATTTTTGAATCTTCCCTTTGATCCAGGCAATAAATACTCTTTACCATATTTTTGGGGAACGCTAGGGATTATATATAACGATAAATATGTAAAAGCTAGTGAAGTTAAACATTGGGATGACCTATGGAATCCTAGATTCAAGAATAGTATTATGCTGATTGATGGAGCACGCGAGGTCATGGGGCTGACTTTAAATAGTCAGGGAAAGTCGGTTAATGATACCAATGTCAAAGACTTGCAAGCAGCTTATGAAAAGCTCAAAAAGTTATCACCTAATGTCAAAGCAATTTTGGCTGATGAAATAAAAGTCTATATGGCACAAGATGAGGCACCGCTTGCAGTATCATACTCAGGTGAAGCAATGGAAATGATGGATAACAACAAGCATTTGCATTACATAATTCCAGAAGAAGGTTCAAATATCTGGTTTGACAATATGGTCATTCCTAGAACGGCCAAAAATATAAAGGGTGCATATGCGTTTCTGAACTTTATGTTAGAGCCTAAAAATGCTGCTCAAAATGCGGAATATGTAGCGTATGCTACTCCAAATAAGGCAGCAAAGAAAATGTTACCCAAGAGTATGCAAGACGATAAAGTAATGTATCCAACGAACAAAACAATTTCACATCTTGAAGTGTATGATGCTTTGTCACAGAAAAATTTGAGTAAATATAATGACTTATTCTTACAATTTAAGATGCATTAATTTTGATTTTTAATAGCAGTGAGAATAATGAAGGAGAATAGTGATGGAAAAAAGACGTTTAGGCATAACCTCGGGTTTAGCCGCCTACACTTTATGGGGGCTATTAGGTGTATTTTGGGAATTGCTCAGTGTGGTGCCGGCATTGGATACACTTGCATATAGAATTGTGTTCTCCTTACTTACAATTTGTATAGTACTGACAGTCCAAAGGGATTGGAAAACAATTTGGTGGACAACTAAGCAATTAATTAAGAACCGTAAAATTTTTTGGATTATCTTAAGTTCATATTTAATTTCTATCAATTGGTTCATTTATATCTATATGGTTACTCATCACGAAGCAACGGAAGCAAGTCTGGGGTATTATATAATGCCGCTGATGAATGTTGTTATTGCGCTTATGTTTTTGCATGAAAAATTATCACGTTCAAAAGCAATTGCACTTTTACTGGTCATCGTTGGAGTGGTAATCCTTACAATTCAAACTGGTTCGTTACCCTTAAATACACTATTAATGGCAGCCTCTTTTTGCTTGTACGGATTAATTAAGAAGCAAGTTCAGTTACCCGCGACTATTTCATTAACGCTAGAAACCATTTTTGTGGCACCAGTCGCCATAGTATATCTTCTGATTTCACCTCATGTGATGACGCAGGATGGATTAGGAGTAACAACTTTGCTGATATTTAGCGGTATTATTACGGTGATTCCGTTGTTGTTATTCGCAGTGGCAACGAAAAATACGGACTTTATAACACTTGGATTCATCCAATATTTAAATCCAACTATCCAGTTGTTAATGGCAATTTTTGTGATGAATGAATCATTCAGTTGGCATAAAGCAGTTGTATTTGTGTTTATATGGTTAGGAATTCTGGTGTTCATTCTAGGTAACATGCACGGACTGCAACGAGTTAAGAGAACTAAGTAATAAAGTGAAGTGTGACAGTTGGTGGAGTTAGATAGAACTCTGAACACTGAAAAAATCATGAAGCTGACGGATTGAGTAAGGACTGGGTCAAAAGCAAATTTTTGACTTAGCTCCTTTTTTGTTGCGGATAAACGTGTTCCATAAGTCAAAATTCTCCGCCTAATCTCGAATTGCTCATAGCAAAGTACGCGCTATATTTGCAATTTCTCATTAGTAGTCAGATTTTTACAGACTTATGTCACACTTCAAGTCTTTTTATTGGATTCTCAGTTATCTAAGTTTGATTTTTTGCAGTATGGATAATTAGAATGTATGCTTAGAAAAGAAATAAAAAGAAGCATAAGGAGTACATAATGGAGAAGTGGCAAGAACCTTGGGCACAAAATAAATATTGGGTGATGTCGCGATCGCAGCAATTTTACAATGAAATTAGGACTTTAGCGAAGGGAAATCATTGGGATGAAGAAAGTCAGAAAAGATATCAGCAAATTTTGAGGGAAACGGAGTCTATATACCCAACAATCAAGACACTAACGACTGCATACCAACATGTTTGGGGTTATTTTAAAAATAAAGCGACAATTGAAGAAAAGAAGAAATATCAAGCATTGCTGATTAAACTCAGAGAAAAAGATGATGAATTAGGTCAATACTTGGTCAAATTAACGGATAAATACGAAGTTAAATATCTTATGGAGTCAACATTGATAAAAAAATTAAGAAAGGCAAATAAATAATGAGACTATGGCACGAAGATCTTATTACAAAATTACCAAGGCAACAACTCTTGGGGCAGCATAGAGAAATTGCGGCACTTAGAGGAAATGGCTGGGGGAAGAAACATGCGACTGTAAATTATGTTTTCTTATACTCACCATATAAGTTGTACCAATTTCATATTTTGGTAATGGATGAAATGAGAAGAAGAGGGTATCAACCGGATGCAGCCTGGTACGATAAAGATTATCGCGGCAAATCTTGCTCACCTTATGAGAATTTGGGCATGGTCAAAAAGACACGACCAATTTATCCAGAACATGATGAACGATATATGAAAGAATGTATTGATAACTTGGCTAATAAAGGAATATTTATAAGTTAGAAGAAATTGGTGAATAATTAAAACAGTAGAAGAAATTAAGCCAAAAGTTAACTTTTGACCTAGTTTCCTCACAAAAATGTTTCAATAACTCAAAATTTTCTGTCTAAGCTAGAATTTTACCGTCTTATGGCACCCTTTTTTCATTTGGGTCCTAGTTAATTAAATTGTTTGCAAAACTTACTTTTTAAATTATGCGGGTTCTATATATACAGGTATCAGTATTTCTTTAACTAACGAGTTGATTTTGCTCTGCGTTAATGTTCCTGAAAACAATATTTGATTTATAACAAGTAATGCAGGCAAGGCAAGTTGATCGTCTGTAATATTACTTCGAACGTGTTCATGTCTTTTTTTTGCTTGTTCAATAACCTTTTTTATTTGTAATGTAATCAAGTTGGATTCGTTGATAGCCTTAACCAATCCATTAACATAGTTATCATTTGTGGAAAAGACTAATAATGCCTCAGGCAACAGTTGTTTCCAGGTTTCCTTGGAAACAACATCTAAAATAGGAGTCAAAAATCCCAAAACCGCTTTTAAGTCTTCTTCTATATTGCCAGTATTAGGGGCCTCCAAAGACACGTCTGGAATATGTTGCTGAATGGCCGCAAAAACTAATTCTGGTTTACTTTTCCAATGGCGATAGACCGTATTTTTATTAGTCTTTGCTTTTTTTGCAATGTCACTAATTGTTAGACTTTGATAGCCAATATTTTGCAGCTCTGACCACACCACAGAAAGAATTGCGCTTTCTAAATTTTTTCCTCTTCTACGTTCAACCATCAACTGTTCCTCCACTTAAGCAAGCAGTGTTTTACATTCAATTTAGTTATTACTCAATTTATCTTTTTTCATGTTAACTGTAAATTTTTTCAACTGATTTATTGTCAAAATATGATTTTCTTTTGTTAACTCGAGAGTTTTTGACAAACTTATTGTTTGATTTTGTGTTGTTATTCCTACAAAGAAAATCTTGGCAAGAGCATTATTATATTTACGAATCTGGCGCTCAGTTTTAATATTCATCACATTCATATGTTGATCTATACTGATATGCTGGTTTTTAGAGTAAAGAAACTCCTTATTATTATTTTTTATATTATGATATACATACACATTGTACTTCTCTTTTCCTTCATTGACATGCCTTTTTAGCAATATTCCATCTGATCCTACTTTAATTAGGGGTGCGATTTTCTCAGTAGAAGATAGTTGTAAAGTGTGTGTTCCATAGTGATATTTACTATCTAACAAGGCCAAACTTTCAAAAGCAATCAATAGAATTGCTAGTAGGATTGTTAATCTGTAATGACATTTATTTTTAAAAATTTTAAAAACTAGTATAGAAAACAACAAAAAAATAATTAGTATTAACATTTAGTCCACCATCTTTCAATGTTTTACTGAGTTATGACTCAAAAATATAGCAGGAATGAAAGCCAAACTTGTGCCTATAATTGTTGCCCAAAAAGCAACTTGGTATACTGGTGTCAAAACGCCAAGAGTTGGGAATCTACCATTAATTTGAAATTGGATTATCGTTGATAATATAGCTGTGCCAAAAGCACCACCAATATTTTGGATTGTTCGAATTCCAGTTGTTGCTTGAGCAATTAAAGATTTTTCGACTCCTTTATATGCGTCTGTCATCACAGGGATTGTTAATCCTCCCTCCGCAACACCGCGGATCAATAAAACCACAATAATAATTGAAATATTAGTTTGCTTTGTGAAAAATACAAAGGGCAGGGTACTAAAAAGCGAGATAAAAATTGAAATGATTGTAGGCCATTTAGCGCCATACAGATCTGTTAGTTTACCAACCTGTGTTCTTGCTAGAAGCAATCCTACTCCTTGTGGAATTAAATATAGTCCTGTTGAAATAATCGAAAGCCCACGAATATTTTGAAAATAAAGTGGTAAAAGAAACATAGCTCCATTAACTGTTAACCCTGACATGAATAACAATGTTGTGGATGCAGAAAAATTATTATTTTTGAATAAACTTAATGGAATAATTGCTTTTATACCATTCTTTTGAGCATGTATGATATAGACAATTATTAAATTCAATCCAATTAGGATTTCTAAAAGTGTCCAAAAGATTGTATTTTCTTTAGGCAAGTTGCCTAACTCATTGATTGCTAGAATAAACGTTGTAAAAATACCAGAAGTGAGTAAAAATCCTTTGAGATCTAGTTTTGTTTTTCTTAAGTCATCACTAAATGAGGGTAACAATAACCAAATAAGGATAACTGAAAGGGCAACGATTGGCAAATTAATCCAAAAAATCCAATGCCAGTTCAAGAAATGAATTAGGACTCCGCCAATACTAGGGCCGAGAATTGGTGCCAAGACTACCGGTAATCCAATAATCGCCATCAACTTTCCAAGACCATTTCCGCCAGAAACGCGTACTAACAATGTTGTCAAAGTTGGTACGATTAAGCCGGCTGCAATTCCTTGAAGGAGACGACCTATTATTAATAGTTGAATTGAATTTGACAGTGCTGATACTAATGAACCAATTCCGAAAAGAATGATTCCAAATTGGTAAAGTGTTTTGCCATTAATTCGATCAATCAACCAGCTGGCAATGGGAACCGTTATTCCCATTGCCAAAACGTATAAGGTAGTGACCCACTGCATAATATTAACAGTGGTACTTAAACTTCTAATCATCTGATTTATTGCAATATTAGTCATTGTCGTATCTAGCATTGGTGCTAATGCTCCCAAGACTAATGTTAAGGCAATTGAAACCGTAGATTTTTTTTTATTCATAAGTTCCTCCTAGGATTTAAACTCTTTTAGGGTGTTTCCACAAGAAGATGGTTCCGTAGATTCCGATACTCCCTATGAGACAAATAATTATTTTGCTTGTAAAAAGGTTCATGCCTGCGTGGGCCAAGTAAAAACCAGGGATAGCCCATGGAATGTATTGACCTGCAGGTTGAGAAGAAAACATTACGTCAATAATTAAACTAATAAAAGCGAGAGACATTGGAAATAACGCACTTCTGAAAAAAGATGCTAGTAATGGCCATAAAAAAGCTAGTAAAACATTGTATACAAATGTCACTTCGGTCTTAGACAACAGCATTTTTAAAGATTCCATGGTAGGCGCTGAACTGAAGATAAAATGTCCTGTTATTAAAATTAATAACAACGAGATAGATACAATAAACAATTCTGCTATTTCAATTGCAATTAATTTACCTAAAACAAAGTTGGATCTAGAAATTGGCAAAGCCAGCAGATCCTTAAATATTCCATCAGTAAATTCTCTTGAAAATACCCAACTAGCCAGGATTCCAAAGCCAACTGATCCAATTACTGCTGATAAAAACAACAGTGAATTATTAATAAAATTTGTCCAATTGGTACCTCTTCGAATCAACATTAAGAAACAAAACCCTGCAATAATCATCTCAACAAGGTGGCTTTTAAAGATTTTTCTGAGTTCAATTGAAACAATTATTTTTAAATCAAAAATATTCTGTAATATCATTTTTTATCTGCCTCCTTTAACACTGATAAGAAATATTCTTCCATACTTTCAACTTCTTCATGCCATTCGACTGGGGTAATACCGTTATCTATTAAAATTCGTTGCTTGGCTGCTATATCTTTGAACTCTGCTAATCGCAGTTGATAAGGTGTTTCGCTATTTACCCAGTTAACTTTGTGCTGTTTATAGATATCCTTTGCTTCAATTACTTCTTCTACTGACGAAAATGTGATTTGTAATTGATGTTTAGCATTTTTTAGATATTCCACTTTACTTTCCTGCCTTAAAAGCTTTCCTTGATGCAAAATACCAATAGTAGTAAATATTTTTTCCATTTCATTTAAAATATGGCTAGAAATTAGAATTGTGACACCTTCATCTTTTGCTAAATGAACTAGAAGATGTCTAACATGTGTTAAACCTTCCGGATCAAGGCCATTAGTTGGTTCATCTAACAATAATATTTTTGGTTGATGTATTAGGGCCTTTATTAAACCAATCTTCTGGTTGTTTCCAAGTGAGAGGTCTTTGACTAGGAAATTTTTATACGAAGTTAGTGCTAATTGATCCATTAAATAATTAATTCTTTTTTCGCGTATTGGACGCTTAATTAAGCGCATCTTCCCATATAAATCCAAATTTTCTGCAACAGTTAAATTAGGGTAACTATGTGGTGTTTCAATCAGATAACCCACATTATTCCAAAATAATGGTGCTGCTTTTCCTACTTCTTGTCCTAAAATCAAAGCATTTCCCTCACTTGGGTCAACCATATTGAGCAGCATGCGCATCATCGTAGTCTTTCCTGCACCGTTGAGCCCGATAAAACCATATATTTCCCCGGCTTTAACTGCTAAATCTACGTTACTGACAGCCTTAAAATCCTTATAATTCTTTGAAATTGAGTGCGTTAAAATAGAATACATAAATTAGCTCCTTCTCTTTTATAAGGTACTTTAGTACCTTATTTATGATGAAAATTATGAACCTATTTTTTTTATTTGTCAATGATATTTTCAATGTCACTAGTATTTGGGAGAAAGTAAGATGTAAATTGGTAAAATTTGAGAACTAACGAGAAATTATAGAACACGTTTATCCGGAATAAGTAGGGGGGCTAGGTTAAAATTTTACTTTTGGCCAAACCTCTTTTTTATACTTATTTGTAAATTGGGGTTAATACTCAACTTTTGTGTTTTATATCGCACTCTCATTTTTTTGAACAATCGGGTATAATAAACTGTAGGAAATCTTCATTATATTATATAGAGGAAATGGTCAGGTAATTATGAGTAATTTTGTGATTTCAATGTACGATAAAACACAATATGAGGCAGGCCCAAAGGCAAAAATGGATGTTGTTAAATTTTTGAAAAAGGCAGATTTTAAAAGTATCATCTTTTATTTTAATGGTGCCCGTAAGGCAAAGCTAATGAGTATTAAACAGGTTATGTGGGATATTCCGTGGGAAATAAAGAGGCAGGAAATGAATAACGTACTGTTTCAATATCCTGCATTTAACGAACGAACAAATAACAAAATTGTTGAAGAAGTAAAAAAGAAAAATGGAACAAAAATATTTTTACTGCTTCATGATGTTGAGTCGTTAAGATTACATCGCAATGAACCTGAATATATTTCTGAAGAGATTGCTTTTTTTAATAAGTGTGATGGAATAATTGCTCATAACGAAGAAATGGTCAAGTGGCTCAAGAGAGAAGGGATGATTAAGCCAATTGTATCCCTAGAAATCTTTGACTATGACAATCCGCAGCAGATGGTAGGGCATGATAAATATGACAGAACTGTTTGTTTTGCTGGGAATCTTGGTAAATCAGAATTTTTAAAGAAAATGGAATGTAAGACTCCAGTGTACTTGTATGGCCCGAATCAAGCTAATGAGTATCCTGAAAATATCAACTATCAGGGTTCATATTCACCAGAAGAACTTCCAAAATATCTCAAACAAAGTTTTGGTTTAATTTGGGATGGTGATAGTTTAGCGAAGTGTAATGGAATTTTCGGTGAATATCTAAGATATAATAATCCCCACAAGGCATCCCTTTATTTAAGCTCTGGATTGCCCGTAATTGTTTGGAAGAAGGCTGCTTTAGCAAGCTTTGTAGAGCAAAATAATTTGGGAATTACCATTGAAAGTTTGTCTGAACTTGATAGTGTTCTTGCCAGTATTACCGAAGAAAAATATCAGGAGTTGTGCAAGAATGTCAGAATTATTGGACAAAGAATCCGTGATGGACACTATATTACAAAAGCTATGCAAAAATTATTAGAAATTAACTAAAGGAGAGCCAAATGATACCTACGAAGATTCACTATTGTTGGTTTGGTGGCAAAGAATTACCAGATGAATACAAGAAGTATATTGCAAAGTGGCGTGAGCTATGTCCAGAATACGAGATAATTCAATGGGACGAATCTAACTACGATGTTAGGAAAAATAAATACATGAAACAAGCTTATGATCGTAAGAAATGGAGCTTTGTCTCTGATTATGCAGGCTTTGATATTGTTTATCAAAATGGTGGGATTTATCTAGATACTGACGTTGAATTGAAAAAATCACTGGATAATTTATTGAAGTCGAAAGCCTTTATGGGAATGGAAGAAAATGAAGGTGGAGTATCTGTTAATCCTGGTCTGGGTTTTGGCGCAGAACCGAAAAATCAAGTTATTAAGGACTTGCGAGATATCTATGATACAGTTGATTTCATAAAAAAAGATGGTGAAATGAATATTGTAGCGATTCCAGTCTATACCACAAATTATCTTGCCAAAAAAGGACTATTTAGAAAGAATGAGTATCAAAATATTGCAGGTGTCGATATTTACCCGACAGAATATTTTGCACCAATGGATTTTTTGACAGGAGAATCAAACGAAACGAAGAATACTATCAGCATCCATCATTATAGTGCGCTTTGGCAAGACGAGCGTAGTCAGGAACATACGAAAATCATTAGGAGTATCAATAGGCGATTTGGGAAAAAAATAGGCATGAAAATTAACTGGTTCTTTCGTATTTCATGGGGACTTGCCCGTAGAATTCGTAGGATGTTTAATCACTGATTTCAAGAGGAGAATAATTAATGACCGAAGAAAATTATACGAAGACTAAAAAAATAAGTGTAATTGTGCCGGTTTACAATGTAGCAAACTATTTGAAGAGATGTGTGGACAGCCTACTTGGACAGACGATGAATAAAAATGACTTTGAAATTATCCTTGTTGATGATGGAAGCACGGATGGGTCTGGTAATTTGTGTGATGAATACCAAGCAAACTTTGAGCAGATCCGAACTTTGCACAAGCAAAATGGTGGCTTATCTGATGCACGCAACTATGCTTTGCAATATGTATTCGGAGATTATTTATTGTTTATAGATTCAGATGATTTTGTCGAATCTGAGATGCTGGAGCGAATGTACGCTCAAAGTAGTGGAGGTTCAAAAAAAATTGTTGAATGCAATTTTTTCTGGGACTTTGAGGATAAGACAAGATCAGATGTGCGTCAAGGCTATGATTCACTAGCTGATTATCTAGTAAACGGCAGAGTTGTAGCCTGGAATAAGTTGTATTTGCGGGAATGGATTGAAAGAACAAAGATAACATTTCCGGTGGGCAAACTGTACGAAGACCAAAACTTTTTCTTCAAGGTAGTTGCATGGCTAAATGATATTTCCGAAGTTGCAATTGATACAAAGTGCGAAGTTCATTATGTACAGCGAAGCAATTCAATTTCTTATAGCGAGACTGGGCGTATCGCTGAAATCATATGGATATACGCTGATATTCTGAATTACTATAAAGATAAGCAATTATTTGAAGAATACTATGATGAATTGGAGTATCGTTTTTACCGAAATCTTTTCGGGAATGTTTTGTTGCGCAAGGTAATTAGGCTAAAGGACAAGAAAATTAGAACTGAATTATTGGACTTGATTTGGCAGAAAACACAGGAATGGTTTCCGAACCGAAAAGACAATAAATATTTAAAAAAACTGAGTGCTAAAAATCTTTATCTTAGAATCATGAATCATGCATTTTATCGTCTGTTTTATCTTAGGTAAAGATGATCAGCCGATTTTGAAAGGACTATGATAGTAGGAGTCAAAGGGGGAAAAGTAATGTGTACAAGTATCTTACAAATTGCGAATGATGGGACACATGTTTTTTCTAGAACAATGGATTGGACTTCACTGCAAGCGGGTCCCGTTTTTGTACCACGTGAATATCGGTGGCAGACTGATTATAATGATCGTTCATTTCAAAACAAGTATGGGATACTTGGAACTGGTAGGAAAAGGCAATTTGAGTTTGATATTTCAGATGGCATTAATGAATGCGGTTTAAGTGTGCAAAAACTGACTTTCAGTCATGGAGCAAAGCTTAATCAGGAGCTGGATATGGGCAACGTGGGATTAGCTCCCTTTGAGCTGCCTTTTTATTTATTAGGAAAATACAAGTCAATTAGGGAAATTATTGCTGATATTGAGAATATTCAGCTGATGTCTGGTGAGGATGCAGTTCGTCCCTATGAGAATCCACATCTTCATTATGCAATAACGGATAGAAGCGGTCAGCTTTTAATTTTGGAACCGGATCAAAACCCAATGAAAATGATAGTGAATAACTATGGAGTAGTAACCAATGCAGCAGATTTTGAGAAACAAGCTGCTAAGTTAGCTGACTATCTTAATATTCGCAGTAATTTGGTAGCTCAAAGACAAGTGCCGCAGCGAATCAGTACTGGTAGCTTTGCTGGAAAGAAAGTACCCTCGAGTTCATATACACCAACGGGTAGATTTTTGCGGGCGGTCTACTATCGTGAAAGGACCGATATTCCTGAAAATGAGTCTGAAAACTTTGTAAGTAGCTGGCATATTTTGAATAGTGTTGTTGTGCCCAAAAGCAAGAAATATCAAGCTAATTACACTGTGTATCGGACAGCATTTTGTTTAGAAACACGTAGATATTTTTTTGAATCATATAATAGTTTGCTGCCAATTGAGATTTCTTTGTCCGACGAGATGTTACTGAGAAAAGAAGCAAAAATTTATGAAGTAAATGACAGCCTTGCTCTTGGATAATGGTATACTTTTATTTCTTAAATATCGAAGCACGGATTCAATGCTTATCAAAGGATTTTGAAGTGAGGTTGGAAGATAAAATATTGAATGTTTTCATAATTGGTATATCATAATTTACATATTATAAAATATGATAATCATAAATGGAGGCATATTATGCGTGTTGAAAGAGACTGTGTTGGTGAATTAGAAATAGAAGAAGATGCTTTATTTGGAATCAATGCTGCAAGAGCAGTACGCAACTTTCCAATTTCAAATGAACCGGTGAACCCGTTACTTATCATAAGTCTGATTGAGGTAAAAAAGGCGGCAGCAATGTCGAACCATATTTCAGGCGCATTGGATGGAACAAAAGCAAAAGCTATCATTGCTGCATGTGATACGCTGCTCGATGAAGACTATAAGCAAAATGCCTTTATAGTTCCTGCTTTTCAGGGTGGAGCTGGGACATCGGTCAATATGAATGTTAATGAAGTAATTGCTAATCTGGCAAATAGGCAGAGTAATTCACAAAAAGTGCATCCCAATGATGATGTTAACTTAGCACAGTCCACTAATGATACTTTTCCAACTGCTGGTAAAGTTGCACTTTTGAAGCTACTTCCAAAAGTACAGTCTAAGGTACTTGATTTGATTGAAACATTAGATAAAAAGGCAACTGAGTTTAATGATGTTGTCAAATTAGGCAGAACTCAGTTACAAGATGCTGTACCGACAACTTTTGGAAATTCTTTTAGGGCATATGCTTCATTGTTTAAACGAGATTACAAGCGCTTAGAGCGTGCAAAAGATAATCTCAGTTTTGTCAACATTGGGGGGACGGCCATTGGAACTGGGTTGAATGCTGATGATATTTATCAAAAGAATATTGTGGGAAAGCTTAGTTCAATTACAAGGATACCTTTGAAACCGGCAGATAATTTAATAGATGCAACCCAGAATTGTGATGTCTTTGTTGAATTTTCGGGAGTGTTGAAGACACTGGCGGTTAACTTGTCAAAATTCAGCAATGATTTAAGACTATTATCAAGCGGCCCACAAGCTGGTTTGGCAGAATTGAGATTACCAGCAAGACAGGCAGGTTCATCAATCATGCCAGGTAAAATAAATCCAGTTATTCCTGAGGTCGTAAATCAGGTTGCTTTCCAAGTTGTTGGCAATGACGCGGCAATCACAATGGCGACTGAAGGCGGACAACTTGAGTTAAATGCGTTTGAACCGCTGATTTTTAGGAATTTATTGCAAAATGAGAGTTATTTGGAAAATACAATTACAACCTTGATTGAGAACTGTGTTGCAGGAATTGAAGTAAATCAGGATGTTTGCAAGAATGAAGTTGAAAATTCAGTTATCTTAGCAACTGCACTGACACCCGTTCTAGGATATCAAGTAACGACAAAGGTTGTAAAGCGGGCGTTGAAAGAGCATTGCTCTATTAGAAAAATTATATTGTCTGAAAATCTTATGGAAGAGGCAGACTTTGATAACTTAATGGGCTCGTCAAATTTACTTCATCAAGCAAAGAATAAAAATTATAGTTTTGCTAAGTAGAAATAATTTATCGTAAAAAAGTTAAGAATAATGTGATATAAGTCTGAAAAATTTGAGTACTAACGCGAAACTAAGAACATAGAGAGTGCTTTGACTTTGCCGTGAGTAATTTGAGACAGACTTATGGAACATGATTATGCGGAAAAGAATAGATAGAGGAGTCAGGCTAAAAGTTAACTTTTAACCCAACTCCTCTATTTTTTATACCAGATTCATTTTTCAAATAGACTTCTAAATTCACTATATCCGTTTTTATCTAAATCAGCTACGGGGATAAAGCGTAAGGCAGCCGAATTAATACAATAACGTAGACCACCCTCACTAACAGGTCCATCTGTAAAAACATGTCCTAAATGAGATGCTGCATCCTTACTTCTAACTTCAGTGCGGTGCATTCCCAGGGACCAATCACTTTTTTCAGAAATATGCGTTCTATCAATTGGCTTAGTGAATGATGGCCAACCGCATCCAGCATCATACTTATCTGTTGAGCTGAATAGTGGTTCACCACTGACAACATCGACATAGATGCCATCTTGGTAGAAATCATCGTATTTCCCAGTGAATGGCCGTTCAGTTGCAGCGTTTTGTGTAACTTCGAATTCTTCAGATGATAATCGTGCCCTCAAAGCTTCTTTGTCTTCCATAGTATAGATTCCTCATTTCTATTGTTACTCACAATAATAATACATACTAACAAAAACAAAGTAAAGCGATTGAATTGAAGGATAAATGGATCATGTCGGACTTGAACCGATGACCTCCTACTTGCGAAGCAGGCGCTCTCCCAACTGAGCTAATGACCCAGAAATAACGTAATTTATTATAGCATATGAAAGCCATTAAGATAAGTTAATTATGGATGATATGATACTATATTTTTGAGTAGTAAAAACGAGGCGGGAGAAAGTATGGAAATATTATTTGAAATTTTGGGAGTAATTATAACAGTTATCATTGCAAATTTTTTGGCACAGAGGTTTAAAATAATTCCACAAGCTATGTGGCAGATTATTTTGGGAGTCTTAATTGCTGTTATTCCAGGACTGGCAAAAATCGAAGTTAGTCTAGATCCGGAGTGGTTTATGGTTTTAATTATCGCTCCGCTGCTTTTTTACGAGGGTCAACAAACAAAGGCTAGGATTGTTTCAAAAAATTTGAAGAAAATAGTTCAGTTGGCAGTGATTTTAGCAATTATTACTATGTTCTTTTTGACCTTAATACTCAAATTTGCATTTAACTGGCCAATTGCACTGGCACTTGCTCTTTCTGCTATTGCGACCCCAACGGACGCAACAGCTCTTGAGTCTGTTAAGGAAGGGCTGGTAATGCCAGTAAAGATAGAACAGTCCTTAAGCTTTGAGGCGATGTTTAACGATGCATCTGGATTAGTGGCACTTGAACTTGCTGGAATTTGGGCGGTCACAGGACATTTATCACCAGGCGAGAGTATTTCGAAGTTTCTGCTTGTTTCATTAGGAGGTGCTTTATTTGGCATTATTAGTACATTTGTAATAGTAAGAATCCGGCAAAATTTGCTGAAAGGTCAGTTAAATGATTTAACAGGACACATCATGCTACAGATTTTGACACCTATTATTATTTATATGTTAGCAGAAGAAATTCATGTTTCAGGCGTTATTGCGGTTGTTATTGCTGGAGTTTTTCACCGAGAAGAGCAAGATCGAACTTTGCTGCAGTCTTCACAGATGATTAATTTGATTAATCAAATTTGGAAAATTTTAACTGATTTATTAAATGGGATTGTCTTTGTAATACTTGGAACTTCAATCGTTCAAATTTTTTCACGTAAAGCTGATGTGTCGGAATGGACAAAACTAATCAGTCTTGCAATTACAATATATGTTGTGATGGGAATAGTTAGATTCAGTTATGTTTATCTGAAGGATAAGAAAATTAAAGATGCATTTATCTTTGCAATTAGTGGTGTTCATGGAACCGTAACTCTAGCATTAGCTTTAACTATTCCATTAACAATGGATTTGTCACGCAATTCAGCTATTGTGCAGGAAATTCTTGGGATCGCGGTATTTGTAATTTTACTGAGTTTGTTAACTCCATTGATAGTTTTACGATTCTTCCTAAAAAAGAAGGAAACGTCATATACTGATGAAGAATTGCGCAAAGCACATGCAGAATTAGTTAATTCAGCAACTAATTATATTGAACAGCTTGAGGTTGAAAAAAGTATGAAACAAAAACTGTTGTTGAGCATACGTTCACAGTTAGGATATGAGGATTCACAGAGACTCGATCGTCAAGAATGGCACGATGTGATGAAACAGTTAAACCTTAAGCGTGATGAAGCGGTGAGGGAAGCGATTGGTGAAGATGCTTTGTCAGCGGATGCAGTTAACCTCTGGGATAAAATGATGCTCAAAAATGCTGATATTAATAATAAAGCAATTAGGCGCAGTCGAATGTACAAAGAGTTCATTAAGCATAATTGGAGATACTTTTTAAGAAAGATCTTTAAAAGAGATAATGTTAGTAAGGAGATAGAAAGTACGCAGGATAAGATTCGTAAGTATAAACGGAAATTAAGTAAAACGGAGACTGAAAATAAGAAAAATAAGATTATGGAGAAAATAAAGATTTACAACAAGCGCCTGCTTATATTAGAGAAATATTCTGATGTTGACTATCGCAATAGATGGATAGGTGCATACAATGAACTTGAAAGCTTTTTTGAACCAATTGATAAAGAATTTATCAAAAAATTGGAGAATGAAACGGATGATAAAACGATTGTTGTTGCATTGAAGCAGAGCATTTTGGCAGAACAAAATAGGATGGAAAAGCGATTAAGTTCCGAAGTAGAAGAGACCAATGAATTGAGTGAAATTTTACAATACGAATTAACACAAATAAATCTAATGATTCAAAACGATAAGATTAGTTCGGAATTAGGTAAAAGATTATATTATGAGGTAGCGGCAGCTCAAAATTTGTTATTAAATTCGTGATTTATTATAAATATATGTGTAAATACTCGTAATACAAATTTTCCACTCATAAAAAGCAAATGAAACTGTAAATTTAACAGCTATTAAAAAACGAACTATCTATTATTTAGCCAACGAAATAGTTTGACTTTCAACTGATAAATGACTATCATAAAAGTTATCCCATTTATGGAGGTAGTATTTTGCGAAGTAAACAAGTTTTCAAGGGTAATTTTTTTCATGCACCTACATATGGTAAAGCCGAATATTTAGAGGAGACGCTAATTACTGTTAATAAGCGAGGTATTATTGAGAGCGTGCTGTCACAGAGCAGTTCTGATTATCAAGCGGTATTAGCAGAAGCAAAGGCCAGCAATCTGCTAGTTGATTTTGGAGACAAGTTTGTTTTGCCAGGCTTTATAGACTTGCACATTCATGCACCACAATGGCCGCAAGCGGGAGTTGCACTGGATGAACCTCTAAATGTCTGGCTTGATGAATGCACTTTTCCACTTGAAGCAAGATACAGTGATCTTGAATTTGCTAAAAAGGTATACTCTGATTTGGTACGCCAGTTGCTTAACCGTGGGACAACAACGGCTGTTTATTTTGCAACACAGCATCTTGAATCAAGTATAGAATTAGCAAAAATATCTGCCCAATTGGGTCAAAGAGCCTTTGTTGGCAAAGTTGCGATGGATAATCCAGAACAGACGCATGATTATTATCGTGATGAGAGCAGCGAACAAGCAATTGCTGATACGGAAGCATTCATTGTGAGGGTTAGAGAACTCGCAAAAAACGTTACTCAAGGTGTCTATCCGGTTGTAACACCAAGATTTGTGCCAAGTTGTACGGATGAGACTCTTAGAGGATTGGGAATACTTGCACACAAATATGATGCTTATGTACAAACTCATTGTAGTGAGGGCCAATGGGAACATGGCTACGTTTTAGATAGATATGGTAAGCGAGATGCAGATGTTCTTGCTGATTTTGGTTTGGTGAATGATAAGTCTATCATGGATCATTGCAATTTTGTCAATGATCATGATGGTGAGCTTTTTGCCGAGCATGGCGCAGCAATCGCTCATTGTCCAATTTCAAATGCTTATTTTGCAAATGGAGTATTACCGGTCAATCGTTTGAAAAAACAAGGTGTGAAAGTTGGTCTTGGGACAGATATTTCAGGAGGATTTTCTCCAAGTCTGTATGATAATATCAAGCAAACTGTTATTTCAAGCAGAATGCTGACTGATGGTGTTGATGTAACTATCGAACAGGAAAAAAGAGGTGTTTCAGACTCGAGAGTTTCTGTATTGGAAGCTTTCTACCTTGCAACTTGTGGAGGCGGTGAGGCATTAAGTCTACCTGTTGGTCTCTTCAAAGAGGGTCAAATCTTTGACGCTCAAGTTCTTGATCCCAATCAACCTGCTAATAGTTTGCCAGGTTTCGACATATACACAGAACCATTCAGCCGATTGGCTAAGTTATTGTACTTGAGTACCCCTGCAAATATTACGGAAGTATGGGTCCAGGGTAATAAAGTAAAAAATCCTAAGGAGATTTAGAAAAAATGGAAAAAACGAGTGGAATCAGATACTCTAATCTTTCAATTGGAGTGGATGAAAAAATTTCATGGCAACAATCATTAATTTTAGGTTTACAGCATGTTTTAGCAATGGATGTTTATGTTCCACCTGTTATTATTGCATCAGCCGTAGCAATGTCAGCAACAAATTCAGCTGCACTTATTCAATCAACATTCTTGGGTGCTGGGATTGCATCATTAATTCAGGTATTGTTTTTCCTAAGATTACCAGTGTGTCAGGGGCCATCATTTGTTCCAATTGGTGCTTTAGTGGGTATTATCATAAGTGATGGTGGAAAATTGGACACGGCAATGGGCGCAACATTAATTGGTGCAATTGCAGTTACTTTATTAGGGCTCACAGGCGTATACAAGTATATTGTAAAGCACTTTATTCCATCAATCGTCAGTGGAACGATTATTATGATTGTTGGTTTAACATTATTACCAACGGCTTTTACAAGTAATATTTATATCTCAACGAAGGCATTGTCAATGAATCAAAATGTCTTCCTAGCATTTATTACAGCCGCAATTATGATTATATTTTCTATGCTAGGAGTGTATTTTTCAAAATTTGGTAGAATTTTCAGAATCAGCTCGGTAATTATTGCTTTAGCTTGTGGTTCTTTTGCAGCATCTTTGATGGGTGGATTAGATCTTTCATCTGTCGCTAGTGCACCATTTTTCAGTTTGCCACATATTGCATTCATTAATTATGGATTATCATTTAACTGGTCAGCAATCTTGACAATGCTTGTTATCTATATGGTGTTACTGGCTGAAACAACAGGTACATGGTTTGCCGTTAGTGCGGTTATCGAAGAACCCTTGAAGGATGAGCAAGTTAATCGTGGTGTGATTGGTGAAGGAATTGGATGCTTTATATCTTCATTAGTAGGTGCAACACCATTAACTGGATATTCGACTAACGCTGGGATCATTTCAATTACAGGTGTTGCGAGCCGTAGGGTTTTTGTTGGCGCATCGATTTTCTTCATTGCTTTATCATTCCTAGGAAAATTATCGGCCTTGATCAATGCAATACCTTCAGCTGTCATTGGAGGGGTATTCGCAGTTGTTTGTATGGTAATTATGCTGAGTGGTTTCAGAGTTATTAAAAACGAAGAGTTTTCTGAACGTGAATTATATATTATTGGTGTCCCGTTGATTTTTGCGATTGGCTTATTGTTCATGCCATCTTCTTTATCAAAAGATGCACCACAATTATTGCAATATTTATTAGATTCACCAATTGCGATTAGTGCGATTGTCGCAATTATAATGAATAAATTGATTCCCGCAAAATAAAATGGTTTTTTTACAAAAATAAATAAAGGAACTGGTTCAAATTATAACTTTTGAACTGGTTCCTTTATTTATTTCGGATAAACGTGGCCCAAAAATTAGAAATTATCCGTTTCAGATTACCGTGATGAAAAAGAATGCAATTTGCGTTTAGTACACAAAATTATTGATTTTTTTAGCAGCACTATCTAAAAATAACTTTGGATAGGCGGCTCTCCATTTTTGAAAAGAAGAATCTCTTTAGCGCATCTTAATGATGATTGTTGCAAGACTTCAAGTGAACTTGCACCAATATGCGGAGTAAGAATAAGATTCTTAAGTGTTTGAAATTCTTCAGAGGAATGAAATTCTCCAGAATCTAAAACATCTAATGCGGCGCCTGCAATTTTGTGTTCAGTTAAAGCAGAGTATAGAGAGTCACTATCGACTAATGCTCCGCGCGCTGTATTAATCAAAAAAGCGTTTGGTTTCATCTTATTGAAAAAACTCTTATCGATTATTCGATTGGTCCCAGGCGTTGCGGGAATATGCAGACTGATGATATCAGAATTTTTAGCAATTTCATCTAAACCAACTTGAGTCCCATATGTGAGTTGTTTTGGACGGTGATTGTATACCAAAAGATCGACTCCAAAAGGCCGCAAAACAAGGCTTAATTTTTGTGCAATCTTACCATAACCAATCAAACCAATTGTTTTACCTGCTAGTAGTTCACCGTCATAAAAGTTGTCCTTGCGATTAACCGGAATTTTTTTTAATAAATCAAGCATAAGCGTTAATGCTAATTCTGCAACTGACATTGCATTAAGTCCCGGTGTATAGGTTAACCTTATTTTATTTTTTTTAATATAATCAAGTGGTAAATTATCAATTCCCACCCCGTGGCGAGCAATTATTTTCAGATTTGGAAATGACTCTAACTCGGAAGGAGTAATTTTGGTTGCACGAATTATTATTGCTGTTACTTTAGCAGGCACAATTGATTCTAAACTTTCTGCAACTGACTTTGATTTAGGTAAGCAAAATACATCAAAGCCTTTTTCTTTAAGTAAAATAATACCATCATCGGCGATTGGGTCAACAACATAAACTAATTGCATGTCAAACATTCCTCTTTCTTAATTCAGTGACTCCCGCTGTCAAACGTTTCATTGCTTCAACAATAATCTTTTCATCAACAGCAAAGGAAAGTCGTACATAATTATCTCCATATTCTGAGAAGGAATTTCCTGGAACTACCGCTAATTTGTAATCATACAGCATCTTCTCAGCAAAGCTCCAAGAATCCATCCCAAATTCTGAGATGTCTAGGAAACAGTAAAATGCTCCAACAGGACGATTGAATTTTAAGTCGAGCTTGCTTAAATATGATACTAGTACATCACGACGATGCTCGAATAAAGCGGCCATTTTCTGTGTTTCAGGAAAGTCGGTTGTTAATGCCGTAATTGCAGCTTTTTGCGCCATTGAAGCAGGGCTTGCAACTGCGTATTGATGGACTTTTAATGCTTGTTCAACGATTGCAGCCGAAGTTGCAATGTAGCCTACACGCCAGCCGGTCATTGAACTGGATTTTGAAACGCCATTAACAATAATTGTACGTTCCTTCATGCCATCAATCGCAGCAATTGAAGGAGCGATGTCAATTCCGTCATAGACTAGCGTTGCATACATTTCATCAGTTAAGACGTACAAATCATGTTTAATAATAATTTTTGCCAGTGCTTCAAGTTCTTCAGTCGTCAGAATGGAACCAGTTGGATTATTAGGATAGTTTAAGACAACGAGTTTAGTTGCATCCGTAATGGAGTTCTCTAGTTGCTCTGGCGTTAATTTAAAATCAGAAGAACTTGTATCAACTAGGATGATCTTGCTTTGGGATAAGATACCAGACCCAAGATAACCAGGGAAGCAAGGTGCAGGTATGATGATTTCATCTTCGGGTTCCAGAATTGTTCTAAAACTTGTGTCGATTGCTTCGGAACCACCGACTGTTACGATGATTTCGTCTTTCGCAGAATAGTTTAGATGGTAATGGGCTGCAAGATACTCAGAAATGGTGGTTCGTAATTCAAGATCACCCGCATTAGGAGTGTATTTTGTGACATTTTCAGTAATCGCATTAATTCCACGAAGTTTTGTATTTGCTGGTGTAGGCAGGTCAATTTCACCAACTGTTAGTTTGATTGCACCGGGTACTTTGGCAACAAGTTCATTGAAGCGGCGAATGCCAGTTCTTTGAAGATTCTTTGTGACATTATTATTTAAAGCTTTGACCATTTGAAAAGACTCCTTTGAAATTAAATTATAATTAAATTAAAACAAATTATAACATTGTTATTTATATGACTATATAATTTTTGTCAAGATTATATTATATTTTGGAAAACTTAGAATAAATGCTTATATTTAAACGATTATAAAGTAGACAATCTTGAAAGTGTGTGTTTATCATTAATTATGGCAATTCTAATTATTATATAATTTTATAAGGAGAAAAATTTATATGATTGAATACGATTGTGTTCCGGTTGGTGAGCAAACAGTTCTTATCCACTTTGAAGAGAGAATTGATATTACCGAAAATTTAATAATTCATAAGCTGACAAAAATTATTAGTAATAAGATTCCTTATATTACTGCAGTAACACCTGCTTACAGTAGTATAATGGTAAATTTTGATGTTTTTAAGATTACTTTTAGAGAAATTGTTGAACAACTTAAAACTGTGATTAATAATTTCCACTTTTCTCAGGAAGATGTAAGAGCAAAAATTATTGAGGTTCCCGTCTGTTATGATCGTGAATTTGCAGTCGATATTGAAAAAATTGCATCTTTTGCACATATGAGTATTGCAAATCTAATTGAATTACATTCAAAAGTTAATTATTTTATTTATATGTTAGGCTTTATGCCCTATTATCCGTACCTTGGAACGACACCTGACAGAATCGGGATGCCAAGGCTGGAAAGCCCTCGAGCCAAGGTTCCTGCAGGAAGTATCGCTCTAGCTGGGAAACAAGCAGGTATATATCCGGTTGAATCACCTGGTGGTTGGCGAATAATAGGCAGGACACCGATTGAATTATATAATCCACGCAATCCTCGAACGAGGTATGAAGCGGGCGACTATCTTCACTTCTATCCTATTTCAAAAACAGACTTCTATCGAATTAAGGACTTGGATATTAAGGGCGGCTTCAAAATGAACGAGCACATGGAAAGTATATGATTAAATAAAATAATTTCTTTGTATTAGCATATTAAGATTCTTATATAAATATGCTATTTTTTGTTGTATATTATAATAGTTGGAATTTTTATTCACACTATAGCGGAGTATGGTACATCCTTAAAACCTCCGGAAAAAAACAAAAGGAGATAATATAAATGAATAAAACTACAAGTCCTTCAAGAATGCCTAGTGAAATGGAGGACATAACACAACTAGGAAAGCAGCACACATCATATCCCCAAGATTACACCCCTCAAGTCCTTGAGACTTTTATAAATAAACATCCTGAAAATGATTATCTTGTTACATTTGATGGCTATGAGTTCACAAGTCTTTGCCCTAAGACTGGACAGCCTGATTTTGCCAATGTTTTTATATCATATATTCCCACTGAAAAAATGGTCGAAAGCAAGAGCCTTAAATTATACTTATTTAGTTTTAGGAATCATGGAGATTTCCATGAAGACTGCATGAATATTATTTTGGATGATTTATACAAACTAATGAACCCTAAGTATATTGAAGTTTTTGGACTATTTACTCCTCGTGGAGGAATTTCAATATATCCCTTTGTAAATCGTGTAAATCCGGATTTTTCAAATAATGAGATCGAACAATTGGCTTTTCAAAGAAAGTTACAATTTTTAGGTAACATTCAAAATTACGGTCGTTCAATCAGATAGGAGTCAGTCTATGGGACAAGTTGTATTACTGTCAGGTGGGATGGACTCCGCTGTTTGTCTTGCACTGGCTGTTAAAAAGTATAATAAAGAAAATGTTATCGCATTAGCATTTGGTTATGGGCAAAAACATGCTAGTGAAATTCAAAATGCACGCAACGTTGCAAACTATTTTGGCGTGAAAATAGTGATCGCGAGTGTTGATACGCAAATCTTCCAAGGCTCTGATTCGACACTTTTGCAAGGTAATGGACCGATTGAGCATAAAAGTTATGGTGAAATTCTTAAAGAAAGTGGAGGGGGAACAGTTGATACATATGTTCCATTTAGAAATGGATTAATGTTGTCACAGGCTGCTGCGCTTGCATACAGTCAAGAGTTAGCGGAAGTTTCATATGGCGCCCACTCAGATGATGCTGCCGGAAGTGCATATCCAGATTGTTCACCTCTTTTTTTTGGAGCGATGGCCTCGGCTATCTCTGCTGGTACGGCTGGCAAAATTACTTTAATCGCACCGTTAATCGAAAATAATAAGGCGGGTGTGGTTAAACTTGGGACGGATCTAAATGTTCCATTTGAGTTGACTCGGTCTTGTTATGAGACTGATAGTGTATCATGTGGCAAATGCGGGACATGCCGAGATCGCATCAGAGCATTTAAAGAAAATGGTTTGAAAGATCCAATTGAATATGCTACTCAGATTGACTGGGAATAAAGTTAACTAGTTACAGACAAAAAATAAATGGATGGGTTAAATAAATGAGTGGAAATAAAATAAGATTTATGGTTATAAATGCTGCGTTGGCAGCAATTTATGTGGTTATTACTATGATGTTTTCAAGCTTTTCATTTGGAGCTATTCAAGTAAGAATTGCTACGGCATTATATCAACTAGTAGCATTTAATAAAAAATATTATTGGGGAATGGTTTTAGGTGTGGTTGTCGCCAATTTACTTATGAGCCCGTTCGGTTTGATTGATATTCCAGTCGGATTAGGAGTAACAGGTTTGGGACTAGCAATTGCAATTTTTATAAATAAGAGAATTAAAAATATCAATATTCGTTTGCTGGTTGTGGGGTTGTGTGTATCTTTAGGAATGATTTTTGTGGCACTTGAACTCTTTTATATTAGTAAAGCACCATTATTAATCACCTATGTTTATTTGATTTGTGGTCAACTAGTGGCGCAGGTTATTGGTGCAGTGATCTTCAAAATTATCAACAAGGCAATAAATTTGCGGGAAATAATGAATTGACAAGTAATGCATCAATGATTATTGAATTTTAAGTAATTTTAAGTTAGATGAATATGTGCTAACTTGCGAAATAGAATACTTTTGTATGTAATTAAATAAAGAGATTGGGTCAAATATAACTTTTGCGGCACACCCACAAAAGTTAAAAAGATCCAGTCTCTTTTGATGTTTATTTAAGATGTAACTAATTATTTAATGTTTGAAAACGTGGGTCTAACACATCTGTTCCTTGACGAACCTCTAAGTCATCAAGAAGTGCACGAACTTCATCCGTACTTTTGGCACTCATTAATTGTTCACGAAGTTGATGCGCATTTCGTAAACCGCGAACATAAATTTTAAAGAAGCGGCGTAAAGCAACAAATTTACGTGACTCGAAACGTGCATAGAAGTCATCAAAGAGATCAAGTTGAGTACGCAACAAGTTGAATGTTTCCGCAAGGGTATGTTGTTGCGGTGTAATTTCAAAACAAAATGGATTTGCGAACACTCCGCGACCAATCATGATTCCATCAATACCTGGGTGCTGTTTCGCAAGTTCGAGCCCCTCAACTGCATTACTGATATCACCATTAATCTGAATCAACGTTTGAGGTGCTATCTCATCGCGCATTGCAATAATTTTATCAATAAATTCATAATGTGCTGGTACTTTACTCATCTCTTGCCGAGTTCTAAGATGAACCGTTAAGACACGGATATCTTGTTTCAATAAAAATGGAATCCATTTTTCAAATTCTTTAGTATCACTAAAACCTAATCTAGTTTTTACGCTGATTGGCAAACCGCAAGTCTTTGCGGATGAAATAATTTCTTTTGCTTTATCAAAATGGCGAATCAAGTCACTGCCACCATTGTTTTTAACAACCGTTCCATCTGGGCAGCCCATATTCAAATCAATTGCACGATACCCAAGTTTTGTTACTTCTTGAACAGCTTTTGCAAAATCCTCCCCTTTATCTCCCCATAATTGAGCAACAGGAATTTGTTTTTCTGATGGGTCAATATATAAACGTCCCTGTACAGAAAATTTTGCTTGTGGATGAGTTACTGATCTAGCATGAGTAAACTCTGTATAGAATACGTCTGGTGGGCAGGCCTGAGCTACAACTCGCCGAAAAACAGTATCTGTTACGGCCTCCATAGGTGCAAGACTTATGAATGGTCGCTTATTTCCCTCATTATCAGTAGTATTAGCCACGATGTCTTTCCAAAAATCGGTGTTTTCTGTTGGCACTAAAAATACACTCCTCTATTTCTAATTTGACTAAAAAATTGCACTAACAAGCGTGTGATAATTGCTCACTAATTATGGAGATTATTAGACGATTTTGCAAGCATTTTGTTTAAAATACTAAATAACGTGGTGTATGTGGTGTAGCATGTTAAGTTATTTCATTTATTTTATAAAAGACTATACTTTTGTAAAAAAAGTATTGACATTTATATGCTTTAATAACACACAGGAATTAATGTTCTATCAAAGTATATTTCCCGGAAGAATATGATAAAAAATATTTGAATGCAAAAGAAACAGATCCAATGCTAGAATTCGAAGAAATCGTCTGGTTGAACAATGGTAAAAATATTGAGTATGCGACAAGTCGTAATCGTTATGACAAAAGAAGTTATACAGTTTTGGATGTGAACGATTTTTAAGATGTAAAAGAACCAAGTAATGAAGGTACATGTGAGGACTACCGTTTTCTTGTAGGGTAGTCCTTTTTTGTGATTATTTGAATTATGAAGTAATTAGGGAAAAGAGATGTGTAATATTGAACCATAATACCCCTAAAATTTAAGAGTAATTTGGATGAAAAAACTTGTTGAATATAATGATTGAGGGGTATTATTGATGTTATTGCAAAAAGAGACAGTTAATTTTGCCAAATTAATTATATAATTAATTCATTTGAAAACAGTCTTTATTCTTGATTTTAGTGTAATTTTTTAAAGGGGATGGATTAAGAAAATGGGGATTTTTCTGAAATTATCATGGTTTTTTAAGGAGCAAAAGAAATCTTATTTACTAGGAGTTTTATATTTATTACTAGTTGCCGTACTCAATATTATTCCACCAAGAATAATTGGTAGCGTGGTGGACAGTATTCAGCAACATCAACTAACAATTCAAAAATTGATTTTTTTCTTGACAGCTCTAACGCTGGTTGGAATTGGGCAGTACTTGTTCAGGTATTTTTGGAGGAGCTACATTTGGGGGAGTGCGGCGTTGCTAGAAAAAACGATTCGAACGAGATTAGTAACTCATTTTGCAGCAATGGATGAGACATTCTATCAAAAATATAGAATCGGTGATCTAATGGCTCACGCTACAAATGATATCACAGCTGTTCAGCAAGTCGCAGGTGTGGGAATTTTGACATTTGCAGATTCAATAATTACCGGTATCTCAACAATTATTGCAATGATGTTTTTCGTTAATTGGCGCTTAACTCTAATAGCAATTATTCCATTGCCCTTACTAGCGGTACTATCGCGAATTCTAGGTAACATAATTCACAGTGCTTATGATAAAGCGCAGTCAGAGTTTTCAACTATTAACAATAAAACACAGGAAAGTATTCTAGGAATAAAAGTAATAAAAGCACTTGGACAAGAACAAGAAGATATTAATGATTTTGGTGCTCATGTGGATGAAGTGATCAGGGCCAATCGCCGAGCAAATTTTTTGGATTCATTATTTGATCCTGTGACAAGTTTAATAATTGGGTTGGCATATGTTGCAACAATAGTACTTGGTGGATATTTTGTAATTAATAATACTATCTCGATTGGACAGTTAATTTCATTTATTTCCTATATTGGGATCCTAATATGGCCAATGTTCGCAATTGGCCGTTTATTTAATATTATTGAGTTGGGTAGTGCAAGTTATGACAGAATTCAATTATTACTCTCTGAAAGAAGTAAGATTACGGAAGCTTTTAATCCTGTGACAAAAGCACCCCAGGGAAATGTGAATTATGAGATTGGCAAATTTAAATATCCTGATTCGGACGAGATAGCACTCCAACAAATTAAATTTAAAATAAAAAATGGGCAGACTCTTGGAATTGTCGGGAAAACTGGGGCCGGAAAATCAACAATTTTGAAACTTCTTTTACGCCAATTTGACAGTTATGATGGAAGTATCAAGGTAGATAACGTAGATATTAGAGACTACAAGTTAGATGTTTATTTACCTTCAATTGGATATGTACCGCAAAATAGTATTCTTTTTTCTACAACTATTTTTGAGAATATTAGATTTGCAAAACCGAATGCAAGTACTGCGGAAGTTGAAAATGCAGCTTTCATTGCTGATCTGCATGATGACATCCTGAAATTGCCAGATGGATATCAAACACAAGTTGGAGAACAGGGGATTTCTCTTTCAGGAGGTCAAAAGCAGCGACTAGCAATCGCAAGAGCCTTGATACTAAATCCAGAAATATTAATTCTGGATGATTCATTATCTGCAGTCGATGCCAAGACCGAGAATCATATTCTTAGAAGAGTGAAGAGACTTCGCGCGGACAAGACGACCATAATAGTCGCCAGCCGCTTGAGCAGTGTAATGAGTGCGCAAGAGATAATAGTAATTAAGGATGGTAGAATTGCGCAGCGCGGAACGCATAAAAGTTTGATTAATGAGAAGGGTTGGTATGAGCAGACTTATGAGATGCAGCAGTTAGAACAGCAAATGGAAGGAGGAGATAAGTAGTGGAGAAAAAATCTGCATGGGCAAAGACCATGAGTTTGAAGGAACAATTCACAGTTTTGAAAAGGTTGTTGCCGTTTGCTATTGAATTCAAATGGCAATTTATTACCGCCATAGCCTTTGCCGCAATTTTGAGTGTAGTTAATATACTGTTGCCAAAGTTATTGCAATACTACATGGATCATTTTCTTACCAATAAGAATGCGACCTTAAATATCATGCTCTTTTTTGCTGGGCTTTATTTTTTAGGCACCATTATCAAGGCATTTACACAGTTTGTCCAAAACTTCTGCTATTCTATGGGTTCAGAACGTACACTTGAATTGATTAGGACCAAGCTATTTGCAAAACTGCATCGCTTAGGTATGCATTATTTTGATCAGGTACCTGCCGGTTCAATAGTGTCTAGAGTCACCAATGATACCAAAACACTATTTGATT
The DNA here is from genome assembly GCF_000260415.1 of Liquorilactobacillus mali KCTC 3596 = DSM 20444. Taxonomy (GTDB): domain Bacteria; phylum Bacillota; class Bacilli; order Lactobacillales; family Lactobacillaceae; genus Liquorilactobacillus; species Liquorilactobacillus mali. The sequence continues at coordinate 67,240 of NZ_BACP01000057.1, forward strand.
TTTGGATGCTCTTTTTAACTTTGATTGTGACTTTCTTTTCAAGTGTTTCTGCTTTTATAGCTATGTATTTTACAAATATGAAGTTAGCACTAATAATTTTGTTATTTTTACCAATCGTTATTGTAGTAATTATATATTATCAATTATATAGCTCAAAAATTTATCGTCAGATGAGAGAGTATCTGAGTGAAATCAATGCAAAGTTGAGTGAAAATCTGTTAGGAATGAGCATTATTCAGCAATTTAGGCAAGAAAACAGAATTTTAAGAGAGTTCGAAGAAACAAATGGAGATTATCTCAAGATGAGGTTGGCAATGATCAAAGTGAACTCATTATTACTCAATCCGGTTATAACACTCTTATTCATCTTATCTGAAGTGATTGCATTAGGGGTCTTTGGAATAAGTGGAACGACGAGTTTCGTACAGGCGGGTGTAATATATGCATTCTTGTCCTATCTTCAAAGCTTTTTTAACCCAATGTCTGATGTAATGAACTCGTTGACTGTTTTTCAAGATGGGATGGTAGCAGGAAGCCGCATTTTGCGAATTATGGACGATCAAACTTTAGCACCAGTTCAGGATGAGAACTCAGACAGTCAAATTACAAAAGGAAGAATTGAGTTTAAAAATGTTACATTTGCTTATGAACGAGGCAAAGATGTCCTGAAAGATATCAGCTTTACAGTCGAATCTGGACAAACAATTGCGTTGGTTGGACATACTGGCAGCGGTAAAAGTTCCACAATTAATATTTTAATGAGATTCTATGAATTCGCTAAGGGCAAAGTTGAGATTGATGGAACAGACATCAGAGAATTCAGTACAAAAGAGTTACGGCGAAAGATTGGTTTGGTATTACAAGATTCATTTCTATTTTATGGGGATATTGCATCAAATATCAGGATGTTTGACCAAAACGTTTCGGATGCACAGATTAAAAAAGCAGCAGAATTTGTCCATGCTGACCAGTTCATAGAAAAATTACCGAAAAAGTATCATGCAAAAGTAATAGAACGCGGCGCAACATATTCAGCGGGTGAAAAGCAATTATTGTCCTTTGCGAGGACAATTGTGAGAAATCCCAAGATTTTGATATTAGACGAAGCAACCGCTAATATTGATACGCAAACAGAATTATTAATTCAAGAAGGGCTTAAACAGATGAGAGCTGGCAGAACAACAATTGTGATTGCCCACAGGCTATCAACAATTCGTGATGCGGATCAGATTTTAGTTCTGGATGATGGAAGAATTACTGAAAGAGGAACGCATGATGAACTTTTGGCAAAACATGGTAAATACTATGAGATGTATCAGCTGCAGACAACACAAAAGTTATTAAATGACTAATTTGTGATGAGAGAGAACAAAAAAAGTAACATTTTTTAAAAGAAACTATTTTATGTAGAGTGTAATGAAAGTTATTAGTGTTTGATTACTAGTATAGAATTACGAGCATAACGTTTTCTTTGTCATAACAATTTAAAACTGAACGGAAATTTTGAGTTGCTTTGAGTTGGAAAGTACAGTCATAAAGAGCGATGAAGGACTATATTAAAATTAAATTTTTGATATAGTTCTTTTTATAATTACACAAAAAATAGACTTACTATTGCAAAGCACTCATAAAGGTGTTAAAGTGAAACCTGTAATAAAAAAAGTAACAATAAAAACGCAAATATGTATTTGGGGGAAATTATTATGGCAAAAATAACAGCCGGACAGGCACTAGCAAAAGTATTGATTGATTGGGATATCGATCACATTTATGGTATTACCGCAGATTCGATCAATAATACAGTTGATGGTTTTTATAAAGAAAAAGCCAAAATAAATTATATTCAAGTCAGACATGAAGAAGTAGGGGCACTAGCAGCTGCGGCTGATGCTAAGCTAACTGGAAAAATAGGTGTTAGCTTTGGGTCTGCTGGGCCCGGTGCAGTTCATTTATTGAATGGCTTGTATGATGCAAAGATGGATCGTGTTCCTACATTGGCAATTGTCGGTCAATCCGCAACAGGAGTTATGAATACAAACTTTTTCCAGGAAATGAATCAAGATCCAATGTTTGTGGATGTTGCAGAATTTCATAAGCAGGTTGTTAGCGCGGAACAGATTCCATATGTTGTTGATGAAGCCATTCGCTCAGCATACGCGACAAAATCTGTTTCTGTCGTGATTATTCCTGATGATTTATCAGGACAAAAAATTGAATTTAATGGATTCAAGACGAAACCATTGAAGGTAACTACAACCCAAGTAGTTCCAAAGCAAGCAGATGTTACAACTGTATTGGATGCTCTAAAAGAAGCAAAAAATCCAATTTTGTGGATCGGCAAAGGAGCTTATGGAGCACGCAAAGAAGTAGTCGCAGTTTCAGAAAAATTCGGTTTGCCAGTCTTATCCACTGCCCCAGCGACAGGAGTAATGCCTACAAGCCACAAAAATTTCATGGGATCATGGGGGCGTTTAGGCACAAAACCGGCCTTTGAAGCAGGATTAATGAGTGACCTAGTACTTTTTGTTGGGACTAACTTCCCATTTGTAAGATATTTGCCAGAAACGATAAAGTTTATTCAAGTAAACAACAATTTAGCTGATTTGGGAAAACAAAGAGATGCAGATATCACAGTTTTGGCAGATTCTAAATTATTTTTAGCAGAATTACTGAAAGCAGATTTTTCAGTTAAAGAACGAACGTTTCTCAAGGCCTCACAAATTAATAAGCAAAATTGGGATAACTGGTTAGACGAGCTTGCTTCTGATGACAAAGCAGGTTTGAGTGCAGAAGGTGTAATGCGTGCGATTAAAGAAAACTCGCGTAATAATGCAGTCTTTGGACTCGATGTTGGTAATAATACCGAATGGGCAATTCGCCAGTTACCATTTGACAAGCAGCAAAGATTCTCAATGTCGGCATGGTACGGCACAATGGGTTTTGGTTTGCCGGCTGGTCTAGCAGGTAAACTCAGCTACCCGAATCGTGAAGTTTGGACAATTTCGGGAGATGGTGGATACGCAATGGTAATGCCTGATTTACTAACAGAAGTTAAATATAACTTGCCAGTTATCAATGTAATACTTGAAAATAAAGCATTTGGATTTATTCAGCACGAAAAATTGATGGCAAAGCAAGCACTTTATGGGATTGATTTGTTAGGAGCAGATTGGGCACACATGGCTGAGGATATGGGGGCAATTGGCTTTACAGTAAAGAATCTTGGCGAGTTGAACAGCGCTATGAAGAAAATTAGTGAGTTACAAGCAAGTGGCAATACTAAGCCTATTGTAGTTGATACCAAAATTAAGAATGTAGATCCAATTGATACAAGCTTTGTAACAGTTGATGAAAATATTTTTGGTAAGGATACAGTCGAAGGATACAGAAAACAATATAATATTAGTGAAGGATTGCAGCCAGCTCTATCAACTATTTTGAATCAAATCTAAAATAGATCATTAAAAAGAGGCGATTGTGTTGTTAATTATTCAATATTTTAATCAAGGAATTAAAGAAGAAATTAAGTATAGCTCAGAGAATCAGTTTGTTGCCCGTCAACAACTTGAGGTTCCTGATTTACAAGATTATTATCGAATTGCTAAGGTAACTCTTAATGGAAAGCCTGTAACCGATTTTAAGGGCACAACGATTATTGATTTATTTAATCACTATAATATACTTGGCTGATTTATTGCGGGTTAAAATAAAAGCGTACAAGTTTTTTTGAAATCTGGACATTAATCAGCCCAGCAGAACATATTTATCTGGAATTACTAAATGGAGTTGGATCAAAAGTTAAATTTTGATTCAGCTCCATTATTTTGATCTCCCAAAAACTTGTTGCATAAGTCAAAATTTTTTTGTTTCGCTCTTTTAGGCAAAAACAGCCTGTTTATGCAGTCATGCTAATAATTGATAGTTGTAATTAAGTTAATTTATTACTATGATATGATAAGTAACGCTCACTTATAGAAAGGATGATACCACTTATGAAACCAATTATTGGAATGCCCAGCGATCAATTAATTGAAACAAACCCACGAATGCCTGGAGATTATTTGGCATATGCTCCACATGATGTAAAGGAAGCAATTTATGCGGCAGGTGGTATCCCAATCATCTTGCCATTTCCTGAAAAGTTTGACGATGTTGAAGACTCAATTCAAGATATAGTTGCAATGATTGATGGGCTAATGCTTCCGGGTGGACCAGATGTTGATCCATTGTTTTATGGTGAAGAACCTATTCCAGAAATTGGAATGACTATTGGAATAGAGGACAAATTTGAAATTGCATTAATAAAAGAGGCAATAAGAGTTGGGAAACCAATATTGGGAATTTGCCGTGGAATTCAGGTTTTAAACGTTGCTCTGGGAGGAACGCTTTATCAGGATTTAGAAGCACAAAATCCCAATGTGAAAATCCAACATGCTCAAGCAACCTTAGGTCATTTCAAAACACATCATGTTAAAATTGAGGAAAATTCGCGACTAAGTAGCTTATTAGGGGATAATTCTTTGGTTAATTCAAGACATCATCAAGCAATCAAACAAGTTGCAGAAGGCTTGACGGTAGCTGCAATATCTCCTGATGGGATAGTTGAGGCAGTTGAATCAGAAAATAGTAATCAGATTCTTGCCGTCCAGTGGCATCCAGAGAACTTGTGGCAAAATGATAAAGAACAATTCAAGTTGTTCACAGACTTTGTAGAGCGGTCAGTCATCAAAAAATAGAGGCAAGAATATGCTAGAAGAAAATATTAAAAATATAATCGATCGTTTAGATGAACAGGGAATTGAGCTTCTAGAATTTATTTATGTAGATTATACCGGCATTCCTCGTGGAAAGACGATGTTTTTTTCTGAAGTGGGGAATCATTTGAGTGCTGGCATGGGAATTACAAAGGCAATGCCAGCTTCGACAATGCGTGATGAAATTGTTTCTGTTGCTGGCATGAATGCAGTTGGAGAATATCGACTAGTTCCAGATTTGAAGTCACTTCGGACATTGCCATATGCGCCAACTGTTGCGACAATGATGTGCGATTACAGGGATCAAGACAATCAAAAAATGGAATTTGATCCACGTGTTTCCTTACAAGCAGTTGTTGCCGAATATAAAGAGCTTGGTTTTGAGATAAAAATGACATACGAAAGTGAATTTACCTTGTATCAAAGAAAGCCAGATAATTCGTTGGAGCCTTACAACCCTAAGATTTGTTTTGCAGCTGAAGCAATGGACAATGCGTATCATTTTCTGCCAAAACTTATTAAAAACCTGCGCGAAATTGGAATAAATCCGGTTGAGTATTATCCAGAGGCGGGGGCAGGGCAGCATGAGTTGCCGATTGCTCCAACCGATCCGCTCACTGCTGGCGATAATGAGATCAGATTAAAAAGAGTTATAAAAGAATTTTTTGCAGCCACTGAATTGTATGCAACATTTGCTCCCAAGCCGAATTTGAATTCAGCTTCTAATGGTGCTCATATTCATATGTCACTATGGAAGGATGGGACGAATGTCCTTTATGATAAGGATGATCAATTGGAATTAAGTCAAGTTGGTTATTATTTTGTTGCCGGGCTATTACGACACATTAATGCGCTGCTTGCGCTCACTTGTCCAACAGTTAATTCTTATCAAAGATTGCAGCCGGGTCACTGGAGTTCTGCTTATGCAACATTTGGTAAAGACAATAGAGAAGCAGCAATTAGAATTCCGTCAACTTTTAGGGGCGACAGGTCCAATTCAATGAATATTGAACTAAAAGCAAGTGATGCAACTGCTAATCCTTATATGGCACTTGCTGGGATTCTGAGCGCAGGCTTAGATGGAATTAAGAATAAAAACACACCTTTGACACCGATTGATGTGGTTCCAGAAACATTGACAGAAGATGAAAGAAAAGAAAAGAAAATCAGTCGTTTGCCGCAGTCTTTAAGTGAGGCACTTGCTGCGCTAAAAGAAGATTCCGTATTGCTCAAAACTTTCTCAAATGTTGGGATTGAAACATATGCCAAAGTCAAAGAGACTGATATTGCTTATTTTGAAGGAAAGACTGCTGCAGAAATAGCAGCAGCACATCGTGATGTATATTAGGAGGAAAAATGGATTTAGCAGAGTTTATTCAATCAATGCCGCTTCTAGACCATCATTGCCACTATTTAATAAGTGCGGATGTTAAAGACAGAGAAGAAAGGTTAGCTCAAGTTTCGACTGAAGCTGATAATAACTATCCCATTGAAGATACTAAAAATAGGTTAGCTTGGTGGTCATTTAAGGAAGAAGCAAAGAATTTTTACAAAAAAGACGATCAGAATTTCTTACAGCCCTTTACACGGCAGGAATATATAGAATATAATCACTCTATTTTTAAACGTTATAATTATCAAATGCTTTTAATTGATACAGGTTTTGTTCCAGCTAATCCCATAACGAGTATCACGGAAACACAGGAAATAACAGGTGTCACAGTTCGGACGATTTATCGAATAGAAACGCATGCAGAGACATGGATGCAAAAAGAGGCTGACTTTGAAACATGGTGGAAAGCACTGGAAAACGATGTGGCAAGTGCTAAGGAAAATGGCTTCGTAGGCTTTAAATCGATTGCAGCATATCGTTTTGGACTCAGGCTTAAAAAAGTAACCATAGAAAATGCAAGGGAGGCTTTTACTAACTGGAAAGAATCTGGAAGCACACGCTTGACCGATGCAGTGCTTATCTGTTTTATTTTATGGAACCTTGCACCCATTTTAGTCGAGCAAAAAATGCCTTTACAATTTCATGTGGGGTACGGTGATGCTGATACAGATATGTTTGAAGGAAATCCATTATTGATGCGTCCTTTTTTGAATGAATGGAGTGTGAAAGGACTAATAGTTGTTTTGTTACACTGTTATCCATATCATCGTGAGGCAGGCTATCTTGCCAGTGTATTTCCAAACTTATATTTTGATACTTCTTTGATTAATCCGTTGGGCACTGCCTCAGTCGAAAGTGTTTTGGATGAGGCACTTGAGTTAGCACCCTATTCGCGTTACTTATTTGCATCAGATGCAAGTACCTACCCTGAGATGTATGGTGTTGCAGCTAGAAGATTCAAAGAAGCGTTAAGTCAACATTTTGCTAAGTTGAGAAATATTCCGGTTGAACAAAAAGAACAATGGATCAGAATGATCTGCTATCAAACAAGTACTAATTTATATTTGAAAGCGAGAAACGACAGGAAAAATGAAAAATAAAAAACTATCACTACTGGAAGTATTGGGATTATCAGTAGCTATGTTAGCACCAACTGGGGCAATGGCATTCAATACGGCCGGAGCAGTAGCAAATTCAGGAGTTGTTGCACCACTTGGATTTCTGCTGGCAGGCTTGGGAATATTATTTGTTGGTATTTCTTTTGTCACATTAGGAAGAAACATCAATGGTGAGGGATCAGCGTATGCATATAATGCTAAAGCCTTAGGAGAAAAAACTGGATTTATTTCTGGCTGGCTGCTTGTCTTAACATACGTGACATTTGCATTTAGCAGTTCAGCGGTAGTTGGTAATTTTTTGGATGTTTTTTTCAAGCATTTTAATATTAATCTTCCGGTTTACCTATATGTTATTGCTGTTTTGCTAATTGGCGGTGCCTTAAGTCATCTAGGAATTGAATTCTCTACAAAATTTGCAATTATTTTGGAATTATTTGCTGTGGGTGCACTGATTGTTTTGACGGTGGCAATATTAATCCAAGGCGGTGATGCTGGAATTACAGCAAGACCTCTAAATCCGGCAAATGGGACATTTTCTGGAATTGGAGCAGGGATGATTTTTGCCCTAATGTCATTTGCGGGTTTCGAAGGTGCAGCAACAATTGCACCAAGAGCAAAGAAACCAGCTAAGGCAATTACCGTTGCAATCTTTGGATCTGTTGCTTTCGCAATGATTTTCTATTTTATTGTCAGTTACACAGAGATTATTGGTTTTGGAACTGCTAATATTGCAAAAATGCAGAATTCATCAGCCCCATTGAATTACTTATCGGTAAGATATGTAGGTACATGGATGGCTATTTTTATTGATTTTGCTTCTGTTACGAGTTATTTTGCCTGTTATTTTGGTGCTTTGAATGCTGGGGCCTTCATGATTCAAGCACTATCAAAAGAGGGTTATCTGATGCCTTGGATGAGTGAGCTAAAAGGAGCGAAGAAAACACCGGTTCATGCACTTGATTTGATAACGGTACTTTCCTTGATTTTTTATGCCGTAATTGGAATTGGCATGGGAGTTAGTGCAGGAGATTACTATAATTATTTGGGAACGATCGGTGTGATTGCCTTGTTATTGGTGTATGTTTTGGTAAGTGTTGGTACAATTGCATTTTTTCGGAAGAAAAGTAAAAATAATATCTTATTTCTGATTGTACCTATCATCGCAATTCTAGTGATGGTTTTCCCAATTTATAGTAACTTGTGGCCAATCCCAGCATGGCCGATGAATACATTCCCCTATATTGTCTTTATTTGGCTGCTAATAGGTATTTTTATACCGAAGAAGAAAGTCTAACATTTTAAATATGTTAGTATAAGTGAAGCAAGTTGATACATCTTTGAGATGAACAATTTACTTCACTTTTTTTGTATGGAAGTAAATTTGAGAGAACTTATTTATCTTGTCTGATTCAGCAAAAACTTTTTTTAAAAACTAAAATATTATATAACTGCTAAATATGATAGGCTTTAAGTATAAAAAGAGAATGGAATTTAAGAGGAGGGTGTACTTAATGAAGATAGGGGTAATAGGATTAGGCAATATTGCACAAAAAGCTTATTTGCCAACATATTCAAAAATAAGAGATCAAGCCGATTTTATTTTTGCAACACGAAACGAAGAAGTTCGAAATAAACTAATAAAGCAGTATAATCTGGAAAAAACTGTTAAATCTATTGATGAGCTTATTGCACAAAATATTGATGCCTGCTTTATTCACAGTGCAACGGCTGCTCATTACGAGCTTGCTAAAAAGTGCTTGGAAAATGGAATTCATGTGTTTATAGATAAACCAGCCAGCGAAAACTTGAAACAAGTTAAAGAGTTGCAGCTGCTGGCGTTGAACAAATCAAAAATATTAATGATTGGTTTTAATAGGCGCTTTGCTCCAATGGTCAATAGGCTAAAAAAAATCAAAAATAAAAGAATTATTTCACTGCAAAAGAATCGTGTTAATGCAATTAATGATACAAAGTTTGTGATTTACGATCTTTTTATTCATCTTGTTGATACAGCTGTTTATATGCTTGATGATAAGATCATCAAGAGTGATAGTAAGCTGATTCAAACTGATGGGAAACTAGAGATGATTACAGTAACAATGGAGACCGCGAAAACACTTGTTAATCTGACAATGGATTTGAATAGTGGCTCCAATCAAGAATTATATGAAGTGACAAGTAGAACTGGAACTTATGTATTGGAAAATCTTGCAAAATTAAAGATATATCAAGAAAATAGTACCAAAACACTTTCTTTTGATGACTGGGATAATCCACTCTATGTTAGAGGTTTTGAACAAATGGTATCTAACTTCATAACATCGGTCAAAATAACAACGTCAAGTGATTTGAGACAAAGAAATGTTTATCTAAGTCATAAAATCTGTGACGAAATAATAAATAAAATTCAGCAATAAAAAATACATTTGGGGGAGATTCTACTGAATACACGAAAAGATACAGGGAGAATATATGGGAAAGTACTGATAACGGTTTTGGTTTTTGCTATAGCAGTTATAATGGGGTTCATTAATGCTAATGCTGATAGTTATGATATTGAAAACTATGATGTGAATGCGGCTGTTCAAAAGGATGGCAGTGTTTGGTTAACACAAAAGATAAAGTATGATTTTGACGGCTCTTTTCATGGTGTCTACTATAATCAGGATATTAAGGGAATTGGTGGTGTTTCTGATGTTAGTGTTGAGACAATTGAGGATGGTAATGTAGAAAAAATTCCATTATCTGATGAGAAAACCAATAATACTTTTTCTCAGATGAAGTCGACCAACCAATTAAAATTGAAGGTCTATCACAGTGTCGAGGACAAGGAAGTGACCTTTGTTTATCGTTATTTGTTACATGGTGTAATTAAAAATTATAAGGATACAGCTGAATTGAACTGGAAAATAATCGGAAACCAGTGGGATGTTGCACTCAATAATGTCAAAATCAATATTGAACTGCCTCAAAAAAATATTACAAGACTGCAGGCGTGGACACACGGTGATTTAAGCGGCAAGACGACGGTAAGCAAAAAGCAAGGAACTGTAGAAATATCCTTGAAAAGGAATCCCGCTAATACTTTTGTTGAGAGTCATATTGTTTTTCCAGTGAATGTGACGGCATTAAATCAAAATACTAGTGAGCAAAATGCTTTAAAGTCTATCCAAAGAAAAGAACGTGCATTAGCTTTAGAAGCAAATGAAAAAAGGAAACGTGAAGAACATAATAAAGTATTTTTTAAAGGGATTATGTTCATTCTTATGATTAGCGTAATTGCTTTATGGTTTTTGTGGAGTTATATGAATCCAGGAAATAAGAGTGAAAAGAAGCGTCCAATTGTTCATTCGTATGAAATTCCAGAGCCTTCGTCTGAAGTTACTCAAGTCATATATAAGAATAAGAAGCCTGATACTAATGCTTTTAGCGCATTTATATTGGAACTGGCAGCTAATCATCAAATCGAAGTAAAAGAATTAGGTGAAAAGAAGAAGGATTTTAATATTATTTTGAAAGATTCTACGCTCATTCGTGACTATAGTATCTTCAAGGAAATGTTTAATACCGTGGGAGATGGAACTCAATTCACATTGTCCGAATTAAAGAAATTTGGGAAAAAAGGAATTGAGGGAAAGGCACTTTTTACTGCATACTCGCTATGGCAGAAAAAGGTTGTAAAAGCCGCAAATAAAACGAGATATAAGGATAATCAGAATATAAGTTTAAGAAAGAAAGCTTTGGCATGGTTGATGGCAGTGACAGTAGTGGCCGGTGGTACATTATTTCTATTTGCAAACAACTTCCTTATGTGTGGATTATTGGTGATACTGTATATTGTGTTTTTATTTTCCTGTATTCACTATTATCGCTCGCATTCTTTATATTCTGAAAAAGGACAAGAATTAAAATACCAAATTATGTGCTTTAGAAAAATGCTTGATGATATCGGAAATTTTGATATGAAAAAAGTTGGAGATTTAGTATTGTGGGAACAAATATTACCATATGCAGTCTCATTAGGGTTAGCAAGTAAAGTAATAGCTGCACTAAGAATTAATTTTGATGCAACCGAACTTTCTACGATGGGAGTTTATTATCCGCTTTTGATTGGTGGAAATTGGAACTTTAACGATGCATTAACAACAAGTTTAGGTTCTGCAATTACCAATTATAATAGCTCTGCTAGCGGTGGCTCTGGTGGGTTCAGTGGAGGTTCATCCGGTGGCTTTGGCGGAGGATCCGGTGGAGGAGCCTTCTAAATTATAAATAAATCTGGGGTAGTACAAGTTTCTGTAGTACAATTACACAGGTACCACTATTAATTTTTAGTTGAGGTCTACTATGAATAAGTTAATTGAGCTTTTTGAAAAATATAAACAAGTTATTGCTTATCTTTTTTGGGGCGGAACAACAACTGTAGTCAACATTGGAATATTTGAGCTCTGGCATTTACAAGGCTTAAATTATCAAATTGGGAATGTGATCGCATGGTTTGTCTCAGTTCTTGTTGCATATATTTCCAATAAATTATGGGTATTTAAGACACCATTTGGAAGTTTTAAGGAAGTATCACGTGAATCAAGTTCGTTTTTTTTCTATAGATCAATAACATTATTAATGGATATTGTGATTACTTGGGTGGGGATTTCATTATTAGGATGGAACTCACTTTTGGTCAAGATAATTGATAATGTTATTGTTGTCGTTGCTAATTATTTCTTTAGCAAGTGGTATATTTTTAAAAAAACCATTCATTAATTTTTTCTATATTATGATTCTTTTACAGTTTGAATGCATGTGAATAGCTCAAGAATATCTAAAAGGCCGTGACGGATTTATGTCATGGCCTTTTTTTGCAAGGTTTGATATAAGAAAATGAATTAAGAAATTTTTGGATATATGATGTCTCAACAATTCAAGAACATCAATGATAATTGGCTTGAGATTAGTTAAAAAATAATTTTGAGAGATGAAGATGTTAGAAGTAGAGGAAACACCAAGTGTCATTTTTTCTATTCATTTTCTAATGAATAATAGAAAAAAGTGGTTGATAAAGATAAGTATATAATGAAAATTTATTTTGAAAGAAAATAAAAATCCAATAATACTTTTTATTATAAATAAATAAGTAAGCGGTTCCATTTTTAATAATCCCTATTTAAAGGTATTTTATAGTGGATACAAAGGGCGAAAACGCATAAAAAAGTACTTTTTTGGAATGAAAAGTATTAATAAATCTGATGTGATGTTTATTGACGTAAAGAAATATATAAATTATAATTCGATTAAATTAAGAGAATGAAGTGATAAGATGGATTCAGCATTTGATTTGGAGACAGTTATAGATGAGAAACAAAGAATAGAGTTGTTGACACGGGAACTGGTAGCCACAAAAAGTGTCAATGGCACGAATGGCGAAGTCGACTTAGTAGAAAAGCTTGAGAGGATTTTGAGAACTTTTACAGTTTTCAAGAAGCATCCTGAGTGGGTTTGGACGCAGAAGATAGAGGGTGATGCACTAGGAAGAAAAAATATTTTTGCTTTTTTGGGTAAAGAGGGCACACAGAAAACAGTCTTATATCATTCTCACTTTGATACTGTTGGGTTGGAAGATTTTGGATCAATCAAGGAAAAGGCATTGGATCCAGATTATCTTGAACAATATTTTTCGAGTTATGATAGCGACCGTGAAATTCAAAATGATGCAAATACGGGAGATTGGCTTTTCGGTAGAGGTGCATTGGATATGAAGAGCGGTGACGCCGTCAATATTTCCAATTTATTATATTTCAGTGAACATCCGGAGCTTCAAAAGGGTAATTTGTTGTTTATGGGCAATTGTGTCGAGGAAAATGATCATAGCGGAGTAATCGCCGCTCTGGATGAATTGAAGAGATTACAAGAGAAATGGAATTTACAATATAGTGTGGCTATAAATACTGATTTTATTAGTCCTAAGTATGCTGGTGACACGCAGAAATATATATATTATGGAGCGGCTGGTAAAACGTTGACTTGTTTTTATATTAAAGGTATTGAGACCCATGTGGGGAATACCTACGCTGGAATAGATTCAACATTAATTGCTAGTCGCATTAATTTATTGATTAATAACAATCCTGACTTCGTTGAAGATATTCCAGGTGAAGAAATCTTACCATCTTCTTGTCTGATGCTGCGTGATCAAAAAGACTTTTATAATGTTCAAACTGCAAAAGTAACTGAGATGTATTTTAATACTTTCACCTATAAAAAACCGGTTTTTGAAATAATTGAGCAGTTAAAGATTGCTGTTAAGGTAGATTGCAAGAAATTAGTGGATGAAGCAGAGCGGCGGGAAAACGAATTTCTCAGTAAGTTGAATTTTCCTAAAGTTGATAATACACGTAAGCTTAATGTATACAGCTTTGAAGAATATCTTAATCACTTGGGTGATTTAGGGATTGATTACCGGTCACTTATTGAAAGCTTTATCAATAATAATTCTGAATTAGATAAGCGTTCTGCTGGATTTAAGTTGATAGACTTTCTTGATCAGCAAGTTAACGATAACGAGGCCAAAGTTGTTCTATTCTTAGCACCGCCATTTTGTCCGCATAACAGCATTTCACAAGACTCAAAGGTATATCAGGACTTAGATGATGTATTAAGAAAAAGCAATGGAAAAATTAATTTTACAATGAAACAATTTTTCCCTTATTTGTCGGATAGCAGTTATTTAATGATCGATGAAACTCCACAAGAAATAGAAAAAATGAAGAGTAATTTTCCACTTGTAGAACAGCTGTATCCTCTACCTTATGATAAGATGCGGGAATTAAACATTCCTGCAGTTGATATCGGAGTTTATGGTAAAGGCGCACATACTTGGAAGGAGAGAGTCTATAAACCTTATTCATTTGGGGTATTGCCCAAACTAATCAGAAATTACACCCAAAAAATTTGGGAAGATTAAGGAGATAAAAGATATGTTTGTGAGAAATGGAACATCAACACTAAAAAAAGTTTTAACTTGTCCTCCTACTTTTTTGGATGAAGCTGCACCAATTAATGAAATTTCAAAAAAGTATCAAGATCAGCCTTTAGATAAGGTAAAACTGTTAGATGAGTATCAGCAGTTATTGGACGCTTACGTTAAAGCAGGTGTCCAAGTTGAACAATTGACACCACAAGAGAGCATGACTAATTCAGTTTTTGCCAGAGACTTTGGCGGATGTGTAAAAGAAGGATATATACTAGGCAGTTTTAAGGAACCATTACGTTATGCGGAGCATGCAGCGTACGAAGCAAAAATGGCTGAGTTAGGAATTCCTAAGATCTTAGAAGTCAAAAAAGGACTTTTTGAAGGCGGGGATTTTGCCTTTTTACGAGAAAACATAATTGCAGTCGGAATAATCGAGAGAACCAATATGGAAGGTTTCAATGAATTGAAAGATGGATTGGAGCCTCTAGGATATCAATTATATCCTGTACCCGCGGATTCACGATACTTACATTTAGATATGTGTTTCAATCTAGTTGATGATAATTTAGCAGTAGCGTATGAAGAGGGGCTGCCAACCGAATTCAAGGAGTTGTTGAATAAATTAGAAATTGAAATCATTAGGGTTCCTGAAGAAGCAATATTCCAGCATGGGTGTAACTTGGAAAGCTTGGGTGGACATCGAGTTTTGTCGTTAAAACAAAACAAAGATGTGAACAACGCTTTGCGTGAACATGGAATGGAGGTAATTGAATTAGATATTACTGAAACTTTAAAAGCAGGTGGCGGACCGCATTGTATGACATTTCCGTTAGATCGCGTATAAAAATTGGAGGGGTCTTTATGAAAAAAGTATTCAAAAAGGGATTGGGAGTTATTGGAGCAACGATTGCTCTTGGATTGGTATTAGCTGGCTGCAGTAGTAGTTCAAGTTCTGATAATAGTGTTAAGAAAATTCAAGACAAGGGAACTTTGGTTGTCGGAACATCTGCTGATTATGCGCCATTTGAATTTCCCATAGTCAAAGATGGTAAAAAGCAAATTGTTGGGTACGATATGATGATTGCACAAAAAATTGCAGATAATTTGGGAGTAAAACTGAAGATTGAAAATACGGAGTTCCCATCTCTTATTTCCGAATTGAAGGGTAATAAGATAGATTTGGTTCTTGCAGGGATGGTTTCAACAAACGAACGAAGGAAAGTTGTTGCATTTTCTAAATCGTACTACACAGTTAAAAATGTTCTATTGGTACAAAAGAAAGATGCAGATAGTTTTAATACAGTAGCTTCGGTTAAAGGAAAGCAAATAGGGGCTCAGCAGACAACAACTCAAGAAACAATTGCTAAAAATCAATTAAAGGGTAGTAATGTTATCACAGAAGGTGTTTTGACAAGCTTAACAACTGAACTTTTACAAGGAAAATTAGATGGTGTTGTTGTTGAAAATGAAATTGCCGATAACTATTTGAAACAGTTCCCTGGCAAGTATGCAATTGCAAAGGTTAAGTTAAATACTCCAAAGGAACAAAGATCAGTTAACGTTGCAGCAAGAAAGGGTGACAAAGCACTCGTTAAACGTGTCAACAAGGTAATTACAAAGTTACAAAAGAGTGGCGAAATGACAAAGATGTTTAAACAAGCACAAGAATTGCAGTCAAAGTATGGTAAATAGATAAACAATAATAAAGGGTGAAGACAATGTTCGATTTTTTAAAGCAGTACTATCCGGTGTTTCTTGAAGGAACTGCACAAACAATTTTAATCTCAATAATCGGTATATTTATCGGCATCCTTTTGGGTCTGGTTTTTGTAATGTTCCGACTATCAAAGCACAAAGCTCT
The DNA here is from genome assembly GCF_000260415.1 of Liquorilactobacillus mali KCTC 3596 = DSM 20444. Lineage (GTDB taxonomy): Bacteria > Bacillota > Bacilli > Lactobacillales > Lactobacillaceae > Liquorilactobacillus > Liquorilactobacillus mali. The sequence goes on from NZ_BACP01000057.1 coordinate 83,333, forward strand.
TTCTTACATCGCACGCGTTTATATTGCGATTGTTCGTGGAACTCCTGCAATGATTCAAGTTATGCTGATTTATTACACACTTTCAAATGTATTAGCTGTTCCACAAATTCAGTTTTTAGGTTCAGGGTTGGATAGAGTTATCCCTGGTTCAATTGCGCTTGGAATAAATTCTGGTGCGTATACTGCCGAAATTTTCCGTTCAGGTATCATTTCAATTCCAAAGGGTCAAACCGAAGCTGGAATATCATTGGGACTGAGTGAGAAAACGACGATGTTTTCAATTATATTGCCGCAAGCAGTTAGAAATATTTTACCTGCATTAGGTAATGAATTTATCTCATTGGTTAAAGAGTCTTCAGTATTATTCTACATCGGTGTTCAAGAGGTTACGGCACAAGCTCTTGGAGTAGGTGGAACCTTGTATAATTTTGTTCCTCCTTTGATTGTTGCAGCAGCTATTTATTTCGTACTCACATTTGTTCTTTCACAGTTGATGCAGCTGATGGAGAAAAAAATGGGACGCAAATATGCACAGAGTAATTAGGGAGGACAGCCGATGACAGAAGAAAATATTATTGAAGTAAAGAACTTGAAAAAAGCTTATGCGGATAATGTTGTTCTTGAAGATATTTCGTTTACAGTAAAAAAATCTGAGAAGGTTGTTCTGATAGGACCATCTGGTGGCGGTAAAAGTACGTTGCTAAGATGCTTAAATAGACTTGAAGGTGATTATTCAGGCAAAGTTGTTTTTGAAGGTGAGGAGTTAAATAGCGCTAGTAAGGATAAATTACGGATACTTAGACAGAGAATGGGCATGGTATTTCAGCAATTTAATCTTTTTCCAAATAAGACGGTACTTGAAAATATTACATTTGCTCCCGTTAAGTTGAAAGTAGATACTCCCCAAAAAGCAATTGAGCATGCACATTCATTACTGGAGCAAGTCGGTTTATCTGAAAAAGCAGATGCTTACCCGCAATCATTATCTGGAGGACAACAACAACGTGTGGCGATTGCACGTGCGCTTGCTATGAATCCTGAAGTCATGTTGTTTGATGAGCCAACTTCAGCACTTGATCCGGAAGTGGTTGGAGAGGTGCTAGGTGTAATGGAAAAGTTGGCAGCTGATGGAATGACAATGATTATCGTTACACATGAGATGTCTTTTGCTCAAAATGTTGCAGATAAGGTCTTGTTTATGGATAAAGGAAGGATTGCTGATAGTGGCAATCCAAAGTACATTTTTGAAGAAACTAAAAATACGCGGACACAATCATTTTTATCTAAAGTGATGTAGTCTGTGAATGGAGTGGATAATGTGGTTAAGTCTTTGTATGAGCGTTCGTTAGAAGTACTGCCTCCTGTTGCAAAAAGAGCAACCAAACTTGGAGTAACAAAAGGTGAAGGAGTCTATCTTACTTCTGAAGATGGCGAACAGTATCTCGACTTTGCGGCCGGTGTTGGTGTTGTTAATTGCGGACATAATAATCCTAAGGTTGTTGCAGCAGTTGAAAAACAATTACATGAACTTGTGCATGGCGGTCACAATGTTGTTTATTATCCGTCATACGTTGAACTGGCTGAAAAACTAGTAAAGAGAGTTGGGAAAGATTATAAAGTTTATTTTTCTAACAGTGGTGCTGAAGCTAATGAAGGGGCTGTAAAACTCGCACTGAGTGTTACAAAGAGAAATGGAATCATTGCTTTTACAAGTTCTTTCCATGGACGGACACTTCTAACAGCTGCTATGACAGCTTCGAACGCACAATATCGTAAAAACTATGAGGGTGTATTACCACCTGTTTATCATGTTGATTTTCCAGATGTTTACAATTCTAAGCTGAGTGTTGATGCTGAAGTTGAAAGATGTATTGCTCAGCTAGAGAGTCTCTTCCATAGTGTTTTGGCGCCATCTCAAGTTGCATGTATCGTTGTTGAGCCTGTACAAGGTGAAGGGGGGTATCTTCCCGCTCCAAAGATTTTCTTGGAAAAACTGCGAGCAATTTGTGATGAACATGGAATACTATTGATTTTTGATGAAATTCAGAGCGGCTATGGACGGACTGGCCACTTGTTTGCAAAAGATTACTATGGGGTTCAACCCGATGTCTTGACTTCTGCAAAAGGAATCGCAAATGGGATTCCTTTAAGTGCAGTAATTGGAAAAGCAGAATATATGGATCAATGGGAACCTGGAGCACATGGCGGTACATTTGGTGGAAATCCGCTTGCTTGTGCTGCGGGAAACGCCGTTTTAGATATTATGGATGATAATTTCCTAGGAAATGTACGTAAGAAAGGTGCATATTTCAGAGAAAAACTAGAATTATTGGCAGATAAATATGATGTGATTAGCAGTGTACGTGGATTAGGGTTAATGATTGGTATGGAATTTAGAGATCCTCAGACTAATAAGCCTGATACGGAACTAGTTGCGAAGATTAGAGAAGAAGCTTTGAATGAACATCTAATTTTGTTGAATTGCGGGGTCTTTCATAATGTGATTCGTTTTATTCCACCATTGGTAGTTTCATCTGATATTATTGATGAAGCATTAGAGATTATTGATCGAAGTATCGCTAGAAGTATCACTGAATAATGGAAGGGGTCGTAATATGGCATATAAGGTTATTAATCCATATTCTGGTAAATTAGTTAAGGAATATGAATTGATGTCTGACGATGAAATTGCAGAAAAGCTTGACCAAGCCGAGCAGTTTTATAAAGCTCAAAAAAAAGTTCCAGTTTCACAGAGAGCAAAGAAATTGTTAAATTTTGCTGAGGTACTTGAACAAAATCAAGATAAATTGGCAAAAGAAGCCGCAATTAATATGGGAAAGAGAGTTGCCGAGGGTAGAGGCGAAGTTTTACTATGTGTGAACCTTGTTCGTTATTATGCCAATAAGGGACCAAGCTTGCTTGAACCCAAGCCTTATAAATATGCGGATGGTAAAAAAGCACTATTGGAACATCATTCAATTGGGATAGTTGCAAGTATTGAACCTTGGAATTTCCCATATTCACAGGTTATTAGAGTTTTGGCGCCCAACTATTTATTAGGAAACCCAGTTGTACTTAAGCACGCGGGAATTGTTGCAGGGTGCGCAAAATTACTTGAGGATCTGGCAATAGAGGCTGATCTGGGTGATGGTGCATTCGCAAATCTTTTCGTGTCACATAAACAAATTGCTGAAATTATTGCGGATGAAAGAGTTCAGGGTGTTGCCTTAACGGGTTCTGAAGATGCTGGTCGGATAATTGCTGGACAAGCCGGAAAAAGTTTAATTAAGTCAACAATGGAACTTGGTGGCAGTGATGTGTTTGTAATACTTGATGATGCTGACCTTGAATTGGCAGTAAATGATGCAATTGGTGCGCGTCTGCGGAATGCTGGTCAGGTATGTACTTCGGCCAAGAGGTATGTTGTAGAAGAAAGGGTTGCTGAAAAGTTTATTTCAGGTATAAAACAGAAATTTACAGATATTAAATTAGGAGATCCCCTTATTGAGAATACTGAGTTAGCCCCATTATCCTCAAAAGAGGCAGTTGAAGGTCTCCAAAAACAAGTTGAAGAGGCTATTGCAAATGGAGCAGATGTTCTAGTTCAAGGTGGGCCTGTTGAAGGGGATGGCTATTTCTTCAAGCCAGTTGTTTTAACTAATATAAAACCAGAGAATCCTGCTTATTACCAAGAGTTTTTTGGGCCAGTAGCGCAAATTCATGTTGTCCCGGACGATGAAGCTGTAATTGAGTTGGCCAATGATTCTTTCTTTGGATTAGCCGGAGCTGTATATTCTCAGAATGTAGAAAGAGCGCATGCTGTTGCATCTGAGATTGAAACAGGGCAAGTTTTCATTAATCGACCTTCTGGGGCGCATCCAGAGTTACCATTTGGCGGGGTAAAACATTCAGGATATGGTCGAGAAATGAGTGACCTAGGACTCTATGAATTTGCTAATGAAAAGATAATCGTATTTAATTGATTCATTTCACTAATTTGAATTAGATACAGCAACGGGGAGGTGCCAATTATTACTTTGGTACAGCCCCTTTTAATTGAGACCCTAATTTCTAGTAGTGCTGCTGTACTCGTAGAAGAAAAATGTTGTGAGTTAAGTTTGTAGTTTTCTAAAAAAGGTTTGGAGGTAGTCATGAAAGAAAGTACAATTAGTCTGAATTTAAGAAAGCAAGTTGATGACTGTAGGCCATATATAGCTGGTGAAACAGAGGCTTCGGTGTTAAAAAAATATGGGTTAGATAAAGTCGTTAAGTTAGGCTCAAATGAAAATCCATTTGGACCTTATGAAAATGCCAAAAGAGCTATGAAAGAAAGTTTAAAAGTAATTAATCGTTATCCTGAGGATGATTATGTAGAACTGACTGAGGTACTTGCCAAAGTTAATAACTTAGACGTCACAAATGTTGCATTAGGGAGTGGGGCAGGTAATGTAATTGAGACAGTAGCTAGATTGTTAATAGACGAAGGTGATGAGGTCCTAGTTGCCAAGCCTACATATCGTTTATATCGCGAAGTTTCGATTCTAATGGGGGCAGTTATCAAGAATGTTCCAGTGAAATCAGATTTTACCTATGACTTTGAGGCAATGAAAGAAAATATTTCAGATAAGACGAAGTTGATTTGGCTGTGTAATCCTAATAATCCAACTGGGGTAATCAACGATAGAAGAGAGATTGAAAGATTCATTGAAAGTGTCGGTGATGATGTATGGATTGTCTTGGATGAAGCGTATGCCGACTTTATTAATGAGGGTCAACGCCCTGAAATAGTGGAGTTCTTGAAGAATAAGAAACTAATTGTTATTAGAACTTTCTCTAAGTTCTATGGTATGGCTGGGGCACGAGTTGGTTATATTATGGCACAAGCTCCTGTAATTAGTGCCTTTGATACAATTACCGAGCCATTTTGTGTAAATCGGACTGGGCTTTTTGCTGCAAAGGCTGCTTTGTTAGAGGATCAGGCACAAGCTTACAGGGTAAAAGAGTTTATTTTGAATGAACGTGAGCGGATGAGTAGAGCCTTAAATGAAAGAGGATTTACAGTTATACCGTCTAGTTCAAATTTCATTTTTGCAAAACTACCTGATGGCTTTTATTCTGCAGAAATATGTGAACAGCTTATGGCAAAAGGGGTCATCATTCGTGAGTGTGATGCTTGGGACTATCCTGAGTATGTGAGAATAACTGTAGGGAAGAAAGAAGAAAATGATTTCTTACTCAGTAAGTTAGACGAAGTTATTTGAAATTAAAAAGAGGCTTGGTCAAAATATAACTTTTGGCCAAGCCTTCTCTATTTATTCCCGATAAACGTGTTTCATAAGTCAAAATTTTCAGTTTAACCTTGAAAAACCATGGTAAATGGCTCTTTTTTGTGATTTTGTGTTAATAATCAATTTTACCAACTTATGTCACGGACACTCCCTTTTTTGCTGAAAATGGATATGTTAAAGTCCTAAGCGACCACCATGGACTTTAACAACATTAGAAGTGATAATAAATGCCTCTGGATCAATAGCATGAATTGCACGCAGTAAAGGGCCGTAACTTTGATTGTCAACAACAAGCATTAGGATTTCTTTTTGATTGTCACTGTAGCCACCACGAACATCGTACACGGTCAAGCTATGATCAACGTTAAGTGCCATTTCTTGAATTTCCTTTGTCTTATGGAGACTCATGACTTGAATTTGAAATTTGTGATCTAGCCCTGTTTCAATGTAACGCATAACGACAGAGGTAATAATTAACGAGAAAACGGCTAAAAAGAAGGCATTCAGGCCCATTGTAAAAATATTAAAGAAAGTTACGATAAAATCAATGACCAGAAGTGAGATCGCAGTGTTAATGTGAAAATATTTGCGTATGATTAGTGGAGGCACGGTCGTTCCACCGCTAGAAGCATCAATACGATAAAGCATAGCGATACCAAATGCAAAAATTATTCCGCCAATAGTAACGGCAAGAAAGGAATCATCGACAAGCTTAAAACTAGGTGTTAGATACATGAATAGAGGTAACAGGAAACTACCCAATGTAATTTTTTGAACGACTTTTCTTTCTAAAAAGAAAAAAGCCAAAATAATCATAATGACATTTATTACTAGTACTGAAGTTGCAGTGTTAATACCAAAAGAAGCGTTTAACAAAATTGCGATACCGGTTGATCCACCAGCAGCAACCTCAATTGGTGAATAGAAAAAATTAATGGAAATAACTATTATTTCAAGTGCTACGATGAGTATCAAAAAATTAATTATTGGTTTTTTTCTGAGATTTTTTGGCATGGATGGCTCCTTTCATATCACTTATTAGTAATATTTTACCAAAATTCCAATAGTGACGCGAGAATTCTTGCACAGAAGGTCAGTATCCAAGCAACTAAGATCTCAGGACTTTGATTAGACGTGCAATATTTTCAGAAGTTTGAGCAATGTCATCTTGACTATCTTCAAAAGCGCGTTCTAGGCTTTTAGCACCAGAAACAGTAGAGAAGATTGCCTCTATTACGTTATCTTGGTACAAAACATCAACGTCTTTACCTACATATCCAGCAAGAGCAATAACGGGAATGTTAGGAGAAATGCTTTTAGAAGCCTGTGCAACTCCAAATGGTGTTTTTCCATATTGAGTCTGGAAGTCAATTCCACCCTCGCCTGTAATGACGAAATCTGCACCATATACTTTATTTTTTAAATTTGTGTAATTTACTACAATGTCGATTCCATGTTTCATTTGTGCTGTGGTAAAGGCTAGCAGCCCTGCACCCAAGCCACCTGCTGCACCTGCACCAGGTAATGCAGCCACATCTTTATTCAGAGACTTTTGCAATATTTCTGAGTAATGGATCAGGCTTTTATCAAGTTGTTGGACCATTTTAGGAGTTGCACCTTTTTGTGGACCGAAAACTGCCGATGCTCCATTTTTCCCTGTTAATGGGTTAGTAACATCTGATGCAATTACTATCTTGACTTTGGTTAGGCGATCATCAATGTTCGAAGTATCAATTTTAGCAAGATGCGCTAAGGCTGCACCACCAAACGGTAATTCTTTTCCTTTTGCATCCAGCAAATGTATTCCGATGGCCTGGGCCATTCCAGCACCTCCATCATTTGTGGCACTGCCGCCGATGCCAAGAATAATTTCTTCGATGTTGTGATCAAGAGCATCGATGATTAGCTGTCCTGTTCCAAAAGTAGTTGTAATCAGAGGATTTGCAGTGAGCTTATCAATATAGCCAATTCCACTTGCTTCCGCCATCTCGATTACAGCAGTTTTGGAATTTCCAAGAAGACCATATTTTGCGGTCACCTTGTTTCCAAGAGGACCAGTTACTTCCTTTGAAATGATGGTACCATCTGTAGCATCAACGAGTGACTGAACAGTTCCTTCGCCACCGTCAGCCATTGGAACAAGTTCGAAAATTGCTGTGGGAAAAATTTTCGAAATTCCTTTTTTTATAGCTAAAGCAACTTCTTTGGCTGTTAGACTTCCTTTGAATGAATCTGGAGCAATGACAAATTTCATGATAAAAGACCTCACTTAAAATTTTAGAAAACCAAAAATAATTGTTGCAGTTATCATAGCTGTAAGACCTATGAGGGATTCATAAAGTATACAACGTGAACGTTCTTTGATGTCCATGTGCATTGCATTTGCAGTGACATGGAAATAGTTTCCATGTGGCAATTGATCAATTACGATCGCTCCTGTATGAACCATAGCAGCCGCAGCAAGTGGAGTAACTCCAAATCCTAGGATTGCTTTTGAAAATGACCCAGTTGCTAGGATAACACCAGTTGAGGTCGAGGCAGAAGCCGCTGCCATCAAGATACCAGACAATGGTGCCAGCAAAACGCCTGAAATATGACTGATTTTAATCAAATTAATAATTTGTTCTGGTAAGTTTGAAGAGGTAATGGTTGCTCCAATAGTACCAGCGCCGATTAAAATTAGAACAACATCTGTCATACGATTTATACCAGAGGCGGCATATTCACGAATTTTGTGACCTTGTTTCATAGCAATCGTGCCAACAATGGCAGCAAATGGCAGAATATAAAGTGCATCCAAGTTTAAATTGGTCAAAAAAGTAATGTGAAGAAGTGAGCCGATTGGATTCAATAAAAGCAAGACAACTGCCACTAAGGGTGTTACAAGTGCAGTTTTTAAAGTCGGTAATTGTTTGGGAGATTTTGAACTACTAGGTAATTCAAAGTCGCGTTCTGTTATCATAGAACCATTTCTTTTAAGCAGGTTTGCTAAAAAAATGGTCATTGCAAGAGCCAAAAGTGCGGGAATTAAATCGGCTAGCATAACCTGACTTAATTGTAGATTAAATCCTTTTGCGGCAGCAATTGTATTGGGATTAGGTGAAATGATATTACCAGCTTTTCCACCACCAGAAAGTGCGACTAACAAGGATAACTTTGAAATATGCATGCGTTGTCCGACTTCGAGAGCAATTTGAGCGACTATTAGAACAGCGACAGGAATGAAGACACCAACGGCTGTGATGACCATTGTAGCTAAAGATAATGCAAAGAGTGCAAAATGATCACCAAGTTTAGTGACGATTGCACGGGCGATTGTATCGGCCGCACCTGATTCCATCATAACACCGGCTAACATTCCTGCTGCGAGGACGCGTAAAACTGTCCCCATAACACTTTGTGAACCTTGTATTAAAATATTAATTGTTTGGACTAGGTTTGCTCCACCAAGTAAAGCACCAACTATAGCACCTAAAATTAACGAATAGACAGGATTAACCTTTTTTAGAATTAAAATAATGGCAATAGCTAAGCCAATTAATGCTGCCCACCAAGAAATTGTAAGTGAGGAACTCATTAAAAAAACCTCCTAATTGTGAAAAAAATATCAAAATAAGACACAAAATATATTGTACCTATATGTGATAATAATTACAAGCTCTTTTATATACTGTTAAATCAGTATTCTATATAATATGTATTTACTGAATTAATTCGTTGTTTCTTACTTTTTAAAAGTTAATTTAATCACAATTATTTCTATGGAATTCTTACGAATAGAGAGAAATAAATTAGTGGTTTAAAAAGTTAATCACTTTAAACAAAAAAACGACCACTTGTGTAAAATCTGTTTACCTTTTTAAAAACATATGGTGTACTTAATTGGAAGGGAAAGATCTTATGAAGATTAGAGTAGAAATTGATAAAGAGGTCAAAGAAACTGAAGTGGTTATTCGAGCGTCCGAGCAAACTGATGACGTTAAAAAATTGTATGAAGAGATTTTAAGAAAAATCATCAACAAAAGAATTAAATTGTTTCAAGGAGCGACGGAATTTTACATAAACAGTTCTAACATACTTTTTTTTGAAACTGATGAAAGAATTGTTAATGCACATACAAGGAGTGATTTATTTGAAACACATTTAAGATTATACGAGCTTGAAAATCTACTACCGCAAAACTTCATGAGAATCTCGAAATCGGCAATTATTAATTTAGATGAAGTATACACATTAACACGCAGTTTAACTGGCAATCTGATTGCTTTTCATGAGTCGTATAAACAGGTATACGTTTCGCGGAGATATTTTAAAGATGTAAAAAAAAGATTAGAAAGCAGGGAAAAATAAAATATGAGAGCAAAACGTTTTTTTTTAGGAATTATAATTCTGTTACTCGCAACATTGCTTGTTTCGACAAAATTAGAAATTATTAGCTTCCATTTTAAGTTTTGGACAATCGCATTTACTGTCTTGTTTATATTTTTATTGATACAGGGAATTTTATACAGGAGAATTTCACAGAGTGTTTTTTCGATAGCTTTTTTAGTAATGCTTTATGCTGAGAAATTGGGTATTGAGAGATTAGGCATGTGGACGATTTTTTTAGCCGCATGTTTGGTGAGTGTGGGATTATCAATGATCTTTAAATCATTTGGCGGAAGTAGAAAATGGGATTGGAATTGGAAGCATAAGGTTAGTTCACTTGAGACTGATACCTCTGAAAAAAAAGTAAAGATTAGTGAAAGCATGTCTAGTAGCGTCAGATATGTCAAAGCAAATAATCTTGAACAGGTTGCAATCAGCTCAAGGCTTGCATCCTTGAAAATTTATTTTGACAATGTCGAATTTCAAGATGATGAAGCAAATGTATTTATTAATGGTTCATTAAGTGAAATAATGTTGTTCTTCCCCAAGGAATGGAAAGTTTTTGTCAATATAAATAGCATTTTGAGCGAGATTGATACTGCGCAGGAAGAGGGGAATATTTTTGAAAAAAAAGTATATATCAAAGGAAATTTGAATTTATCAGAATTAAAAATTAAGTATATTTAATAACTATTTTGGGAGTGAAAGTCTATATGGGAATTTTAAAACCCTATTTAAAAAATAATTATCTATCAATAATTGGAGCTGTTATTTCGGTAATTGTGTTAGCCGGAAGTACTTTGTGGCAGCCTAAGCTCTTACAAACAATCATGAAAGCAATAATCGCGAATAATCGTACTGAGGTTTATGATTATGGGGTTCAGCTGATTGTCTTGGCGTTAATTGGTATCGTTGCAGGAATTACCAGTACCTTTTTCTCTGCAAAGGTAGCACAAGCGGTTACGACTGATTTAAGGGCGGAACTATATGATAAAATTCAAGAATTTTCTTTTGGAAATATCGAGAAATTTTCAACTGGTAGTTTAGTCGTACGGTTAATTAATGATATGAATCAGATTTTAAATCTAGTAATGACGATGTTAACGCAAATACTACGGATTCCGTTACTTTTTGTGGGAGCATTTGTCTTGGGAATCATTACAGTTCCTAGATTATGGTGGATTGAAATTTTGATGATTGGATTGATATTATTATTAACAGGTGCGGTTTTTTCGCACATGGGTAATTTATTTGCGAAATTTCAAAAATGGTTGGATAAGATGAATACAGTTGCAAAGGAATCAATGCAAGGTATTCGGGTCGTTAAATCATTTAATCAAGAAGAAAACGAGGCCAAAAAATTTGCTACAACTGCAGGCGAACTGAAAAACTTGAATTTAACGATTGGATATTTATTTTCATTATTAATCCCTGCTTTTATGTTAATTTCAAATTTGATGATTCTATTGGCGGTTTATCTTATTGGAGCTAAAATTACAAGCCATCCAAATGATTTGGCAGCAATCGCATCATTTATTTCTTATCTGATGCAATTAATGTTCGCTATTATAATAGGTGCTATGACGATGACGATGGCCTCTAGAGGAATGATCTCAATGAATCGTGTTAAAGAGGTGTTAGAAACTAAGCCTGATATTGAATTTAGTGATAGTTCAGTTGAGGACACGTTAGCTTCAAACATTGAGTTCGAAAATGTTAGCTTTGCATATCCTAACGCCAGTGAAGACTCTCTGAAGAATATTTCATTTGAGATTGAGGCAGGAAATTTTGTCGGAATTGTTGGCTCTACAGGATCTGGGAAAACAACGTTGGCACAATTAATTGCGCGGTTGTATGACCCAACAAAAGGGGACATTAAGATCGGCGGCAAAAAATTACAGACAATTGCTGCATCAACATTGCGCAAAACAGTTAGTTTTGTTTTGCAAAAGGCAATTCTTTTTTCTGGTACGATTGAGGACAATTTGAAACAAGGAAAATCTGATGCAACGAATGAAGAAATGGAATGGGCACTAGATGTAGCCCAGGCGAAAGAATTTGTTGATAAATATGATGATGGTGTAAAGCATCGTGTAGAAGAGAGATCTGCTAATTTTTCCGGTGGTCAAAAACAAAGATTATCAATTGCTAGAGGAATCATAGGCAAACCTAAAATATTAATTCTTGATGATTCAACTTCTGCATTGGATGCAAAATCCGAGAAATTGGTTCAGCAGGCGCTTGAAAGTGAAATGAAAACAACGACGGTCTTTATGATTGCAGAAAAAATATCCTCAGTAATAAAGGCGGACACGATTTTGGTACTTGATGACGGTGAGTTAGTTGGAATGGGAACACATAAAGAGCTATTAGAGAACTCGCCAATTTACCGAGAGATATATGCTGCACAGCTTTCACGAATAGGAGGGCAAGCATAGTGAAGGATTTTAAATTATCAATTGCATATTTTAAGCATTATTTAAAGCCGTACTGGAAAGGATTGATCTTTGTTGTAGGTTTAACGATCATTTCTACGTGGGCACAGATAAAAGCACCAGTTTATTTGGGAAAAGCCATGACAAGTCTTAGTAAATATTTAGTTGCTTATATGAATCCAGCAACCCATCAAAGCGCATCTTTAGCTAATTTTCATAATGCACTTTGGATGATACTAGGGTTTTATCTCTTGTCAGTATTTACTATGCTGATCTCAAGTTTGTTGATTTCGCGAATAAATGCTCTATCAACTAATAAGATGCAGCGCGGACTGTTTGGCAAGTTGCAAAAAATGACAATCAGTTATTTTGATAGACACCAAGATGGTAAAATACTATCATTATTTACATCTGATTTGGATAACATTTTCAATGCGATGAACCAAGCAATTTTCGAATTGATTTCACAGGTAGTACTCTACATAGGAGTCATCTGGATGATGTTTTCATTGAATGTCAAACTTGCGTTAGCTACAGTCGCTTCAACACCTTTCGTGATTTTAATCGCCTTTTTTATTATCCGAAAGGCAAGGTATTATATTGACAATCAGCAAGATGAAATTAGTAAGTTAAATGGATATGTTAATGAGCAAATCAATGGTGAGAAAATCATTATTACTAATGGTCTGCAGAAAAAATCAGTAGAAAATTTCAAGGTATTAAATGAACGTGTTCGTAAGTCGACGTTCAAAGGACAGTTGTATTCAGGCATGCTTTTCCCCCTGATGCAGGGATTGTCATTGCTTAATTTGGCGATTGTTATAGCATATGGTTCTTGGATGGTAATCAATGGAGATGTAGGTAAGGCAGTTGGATTAGGGTTAGTAGTTACCTTTGTTCAATATTCACAACAATATTTTCAGCCTATTACGCAGATCACATCCATGTATTCTATGCTGCAATTAGCATTGACTGGTGCTAAAAGATTGAGTACTGTGCTGAAACAGCCTGAAGAACAAGTAAATAAGGATGGACGAAAACTTCTGGAGGTTAATGAAGGAGTTGAGTTGAAGAATGTTCACTTTGGATATAATAGCGAAAAAGAGATTCTGCATGGAATTGATATTAGCGTGAAGAAAGGTAAAATGATTGCACTAGTTGGACCGACTGGTTCAGGTAAAACAACAGTAATGAATTTGCTAAATCGTTTTTATGATGTAACAAATGGTGAAGTTTTATTTGATGGAACGGATGTAAGAGATTTTGAACTGCATTCGTTACGTAAAAACGTTGGAATTGTACTACAGGATTCAGTTTTATTTTCAGGGACAATTGCTGATAATATAAAATTTGGATTACCAGAAGCAACAGAGGCCCAGATGATTGCTGCTGCAAAGCAGGCACATATTCATGATTATATTGAAAGCTTGCCAGATAAATACGAAACTAAAGTCGATGATGAAAATTCGATACTATCTGTTGGTCAAAAACAATTGCTCAGTATTGCTAGAACGTTGTTGACTGATCCTAGCTTTTTAATTTTAGATGAAGCAACTTCAAATGTTGATATGGTTACAGAAGAAAAAATAAAAAAAGCAATGGACAATGTTATTGCTGGAAGAACAAGTTTTGTTATTGCCCATCGACTTAAGACAATTGTGGAAGCAGATGAAATTATTGTCTTAAAAGATGGAGTAGTAATAGAACGTGGAAACCACCAAAAATTGTTGAAAGATAAGGGCTTCTATTATAATCTGTATGTTAATCAGATGGTATTTGAGTAGCAAATTGCAAAATTTGAGGTGGATATACATGATATCGGAAGATGTATTTGATGTATTTTTGGTACAGGGTCTTGATGAAAGGATGCAAGCCATCAGAGAAACTGTTCAGCCAGAATTCAAATTATTAGGAGATAAATTAGTTCCTTTCTTTGAATCAAAGTGTTGTAAGGTGTTTTACGAGCATGTGGCACAACACAGAAGGAGAACAAAATATGCACCGGAAATAACGTGGTGCGCATTTAGTCAGCAACAAAGAGGATACAAAATGGAACCGCATTTTCAAGTAGCGGTTAACAAAGACTACCTTGCATTGTGGCTCTCATTCATTGATAATCCCAAAGGAGAAGAAAAAATGGCTGCCGCATTTATTGAAAATCCAGAAAAAATAGTTGCTATACCAACTGATTTTGATGTGTCACTCGATCACACCAAAACTAAGAGTGAAAAGATTGAAAACACAGATATGATTGAAGCTTTGAAAAGATGGAAGAATGTAAAAAAAGGTGAGTTTCAGATTGGAAAAATCTTTCCAAAAGAATACTTTAGTAAACACAGCAGTGAAGAATTTCTTACTGAAATATACGATGTTTTTGAGAGGTTAATTCCTATTTATCAGACTGCAATGAGTATAGTTGAATTTTAAAGTAAAAAGAGGACCAGGTCAAAAGGTATTTTTTGATCTGGCTCCTCTTTTTATTTCCTCTAAATATGGTCCATAAGCTATTTATCAAACGTTGAATTATAACAACCTAAGTCCATAATTTAATGGTGGTACTAAAATTTTCAGCCTACGCTGTTACTCTCATAGATTAATTTATATTGAGTGTATTAATTGGATTTAAAGGTTTTCCATTTTTAATTACTGCATCAACATTATTGATAGCGCCTAACGCCATTGCTGCAAGACTTTCAGCGGTCAATGCAGCAGAATGATTTGTGACAATTACATTTGGAAGAGATAGCAACTTCTCAAGTGAAGCTTCATCGTTATCATAGATATCCAAGCCTACAGAACTTAACAATCCTTGTTGAAGTCCCTTCAGTAAAACTGCATTTTTGACCAGTTCGCCACGGCTTGTATTAATCAAAATAGGTTGTTTTTTGGTGTTCTTAATTAAATCATCAGTAATCATATACTTTGTATCCGGTGTTACTGGAATATGGAGTGAGATAATATCACTTACTGAAAATAATTCATTGAGGTTGACTTGCTTTGCAAAAGACGATTCTCTTTTTGAGCGATTATAAAAAATAACATTAGCACCTAGTACTGACATTAGTTCCGCAAATCTTTTGCCAATGAATCCCCAACCGACAATTCCTACAGTTTTCCCGCGTAGTTCAGCACCTACTGCTGTCGCTAGATCATTTTTTTTACTCATCCGGTTACTACCAAAGTCTTTCAGTAAATAGAATGCTAGTGACAAGGCATGTTCGGCCACAGCCTGAGCATTAGCACCAGGCGTATTAGAAACCCAAACATTTCTCTCGGTTGCTAACTCAATTGGAACATTATCAGTACCGGCTCCATTGCGGGCAATAATTTTTAAATTGGGTAGCTTGGTAATAAATCTAGGATCAACAGGTTCTATATTGCGAGCAATTATTCCTTCGTACGCAGAAAATTCTTGTGGGTCAAGTTGTTCGAATGATTGAGCATTTGGTAGTATATCGAATTCATAACCCAAATCTGAAATTTTTTGCTTGGCTTGTGGAACTAAGTCTCCTAATAAAAGTATTTTATTCATGATAAGACTCCTTTGTTGAACTATTTTTTCGTTTTGTGTAAAAATAGTTTTTTTATTAGAATAAGCGAAAATGCTGATAATATTAGCAAAAAGATGCCGCCTATTGTTATTAATTTACCAGTCTTCAATCCAGGGGTCGAGTAAATTAATTTAATATGATGAGACCCAGATTTAAGTTGTGTTCCTAAAAATCCTGTGTTGGTCTTGATAGCTTTTAATTTCCTACCATTATCGTAGACGCTCCAACCCTCAGAAAATGGAATCGATGAGGTTAATATTCCTTTTTGAGTAGTTTTAATTGTACCAGTAATCTTGTTCTTAGAGAACTTCAGTGACTTTAAACGATTTTTTTGAATTTTTGCAACTTCTTGGTTATACTTCTTACCAAGTTTTTCAGCAACAATCTTAAGCTTGAAATCATATATTCCCAACTTGGATGGTGTTAAAGTAAAATACTTGGGAGTCGAAGTGAAATAACCTAAGTTTAGCAATCCAGATTTTACGGTCTTGTAAAATGACAGATCTGACTGTTTAGGCTGTGTAATACTTTCGGTTCCTAAACTTGAAGAAACACTTATACTAAAGCTGTTGTCAGGCGAGCCGTTTAGAATGTGATAGCGAAGATAACGATAGTAATTATAGTTGTCACTATTAGAAATAATCCCACTTGAGGTGAGAGTGGCCTGTTTATTTTGTTCAATCTGAATCTGCTTTGTCAGTGATAACTGATGATATTTAATATCGCTGAGTTCAACATGCAGTTCGCTATTTTTATAATTGGCTGGATTCTTTAAGATGATTTTGTAGGTTTCCGTACTATCTAGATGTTCAAGATTTGCTGTGCTGACAACATTTCCGCGACTAGAAACGATATAGTATTCGAGTTCTTGCGTATCATCTGCAGTTTTGGCTTTGGCATAGTGTTTTGCTATTGAGTTGCTTACATGAACTCCAGTTGCGAGAGCACGTTCTTTAGCAGTCGTTGTCATAGACTTAAACTGCTTAGAATCGATAACAGTATTCTGCCAGTAGATGAGTGGGAAAGCCTGCTCCGTTTTATAGCGAACGGTTTGCTTATCTGTACTATCCGATTGATTGTCACTGCTGCTTGCTAATCGGGTAGACGCTTTTTCTGGAAGATAATTAGCTGGGATCTTGGCTGAATTTTTTTGGTTTATTTGAGCAAAGATGTAACGTACACCCAAAAAGTTATTTAAGACTGTTCGGTCACTGAATTGACTAATTGGAATGTTTGCCTCATACTGCGAATTTTGCATTTTTCGGGCAAAGTTACCGACATTAATGTTTTGTAGCGAATAGTAAGAAGTAATCGAGTTTAATTTATTAGGCTGCGCGTTGTACATATGAAAACCGCTACCCAAATTATAATTTTGGCTAATGGTTGAAACACGGTATAAATTAGTTGATTTTAAATCTTTATCTAGGCCAGCATATCTTGTTTTAACAAGTTTTTCGTAGCCCTTAAGAGGCAGCATCTCGTTTGAATATCCCCCGTTATAGGGAGCCTCAAAATAAATAGCATTAAAGATAACATTGACTACGACTAATGCTAGAAAAGCATAATTAGCATGGCTCTTTTTTCCAGCAGAATAATAGACTAAGAAGCCGTAACTAATAAATAAAAAGGCCATTGGAATAAAAAGCTTTTCATCATTTTGAAAGAAGTAAGTCAAAAAAATCCAGAAACTATATATTGCAAGGCAATAAGTAAAAGTTAATTTTGTCTTATGTGTTAATTTGTGAAGTTGTTTAATCAATATGCAGACTGAAATAGCAATGGGAAGTGATAACATCAGTGTCCAACGATTTGATGGAGAAGTCAAACCATTGAATAATGCTCCAAATTGCGGAAATAAGAGCATTATTAATCCCAAAATAAAGCTGGTACCAAGAAGAGGGTATTTTTTTATTTTGATAAGGACAAAGACAATCGCAAAAAAGCTAATGCTGGCAAATCCCAAAGCACTCCAAAAATAGAAATTGCGATTACCGCCATTAATTAATTGCGAAGGCAGCGCAAGATAGTAGTAGAGCGGATAAAGTCGCAACCCATTTGCAAAGGGAGCGTTGCTGCGTGTGGATGAAAAGACTGCCAACATCTCTGGTACCCATAAAATAGCAGTTACGGAAAGTGAGATAACTGTACTTAGTCCTAGTTTGAAAAATGTTTTGATAAATGCTATTTTTTTACGATAAGTTATTAGGTAGCGCAGAATTAAGTATAGTAGGGCACCGAATCCTAGAATATATGCAAAATAAAAGTTGCTAAAGAGCATCCAGCAAAAAGCAAATGTTAATGGCCAAATAGATTTTTGCTGCAGCACACGCTCAATTCCAAGTATTAACAAGGGGAAAATCATAAAGGGAATGGAGAAGAAAGGCTGCGCAATATTCGCATAAAGCAAGAATGCATTGAACAAGTAGACGACAGTTCCAGAAAGGATTATGGAATTTTTAAAGGAAAAGTGGGATGCAAAATAGCAAAAAATAAGGCCGACACAATACAAGCGCAGCATAATTAAAAATTGATATGCAAAAATAATTTTTGAAACAGGAAATAATAGAGTTAGATAATTAAAAATATCTCCTGTTACATAATAAGCATTAATTTGGAAAATATCTCCGCCAAGTCCAAGTTTGAACGACCATTGGGGCCATGATGAAAAGGGATGTTTCATTATACCAAGCAGTGTTTTACGAAACTCTTCTAATAGAGGAAGATGTTGTTGAGCCCCATCTATATGCCAAATTAGAGAGTGACCGGTAACAAAATAAGTACCATACACAAAAAAAGCAATAAGAGCAAAAATTGCGGTATATTGCAAATATAAATTTAAATTATTTTTTTTTGTAAATGAGAATATCAAAGAAATTCCTCCTAAAAGAACTAGTTAATAAGCACTAAAAAAGATCACTTACTTATTTTTGCTACTAGCTCATTTACAAAAACATCTAATTGCTGCAACGCTTCATCTGTATCTGGAGCCAGATTTATTTTTACACTGTTGGTGCCCTTGGTAGCACCTGTATTTTCAAAAGCTTCTTCAAATTTGTCTACAGCAACGCAATAATATTCACCATAGAAAGTATCCCCAGAACCTGCAACACCATAGACCTTTCCAGTTAGATCGAGATCATTTAAATCTTCAAAAAAGTCAATTCCTTCATCAGGGAGTGCACCTTCATCATATGTATAAGGTACAACAATGCATAAATCAACATCTTCGAAATCAGAAGGATCGCACTGTGAGATTTCTTCAATGTCAACAGTGACACCTTTTTCTTCCAATTTTTCTGTAACGATATCAGCAATATCTTCATTGTTTCCAGTAATTGAAGCAAATACTACTTTAGCTTTAGTCATTCATATGGGCCTTCTTTCAATAATCTATCACTAGCTATTATAACAGAATTTTATATTCTCATTTAAAGTAATTGAAACATTATGCTAAATTTAGGATATAATGGTCGTGTATATTAAATTGGAGGCAAAGAATTATGATTACATTGAAGTCACCACGAGAAATTAAAGAAATGGCAAAGTCAGGCGCAATTTTAGCAGGGATGCATATAGGATTGCGCAATATCATTAGGCCAGGAATTTCTAGTTGGGAGATTGAAAAATTTGCACGTAAGTATTTTAAAGATAACGGTGCAATTCCTGAACAAATTGGTTTTGAAGGTTATAAATATGCAACATGTGTCAGCGTGAATGATGAGATTTGCCACGGCTTTCCAAGAAAGGGATTGATCTTGAAAGATGGGGATCTGATCAAGGTTGACACGGTTGTTAATTATCATGGTGCAATGAGTGATTCTTGCTGGAGCTATGTTGTAGGAAAATCAACGCCAGAGATTGACCACTTAATGAAGGTCACAAAAGAGGCACTTTACCTAGGAATAGAACAGGCTCAAGTTGGAAAAAGAATTGGTGACATTGGTGCTGCAATTCAACACTATACTGAGGATGTCAATGGTTATGGTGATGTCCGCGATTTTATCGGTCATGGAATCGGGCCAACAATGCATGAAAGCCCAAATGTTCCTCATTATGGTGAGGCTGGTAAAGGTTTGAGACTGCGTGCAGGAATGACTATTACTATTGAACCAATGATTAACATGGGTACGTGGAGAGCTGAGATGGACGATCCAAATGGTTGGACTGCACGAACAGCAGATGGAAGTCTGTCATGTCAGTTTGAGCATACAATTGTAATCACTGAAGATGGTCCCAAAATTTTAACTTCACAAGACCCAGAACTTGATAAAAAGTATTTGCTTGATTAATATTGATTTTCTATATAAAATAGGTTCTGGTATTTGGCTTGTAATATGAATCGATAATAACTGTTAATAAATAGGATAAATACTATAATCGTAAAAAGTGTATAAAAGGAGCTATTACTTATGAAAGTTAGAAAAGCTGTTATTCCTGCTGCTGGTTTAGGCACTCGTTTTTTACCAGCAACTAAGGCACTTGCTAAAGAAATGTTGCCAATAATTGATAAACCAACGATTCAATATATCGTGGAAGAGGCAAAAAAATCTGGGATTGAAGATATCTTAGTTGTAACTGGAAAAGGTAAACGACCAATCGAAGATCACTTTGATTCGGTTCCTGAGTTGGAACAAAACCTTAAAGAAAAAGGAAAGACCGAATTACTGAAACTGGTTGAACAAACAACGGATATCAACTTATACTTTATTCGCCAATCACACCCTAGAGGACTTGGGGATGCCGTATTAATGGCCAAAGACTTTGTAGGAAATGAGCCCTTTGTTGTCATGCTTGGCGATGATTTGATGAGAGATAAGGTTCCATTGACTAAACAGTTAATTGACCGCTATGCTCAAACACATGCTTCAACACTTGCTGTAATGCGTGTTCCTCACGAAGAAGTTAATAAGTATGGTGTAATCGATCCAGGTTCCGAGACAAGCAAAGGATTATATGATGTAAAGCAGTTTGTCGAAAAACCTGATGTTGACAAGGCTCCTAGTGATCTTGCAATCATTGGTCGTTATCTTTTGACGCCTGAGATATTCGGAATGTTAGAGACACAAAAACCAGGTGCAGGTAATGAGATTCAATTGACAGATGCTATTGATCGACTGAACAAGATTCAGCGCGTATTTGCACATGAGTTTAAGGGTGAGCGTTTTGATGTTGGATACAAGTTTGGTTATCTAAAAACTTCAATTCAGTTTGGTCTCGAACATCCTGAGGTCAAGGATGATTTGATTGCTTATATTAAGGAATTATCAAAGAATTTGAAATAAAGCCCGAAATAAAAAAGATTTGTTTTAGACGGATCTTTTTTATTTTTTTATTGAATTTATTTAAGATATATCTGATAATTGATTTTAGGATATTTTTTAGAAATTGTTTATTTGGGGGTATGAAAAATGGCTAGAAGAAGAAGCCATACTAAAACGAACAAAAAAGTATTGTGGAGTCTTGTAACTATAATCATCGTGGTTGTTATTTGCGTCTTAGGCAGTACTAGTGAATTTGTGCGAAACAAACTTACAAGTGTCTTCAGTGATAATGTGAAATCACAAAAAGTTGAATATAAAAAGCAGCAAAGTATTGCTCAAGAGAAGTATGGAAAGACTAGTGAAACTACCAGTGAGAGCAAACAACAAAGTTCAACAGCGGGTGACTCAGCAAGTAATAAGTCAAATAGTTCAGAATCAAGTAAGAAAAGTAGTGTAACAGCAAGTAGTGAAGAAACGGACTCGACTGCTAGTACCGCTTCTTCAACTTACAAAAGGTATGTGGTTGAGTCAGGTGATACATTGTCAAGCATTGCTAGTAGGTACGGAACGACGGTTACAAGGCTGATGTCTATTAATGATTTGAGTACAGGAACCATTTCTGCTGGAACGACGCTTCGGATACCAGCAAGCACTGCATCTTCAAGCACTGCATCTTCAAGTACATCCGATAGTGATTAATAATCACGAACCCGGCTTTACAAAGATAATCGTCAGTTCCTTCAGTCCATAGTAATTAATTTTTAATTCCTACCGTGCTATAATTAGCACACGAATAGGGGGAGTAAAAAATTAGGAAAAGAGAATTTAACACTACTGCAATTAAAGAGGTTGTAAAAGACTCAGTAAAAAGATCTTCCAGTATCAATATCAACAATACTTCAATTGTTATTGCTTACTATTCTTTATTAGCAATTTTTCCGTCAATAATCTTGATTGGAAACACGTTACCTTTGCTGAATATTAAGGCAGCTACGGTTTTAATGTACTTAGAGTCAGCGGTGCCAGCAACGATATACAAAACACTGAATCCAATTATAATTTCTTTTTTAGAGCGAAGTAGCGGAGGATTAATCTCTGTGAGTGCCCTTGTAGCATTGTGGGCCACAAGTCGAGGTGTTAATGCCCTTAAACTTGCTTTTAATGAGGCATACGGGGTTGAGGAGTCACAAAATGCAATCACTGCTAGGATTATTTCATTTTTTTTAACGCTAATTTTCATTTTCTTGATGATTGCAATTATTTTGTTATTCAGTTTTGGGCAAACTATTCTTGATTATCTGACTCCAATTTTTCAGTTACCAAGAGAGTTAGGTAATATTTTCAGTACCTTGAGGTGGCCAGTTACCCTGCTGGGACTGTTTTTTATAATAAGTCTAATTTACTACTTCCTCCCGAATGCTAAGCTACATCTACACTTGATTATACCGGGAGCTGTAATTGCAACGTTGGGTTGGATTGCATTGGCACAAGGCTTTTCTATCTATGTGCGCTACTTTGCTAAGTCAGTACTTAGTTACGGGACAATTGGGACATTCATTGTGCTATTATTTTGGCTTAATTATTCTGGGTGGATCATAATGATAGGTGCGGTTTTGAACGCATCCCTTGAAAAATACTTTTATAAAGAGATTAGGGTCAAAAAAGCAAAATTAAAGGAATACATTAAGAAAAAAGTCGAAAGCTAATTTCAACTTTTAATCGTTTTTTTTATAAAATTAGCAGCAATTTTTCACAGCTCATCAAGTTTATTATTGATCTTGTCTAAAGCAAATCCTTTACGATAAAGGGTTTGCTTTATTTTTAGTTTTCTTTGAGAATCTGTAAGATTACTGTTGCTGTATTTATTCCAAAGTTTTTCCAGCTGACTCAGTAAGAGGTCATCTTCATGCTCTGGGTCACTAGAATAGTCGACGGAGAGTATATCTTCAAATTCGGCAGTAGTGTAACCTTTTGCGATGAGACGTTGTTTGACTTTCTGAATGCGTATCTTTGAAGGCTGGTTACGGTATTGATGTATGAGTTTTGGAATTAAAGTTTCTAATTTTTCGGATACTTTGGAGTGGTCGTAATCAGCTTTTGCCTGCTCGATATCGTTTTCTGAAATACCTTTTGCTCGTAAATTGTTCCTAATGATATTGAATCCTTTGTCTGAGGTATTCACCATTGTTCTGACATAACTGGAAGCATACTTGGCATCGTTCAAGAGATTGTAATCACGGAGTCTATCTTTAACTTTCTCGATTAGGAGCGTATTGTCAGAAATCTTTTTCATGTGGTCATCTATTTCTTTTTCGCTTCTCAGTTGATAACTCAGGTAATTCAGGGCTTTTTGATATATTTTGGAAAATTCTTCAGAATTAATCAGGTGCTCAATTAATTCATCTGAGAGTTCCTGCCCTTTATAAAGATGGTTTTCAACCAGCACATTTTCTGAAACTGAAAAACTGTATTTACCGTCTATAAAAAGATTGAATCTGCCCGGTCTTTTTTGAGCTTGAATTTTTGTTAAGATTTTTGGCATAATAAATTCCTTCCACTGTTTTTTATTCCTTATATATTTTATAACATGTAAGTAAAAAAGATTAAATGATATAATTAGACGATTAAGAATGTAAGTCAAGGGAGCTTAGTAATGCAATATAAAAAAAGAAATCAAGCTAATGAACAAAATTCGTTAAATCTTGGGAAAAGATTTCCACTGACAATTAAGCGACTAGGTATTAATGGTGAAGGAATCGGGTATTTTAAACACAAAGTTGTTTTTGTTGAGGGAGCATTGCCTGGTGAAGTAGTTGTAGCTGAAGTTTTGGAAGATAACGGCAGATATGCGACTGCTAAAATTCACCAGATTAGAACGAGAAGTCCCCACAGAATTGAAAAGAAGGATGACTATGATGTTGGTGGAATAGAACTTGAACACTTGGAATATGAAGAGCAGCTGAAGTTTAAGAGAGATGTTGTTTCGCAAGCATTAGAGAAATTCAAACCACAAGGCTATCAGAAATTTAAACTCTTATCAACTATTGGGATGGAGCATCCATTTGAATATCGAAATAAGGCGCAGTTTCAAGTGAGGAAAACATCCGATGGGAAAGTAGTTGCAGGGTTGTATAAACGTGGGACACACGAACTGGTTGATTTACCAACTTTCACTACGCAAAGGCCCTTAACAATGAAAGTGATTAGGAAAATCTGCAAGTTTTTTGAGGACTTGGAGACACCGATTTATGACGAAAGGAACAATTCTGGAATTATAAAGACAATTGTTGTTCGAGAATCATTTTCAACAGGAGAGGTGCAAGTTGTTTTTATTACTAATTCAGAGAAGTTGCCTAAAAAAAGACTTTTGCTCGAAAAGATTAATAACAATTTACCCGAAGTTACCTCAATTTTACAAAATATAAACAAGGGTAAGACCTCACTGATATGGGGAAAATCGACTAAGTTACTCAGCGGCAACGAATATATAACAGAAAAATTGGGCGATGTTGAATTTAAACTATCAGCACGCGCCTTTTTCCAGTTGAATCCTTATCAGACACAAAAAATGTATGAAGAGGTAAAAAAAGCTCTTGCTTTGGGTAAAAATGAGAAGTTGGTTGATGCATATTGCGGTGTCGGAACTATTGGACTGTTTGTTGCGGATGATACTAATGAAGTTCGTGGAATGGATATAACTCCTGAAGCAATTGAAGATGCAAAACTCAATGCTGAATTGAATAAGCAAAAAAAATTTTCTTTTGCAGTTGGAAAAGCAGAAGATTTGATACCGGAGTGGCAACAAAATGGTTTTGTTTTTGATGCACTGGTAGTTGATCCACCTAGAACTGGGTTGGACGCGAAGCTGATTAAAACGATTCTAAAAGCTAAACCACGAAAGTTTGTGTACGTATCTTGCAATCCATCAACACTTGCACGCGATTTAAGGGAACTTACTCAAGATTATTATGTTGATTACATCCAATCAATTGATATGTTTCCACAAACGGCAAGGTGTGAAGTGGTCGCAAAGTTGTCCCGAAAATAAAAAATTGCATTTGACTGTGATAGAAGTTAGGTTTGATAATTTTTAAGATAAATGATGGCAAATTAAAAATAATAATTAATTATTTTTTGGGCTTTATTGAAGAAGTTTGATATAATGATTAGTGATAACGGTGTAAGTTACACCTTGTGTTTATAGAAGGCAGGTTTTAACCATGCATCAGGCAAGAGAACCAAAGGAAGGTGATTTTATCACCATCAAAAGTTATAAACACGACGGTAGTTTGCATCGAACGTGGCGGGATACAATGGTACTTAAAACCAGTGAAAATGCCCTAATTGGTTGTAATGATCACACACTTGTAACTGAATCCGACGGTCGCCGATGGGTTACACGTGAACCAGCACTAGTTTATTTTCATAAACACTACTGGTTTAATATAATTGCGATGATTAGGGACAATGGGGTTTCGTATTATTGTAATCTTGCTTCACCAGCAATTTTAGACCGTGAGGCACTAAAATATATCGATTATGATCTAGATGTCAAGGTTTTTCCAAATGGGGAAAAGAAACTGCTTGATGTAGACGAGTATGCAGAACATGGGACTAAATGGAATTATTCAAGAGACACAGATAAAATTCTGAAGCACAATGTACTTACACTTGTTGATTGGATTGATAACCAAAAGGGTCCCTTTTCTGAGGAATACATCAGGATTTGGTATAATCGATATTTAGAATTGTCACGGCGTATGTAGACGTTGAGTTATAACTGAGGGAGCTGTGACAAAACATTGTTTTGTAGCAGCTCCTTTGCTGATTAAAGATCATGGATGTTCCAACAAGTAAAATGATGCATGGGCAAGAATGGCTACAGCAACAATTTATTAGTGCTCAAAAATTACACAATGAGCATTGCATTCTGCTTCAATAGGGAAAACAAAACTAACGATAATATATGAGGATGAGCGATAATGTTTGAAAAATTGAAAAATTCAAAATTAATGTATGTTACAACCGAAGCTCTCTTGATTGCAACCTTAATATGGATTTGTACTAAAATAAGTTTTATATTTGAGCCCGTCGGGACGTTCATCTCAACTTTGTTTGCTCCAGTTATAATTTCTGGATTTTTATATTATTTGCTCAAACCATTAGTTAAGTTCTTGATGAAAATCAAAATAGGTAGGTTTTATTTGAACAGGACCTTTTCTGTAACAATTGTATTTTTATTATTAATAGCCATAGTTGCGGTTTCCCTAGCTTTTTTAATCCCAATATTGGTGTCACAGATAGGACAGCTTATTTCAAAATCACCCGATTATATTAGAGCGTTACAAAAAATGACGAATAGTTATTATGACGACTTTTCACGACAAGAGTGGGTGAAACAATTAAACATCAGCAGTTATATCAACACTGTAGAAAAAAATCTATTGAAGAATGTTGCGGGTTTTTTGAATACAGTTACCCAGAGTCTTGGCTCGATAATTGGGATGGTAACGAGTATCACTGTAACAGTTATAACTGTTCCTTTCATGTTATTTTACATGTTAAAAGATGGACATAGACTAATTCCAAATATTCAAAGGATTATACCAAATAAGCATGGAAAACAAGTTGAAGTTTTATTGGGAAAAATGGGTGAAACAATTTCAAAGTATATTGCAGGACAGTTTATTGAATGTACTTTTGTAGCAACTTTTACCACTTTAGGTTATTTCATGATAGGAATGCCATATGCTCTTTTGTTAGGGGTAATGGCCGCGGTTACCAATCTTATCCCTTATTTAGGGCCATATATTGGAGTCTTGCCGGCGCTGTTGCTTGCAGTTTCAATTTCGTCCAAAATGGTTATGTTAGTTATTATTGTATGCGTGATTGTACAACAAGTTGATGGGAATCTGATTTATCCAAATGTGATTGGAAAAACACTTGATATTCATCCACTAACAATCATTGTATTATTATTGGTTGCAGGTAATCTTGCCGGACTTATGGGGATGATTTTGGGAATTCCTTTTTATGCAGTTCTAAAAGTTGTAATCAAGTATTTTAGAGATATTTACTTGTTAAATAATAAGAAAGAGAACGATTCTCAGAAATAGTTTAAGATGATCTTATTGAAATTGACGTAGAATTTAGTATCTTGTAACATAGCAGTAGATAGAACAGAAAAATCTTAGGTGAAATTATGAAAAAAATAGAATTAAAATACATTACGAAGAGTACTCCGATACTTACTGAAAAAAAAGATATCGTTAAGTCAAAGTTATCTTCGAGCGAAAATAAAAGATTTTGGGAGTTAAGAGGTGTTAATCTGAGCATCAGTCCGGGTGAAGCAGTTGGATTACTGGGAAATAATGGTGCAGGCAAGACAATCTTAATAGACATTTTAGCTGGAAAAGAAAAACAGACAACTGGTTTTATCACGATGGATGCACATACCAGTGTAGCAACAACGAGATACGGGTTAGATAAGAATATTACTGGATTAGAAAATATAAAGCATGCTGTTTCTTCTGCAAATCTAGATGAATTTAAGGCAAATCATGTAATAAATGCAATTATTAATTTTAGTGATTTGGGAGAATGGCTATATTGTCCCGTAAAAACTTTTTCTACTGGACTTTATGCTAGATTATCGATAGCTATCGCGCTTTTTATTAAACCAGAACTTATCTTGATAGATAATATTTTTGGTAGTCTTGACCTCGCCTTCTTTAAAAAGGTAAGCGATAAGATTCAAAACTTAAAAGACATTGGGGTATCTTTTGTTATTTCGGATATTAATGTTGTTAATATCGAGCGTTTTTGTGAGCGTACACTCTGGCTAGAATTCGGTGAGGTGCAGGATTTCGGATCAACTCGTGAAATCATGGTCCAATATGAGTATTCCTTCGGTTGGTTACAGTCATTGACTGCTTCAGAGAAGACAGATTATTTAGCAAAGAAGCAAAGTGAGCGTCAATCTTTTGATGTAAGTACCATATATGAAGAATTTAAAGTTGAACAATTTAAAAATGGTTTTACAAGAAAAGATGAACCCAAGATGCGCAATGCTTTTTACAATGAACGTGGTGCTGATCCTGTTAAATTACTTTCAGATAAAAAGAATCAGGAAAAGGCTGCTATCGAGAAAAAAGACAAAAGAGGTAAAGGCCTGAAGGCTGCCGGATTCTTTATAGTTCTCTTGCTACTTTGCGGTGGTATATATAATGTGGCTTTTGCAAAGGAAAGTGTTTGGGATTATATACAAGACAGCTTTACACAAAAGAACAGTAAATCTACGGCTAGTTCGAAGAATAAAAACCAGCAAAAAAGCAAGTCCGGAACTGACTCTGCGACTGTATCTGGTAGCCACAACTCTTCAAAAAAGTCTAAAACTAAGAAAGAAGAATCAACTAAAGCGGAAAAGGCTAGTTCATCGAGTGCCAAAGCTGCCAGTCTGGCTAGTTCATCGAGTGCGGCAAGCGCGAAAGCGGCTAGTGAATCCAGCGCTAAGGCTTCAAGTGAAAGCGTGCAAAAGTTAAAAGATAATACACAAACTATTAATGTTCAAAGTGGGGACACCTTAGAAGGTTTAGCAAGCAAGTACAGTACAACTGTCGATAATATAATGAAAATTAATAATTTTACTTCAAATAATGATTTAAAAGCAGGAGACGTTGTTCGAGTTCCAAAATGACCTTAATTGCAGATAAAAGGGATATGTTATATAATCGGGAATTAATATCAACTTTTTAACAATTGGAGAGAAAATATAAAATGAATTCAGATCCTGGACTTGTCAGTTCGTTATTTATGGGTATTGCCGTAGTTTTACTTTTTAGCGCTGGGATAATTTTAAGCGTTATTAGGAACTACCACCTCTTTTATAGAATGGAACAAAACAACGAGAAAATAGCATTCTTTAAGAAAATCAAGACGGGTGCGGTTTTTGCCTTTGTTTTTTTGTTGGTTATTGGAGTATTGTCAAGTGTACTTGCATTCAACAAGTTAAAAATGTCTGAAGAAAATAATGTCATAGTTTTCGTAGCTGCCAGTGTATTATTAACAGCTTTCCCTGTTTTTGTAGCAGACGTGTTGGAAAAATTATATAAGAAGAATGGTTTGCGGTTTTTTCTGCACTTTCTAAGGTATGCAGCGATGATAGGATATATTTTTATACCATTTCAGAAATTGCACAATGCAGTGATTTCAAATAAAAAAGATATTACCGATATTGATTCGCAGGATAACATTACTCCAGTCGAGGCATTAGGTGCGTTAATTTCCCCTGAAGATAAGGAAAATGAATTAAAACCAGAAGCTTTTGATATGATCAAAGGTGTACTTTCGATGCATGAAAAATTAGCAAAAGAGGTCATGGTACCACGAACTGATGCTTTTATGATTGATATCCAAAATGACAATAATCGTAATATCGATGCAATTTTGCAGATGCAATATTCGAGAATTCCAGTTTATAACGAAGTAAAAGATGATATTGTCGGGATTGTACACATAAAAAATATATTGAAAACTGCTCGTGAAGAAGGGTTTGACCATATAACTATTAGAAAAGTTATGCAACCGGCTTTATTTATACCTGAGACCATGGCAATTGATGAAGTAATGTTTGAAATGAAGAAGACGCAAAATCAATTAGCAATTCTTTTTGATGAATATGGTGGGGTTGTCGGATTAGTTACTCTAGAGGACCTTTTAGAGGAAATCGTAGGTGAAATAGATGATGAATCAGATCAACCAGAACAAGACTATCATAAGATTTCCGATAGTGAGTTCATTGTCCAAGGTAAATTGTCATTAGATGATTTTAATGACGAGTTTATGACGAACTTTGAAATGAATGATGTGGATACCATAGCTGGATTTATGATTGCAAAATTAGGGTATATACCAGAAGATGACAGTCATGAGAGCGTATATGTCGATGGAATCAAATTAATAACTGAAAAAGTCGATGATTCGCGCATTATGGAGATTAAGGTCGAGCTTACCCCTGCTTTAGCGATAGCACATGTTCAACGTGAAAAAAAGGTTTAGATTTAATTAGTAAAAGAAAGAGGGAAATTATGAATATTCAAGACTTAACAGAGTCAGTTAATAATAGGCGCACCTTTGCAATTATTTCTCACCCTGATGCGGGGAAGACTACTATAACTGAACAACTGTTATTATTTGGAGGTGTCTTGCGTAAGGCAGGAACTGTAAAAGCAAAAAAATCAGGGAGTTTTGCGAAATCTGACTGGATGGAAATTGAAAAAAAGCGTGGAATTTCTGTTACAAGTTCGGTAATGCAATTTGACTACGCAGGTAAACGTATTAATATTTTAGATACACCAGGACATGAAGATTTTTCTGAAGACACATATCGTACCTTGATGGCAGTTGATTCAGCCGTGATGGTAATTGATTCTGCAAAAGGGATTGAGCCCCAGACAAAGAAGTTGTTCAAGGTATGTAAAATGCGTGGAATTCCAATTTTTACATTCATCAATAAAATGGATAGAGATGGGAAGGAACCCTTGGAACTGATTGCAGAATTAGAGGAAGTTTTAGGAATAGGTGCTTTCCCAATGAACTGGCCAATAGGAATGGGAAAAGGCCTGAAGGGATTATATGATATTTTCAATCATCGAATTGAATTATATCGCAAAGAAGACCAAGGAGAAAGTTACCTGAAGTTAGATGATAATGGTAAATTAGCTGAAGACAATCCGTTAAAAGAAGAAAGTATTTACCGTCAGGTGCTTGAAGAGGTTGAATTACTAGAAGATGCTGGAAACCAAATGGATGAAGAAAAGATTGCTGCAGGAAATCTTACCCCAGTTTTCTTTGGTTCCGCGTTAACTAATTTTGGAGTAAAAACATTTTTGGATGCATATTTGAAATTTGCTCCAGCTCCTGCTGCACATAAGGATGAAGCGGGAGAAATAGTCAGTCCAGTTTCTCCAGAATTTTCAGGTTTTGTCTTTAAAATACAAGCCAATATGAATCCTAATCATCGTGATCGAATTGCTTTTGTACGCATTTGTGCAGGTGAATTTGAAAGAGGAATGGATGTCACACTAGCACGTGACTCGAAGAAATTAAGATTATCGAATTCGACACAGTTTATGGCGGATTCCAGAGAAACGTTGGAGACAGCAGTTGCTGGTGATATCATTGGGCTCTATGATACTGGTAATTTTCAAATTGGAGATACTATTTTCGCTGGTAAGCATAAGGTACAGTATGAAAAATTGCCACAGTTTACCCCTGAAATCTTTGTGAGGGTAACTGCTAAAAATGTGATGAAGCAAAAATCATTCCATAAAGGAATCACACAACTTGTTCAAGAAGGTGCCATCCAGCTATATACAAGTTATAGTACAAATGATTATATTCTGGGCGCAGTTGGTCAACTTCAGTTTGAAGTATTTCAATTCAGAATGCTTAATGAGTACCATTCCGAAGTTGTGATGACACCAATGGGTAAGAAGATTGCCCGGTGGATAGATCCGGAACAATTAGATGAAAAGATGTCGTCTTCACGAAATATTTTAGTGAAGGACCGACAAGGATTACCTTTGTTCCTGTTTGAAAATGAATTTTCAGAGCGTTGGTTTGCTGATAAGTATCCCAATGTGAAGTTATCGGCAAAACTATAAAAGTTAAAGAATTAGTTCGAATTGATATAATAAATAGAGGGATCAGACCAAAATTCAACTTTTGGCCTGATCCCTCTATTTATTCCGAATAAGTGTGCTCCATAAGATAAAGCTCTTTTTCTAGTCTCAAATTACTCATAGCAAGGTGTTAGCTATGTTGTTATTTCGTGTTAGTATTCAAGTTTTGCCGACCTATGTCATATTTTCTCTTCTTTATTCAAGCAGTTATGTGCAAAATTTAACTAGTTTGAAGTTTCCTATCTGAATAAGATATATTGACTAGGAAGCCAGAGGCTATTGGTCAACCTGTACCAAGTAACTTTGTCAGACGTTTCTAAATATTCAATCTTAATCTTGGTGCCATGTTTAAGTGTG
Organism: Liquorilactobacillus mali KCTC 3596 = DSM 20444; assembly: GCF_000260415.1. Taxonomy (GTDB): domain Bacteria; phylum Bacillota; class Bacilli; order Lactobacillales; family Lactobacillaceae; genus Liquorilactobacillus; species Liquorilactobacillus mali. The sequence continues at coordinate 115,275 of NZ_BACP01000057.1, forward strand.
CCGGATATCTTACCAAAAGGTTTATCGTAGAGATTAACAGATCTATCAGCAACATAATCTACAGTAGCCTCAATTAAGGTAGCAAGTTTTTTAAAATTATGACCATACTGTTCATTAGTTTCATCCTCTTCATATATGGACATCAGTGTGTTGTTGAAGGTAATCCATAGAGGACCTCCGATACAATACCATTTTGCATTATCTGTCGTCGTGATTACAGCAAAAGTCTTCCAGATCGTCTGGGGAGATAAGTTAATTTTAAGCCGCTTTCCACCCGGAGAGTCATAAACAGGTACTGAGCTTTTCATCTTAAAGTAAAGAGATGATTGCTCATTTTCAAGCCAAGCTTTTCGTCTGTAGAAAAATGTTAAAGAAGAACTTTCAAGAGAACGAGTTCCTCGAATCGATCCCTTGACATTCAGTAAACTGTATTCAGGAATAGAAGGTGAATATAATTGGTATGCATCTCCTAAATATCCTTTAGATAGCTTGGGCGAGAGAATTAATTCGTTTGTATCAACATCTCGACAGAAAATCCAAATTGATCCTGCTGTTTTTTTTCTAAATATCAGAGTCAAGATGGCGTAGTGATCAACATAGTTTTTCGTGAACCCTTTAAAATTAATTAAGTCATAGTTTTTAAGAGATTTAATTCGATAATTAATTTCTTCCCCGAGGTGACCACTAACAATTTGTGGCGTGACCAGTTCGTTTTCATTTTCATCTGTGTAGATAATTAGTAGGACCGAATCCTGAAGTTCTTTTTTCGTGTGCGACATTTTCTTGGCAATTTCAACAGTTTTCTTATTCTCAGATTTTATTAAGGGCTGTTGTGAAACCGAGTTTTCCGTTACAGCTTTAACATCATTCTTAACCGTTTTACTTGCATATTTTCTTCTTGAATCTCGTGATAATAAGTTTTTAATGAATTTAGGAAATTTCAAAAATGCACCGCCTTAGAAACAAATGGAAAAGATTGTAATATCATTTTTAATTCTCAAATGAAATATCAACAACTCTATTACCAGTTGTAATTGTTACATCGGCAATCGATGAGTTTGTTAGTTTTTCAAGTACAAAGTTTATTTCTTCTTCAGTAATTCCGCGTACTTTATTAGACATGACAATTTCACTGGTTGCTACATTTTTTTTGAAAACTACACGAGTGTTTCCAAGTGTGTAAATTTTGATAAAATGGTTAGCAGAACTTTCAAGTTCCTGCTTTATCTTTCTGGAGTAACTGCTACTAACGTCCACTAGATGCATTATAAAACCTCCTTACTGGTACTAATTATTTTTATATACTCATTATAATATAAAATGGTATGCATACTATAGGAAAAAGCTATAAAAAAGGAAATGTAGTTGAATTTACATTTCCTTTTAGTTAAAATTTAGCTTTTTGTCTGTTCAGTGACATTAGCAATCTCAGGGGAATCAATTTTTATTTGGTCATCGACAAGTTTTGCCTCAAAGTTCTTCGTCTGTGGATGTTCCAAATAGTAATCTGCGACGTTATCTTCAATTTGTTCCTGAATAACACGTCTCAGCGGACGAGCTCCCATTTGAGGATTGTAACCCAAGTCAACAAGCTTATCCTTAACTTCATCCGTCACAGTTAGTGTAAGTCCTTGACTAGACATCATCAAATTAACATCATTTAGCATAAGCGATACGATTGAAACTAAATCTTTTTTGTTAAGCGCATTAAATTCAACAATATCATCAAATCGGTTTAGAAATTCTGGTTTGAAGTACTTAGTAAGTTTATCCAAAACAGAATGAGTATTCCCTGCAGCAGCGGCTCCAAATCCGACACTTGCAACGGAATCCCCGCTTCCTGCATTTGATGTCATGATAATAATGGTGTCCTTAAAGCTGACAGTTCTGCCTTGTGAATCGGTTAGACGTCCATCATCAAGTATTTGCAAGAACATATGCATTACATCTGGGTGCGCCTTCTCAACTTCATCAAGCAGTAATAAACTGTATGGGTGACGGCGAACTTGTTCGGTTAACTGCCCGGCTTCTTCATAACCAACATATCCCGGAGGCGATCCAATCAGTTTTGAGATTGAATGCTTTTCCATGTACTCGCTCATATCAAAGCGAATCATTGAATCTGAAGTCCCAAAGAGTTCTTTTGCCAATTGCTTTGCTGTTTCTGTCTTTCCAACACCTGTAGGTCCTACGAACAAGAAGGAACCGATTGGACGTCCTGATTTATTAAAACCAACACGATTACGTCTAATTGCGCGAGTAACCTTATTAACAGCATCTTTTTGCCCAATTATATGGGAGTCTAAGGAAGCTGCTAAGTTTTTCAACTGTGTTTGCTCCTTTTCCTGTAATTCCCCTACCGGAATATTTGTCTTTTCTTCAATAATTTTTTCCATATCTTTTCCAGTGATTATCGGAGAATTTTCAGAATCAACTTTTGTTTCTTTCATTGAACTTAATTTGTTTAACTGGTCACGATAATAAGCAGCTTTTTCGTAATCCTCTGCATTTAGGGCAATTTGCTTTTGTTCTTGCGCATTTTTGATTTTCTGTTCAATGACATTAGGGTCAACATCTTGAATCGTCAAATTTTTGCGTGAGCCTGATTCATCAAGCAAATCAATTGCCTTGTCAGGTAGAAAGCGGTCCTGAATATATCGATCTGACAGTGTAACAGCTGCATTTATAGCTTCAGGTGTATAGCGAACGTGATGATATGCTTCATACTTAGCCTGGATACCTTCAAGTATTTTGATTGTCTCGCCAATAGAAGGTTCATCGACTTGCACAGGTTGGAGTCTACGAGCAAGTGCAGCATCCTTTTCAATAGTGCGATACTCATTTAGTGTAGTTGCACCTACTAATTGAAGTTCTCCACGGGCTAGGGCAGGCTTTAACACGTTACCAGCGTCTATACCGCCTTCAGCATTGCCGGCACCAACAATTTCATGAATTTCATCGATGAAGAGAATAACATTTTGATTTTGTTTCAATTCATTCATCAATTGCTGCATCCGCTGTTCGAATTGACCACGAACACCTGTCCCTTGAACTAAAGAGACAACGTCCAAACGAATAACTCGTTTATTTAACAGTTTTTGCGGAACATCACCATCAACAATCTTTTGTGCTAATCCCTCAACGACAGCAGTTTTACCAACACCGGCTTCACCAATTAATACGGGATTATTTTTAGTTCTTCTGTTTAAGATCTCGATCACACGCGAGATTTCGTTATCACGCCCGATCACGGGATCAATCTTGTTGTTTTTAGCCTCATTCGTTAAATCCAAGCCAAACTGGGCTAGGATTCCACTATTACCACGTCTTCCTCCGCCATTACCAGCGAATTGAGCGGATTGTGGCGTTCCTTGTTGAGCCTGTTGAGTAGGAGTTGAACCATCTCCGAGTGACCGGAAAATATCATTAAGACTCCCAAAACCAAAAGGATCTTGGAAACCGTTTGTTTCACCACTTCTTTGAGATTGTTCCTTTAAGGCACGGTAGCAGTTTTGACAAAGGTCAATTGACGCTTGCTGACCATTAAGGTTTGTAGAAAGATGAATTGTTGCTGGATTTTTTTTACAATTTTGACATAGCATTAAGAACTCACTACCTTTCTCATTAATAAGTCAAAAAATATTTGACTATCTTTGACCTTTGAAAATAGTATACTAATTTATTATTGATAATTCAAGGATTAAGTCTCTATATGTTTGTTTTTTTTAAAGTAATTATGTATCATATGATCGTGCACAAAAGGGGTGACAGCATGACAGAAGAATTTACGGATAAATTGCAAAAATTGGCTGATGGTGAACTTGAAGAAATCAAAATATCAGCTGATGATTTTATGGATTTTCATGAAGCTTTTATGAACTTCCCACAACGAAAAAGAGTAGTTGGAATTGCAGGACATAAAGGTGAGATTACATATCATTTTGAAAGATAATCAAAACAGATGGATATCTGCAAAAAGTCAAAAAAACTTTTATTGTAAAACTTGTATTGTAATTTGATTCATGCTAACATTTATTTTTAGTAGGAGCGATTCTGTCACTATATAATGAAAACGTGTTCTTGAAATGTTTTCATTTTCAGATGAGTTCTTAAAATACTTTATTTATAACGTAAAGGAGTCCGACTAGACATGGAAAAGAAAGAATTTCACATTATTGCAGAAACAGGTATTCACGCTCGCCCAGCTACACTTTTGGTACAAGCAGCAAGCAAGTTTAACTCAGATATTACTTTAACTTACAAAGAAAAATCTGTTAACTTGAAATCAATTATGGGTGTTATGTCACTCGGAGTTGGTCAAAATGCTGATGTTACAATCAATGCTGATGGTGCAGATGAAGCAGATGCACTTGCAGCAATTGCAGATGCAATGACAAAGGAAGGACTTGCAGAATAATGTCTGAAATGTTGAAGGGTATTGCTGCAAGTGATGGTATTGCTGCAGCAAAAGCGTATATGCTCGTTCAACCAGATTTATCGTTTTCCGAAAGTTCTGTTGAAGATACAGAAGCTGAGACTAAGCGGTTGGACGATGCGGTTGAAGCTGCGAAAGCTGATCTTAAGATTATTAAAGAGAAGGCTGCTGCCAATTTAGGTGCAGATGAAGCAGAAGTTTTCGAGGCACATTTAACAATTTTATCAGATCCTGAGCTGCTTGGAAATATCAAGGATAAGATTGTAAATGATAAAGTTAATGCCGAAAAGGCTTTAAAAGACGTAACAGATATGTTTATCGCTATGTTTGAAGGTATGACAGATAATGCTTATATGCAAGAACGTGCGGGCGATATCCGAGACGTTGCTAAACGTGTTTTAAGTCATTTATTAGGTGTTAATTTGCCTAACCCTGCTTTGATTAATGAAGAAGTAGTGATTGTGGCACATGATTTGACTCCGTCTGATACAGCACAATTAGATAGAAATTTTGTGAAGGGGTTTATCACTGATATAGGTGGACGTACTTCACATTCAGCGATTATGTCAAGGACTCTTGAAATTCCTGCTATTGTTGGTTCAGGTAACGCTACTAGTACAATTAAGGAAGGGCAAACTGTCATCATTGATGGTATTGAAGGCGAAGCAATTATTGAACCTTCTGCTGAAGAGTTAAAGAAGTATGAAGGCAAAGCTTCCGATTTTGCTAAGAAAAAGGCCGAATGGGAAGAACTGAAAGATGCTAAGACCGTTACAGCAAATGGTAAGCAATTTATTTTGGGCGCTAACATCGGGACACCTAAAGATGTTGCTGGCGCAAATGATAACGGTGCAGAAGCAGTTGGGTTATTCCGTTCAGAATTTTTGTATATGGACGCAAGTGAGCTTCCTAGCGAAGATGATCAGTTCGAAGCATATAAACAGGCTGTTGAAGGTATGAATGGTAAGCAAGTTGTTGTTCGTACAATGGATATTGGTGGTGACAAGGAGTTACCATATTTGCCATTACCAGAAGAGATGAATCCATTCTTAGGGTATCGTGCTATCCGTATTAGTTTGGATAAGCAAGATATTTTCAGGACACAGTTGAGAGCTTTGTTGCGTGCATCTAATTATGGGCGCTTAGCAATTATGTTCCCAATGATTGCTACTGTAAAAGAATTTAAAGATGCTAAGGCTATCTTTGAAGAAGAAAAAGCTAAATTTGTTAAGGCAGGAAAACCTGTTTCAGATGACATTGAAGTCGGTATGATGATGGAAATTCCTGCAGCAGCGATGATTGCTGATAAATTAGCTAAGTATTCTGATTTCTTTAGTATTGGAACAAATGATTTGATTCAATACACTATGGCTGCTGATCGTGGAAATGAACGTGTTTCTTATTTGTACCAGCCTTACAATCCTTCAATTTTACGTCTTATTAAGAATATTATTGATTCTTCCCATGCGGAAGGTAAATGGACTGGCATGTGCGGTGAGATGGCTGGTGATCAGATTGCTGTGCCTATCTTGGCAGGCCTTGGACTCGACGAATTTTCAATGAGTGCGACCTCAATTCTTAAGACACGTAGTTTGATGAAAAAGTTAGATACAGATAAAATGAAAAAGTTAGCTGAAAAAGCGGTCAGTGAATGCGAAACGACTGAAGAAGTTATTTCTTTAGTTAAGGAGTTTACTGATTAATATATAGTACTTTTAGCCGGATTTCTTTTGAAGTTCGGTTTTTTTATTTTGAATTTGAAGATTAAGTAAAAAAATTGTTAAGATTAAAAATGATTTTTAATGAAAAATTGATGAATCATTGCATTAAGTTGTTTGAACCAATATAATTAATATTGACTATTAATCATTAAGGGGGGATGCTCGTGAATATTGGGATTTTTACGGATACTTATTTTCCGCAAGTCAGTGGCGTAGCTACCTCTGTTAAAACATTACGTGAACAGTTGGAACAACATGGGCACAATGTGTATATTTTTACAACGACTGATCCGAATGTCGAACCTAATCAATATGAAAGAAATATCTTCAGATTTAGCAGCATACCTTTTATTTCATTTACTGATCGGCGAATTGCAGTAAGGGGTCTTTTTAGGGCCTATCAGGTTGCGAGAGATTTAGAGCTGGATATTGTTCATACACAGACGGAGTTTTCAATGGGGTGGATTGGTAAGTTTGTTGCCAAAAATCTAAAGATTCCATGTATACACACTTATCACACAATGTATGAAGACTATCTGCATTATGTTGCTAAGGGCAAATTACTGAAGCCATATCATGTGAAGCAAATGTCACGCACATTTTGTTATCATATGACAGGGATAGTTGCTCCGAGTGAAAGAGTCTTGGATACTTTGGACAGGTATGGAATTAAGGCACCAGTAACAGTTATTCCAACAGGTGTTGATATTAATAAGTTTGGTGACGTCACAGCAGATTTAAATTTACGTGAGAAATATAATTTTAAAGACGATACACCAGTATTGTTGACATTAAGTAGGCTAGCTTATGAAAAAAATATTGATAGGTTAATAAATATTTTGCCTGAAGTATTAAAAAAGATACCAGATGCAAAGCTATTGATCGTAGGGGATGGCCCAGCCATGGAGTCTCTAAAACAGCAAGTTAATGATTTGAAATTGGAATCGGCTGTTGTTTTTGCTGGCGAGGTGGATAATGAAGTAGTTGCTAACTATTACCATATGGCGGATTTGTTTGTGTCGACTTCTATTTCTGAGTCTCAAGGTTTAACTTATATTGAAGCAATGGCTTCTGGATTACGCGTTGTGGCGACACATAGTCCATATACAGATGAGCTGTTAAGTGATAAGGATTTTGGAGGAACTTTTAGCAATAAAGAAGAACTTGTTGATAAAATTATTTTTTACTTAGACAAGTGTAAAGAACAAATTAATCAAGATAAACTAGGGTCCAAATTAGCTTCTATTTCTGCAGATAATTTTGGTGAGAGAATTTTACAGTTCTACGCTGATTGTAAAGCATTGTATGGCAAAGAAAGTGAAACTAGTCATTCTGGCGAAACGGGCTGATTAAGGGAGTTTTAAGATGTTGAAGATTCAGATGTTTTCTTCTGCCACGAAAGTAAAGGGACAAGGCGTTGGTAGTGCGTATACAGAACTGATTGGGTTGTTGCGCAAAAAGTTATCAGGAAAGATAGAAATATCGATTAACAAATTTAGTAGGTCTGATATCAGTCATTATCATACGATTGATCCGCTCTTCTTTTTATCGACTTTTTTCCCAGGAAGAGGTCGAAAGATCGGATATGTCCATTTCTTACCCGAAACACTAGAAGGCAGCTTAAAGTTACCTTGGATTATTAAAAAAATCGTTTATCATTATGTGATTGCATTTTACCGCAGAATGGATCAACTAGTTGTTGTTAACCCCATCTTTATAAAAGAACTTGAAAAATATGGAATCGCAAAGGATAAAATAACGTATATTCCTAATTTTGTATCGCGTGATGACTTTTTCCAAAAAAGCACCGACGAAAAAGAAAAAATTAGAGAAGAACTTGGAATTGTTCGCAATAAATTCGTTGTCCTCGGAGTTGGACAAGTTCAGGAACGCAAAGGTGTCCCCGATTTTATTGAACTTGCTAAGAAGTTACCAGAATTTCAGTTTGTTTGGGTCGGAGGTTTTTCTTTCGGCAAAATAACAGATGGTTATGATGAGCTCAAGGAAGTTGTTGATAATCCCCCTGCTAATCTTATTTTTTCAGGGATAGTTGATCGTGCGCAGATGAATGATTATTATAATGCGGCAGACGTTTTCTTATTACCATCGTATAATGAGCTTTTTCCGATGAGCATATTGGAGGCTTTCAGTACAGGAACACCTGTTGTATTGCGTTCACTTGAATTGTATGAGGCAATCCTAAAGGGATATTATTTAGACGGCAAGAATGTTGCGGAATTTGAAACGATCTTAAGAAATTTGGTGAATACACCTGAATTAATTGATGAGATGGGTAAAAAAATCGTTGGATGCCTCAAATTATTATTCAGAGGATAATCTAGCTAAAATATGGTACGATTTTTACTATCAACAGACTGAGATGGTGTAGGGATGACAAGAAAAAATAAGATTGTTTTACTGTTGATGCTTATCTTGGGGAGCGTTATTTTAGGATTCTCCTTACGAGATATCTCTTTTAGTTCACTAATGCGTGATGTATCTTCTCTTAAATGGGGATGGCTGTTAGTAGCTTTTGCATGTATGGGATTGTCATTATTGCTTGAAGCAGTTGTTGTTAGGATACTTTTACATCGTGAAGGATCGAAATTTAGTTGGCGTGATACCATTAGAATACCTTTGATTGAACAGCTTTTTAATGGAATCACACCTTTTTCTTCAGGGGGACAACCTGCTCAGTTGTTCGCACTTTTACAATCCGGTGTTGATGCAGGAAGAGCAACTTCAGTTCTTTTGATGAAATTTGTAGTGTACCAATCTATGATCGTCATAAATTTCATATTTGCTTTGTTTATTGGCTTTCATTTGATAGCTGACAAGATGCACGCTCTTTCTATTTTGTTTATCTTTGGATTTGTAGTACATCTGGCAGTTATACTAGCACTACTATTAGTAATGTACTGGTATGATTTTACCAAGAAATTGGTTAAGCTAATATTTAAGCCGGTAAAGTGGTTTTCTAATTCTGAGCGCTATATGAAGTGGGAAAAAGCTATTGATGAAAAAATTGATAATTTTTACGAGGAAAGTATACGTTTAAAAGGCAACTGGAAATTATTACTGAAAATAAGTTTTTTGACTCTTGTTCAGTTATCTTTTTACTATGTGATACCTTATTTTATTTTATTAGCTTTGCATGTTTCGCATGCCCAACTATTATTGGTCATTACTTTGCACATCCTTATTGTAATGGTCATTTCATTGTTCCCAATCCCAGGTGGCTCTGGCGGCGCAGAGTATAGTTTCTCAATGATTTTCTCAACTTTTATTGCCAATTCCAGTAAATTGGTGCTGGCAATGATTTTATGGCGCTTTGTGACGTATTATTTTGGGATGCTTCTTGGAATGATTGCGTTGATTATTCCGCCAAAGGATAGAGAGAAGTAGTTACTGAATTTTTGTTAGACAAATTATTTGGTAGCGAATTTTATTGCTTCAAGATACTAAACTTTTCGAAATAGGATGCATGTATCAAAAATGGAGTGTCATTGATGAGAGTGTTTATATTCTTATTGATGTTACTTCTATTTTTTTGACCTTGTTCTTGTTGGGTGTAAATCACCTAAAAAGGACAAATTATTAATTTTCTTATTTATTTTAGGATTAGAATACGTTTTTTAAACCTTTTTTTAATGTTATTTGGGTGATAAAAGTGATATATTTCGTGTATGTTTAATTTTTATTTGGTAGAATAAAGCTATTATGTTTACTTAGAGGATTGTTTTTCAATCTGGAAAGAAGGAGTTTTTTATAATGGAGATTTCGCAATTAGCAGCAATAATTTCGCGTTTAGATGCAATGGTCAAGGAACAAAGTGATGAGGTTCAAAGTAGACGCTTTGAGAAAGATGGCCGTGAACGTGGAGTTATCAGCTATGATAAGGAAACAGATACATTTACTCTCGAGGAATTGCCTGATAAACAACAGTTTGAATTTGATAATATTGATTTGGCAGCAATGGAGATTTACGATTTGTTGAATGACTAATTATTAAAAAAAATTGAAGATGAGTTTTATTTTTTTGTTGTGTGAACAAATTGGAATATAATTGGTTTAAATGATATTTTGAAGATGGAGGCAGTTTAATGGGGTCGGTCTTAAACAAGATTAGGAATGTCCTGAACACCAAAAATGGTTTTTTGTTTTATTGATGGTTTGTTTCTGGATTAAAACTTATTGGACTTACCAGACGAAGTTCAATTTAGGTGTTACTGGTGGGGTTCAGGAGGCAATCTTAATGTTGAATCCACTTCCGTTTGGATTGTTACTTTTGGGGATTGCATTATATTTTAGAGGGAAAAAGTCTTATTGGATTATGATGATAATTGATTTATTGGCATCACTTCTGTTATTTGCCAATATTCTCTATTATCGTGAGTTTTCGGACTTCCTATCTGTAGGAATAATTAAATCATCGGGTTCAGTTTCGAACAACTTGGGTCTTAGTATTATGGAAATTATACAACCAAGTGATTTCTTAGTATTTTTAGATGTTGTAGTTTTGGGCCTTCTTTTGATTTTTAAGATTATCAAGGTTGATAAGAAGAGAACAAATTTCAAGTTGGCAGGGGCGATCACTGCCTTGTCGGTGGTTTTATTTGCAATTAATTTAAGTGTGTCGGAGAAAGATAGGCCACAGTTGTTAACAAGAACATTTGATAATAACTATATAGTGAAATATTTGGGATTAAACTTTTATGCTGGATATAATGTTTATGAAACATATAAGGAGAGTTCAACTAGGGCGAATGCTAGCAGTAATGATTTGAAGTCGGTACTTTCTTACTTGAAAAAAAATCGTGTCTCTTCCAATATTTCATATTACGGTAAGGCAAAGGGGAAGAATGTCTTTATTTTCCACCTAGAAAGTTTTCAACAATTTTTGATTAACTATAAGGTTGATGGAAAAGAAGTTACACCAAATATTAATAAATTTTACTCTGATAGCAATACGTTGTCTTTTGATAACTTCTTCAACCAAGTGGGACAAGGGAAAACTTCGGATGCCGAAACAATGTTGGAAAATTCGCTTTTTGGTTTACCATCTGGTTCGGTAATGACACAGTATGGTACTTCGAATACTTTCCAAGCATTGCCTGCTATTTTGGACCAAAAGGGTTACACGACAGCAGCTTTTCATGGAGACGTAGGGAGTTTCTGGAATAGAGACAATACCTATAAGTCTTGGGGCTATCAATATTTCTTTGATGATGATTACTACAAGCAAAAAACAGATTATAGCGTGGGATATGGGCTGAAGGATAAGATCTTTTTGAAACAAGCAACTAAGTATATCCAACAGTTGCCACAACCATTTTATGCAAAATTGATTACTGTTACAAATCATTATCCTTATGAATTGGATAAGCAAAATCAAACCATTGCAAAGACTACAACAGGTGATAAGACTGTTGATGGCTACGTGCAGACAGCACATTATCTGGATCAAGCCTTTGGTGAGTTTATATCTTATCTAAAGAAGTCTGGCCTGTATAACAACTCAATGATTGTTGTTTATGGTGATCATTATGGTATCTCAAATAATCATAAGAAGGCAATCGCACAGTTATTAGGAAAGAAATCGGTTTCAAGTTATGATTTAGCCATGTTCCAAAAAGTACCGTTTATGATTCATATGAATGGATTGAAGGGTGGCATTAATCACACTTATGGTGGTGAAATTGATGTAATGCCAACCTTGGAGGACTTGTTGGGAATAGACTCTTCTAATATGATTCAGTTAGGTAATGATTTACTTTCAGAAAATAGAAACCAAACAGTAGCATTTAGAGATGGGGACTATGTTTCACCAACATATTCTAAAATTGGGAGTAAAGTGTACGATAGCAGTGGCAACTTAGTTAAGAATCTAACTGCTGAGCAAAAGGCACAGGTTGATTCTATGCAATCTCATACAGATAAAGTCTTATCATTATCAGATAAGATTGTTACTGGGGATCTTTTAAGATTCTACACACCTTCTGGATTTAAGAAAGTGAATAAAAGCGATTATAGCTACAAATATACAGATGGAATGAAAAAGTTAAAGGCTGCTCAAAAGAAGGGAACTAGCCTGATTGAGAAGTATGGCGGTTCAACTGTAAATCTGTTTAAGACAGATGCACCTGAGCTGAAATAGAATAGATTATTTATATAGCAGGGACCGTGTCAATTAATTTGGCACGGTCTCTTTTCGTCCCACAAATTTAAGTAAATGCATTGGGTTTACTATATTAACTAGGAATTTTATTTTTGTGTATTTTTTGTCTCAATTTGATAAGGATCAAGTGAAATCATGCATAGTATTCAATAATTTGAAATTAATAAGTATTCTAGATACAGTCATATTTTCAGAGTATGTAAATGTAATTTAAGAGTATTTGGAATAAATAGAAAAAATTGCTTGACGCGTAACGTAATACTTGGTATTATATTTGTTGTCGTTAAGAGATATGAATAATTAGTTGAAACAAATATTTGAATATTTATTAGTTCTTAGGAATTTTTATTCAAAAAAAGTTATTGACTTTAGTAAACGACAATGGTATTATTGAATAGTTGCGTTAAGCAATTAAGTAGACCTTTGAAAACTGAACAAAGTTTCGACAAATCAAATGTGTAGGGTCTCTTATTTAGTACAAGAGCAAACATTTA